>JBBPZQ010000036.1:0-35292 GCA_038198935.1 Anaerolineae bacterium
TGTTGGTTCGTTCGTTGTTTGGGGTTTTGGTGGTTTACCCAACCAACACACCAACACACCAACCAACCCTAGAAATTATAAACCCGTTTGTGAGACGATCACACAAACGGGTTCGGCGTTTGCTATGCGATGACGCTCAACCATGCGGCGCGATGATCTCCGTGTTCCAATTGATGTTGAGCACCACCGTGAAGATGCTGACCAAAAGCAGCGCGCAGAACAGTCCCATCAACACCAACGTCGTGAACACCTTGCTGTCATAGCGCAGGTGCATGTAGATGCCCGCCACGAGTATGGCTTTGGTCGTCGCCAGCAGCACCAGCGCGGGCAGTTTGATGATGCCCGTCAGCGTCGCCGCGCCGAACTCGACCATGGTCAGCACGCCGAGCGTGAAGAAGGTAATGACGTACGTGCGTGCGCGACTCGTATGCGCCTGTGTGTGATTTTCCATCAACGTGACTCCGTGAAAAAGTTTGTGTTGCTCTTAGCGCAGCAAATACACCAGCGTAAAGATCACGACCCACACGAGGTCAACGAAGTGCCAGTACAGTCCGATCATCTCGACGCCGAGTGGGAACTCTTTGGTAAAGCCTTGCCGCCAGCCGCGCAGCGCGGTGATGAGCAGCAGGAGCACGCCGATGCTGACGTGTGCGCCGTGAAAGCCGGTCAGTGTAAAGAACGATGCGCTGAACAAGTTCACGCCCAGCCCCATGCCTTCGACATTAATCAGTTTAGTGTACTCATAGACCTGCACCGAGAGGAACAGCGCGCCGAGCGCAGCCGTTGCCAAGATGAACGCGAAAAAGCGCTTGCGGTCGCCGCGCTCGACGCCCTCGTGCGCGAGCACCATCGTCAAACTGCTGCACAGCAACACGAGCGTATTGAACGCCACGATGGTCACGTCGGCAAACGCTTCTTGCGGCGTCGGACCCGCGACGCTCTTGCCGCGAAAGACGAGGTACGTTGCGATCAGCGCGGTGAACAGCATCACCTCAGAGCCGAGAAACGTCCACATGCCGAGTTTCTTGGTATCAACGCCGAGACTGCCCATCTCGTGCTCGTGAGCGGAATGCGAAACCGAATGCTCCATGAATGCTCCGTGTCGCGAAATATGGATTGCTACGACGATGGACGGCAGACGGCAGACCGCCGTCCGCCGTCTGCCGTTTATTTGCCCGCGCTCACTTCGTTTTGCCAGTTGAACACGGCGTAGAACAAGATGACCACGCCGAGCAAGATCACGAGCGGATTGATCGGCAACGGTCCGAGCGGCGGAAGGTCATGCATGTATAGGAAGCCGAACATCGCGACGAAGATGCCGAACGCGAGGACGAGTGGATAGATGGAAGGCGACGGCATGTGAAAGGCGTGTTCTTGCCCATGCACGAGTATTTCGTCGTGCGGCATACCGGCCGGCACTTTCGGCATCGAGTCTTGCTCGTGACCGCCGTGCTTTGCGTCCCAGAATGGGCGGCGGCTGTTTACCGTTGGCAGCACGGCGAAGTTGTATGCGGGCGGCGGCGACGAGGTTTGCCATTCGAGCGTCGCGCCATCCCAGGGGTCACTCGACGCCGGCTTGCCCGCGCGCAGACTGATCGCCAAGTTGTACACGAACACGAGCACACCGAGCGCAATCGTGAACGCGCCGATGGTCTGAATGAGATTCAAGAAGTCCCAGCCGAAACCCGCATGATACGTATAGATGCGGCGCGGCATGCCCTCGGCGCCGAGCCAATGCATCGGCAGGAATGTCAGATTGAAGCCGATGAGCACGAGCCAGAAATTAATCTTGCCGAGCGACTCGTTCAGGAAGCGGCCCGTCATCTTCGGGAACCAGTAGTACGCGCCTGCGAACAGTCCGAGGATACTGCCGCCGAACAACACATAGTGCAGGTGCGCGACGACGAAGTACGTGTCGGTGATTTGATAATCCACGGGCGGCGACGCGAGGAAGATGCCGCTGATGCCGCCGATGATGAACATGGCGATGAAGCCGAGCGCGAACAGCATCGCGGTTGACAGGCGGATGTTGCCGCCCCAAATGGTGCCGATCCAATTGAAAATCTTCACGCCCGTTGGCACGCCGATCAGCATCGAGGAGAGCGAGAACGCGGCGTTGACGGCTGGCGGCATACCGACCGCGAACATGTGGTGCGCCCACACGGTGAAGCCGAGGAAGCCAATCGCTACGCCAGAGTACGCGACGAACGTGTAACCGAAGATCGGCTTACGCGAAAATGTGGGCAGCACTTCGGACACGATGCCCATCGCCGGCAGAATCATGATGTACACTTCGGGATGACCGAAGAACCAGAACAGGTGCTGCCATAGCAGTGGGTCGCCGCCTTGCCGCGCGAGGTAGAAGTTCGTGCCGAGTTGGCGATCAAAGAACAACAGCGTGATGGCGACCGTGACCGACGGGAACGCGAAGATGAGCAGAAACGAGGTGACGAGTGTCATCCACACGAACAACGGCAAGCGATTGAAGTTCATGCCCGGCGCGCGCAGGTTGAGAATCGTCACGATGAAGTTGATCGAGCCAGCCAGCGACGAGATGCCGAGCATCTGCAAGCCGAGCACCCAGTAGTCCATGCCGTGCGTGGGCGAGAACTGCGTCTCGGTCAGCGGCGCATACGAGAACCAACCGGCGTTTGGCGCACCGCCCGTGACGAACGACAGATACATGAAGATGCCGCCGAACAGGAACAGCCAGTACGACAGCGCGTTCAGTCGGGGGAAAGCCATGTCGCGCGCGCCGATCATAATCGGCACGATGTAGTTGCCGAAGCCGACGCTGAGCGGCATGATGGCGAGGAAGATCATCGTCGTGCCGTGCATCGTGAAGATTTGATTGTAAACCTCGCCGCTGAGGAACGTGTTGTTCGGCGTGCCTAGTTGCGTGCGCATCAACAGCGCCTCGATGCCGCCGACGATGAAGAACGCGAACGCGCTGACGAGATAGAGGATGCCGATCTTCTTGTGGTCAACCGTCATCATCCAATCCATGAGGCCTTCACGCTCGCGCTGTTGTGTCATCGGCACAGCAGGTGCGGTCATAAGTGATTGCTCCGTAAGAGATTAGCGGATGGCAGATGGCCGATGGCGTTGTACATGTTCCGTTTGAGTCCGTCGAGACGGAACACGCACCACGCATCATGTTCCAGTGATATGCGATACGCAGTCTGCTAGCTGCCATCAGCCATCCGCTATTTCAGGCTTTCGAGATACGCCACCAACATCTCAATATTCTTGTCCGCGTCGCCGCCCCACTGCGCGATGACCGTGCGCATCGCCACGCTCATGTCATTGCCAGATTTGATCGCTTCGGGGTTATGCAGCCACTTGCTTAAATTCTCTGGCGTATTGTCCAACACACCTGAGGCAATCGTCGTGCGGCTGCCGAAGTGCGTCAGGTTGGGTCCGACGTTGCCTATGGCTTTCGTGCCCGCAATCGCATGACAGCCGATGCACGCGCTTGCCGCGAATAACGTCGCGCCCTGCTGCGCGAGCCCGGCGGCTGGCGCTGTTGGAATCGTCTGCTGCCCTTTCACCCATGCATCGAAGTCGCTCGCGTTGTCCGCGTAAACACGGAAGCGCATCTGCGCGTGCTGCTCGCCGCAGAACTCCGCGCACTGCCCAAAGTATTGGCCCACTTGCGGCGCGTTGAAGAAACCGTGATTGGTGTGGCCCGGAATCAAGTCGGTCTTGCCGCCCAGTTGCGGCACCCAGAATGAATGAATCACGTCAATGGATTCGAGCGTGTAGTTAATGACTTGCCCCGCAGGAATGTGCAAGTCGCTCGCCGTCGTGATCGGTTTGGCTTCCGCCGTTTTCAAATCGGGATATTGGAACTCCCACCACCACTGATGTCCAATCGCGCGCACGTTGATGCTGTTGCCTGCGGCGGCGGGCGGCGGCGAATGCACGACCGTCATTGTTTGCGCCGTCATCAAGAAGATGACGCCGAGCACAATCGCCGGCGCAATCGTCCAGCCGATTTCGAGCGGTGTGTTGCCATGAAACTGCACGGGGATGGCGTCCGAATCGCCGCGCGCGCGAAAACGCAGCACGGAATAAACAAGCAGCGCCTCCACAATCACGAACACGACGACGGCAGCCCAGAAGATCGGTACGAGCAGATCGTATTCCGCCGTCGCGGTGGCAGACTTGGGATCGAGCGTAGTTTGTGGCGAATAACTGCAAGCGGTTAAAGCGAAGAAGAAAAAGAAAAAGGCAAGCCGAGATATCACCGATGGGCCGCGAAACGACATCTCTCCTCCCGTTCATACTGCGCTGACGGCGCAACGTGAATTTTTTCACGCACCCGCATTATCACACATTTTCAAAACACACGCAAGCATTTTCGAGAAATTTGGCGCGGCGGCATGTGACAACTGATGAGCGACGGGTTAAAATACGTCGTATTGAAAAAGAGGTGGTGTGTGCAAGATATTCTTCCGACACTTGACGAGTGGAAAGACAACGGCGAGCGTATCGCTATCGCAACGGTAGTGAATGTTGAAGGCTCGTCGCCACGCGCGGTCGGCGCCAAGTTAGCGGTGAGTGAATCGGGAAAGATGGTCGGCTCGGTCAGCGGCGGCTGCGTCGAAGGCGCGGTGTTTGAGGAAGCGATGCGCGTCATCAAGAGCGGCAAACCCAAACTGCTGCACTACGGCATCGCCGACGAGTTCGCGATGGATGTCGGTCTGGCGTGCGGCGGCATGATTGATGTGTTCGTCGAGCGGCTGGATTGGTGATCCTCTAGACCTGACCGGTCTTTACACGAGAAGCATGACCCAATACAAAGACCTCACGCGCGAGGCGTTCACTACCCAAGCCGAGTCGTATGCCAACAGCGCGATCATCGCCGCCGATGGTGCACGTCGACAGTTCATGGAGTTTGTCGCGCCGCGCGCAGCGGATCGCGTGCTCGACATCGCGACAGGGCCGGGCTTCCTCGCGCTGCTGTTCGCCGAGCGCGCCGCCGAAGTGGTGGGCATGGATTTGACTGAGGCGATGCTGGCGCGCGCCGAAACCAATCGCGTCGCGCGCGGGTTGACAAACGTACACTTTGAGGTGGGCGATGCAGACGCCCTGCACTTTGCTGACGAAAGTTTCGACTGTGTGACGTGCGGCTCGGCGTTTCATCATTTCAGCGATCCTAGTGTGGTGCTGGGTGAGATGGTGCGCGTGACGCGGCGCGGCGGCACGGTCTCGCTGCTCGACATCATCACGTCGGAAGAGGCGAGCAAAGCCGCGCTGCACAATCGGCTCGAACGCGAGCGCGACCCGGCACACGTTCGCTGTTTGCCGCTCAGTGAACTCGCGCAATTGTTCGAGCGGCACGGCTTGCATGATCTGCGCACGCACACGTATCAGACGCCGCGCGAACTCGGCGAGTGGTTCGCCATCAGCCGCACACCTGCCAATGTGGGAGAGTATATCCGTGCTGACTTCATCGCCTCCATCGCGGATGATGCGACGGGTTTGCAAGTCTCGCGCGTCGGCGAACAAGTCTGCTTCGCCCACACGTTCGCGTGGGTGGTTGGCACGCGCAAGTGATGCGATTGCTCAAACGGTGTGACATGCCGGTTAAGAAGATCAGTCCAGACACTCCAATCATGGGCGTTGACACTCTCACAGTGGGTGACTTTTGGTCATGGGCTTACTCTGATCTCTTCAGCAACACTACTCGTCCCCTTTTTGCGGAATTTTTAGTCGGCACTGCTTTGGGTCTCATAGAGACAGCGCGTGTCGAGTGGAATGCTGTTGATTTTGTGTATCGAGGAAAAAAGATTGAAGTGAAACAGGCAGGTTATGTCCAAAGTTGGAAGCAGAAGGCTCCGTCGGCAATAATCTTTGATATTGCCAAGAAGATTCCATGGGATGCAGAGACGAATGTGTATGGAACCGAAGCACTGCGTTCGGCAGATTGTTATGTATTTTGCATCCACAACGAGAGGGAGAGATCTACAGCCAATGTTCTGAATGTAAACGCTTGGATTTTCTTGGTGCTAGGTACTCATGACGTGCATACTTATTTCACAACTCAAAAGAAAGTTGCCCTGAAGCGAGTTGCAGCACTTTGTGAAGCAGTGAGTTATGGTGAGCTCAAAGCGCGAATTGAGACTGTGCTCAACCTATTACCTGAATGACACTCTTCGATCAACTCAAGCAGCACATCGCCGACCGTCAATTGTGCGCCCTCGCGACGGTGATCCAATCCAAAGAAGGCATCGGCACGAAGTTGCTCGTACTGCCCAATGGCAGCGCGCGCGGCGAGATCAATCAGCCGCTCAAAGACGACATCATCGCGCATGCGCAGCAATTGATGCGCAGCGAGTCGTCGCAGACGATCGAACTCGGCGATGCGAAAGTTTTTATCGAAATCTTTGCGCCGCCGCCGACGCTCGTCATCTTCGGCGGCGTGCACACGGCGATTCCGCTGTCGCTGTTCGCCAAGACGCTCGGCTTCTACGTCACGCTGATTGATGGTCGCGCGAAATTTGCCGACGCTTCACGTTTTCCGCACGCCGATCAAGTCATTCACGCCTGGCCCCAAGAAGCAATTTCACTCTTGCACTTCGATTCGTCAACGTACGTCGCTGTGCTCACGCACGATCCGAAGTTCGATCTGCCCGCGCTCAAGTTGCTGGTCGGCACGGATGCACGCTACATCGGCGCGATGGGCAGCAAAAAAACGCGCGAGGAGCATTTTGCGGAATTGCGTGAGGACGGCGTGCCCGAAGAAATGCTGCGCCGTGTTCACGGTCCTATCGGTCTCGACCTCGGCGCGCTCACACCCGAAGAGATGGCGCTCGCAATCATGGCAGAGATCGTCGCCGTGCGTTATAATCGTGACGGCAGACCGCTGAGTGAAAAGGAAGGCGGGAATCGGGCAGTGGTCGAGGATGCGAGGTGATTATGGAATCTGTGCTATCCGCTATCGAATTGACTGGAACCGTTGACGAAAACCATCAACTGCGTTTGGACGCGGCTTTGCCTCTCGATGGCCCGAAGCGTGTGCGTGTCATTGTGCTTTATACACAGGATGACGCATTCGATGAAGCCCAGTGGTTGCGCGCAGCAGCGCAAAATCCAGTTTTTGATATTCTTAAAAATGAGGCTGACGATATTTATTCATTAGCCGATGGGCGACCATTCAATGCTGAAGTATAAGATCGTGCTCGTGCCGTTTCCTTTTGACGACCTATCAGATCGCAAAGTTCGCCCAGCTCTATGTTTGACTGAACCGCTAGGCTTTCACAAGCACGTTGTACTTGCATTCATTACAAGTCAGACGTCAAACGCTCTGCTGTCGTCTGACATCATTATTGACGCAAACAGCCAAGACTTCACTCAAACGGGCTAACGGGTTTCATCTACACTTCAACTTCATCGGCTGATGACGGCGACGACCACATTTATTCAACGAGAACTAGGCTCACTACCTCCACCACTACAAGTACAGGTCAGATCACGTTTGCGGAACTTGTTTGAACTGTCGTGACACAGCGATATACCTTTCTTCGGCGGAATTGACTATGAAAGCCATCGTCTTCTACCAACACGGCGGACTGGACGTGCTGCAAGCGGCTGAACTGCCGACGACGCATGTGGCTTCGCATGATGTGCTGATTGACGTGAAAGCCAGTGCGCTCAATCGTCTTGACATTTTCGTGCGCGAGGGTTGGCCGGGATTGAAGCTGCCACTGCCGCACGTCCCCGGCTCCGATGCGGCGGGCGTGATCGCCGCTGTCGGCGACGAGGTAACAGACTTGCAAGTGGGCCAGCGCGTGACGGTGAACCCAACCGTCAGTTGTGGCAAGTGCGAGTTCTGCTTGCGCGGCGACGACCAAATGTGTGTTCGGGTTGCACTACTCGGCGAAGGCACGACAGGCACCTACGCCGAGCAACTCGTCGTGCCCGCGCGCAATGTCGTACCGATGCCCGATGATATCTCCTTCGAAGAAGCCGCAGCCGCCAACCTCGTCATGGTCACGGCGTGGCACTCGCTCATTCGCAAAGCCAAACTGCGCGCAGGTGAGACGGTGCTCGTCGTCGGCGCGGGCGGCGGCGTGAACAGCGCGTCCATTCAGATCGCGAAACTGGCCGGCGCGAAAGTGTATGCCGTCGCATCGAACGCGGCCAAAGCCATCAAGGCGCACGAACTCGGCGCCGATGCCGTCATCAATCGCGCGGAGAAACCCGACTGGAGCCGTGAAGTGTTTATCGAGAGCAATCGGCGCGGGGTGGACATCGTCGTGGATAACGTCGGGCAAGCAACGTGGACGTCTTCGATTCGCTCACTCGCGCGTGGCGGACGAATGCTCGTCGTCGGCAACACCAGCGGTTACGACGTGCGGATTGACAGCCGCTACATGTTCGCTAAGCACATCAGTATCATCGGCTCGACGATGGGCAGCCAACAGGATTTCCGCGACGTGATGAAACTGGTATTCGCGCACAAACTGCACGCGCCGATTGATTGCGTCCTGCCGCTCAGCGAAGCGCGCGAGGCGCAACGGATGCTCGCACAGGGCGACGTGTTTGGGAAAATTGTCTTGCAACCATAACGAGTGACAGTTGACGCGTGACAGACCTGCATCGCCACTCGCCATTCGCCACTCGCTACTTACCACTCATCATGTCCACTCAACAACTTTATCGCATTGCCGCCATTCTGGTCGGCATCGCCGCGCTGTTCATCATCCTCGAACGTCTGTGGGGATTGGTCACCACCTTTCAGGACATCATCCTGCTGTTCGCGCTGGCGTGGCTGGTCTCATTCACGCTCGCGCCCGTGATCGAATGGCTCAAGCGGCCATTCTATCCTGAGTGGATTTATCGCCGCTTACGCGCGCACATCCCGCCGCTCGACCATCGCCACTTGTTCCCGCATGGTATGGCAGTTGCGCTTGTCTATGTGACGATGATCGTGCTGCTCATTGTCAGCACTTCCGGCTTGATTCCGGAAGCACTCACACAAGGCAAACAATTCAGCGACCAACTGCCAACCTTGCCCGACCG
The DNA here is from genome assembly GCA_038198935.1 of Anaerolineae bacterium. GTDB lineage: Bacteria > Chloroflexota > Anaerolineae > JACRMK01 > JACRMK01 > JBBPZQ01. The sequence goes on from JBBPZQ010000036.1 coordinate 9,031, forward strand.
TTTTCCAAAACTGGTTGACGACCTCGAAGCGCAGTTAGCCACTTTCGGCTTGCACGTTGACCTGCGCGTGCTGTACGAAGTCAACGTCGCGCCGCAGATCAACGTCATCGGCGCAAACTTCGTGAAGGATTTGCTCAACGCGCTGACCGTTGTCGCCGCGACAGTATCGAACCTGCTACTCGTCATCATTCTTAGCCTCTACATGAACCTCGGCGGGCACACCTTGAGCGAGCAGGTGGCTTCGCTGATCCCGCGCCACTATCGCAAAGAAGTGCTCGTGTTCGCGGCGAGTGTGAACCGCACATTCGGCGGTTTCATTCGTGGGCAATTGATTCAGGCGCTGCTCGTCGGCGGCGGCACGGCGGCGGTGATGATCGTCATGGGACTGAAAGCCGTCGTGCTTGGCGCGACTCTGGCCGCATTGCTCATGCTCATCCCGATTATCGGTGCGCTGCTCGCCATCTTGCCGCCTGTGCTGATTGCCATTTTTCAAGGCTCGCTCACGTCGGCGTTCGTCGTCTTCGTCTTGCTGTTCGTGTTTCAGCAAATTGTGGTGAACGCGATCATGCCGAAGATTCTCGCGGACAGCGTCGGCTTGCATCCGCTGCTCATCTTCGCCGCGTTGTTGCTCGGCATTAAGATCGGCGGCATCTGGGGCGCGTTCTTCGGTATACCCATCGCAGGCGTGCTGTACGCGATGACGATTCACCTCGTGCGGCGTGTGCGCGAAGCTGGCGAGGAGCAGCGCACTGAGCAGATCAATCAAGTCGCAAAAGAAGAGGTGCGCGCGATCACGACGCATCAAGAAACGCGTGAGACGGAGCATAAGTTAGCGTGATACTGCAAGTCCGATTGAACGCACGCCATTGTTCATGCGCCCGCGCTACCACTGCGGGCGATCAATTTTTGCAGACGATTCAACCACCAGTCTCAGTCCGATTGACTGCACGGCGAAGGGTCGCATGAAGAGTGCACTAACCATCGTGCTCGGCTTGCTGATCTTCGGTGTCTTTCTGTGCGGCGGCATGTATGCGGCAGACACAACCATCTTCAAGAACGCCGATGTCACGCAGCAGGCGCTCGCGGCGGCGCGCGACGATCCGCGCGTGGTCACCGAGCTTGGCACGCCAATTGAGATCGGCTGGATCGTGCTCGGCTCGATTCAGACGCAAGGCATTTCGGGCAACGCGAGTTTACAAATTCCGATTGGCGGACCGAAGAAGAGTGCCATGCTGTATGCCGATGCGCGCAAACAGAATGGCGTGTGGGTGTATTACACGCTCGCCGTCGAGGTGGACGGACGATTGATCACACTGCAGCAGTGAGGACGACGATGAGCAACGACGTGACCCGCTTCTTGGATGGCTACCATGCGGACGTGCGGGACCTCGCACTCAAGATGCGCGAGACCATCTTGAAGTCCGTGCCGAACGCGCGCGAGAAAATTTATACGGGCTGGCAGACGATCGGCTACAGCCACAACGGCGGCATGAAGTCGCAGTTCTGTGCTATCAGTCCGCAGCGCGACCGCGTGAACGTGTATTTCAATCGCGGCACCGATCTCGATGATCCCGATCACCTGCTCGAAGGCACTGGCAAGAACATGCGCCACGTCAAAGTGCGCACGCTCAAAGACGCGCAGAGCAAAGCGTTGAAAGAACTGATCAAAGCAGTAGCCGCGCTCGCGCAGCCTGCCTGAATGTATATGATTTGACGCACGTAATCCGTTGTGATATTCTGCTTGCAACGACGTTGAGCAGGACGAGTAACTTCGAGTGCGCGTCTCAGAGAACCGCCTGAGGTGGTGTGAGTGCGGTGACGATGCGCGAAGCGAATGGCTCTGTCAGTCTGACGGAAAACAGTTGGATAGTTGGTTGATTGTTAGTTGGTAAGTACGTAATCATCAACAAACCAAGCATCCATCCAACCTAGTACCCAACACGGCACTCCACCGTTAGCGGAGCAGAGGTAGAGACGTTGCGCAGCGAACTGCGCCGTGTCTCTACGAATCAGGGTGGCACCACGAGAACTCTCGTCCCAAGCGGACGGGAGTTTTTTGTTTGTGAGTGAATCAGTTTTGGAGGCGACACATGACGACTGCAAGCATGACCCAACTCAAACCGATGAGCGAAGCACCGAGCAAGCAGCGCGTATTCTCCGGCATCAAGCCCAGTGGACACTCGCACATCGGCAATTATCTCGGCGCGATGCGTCATTGGGTTGCAGGGCAGCAGCAGTACGAAAATTTTTTCTGCATCGTGGACTTGCACGCACTTACCGTGCCGCAAGACCCACGCGAACTGCGTGCGAACGCGCGCGAGTTGGCAGCCATACTGTTCGCAGTGGGACTTGAGCCGCAACATGCGCACATCTTCGTGCAGTCGCACGTGCCCGCGCACAGCGAGCTGGCGTGGCTGCTCAACTGCGTCACGCCGCTTGGTTGGCTGGAGCGCATGACGCAATATAAAGATAAAGCGCAGAAGCAGCAGAGCGTCACAACGGGACTGCTCGACTATCCGGTGTTGATGGCGGGCGATATTTTGCTTTATCACACGCACTTTGTCCCCGTCGGCGACGACCAGAAGCAGCACGTCGAGTTGACGCGCGACATCGCGCAGAGTTTCAATGCGCGCTTCGGCGAGGTTTTCACACTACCGGAGCCGGTCATCCCGCCCGTCGGCGCACGCATCATGAGCCTCAGCGATCCGGTGAGCAAGATGGGCAAGAGCGACGAGGACGCAAGCGGCTGCGTTTATTTGCTCGACTCGCCCGACGTGATCAGCAAGAAGATCGCGCGCGCGACGACTGACTCACAGCGCGAGATCGTCTTCGACGAAAATCGGCCGGGCATTTTTAACCTGCTCACAATTTACGCGTTGTTCTCCGAGCAATCGCGCGAGCAGATCGAAGATCACTTTGCGGGTAAAGGCTACGGCGATTTCAAAAAGGAACTCGGCGAGGTTGTCATCGAAGGCTTGCGTCCGTTACAAGCACGCTATGCCGACCTGACGCGCGACCCCGCCACGCTGGATGAGCGCTTGCGCCAGAGCGCCGACTATTGCGCAAGCATCGCCAATCCAACCCTCGCCGATGTGCAGCGCGCGATGGGGCTGCGCTAGCGCGCGACGGCAGACGGTGGACAGAAGCTTGCTTCGGTCTTCCGTCGTCCGTCACGGTTGACGGTTGACGGTTCACTGCGGTATGATGTTGGCGAGTGAGGCTCTGATGAGTGAACGAGTGCTCTACAAATGTACGCGCTGCTTGCAGACGTTCGTCGTGCCGCCCGACTCGAACTGTCCGGAGTGCGAGTGCGATCACGTTTTGGAAGTCCACGTCGGCGAGCCCGGCAGCGATTCGACGAAACCGCCAACGACGGAAGACGGCAAAGTCAAAGCGCACGCGCCGCGCTGGTGGATTTTCCGCGCCGGTCCATACGGGCGACGCATTTAAATTTCTGACACCGCAGAGACACAAAAGGGCGCAGAGAATATTTGAAACCTCTGCGTCCTTTGTGTCTCCGTGGTTATCTTTAATTCATGCCTGACAAAAACCTCGCAGGTCACTGGGCGCGGCCAACCATCGCCGAACTCGAAGGACGCTACGTCCGCGTTGTGCGTACGAACGCCGACGCCGACCTTGATGACTTATACGATGTATCGCATCGCACGGACGAGTTCAAGTCGCTGTGGCGCTACCTGTGGAATGGGCCCTTCACGAGCAAAGATGAAATGCATCGCTGGCTCGCAGCCGTGCAAGACGGCGACGACCCGATGTTTTACACCGTGTTCAGCCGCGAGCTGGAGCGCAAGGTCGGCATGTTCTCATTGCTGAACATCGTACCCGACATGGGGCGACTGGAGTTTGGACACATCTGGTACAGCCCACTGGTGCATCACACCAAAGTCAACACCGAAGTCACGTACTTGTTCTTGCGCCACGCGTTCGATGACTTGCGCTATCGCCGCGTCGAATGGAAATGCGACAACCGCAACGAGCCAAGCAAGCGCACCGCGCAACGTATGGGCTTCCAGCACGAGGGCGTCTTTCGTAAGCACATGGTCGTCAAAGGACAGAACCGCGACACCGCATGGTTCTCGATCATTGACGACGAGTGGCAGGCGCGCAAGGCAAACTTTGAAACGTATTTGGCGTCGGAGGGTGTATCGCTTACACAATTGAACACTGGGTGACTCACTGACTTAACGCAAACCACGAAGACGCGAAGCACACGCAGAAATTCTTTGTGCCCGTTGCGTCTTTGTGGTTTGCTTTTTTCACGTTATCATCAATTCATGTTCAAAGCGTTCTTGCAAAAGCGTGAGCAGGAGAAGAAGCGCAAAGAACACGAGCAGTTAAGCGACGCCGAGTTCGTGGATTTGCTGCGCAGCAACTCGTACTCGTTCAAGCCGAACGACATCATCGCGCGGCTCGGCTTGGTTGGCGCACAGAAACTTTTGCGAGACGAATGGGATAACGCAAAATCGCTCACCGAATTGCCCAGCTGGCGGCAACTGTTGAAGCGGCTCGCCGTCACGTTCGCGCTGCGCGATGACTGCGACGATTTCTTGCGCGCATTCTATCGCGTCGAACCCGACGCGCCTGACGCGCGCGCCGTCCGCCTCGCGTGTCTGCGTCTCGCCACCGTGCCGCGCTACGACCGCGAGCCCGTGTTGATTCTCGTGAGCGATGAAGACGAAAGGCAGGTCACGAGCGGCTATCCGATGCCCGTCAAGTTCGTCTCGCGCGAAGCGTACGCGCAGGTCGAAGCGAACTATCGCGATCAAGAACGGCTCACCGACTGGTGGCAGGAAGACCTGTGCCCAGCCGCGCACGCCGTTCAATACGACGGCGACAAGGCGACGCTGCGCTTCCTGTGGGATGGGCTCGGCAACGGCGAACGCTACGAGTTGCGCCGACTCGCGCCGTCATTGTGGGGCGTGGTGGATTATGGAGAACTGTTTGTCGAACTGGCATGAGGACGGCAGACCGCAGACTGTGCAGGGCTTACCGCAGCAACAACCGCCGTCCAGCGCCCATCGTCGGGAACCATGAGTACATCTGAAACACTCATCACCTCACCTGTCGAAGAACCATCACGCCGACGCCGCCAATTGTTGAGCGGCGTCGTTTATTTGGTGTTCATCGCGGCGGGTGTGCTGGTCGTGCTGCCGCAATTTCTCGGCGAGGATCGCGAGCGCATCGGCACGGTGATGCAAAGTGCGCGACTCGAATGGCTCGCGCTCGCCGTCGCGTTCGAGACGATTCGCTACGTTTGCTTCGGCATGGTCGTACGGCGTATCGGCAGCGTACTGGGCGTGCGCGTCTCGCGTTCGCACAGCGCGCAGATGATGCTCGCGTCGTATGCGCTCAGCCGCATCTTCTCAGTCGGCGGTGCGACGTCGTTCATCGTGCGCTTGCAATACTGGACGAAGCGCGGGCTGTCGGTCGGTCGCACGCTCGCCTTGTTCATCACGCACAACGTCGTGAGCGGCGCAATGCTGTTGATCGCATATCTGATCGGCATCAGCGTGTTGTGGCTGCGCGGCGATCTCGATTGGTGGAAACTGCTGGCCGCGCTCGCGTGGCTCATCGTCATATTTGCGACGGCAGGCGTGCAAGTTTATTTCGGACTGCGTCCGCAGTGGCTGGAGCGCGTCGTCGCTTGGTGGCTCGAACGTTTCGGCACACGCCTCAAGCGCATCTTCAATCGCGCGCTCGATCGCCCCGAGTTTTTGCAGCAATTCTCGCACGACCTCGCACTCGGCGTGAACACGACACTGCGCCATCGGCGCAGTTTGCTCGTCACTGCGATCTGGCAAGCAACAGGACTCGCCGCCGACATCATCACGCTTTACTGCGCCGCGCTGGCGCTGCAAATCAATGTCTCGCCCGCTTTGGTGGTCGCCGCCTACATCATCGCTTACTACTCGCAGTTGATCGCGCCAACGCCGGGCGAAGCGGGCGCAATGGAGAGCACGCTGCTCGTCACGTTCGTCGCGCTCGGTTTCAATCGTGCCGACGCGTTCGCGACGATGCTGCTCTATCGCCTCATCTCCTTCTGGCTGCCGATTCCATTCGGCGTGCTGGCATATGTGAATCTCAAACGGCAGAACCAAGTGTGAGCGGTTGCGTGGGGCGTGAAGCGCGTTTTACAATCGAGATGCAAGATGCAGGCTGCAAGTAGACTCATCCCGCATTTTTGCATCCCGTTGCAAGGACTTAAGCCGTGACCGATACCATGCGCGCGATCTTCAAGTGCACCGCAGGCAAAGGCTTGGAGATGCACCAGACGCGCATCCCCGAAGTTGGCCCCAATGATGTGCTGGTCAAGGTGACCGCGACTTCGATTTGTGGGACCGACTTGCACATCTATAACTGGGATCCATGGGCGGCTGGACGTATCAAGCCGCCCATGATCGTCGGTCACGAGTTCTGCGGCGAGATCGTCGAGCGCGGCGCACAAGTGACGACGGTCAGCGTCGGCGACTTCATCTCGGCGGAGAGCCACATCGTGTGCGGCGTGTGCGATCTGTGCCGCACCGGCAACGGCCACATCTGCCGCAACACGAAAATCATTGGCGTGGATCGCGACGGCTGCTGGGCAGAATACATTTCGATTCCCGCCGTCAACGCCTGGGTGAACCCGCGCGACTTCCCCGTGGACTTTGCGGTGCTCGAAGAGAATCTCGGCAACGCGGTGCATACCGCATTCTCGGTGGACCTGCGCGCGATGAAAGTCTTGGTTACGGGCTGTGGGCCCGTCGGCCTCATGACGATTGCCGTCGCGAAGGCGATTGGCGCTCGCGCGATATACGCGACGGACGTAAGCGCGTATCGGCTCGACCTCGCCAAGCAAGTCGGTGCCGACCTCGTCCTGAATCCGAAGAGCGACGACGTGAACGCGATCATTCGCGACGCGACTCGCGGCGAAGGTGTGGACGTGCTGTTGGAGATGAGCGGCGCGCCGTCGGCGATGCGGCAAGGTTTCGACCTGTTGAAGTTCGGCGGCTCGGCGGCGCTGCTCGGCTTGCCGTCCGCGCCCTTCGAGTTCGACTTCGCCAACCTCATCATCTTCAAAGGCGTGGACGTAAAGGGCATCGTCGGGCGCGAGTTGTGGCAGACATGGTTCCAGATGCGCGGGCTGCTGCGTTCGAACGCGATCGCCCTCGCGCCGATTGTGACGCACCACTACCGCCTCGACGAATTTGAAAAAGCAATTGCGACGATGACTAGCGGGGAGAGTGGGAAGGTGGTGATGGTGCCGTGATGGAGATCAATTCGCGCATTGTCATTCTGAGCGAAGCGAAGAATCTCTGCGTAGATGCTTGAAGGTTTGCGTGCTCATCCACCCAACAAGATGCAAATTGAGTGCATGACGACATGATTCGTTAGGATGCATCATAGAGACCCTTCGCTTCGCTCAGGGTGACAGGTGGTTTCCTGATGAAAAAGTACACGTGTCCTTGTTGCGGATACAAAAGCTTGCAAAGTAAGCCGTCTGGGACATTTGCCATTTGTCGGATTTACTATTGGAAAGATGACAATGTTCAATTCGACGATCCAGATTACCGAGACGGAGCCAATCAGGCCTCACTGAGAGAGGCGCAGCGAAATTTCGCTAAGTTTGGTGTGAGCGATCTAAACTTCAAAGGCAAAGTGAGATTGCCAACAACCGATGATGGGCGCGATCCAAACTGGCAGGCACTTTAATTTAGGAGACTGCAATGCCCGACAAACTGCAATGGCTGCGCGACGAGATCTCGTCGCTCAAAGAGCAAGGACTGTACAACAACATCCGCACCATCTCGTCGGCGCAGTTACCGACGATTGTAGTGGACGGCAAGTCGGTGCTGAACTTCTGCTCGAACAATTATCTCGGCTTGGCGAACAATCCACAACTGAAAGAGCGCGCGATCGAAGCGGTCGAGGATTGGGGTGTCGGGCCCGGCGCGGTGCGCTCCATCGCGGGCACGACCGACTTGCATGTGCAGCTCGAAGAGCGGCTCGCCGAGTTCAAAGGCGTCGAGTCGGCGCTCACGTTTCAGTCGGGCTACACGGCGAACCTCGGCACGATCTCCGCGTTGTTGAGCAAAGAAGACGTGGTGTTCTCCGACGAGTTGAACCACGCGAGCATCATTGACGGCTGCCGCTTGTCGGGCGCGCGCAGCGTGCGCTACAAGCACAACGACGCGAACGATCTGCGCCGCGTCATCGGCGAGACGCGCGACTATCGGCGCGGCATGATCATCAGCGACGGCGTGTTCAGCATGGACGGCGACATCGCGCCGCTGCCCGATCTCGTCACGGTAGCCGAAGAACACAACTTGCTGCTGATGATTGACGACGCGCACGGCGAAGGCGTCGTCGGGCGCGGCGGGCGCGGCGTAGTGGATCACTTCGGGATGCAGGGGCGCGTGGACATTGAAATCGGCACGATGAGCAAAGCGTTCGGCGTGATGGGCGGCTACGCGGCGGGCAAGAAAGAAATCACCGAATGGCTGCGCCAGCGCGGACGACCGTTTTTGTTTTCGTCCGCGCCGACCGCCGCCGACGTGAGCGCGTGTCTCGAAGCGGTCAGCATCCTCGAAGCCTCAACCGAGTTGGTGGATCGCCTGTGGGCGAACGCGAAATTTTTCCAAGGCGAAATGAAAAAACTCGGCTTCGACACGGGCGTGAGCGAAACGCCGATCACGCCGATCATACTCGGCGAAGCGCCGCTCGCCCGGCAATTCTCGCGCCAGTTATTCGAGGAGGGCGTGTTCGCGATGAACATCGGCTTCCCAACCGTGCCGAAGGGCAAAGCACGCATCCGCGTGATGATCTCCGCCGCACATAGTCAAGATGATTTGGAGCGAGGACTCGCCGCGTTCGAGAAGGTAGGGAAGGAACTGGATGTGTTAGAGGGAGATTAGGGGAGATTAGGGGAGATTAGAGGAAATCATGTGGGCCATCGGTTGCACCCCACGTTGACCAATCCTGTGTATCGTCAACCGCGTATTCGGGCGGAGTCTCTTTGATGGAAGAACTGCGGTTCCAGTCCCCGTCGTACTTTCGTTTCTGAATACCTTGAATCAGTTTGTCCAAGAAGTAGGTTACCTGGCCGTAGCGGTTGATGATCTCGCGCAGTTGGCTAGAATCAATTCGTCCTGCGCGCTCGCAATCTTGAATGTAACTGCCCAACTCGTGCAATGAGCCACGCGCAATCTCACAGAATCGTACGTAGTCGCCAATCGAACTGCGGCCGTAACTCTCGGCTATATTGCCGCCCACTGACCATGCCGCAGTCCGCATCTGATCCGCTAATTTCCACCAGCCCGCTCCAAAATCTTTTACTGCATTCTCAATAAGCAAACTCAAATCACTCGACTGCTGCCACGCAATGATATTCTTGAATCCAGGTAAGCGCGCAAACATCGCCGTATTGCGTCCACCGTATTCGTAAGGCATCCATCACCGCGCAACAGAATTTCCTCTAATCTCCTCCAATTTCCCCTGATGTCCCTACTGCTTACGACGAATTCTGAATCCACGCGCGCAGCGATGGGATGTGCTCCTGATAATGCTCGTATGAATCGTCGGCGATGGCTTGATGGAGCGGGATGCTATCTTTCCAGAACGGCTCGATGAACCACGCCGTGCGCCGCTCGTTCGTCAGGTCGTCGTCGGGCAGCGCCTCAATCTCCGCGACCAGTTGCTGGAAGACTTGCTCGGCGTCGTTCAACACATCTTGCAGCGGCCGATTCTTGTTCGCCTCAAAAATGACGGCGTTGCGCGCATCAATGTCAGGGCTGTTCACGATGGACGGCTGCGGCAGCACGCCGCGCTTGGCCGCCGCAAGCCACGTCACCAGCCACTGCTCGTAGGCGCTGACATGCGCGACGATGTCCTTCACCGACCACTCGCCCGCGCAGTCCACCTGCGTCTTGCGCTCGGCGCTCAACTGATTCAGCAGGTCGTTCCACTGCGCGCGCTCGCGCCGCAACGTGTCGAGGAATTGGGATTTGTTCATTACGCTGCTTGCTCCAACACAACTGAGTAACCCAGAGTTTCCAAGACAGCAATCAGACTCTTACAAAACAAATAATGATTCTCTTGCGAAACATTAACTTCTGTTGAATATCCACCTTTGCTCCACACCAATGGGGAATGGCGGAATACTCGCAGTGGGCGTGAAATCGGCGGTGGGCTGTAATTCGCACCGTAAGGGTCGCCGCCTGTATCAGCATAGGAGACACCTAACACGATGTAGTATCCATCTCTAATTGTAAGTCCAACTAAGCCACGAATATCAAGCCAACCCACCGAGCCATCCTCAGCAACAACGTCTAGTGGGCCCACTTGCTTCCAACTTTGTGGTGGAATATAGGTTGTAAGCATTTGTGCATCAACGGTCAATTTACACCGTCCGCACGCGCTTGCTGCGATCCTTCGCGCCGCGCACATAGACTGTGCCCTGTCGCTGTAGCGCCTCCTCGACCATCTGCTCGATGATGCGGCGGTCGCCCGTCGGGATGACCGCCTGCTCATGCGCCTCTTGCAGCACGGGCGGGTACGGCGGATACGACGCACTGCGCCGACACTGATCCACGATGACCGTGTGCACGAGGTCGAGCATCGCTTCGTCGCGCATCACCCACTGTGGCGCTTCGATGCGCGCGATCTCGCCGCCGACGTTGAGATAAAAGAATTGGATGCGGTGCTCGCGGTAGTCGCGCAAGATCGGCGTCTCGGTCTCGAACACTTCGGTGCGTTCGCCATCGCGCAAGACAATGCTCTCTGGCTCCATCATCGGCTCGCGCTTGCACGGGAAAATGTGATAATCGCGCACGTCTTTCAGCGCGAGCGACTGCAAGCGCAACTCGGGCAGGCAGCGGCAGTTGTCGCATTTGATGGGCGTGGACTGGCACACGAACGCGCGCAATGCATTAACGACATCCTGTGCGCGTGTGTTGCTGATGTAACTCGCGACGGGAATCTTCGCTTTGCGGAAGTGGTCGAGCGCATCGAGGAACGGCTCCAGCACCTGCTCGCGGATCGAGCGCGCTTCGTTTTGAATTTGCCATAACACGAGTTGCCCATCGTCGAGTGCGACCATCGGTACGTCGCGCTGCTGGCACAACGACCACAACGCGCACATCTCCTCGACGCTGCGCCGCACGGCGAGCAGCGCGCCTTCAATCTCGCGCTCCACGTATTTGTCTTCGTCGTCGCCGATGAGCCACAGGTCTTCGGCGAACAACATCTGCGCGTGCGTGTCCATCTCGGCAGTCGGCGCATCGCCGTATTGTAGCCACACGCGACCCGTGTTGATGACGCAGAAATGCACGGGGCTGTGGCGATCGGGCGGAATGTCGGAGCCGTCGGCGGCGGCGACGCCGAAGTTGCGCGGCAGCGGTGGACACGCATAGGTCTTCGTCAGCGTGCTTGGCACGAACGCTTCGAGCCACGGCACGGCGCGCTCTTTGCTTTTGCGCCGCCAGCGATACTTGTCGCGCAACTGCTGCGGGTCAATATCGCGCAAGAGGTGACGCGCGATTTTCAACTTCTGCCGATACTCGTCGGCGACGAAATCTTGCGACAATTGCTCGATTTGTTGTGAAAGGTGCGTCAGATCGAGTGGCATGGAGAATTTTAGATTTTAGATTTCTAAATTTGAAATGAGGTCAATCCGTTACGCGATAATCTGGCGCGAGCACTTCAATCATCTGGCCGAGATGACGGTTCATTAGACGAGAACGCACGCGCGGCTCGATGTCTTTGAGCGGCTGGTTGCTTGTCACGACTGTCGGCAGCGCGCGCTCGGTGCGGTGATTCAGAATGAGATAGAGTTGCTCGTCTGCCCACGGCGTGTCGGACTGCGCGCCCCAATCATCAAGTATGAGTATCGGGAAATCTTTGATGGTCTGGAAGCGCGTGTCGAAGTCGGGGTCGCGTGCGTCGCGCGCGTGGAAACCCGCCCGCAAGAAATTGAGTAACTCGGGGACGTTGAGGAACAGCACCAACTGGCGGCGCGTGAGCAATGCATTTGCAATCGCCGCGGCCAAGTGCGTCTTGCCGACGCCCGTGTTGCCATCGAAGAACAGCCAACCCTTCGGCTGACGTGCAAATTTCAGCGCGGCTTGATGCGCTTGATGGATCTCGGGCAGACCTGACCGCGTTTTGAAATTCTCTAACGTCTTGTGCGCCAACTCGCCGCGCAGGGACGAGTAGCGTTCGAGGAAGGGCCACAAAACTTTGGTGCGGCGCTCGCTCACCTTGCCGCACGTGCACTCGACGGTGACGGTGTGACCGTCGGGCCCGAGCCGATAGAGGAAGCCGACGCCTTTGCAGCGCGCGCACACCTCGCCCGTGCCATCGCAGCGCGCGCAGTTCAGGTTGCCGGCACGTCCGCGACAATCGGGGCAGAGCACGCGCTCAGCGTTGGGTGTCTTTACGCTGCTGCTGTTTGGCTTTGAGCCTCTCAGCCCAGTAGTCGTCGTACTCCTGGTTGCGCTTTCGCTTTTGTTCGCGAACTTGCTCGCTTTTTGAAGTGGCACGTTTGTTTCCCTTCCGCTCGACCTTCTGTCCGTTGTTCTTCAAACAGCCAATCACGTAGCGCAGGTTGCGGTGGTTCATGCTCGCCGCCGCCTCGAACGCTTGATGCCAGCGCTGCACATCGGGAAACTCGGCGACGAGTTCTTTCAACTGCTCGCAAACTTTTTCGCTCAGTCCGCCGATCTCCTGTTCGTACAGACCGGCCACGTCCGCTAGCAGCGGATCGTCGGCGCCGATTCGCGCGCGGTTTGGCGGGCGCTCTTCACTCTGCTGCGCGCGCCCGCTTGGCGGTGGCTGCGCCGATTTTTCCAGAATCGTTTCGAGGTAGCGCGGTGACATCGGAACGCGCGAGTCCTGCCCATCGTGCAGCGCCGCCATCGCCCGCTTGAAGCCATAGGCGTTGAAGATTTCGAGCAGGCTCACCATGTCGTCGTCATTCATATCGTGTTGTGCAACGCCGACGTATGCCGCGACGAATTCCTCGAATTGCACGCGTTCGAGCCCGTCGAGCTCCGCCATCATCGCTTGCACGGTGCGCGCGGTCAGCGACTCGGCGCTCTGTTGCCGCGTCTGTTCGTATTTTAGCACAAACGTTCGCAGTGCGGCGTCGAGCAATTCGTCGAGACTGGCGAAGTGACCCGCCTCGATCAGCCGTTGCGCGTCGTCGAAAACATTCTTATCCAGTTGTGCGGCGATGATGGTTTTGGCCATTGTGTGTTCACGTCATTGCGAGCGAAGCGAAGCAATCTCTCGGTGGGTTTTGCTCACACCCACATGTCTCGTGAGGTTACTTCGTCGCCGCAAAGCATGTCCTGAGCGAAGACGAAGGATGCGCGGCTCCTCGCAATGACGATGACAGGATGCGTGTAGGGGCGATGCATGCATCGCCCCTGCGAGAATCATTATGTGATGAAATCGTGTTCAACGCAAGACGCGCTCGTCGCCAACGCGCTTCGTCAGCTTGATGTCATCGAGGTGTTCCATCAAGCCAAGCGCATACTTTCGGCTGGCGTTGAACAGGTCGCGTACTTGCGCGACGGTGATGCTGCCCTGCTGCATGAGATGCGCGCGCACGCGCTCGACCATTTCACTATAAGCTTCAGCTGAGAACACCACGCTGTCACTCACGCGCACGACGCGCCCCTGCTCCATCAGCGCATTCAGCATGTCCGCGCCGACGATGGCAACGCATTCGTCATACGACGGCGGCGAGAATTTGTTTTTGTTCAGCGCCGTCAGCAGTTGACTGATTTGCTTTTGCTGCGCGGGCGTGAACGTGACTTCGTGGGTGGCCAAGCGCACACTGTTCGCGGAATCCACGACGACGTTCTCAGTCGCCGCGCGTGTCATTACCAGATCAAACAACTTTGCGTTCAGGCCCAACTTGCTCTTCAATTCTTCGCGCGCCATGCCTGCGCGGAGCGGAAACTGTTTATGATAGGTGCCGAGCGTCCCGCGTATTTTCTCCACCAACGCGTGCCAACCGGCGAGGCTTAGTAGAGATGTTGCATGCAACATCTCCACACCTAGTGTCAGTGAAATCACTTGTCCATTTGTGGTTAGTTGCTGCAATGCGGCTTGCGCTTCGTCGCGCGGCAGATTGCTCTGCTTGAGCAACTCGTCCGCGCTCGTCGGTTCGATGCGCGCCAGCACTTCCAGCAGCACGTCGGCGGGCGAGCCACTTGCGATGCGCTCCAGTCGCCCGATGACCTCCGGCTTGAAGCGCCGATGGCGTTTCGCAGGATGCGCGTCCACGACGAAGCCACCGCCGACGGTGAGACTCGGCGACGGTTGGCGCACGATGAAACGGTCGTGCTTGGCAAGCGCGGCTGCATCCTGCAAGACGAGCTGCGCCCAGCCTTCTTTGCCGGGCGCAAGTTCTTTCTCGCCGAGCAGACGCACCCGCGCGAGCGTCTCAAACGCACCGCTGAAGAATTCGAGCCGCGTGTTGTGCGTCAGTGGCTGCGGCGCATCGTCCAGCCAGCGCAGCCGCACATCAATCGTCTGCGTCGGCGCGAGCGTGTCCAATGCTGCAACGACATCACCGCGCTTCAACTGCTCCGGACTCACGCCGCTCAAGTTGATGGCGAGGCGTCGGCCGGGCGACGCGAACTCGACTTTCTCTTTGTGCGACTGCAAGCCGCGCACACGCGCGCGCAATCCGCTTGGCTGAATCTCGACTTCTTGGCCAACGCTGAACGAGCCGTCGAGCAGCGTGCCCGTCGCCACCGTGCCGAATCCCGCGATAGTGAACACACGGTCAATCGGCAGTCGCGGCTTGCCCCAATCGCGCCGCGTCGCCGTGCGCGCGAGCACGTCGTCCAATTCTTTTTTTAGGCTGTCGAGTCCCGCGCGCGTACGCGATGAAACGGGAACGATGCGCGCGCCTGCGAGCGATGTGCTTGCGAGCTCTTTGCGTACATCGTCTTGCATCAACTCCAGCCATTCGGGATCGTCAATCGTGTCGGTCTTGGTGAGCGCAATAACGCCGGACTTCACTTGCAATAAATCGAGGATGGCGATGTGCTCGCGCGTCTGCGGCATGATGCCTTCGTCGGCCGCGACGACGAGCAGCGCCGCGTCAATGCCGCCGACGCCAGCGAGCATGTTCTTGATGAAGTCGGCGTGCCCCGGCACGTCCACCACGCCGACCGATTCGCTGCTGGGCAGCGTGAGCCACGCGAAGCCGAGGTCAATCGTCATCTCGCGTTCTTTTTCTTCTTTGAGGCGGTCGGGGTCAATGCCAGTCAACGCCTTGACGAGCGTGGACTTGCCGTGGTCAACGTGTCCCGCCGTGCCGATGACACGCATGTCAGTAGCCAGTAGCCAGTCGTCAGTAGTCAGATAGTTTTCTGGCTACTGACGACTGGCTACTGAATCCCTCTCTTCTTCCGTTTGCTCACGCTCGCTTCGAGTTCCTGCCGCGCGCGTTCGAGTTCGAGCAGTTGGCGCTTGCTCTGCTCCGCCCACGTCTCGCGCAGCGCATGCCAGCGTTCTTCGTGCTCGACGTCTTCTTGTTCCAGCACCTCGAGACGTGCCGTGATCGAGTCAAGCGTTTCTCGCTGCTGCTTGCGATACAAGTCAAAGACGACGACGTACTGATCCCAACTCTTCTCGTATTCAGAACGATACTCGGTGAGCGTTTCCTTCAGTCGCTCCTCCATCAGGTCGAGTAGATGCGCCACCTTTGTCTGCTCGCCGCGAATCTCGTCGTCTAGCCCTTCGAATTGTTGGAGGACGCGCTTGCTCTCCGCGATGAGGTCATCTACGGGCGGGATGGCGGCAATCGCCGCGTCCACGCGATGGCGATGGTCGAGCACACCTTCTGCCCACTGTGCCAAGACTTGTCGCAAATCTTCTTCGCTGCGGCGCACCGTTTCGTGCATCGCGGCGTGCTCCGTTTTCACGCGATCTTCGATCAGTCTCAACCCGGCGATCTGCGATGTGAGTCGTCCGCCCCATTCTTCGAGATACTGCATGCGTGGCACTTGCGCTTCGATTGCATCTTTGAGTTGTTCCAATGCTTTGTGAATCGGCGGGAACTGATCGTTGAGCCGGTGGTCTTCCAGCTCGAACGCGTCGAGTCGGCGCACGAGTTCAGGAATCGGCTCAAGTCCTTTGCGCAATTCGTTCACGGCGCGCATGTCTCGCTCGCGTTCGAGGGCGCGCGATTGCTCTTGCTGGTGCAGCGCGCTGCTGAGCTCGTGCTCGAACTTCGGAAGCAGCCCGGCCGCTTCACCGCGAATCTGCTGCACGCTCGCGTCAATCTGATCAAAGCGAGTCAAGCTCGTTTGCAACGCGTTGATTCGAATGTCCACGTCCTCGAAGCGGCGCACTTGTCTGACTAGCCCATCAATCGCCGTGTCTATGCGCTCGAAGCGCACGAGACTTTCCTGCGTTTCCTTCAAACGAATTTCGAGCGATTCGATGCGGCGGCCCTGACCGACGATGAAATCTTTCTGCTCGTCGAGCCGCTGCTGCAGCTCAGCCATCAACGCTTTGTCTTTGCGATGCTCGTCGTCCAACCAGCGCAGCATTTGTACAGCCGTGCTGAGATCGGGTTGGCGCGGATTGAGAGGCACACCCATAATGGAAGTTCCAGTTCAACAAACGGAGGACGGGAGACGGACGACGGAAGCCAGCGTCGGTCCTCCACTACCTAATAGTGGATCACGACCGTGGTGCCGATGTCAGCCCAATCGTACATGAGCCTCGCGGCGCTGGTGTCGAGGATGACGCAGCCGAACGAAACGCGACGACCGAGGTAACCACCCCACAGCGTCTGACCGTTGCTTAAAATCGGCAGTGCGTGAATGCCGTTCTCCGACGAGCCGGCCCAATAGATGCCCATCCAATACGGCATCCACAAATTCCAGAAGCGCGAATAGGCATTTGGAATCTTGTCGAGTACTTGATACTTGCCGGGGTTTGTCTCGCGCCCATTCTCGCCCGTCGAAGTCACGAACGAATACGCGACGCTTTGACCCTGCATCGCGCGGAAACGCTGCGTGGTCAAGTTGATGTCAATCCATTTCTCGCCGACTGCGCCGGGCTGCAAGCTCTGGATCGTCGTTTGAATCTTTGCCAGCTCAGCACGGGCTTCTTTGCCGTCGCTGTCAATCGCGACGGCGGTCTGGAATGCGTTGAGCGCGCTCTGCCATTCTTGCTGCTGTTTGAAATCCAAACCGATTTGGTAATACGCGCGATACAACATGCCGCGCGTTTCGAGATAGCCGGCGTCGCTCGCATAAACTTTGCGCAGCACTTGCGCCGACGAGCTCCAGCTGCGCTGATTGTACAGATTCATGCCTTTGATGTAGTTCGCCAGCACGTCACGCTCGCCCAGCACTTGCGGATCGTTCGGTGCGATCTCGAGCGCCTGATCGAACAGCGTGAGCGCGCGCTCCAACTGGCCTTCGTCAATCAAGTTCACCGCTTGATTGAAGTACGCCGCCATCAACTTGCGTTTTAAGATGGCATCGTCGGGACGGAACGCAATCGCCTGCGCGAGCAAGAGCGCGCTCTGCTGCCAGTCCTGCTGCGTCCACGTCACGTCCACTTGCCGCATCAGCGCATCGGCGCGCGCCGCATAGACTTGCGCGCGATCAACGACGTGCGCTCGAGTTGGCAATTGCACTTCGGGCAAATCGAGCGGCTGCACTTCGGCGCTCTCGGCTGATGCTGCCGCGACGAGCGTGTCGCTCGCAGTCGGCGCGGGCAACTGCACCAGCCACACAATCGCACCGCTCAGAATCAACACGAGCGCGACACACACGACAATCGTCCTGCGCGCCCAACGCATCAACCAATCGCCGTTGGTGCGGTGTGGCGTGATCGCGAGACTCGGCGCTGGCATGGAGTACACGGCTCGCAGCGGCGCCGATGTGCGCGGTATGGGCAGCAACAGATCATCGCCTTGCAAACGCCGCCGCGCCCAACGAATGCCCTCGTGCGCCGCTTCGTTGCGAGGGTCGAGCGCAAGTACGCGCGCGAGCAAACGCAGCGACTCGCGCGGGTCGTTACACAAACCCGACAGCCACAATAGTGACTCGGCGTGATACGGGTCGGCGGCAACGGCGTGGCGCAGTGCGCGCATCGCTTCGTCGCGCTGACCGTGCTTGAGCGCCTGCTGTCCGAGTCGCAGCCAGTGTGGCGCTGGGCTAAACGAACGCGAGAGGGTGGCGTGTGCAGTCATGCTTCGTGTGGCGCGTATTTTAGCATAAAGTTGGTTGGCTGACCATGTATAAGGGTTCGTTGGTTCGTTAGGAAATAACTTCTCGACCAACTGTCAGTGCGAGGCGCGTCCTTCGCGCCGAAGCAATCTCTACGCTGCGATATAGAGATTGCCACGCCCGCGAAAAGCGCGTGGGCTCGCAATGACAAGTTGGGAAGTTATTATTTTTCAAACCCTAAGCCAACCAACTAACTAAAAAACACACCGATTATGACTCTCTCGGCACGCGCAAGACGAGTTTGCGAAAGACGTGCTCCTCTGCGCGCGCCATCGTGCATCAGATGTGATTGATGCAGTCGGCGCCGCGTACGGCGGCGCGTGTCGCCGTTGCGCCCGGCTGTACGACGATATAATCGCGATTGCCGCCCATCCGCACCCACGATGACGCGCGCTTGGTCGTCACGTCGCGCAAGCGCGGCAAGTTCGTCAGCGGCGACGCGTCGTTGTACGGCATGTCTGCTCCTCGCCGAAAGTCGGCAGGTAGCATAGCCGCAACTGCGCGCAACCCGAATTGCAGTCGCGTTGCAACTGGACTATGATGTCGCTCCAACACGGTCATCCCTGAGGATAATGGAGCATCATTGATGCGCGATTGATGCGATATTGATTGTGACGTGGTAGATTTTGGCAGTTCGCACGCTTGTATTGACAGTCATTCGCTGCTTTACTCGACGTTGTTCGTGATGCGCTGTCTTGAACGTCGTTAGGTCTGCCGCCATGCGCTGCCCCAATTGCGACCAACCCCTTGGCATCCTCACGGAGCCGTGTTCCCACTGCGGCTTCCGCGCCGAGCCTGCATTGCTCGAAGAATTCGCGCACGTCCTGTGGCTGCTGCTCGAAATCCCCAACTGGCACGCACGCGATAACGCCGACCGCCAGCACACGTTCCTAATTGACCAGTCGTATCGCCAGCGATTTCGCGCGCTGAAAATCCAACTGGGCTTGGTCTTCAATGCAGACGACGCGAGCAAGGCGTGGCAGCGCGTGACTCTCATCGAGTCGTTACAGAAGCGATTGAGTGATTGGCAACCGCTCATCAATGCCACACTCGGGCAAGCCATCAATACCGAGCTGAGCACGGAAGTTGCCGCGCTGCGCCGCAAACTAGAAGGCTATGGTGCACCCTCCGCTCCGAGCGTCGCCGAGCGACTATCGCTCCTCCACGCGCAACTCGACACGCTCGACGCGTGGACACTGCGCGGGTTGTTCGTCAATGGGGATGCTGCATCACAAGTGCGCGAGTCGCTGCAAAACGACATCGAGACACTCGAAATCCGTCTTGGCTTGCGACCCGCAAAAGTTGTAGCCCCGCGAGTTGCAACGAAACCACCGGTTGCCACCCTGCCGCCGACAATCACGCCGCCGCGTCCGCCAGCGCCGCCGCTTGTTCCATCCATTCCACTGCGTGATCGCTTCTGGCGCACACTGTTGTCTGAGCGCACACTGCAAGCGATGTTGTTCCTCGGCATCTTCTTGTTGTTCGCGGCTGCACTCTCGTTCGTGATCTGGGGTTGGGAAAGTTTCTCCGCGCCGTTGCGGGTGGCGATCCCATCGGGTTTCACGGCCGGCTTCTTCGCGCTCGGCTGGTACGTCCGCAAGCGCACCAACTTGTATCGCTCAGGCATCGCCCTCAGCGCCATCGCCTCGCTGCTCATCCCGATTGATTTCTACACCGTCTATGCGAACTTCGACATCGCGCCCGACCTCACGCCGCGCTTCTGGCTTGTCACCTCGCTCGTTTGTCTCGCCGCATACGGCGCGCTCACGCTCATCATTCGCAGTCGCTTCTTCGGCTACCTCGTCGGCACAGCCGCCGGCAGCAGTGCGCTCGCTTTGATCGAAGTCGCACATCAATACATTGGCTTGTCGCTCGATTGGCGCGCGGCTGTCTTGTCCGTGCTGTCCGTCATTTTCATTTTGATTGCCACACGGCTCGATCGCCTGTCCCATCGCACCGCACCGCTCTCGCTGCGCTTCCGCCTGCGCTCGCGCGAAGAGATGCAGAGCGCGTGGGATGCGTTCGCGGAACCGCTGCGCAATCTTGCATTGCTCACCGTCGCCGTGCTGATGCCGCTCATGTTTGCGTGGCGCTTCATTGATCGCAAGACGTTCGACACATTGCACGACTCGCTGACCGTGACGTGGTGGCTCGGCGGATTTATTTTTGCGTGGGGCGCGATCTATTATCGCAGTCGTGGGCTCGGCTTGCTGGCGGCCATCGCGCTGCCGTTCGCGACCTATCTCGCGCAAGCCTCGCTGTTCGCGACGCTGCACGTCAACGCAGCATGGCACGCCGTCGGCTGGTCGCTGCTCGTGCCGCTCTACTTCGTCGCAGGCCATCGCTTGCTCGCGCGCACAGATGATGCCGTGTTGCAAACTCACGGACGCACAGCGACTCGCTTTGGCGTCGTGCTGCTGATCGTCGCCGCGCTCTGGTCGCTCACCGACCTGACGAGCGGAGCGGCTGCCGCAGTGAGCCATGCCGTGCTGGCTGCATCGCTCGTGCTGGCTGCGCTGTTGTGGCGACGCCCGACGATTTTGTACGGCGCATCGTTGCTCGCGCTCACCTCAGCGACGTTCGCGATGACTCAACTCAATCTGAGCATCGCGCAGCTGAGCATCGGCTGGACGTCGCTCGCCATCGCGCACGTCATCGTCGCCATTCGCGTCGGCGAGCGCGATACGATCTTCGCGCGACCGCTCGTGATCGCGGGTTACCTGATCGCCGCGCTCGCATTGCTGCCGCCGCTCTTGCCCTACAACGGCGACCTGTTCGCTTACGTCTTGGCCAACTGGCTCGCGCTCACCGCGTGGGGCGCACGCCTCGCGCACATGGGCCAACCCGGCTTTGCGCCCGCTGCGAATGCCAAGCGAGTTGGGTCTTGGAATTTGGGATTTAGGATTTCCATTTTTCATTGGCTCACCGCGCTGCCGTTGCCCGTCTGGATGTGGGTGCTGTTCGCCAATCGCGGACCGCTCGACCAGTGGCTGCCGCTCACATTGGCCGCGCTCGCGTGGCTGCTGTTCGCGCTGAGTCTGCGCTTGGCCACGTTGCGAAGCGAATATCGTTGGGCGTGGTATCTGGTCGGCATCGCGGTCAGCATCGCCGCGGCGGAAGCCGCATTCGTCATCGCGCCGAACAGTTACGCGCCCGCGCTGACCATGCTCGCAGCCGGATTACTTTTCCTGACGGACGCCGTGTTCAATCGCCAGTCGCGCGAGTTGTTCGTCGGCGGCTTAGTCGTGGCTGCTGGGTCGGCTGTGCTGCTGGATCGCGTGGGCGCGCCGAGCGATGCGCTCACGCTTGCGCTCGCGCTGCTCGTGGCCGCGTACATCGGCGCGGACTTGCTCACTGAACGCCTTGCCACTCAGTTCACGCATCAATTCCTCGCGCCGCTCTTCTGGGCTGCGCATGTCGTGAGTCTCGCCGTGCTCGCGCGCATTTACGCGCGCCCGTTCTCGCAATGGAATGATGCGATGCTCTGGTGGAGTGCGGCGTCGCAGTTCGTCTTAGCCATGGCGTATGCCTACTTCGCGTGGGCTGAGTACAAAAAGATTTGGGCGTACGCGGCCGTGTGGCTGGCAGCCGCGAGCGGCGCGTTCGTCGCTTTACTGTACAGCACAGGCAGTGGCTCGCTCGCAGCGAAAGCCGCGCTCGTCGCCATTACGTTTATTCTCTCAGAGCGCGGATTGCACACGCTGCGACATGCACGCAATCCAATCGAGTCGCGCTTTAACAGCGCACTCTCATCGCATCAGCGCGGCATCGTGCGCGTGTTATGGGTGTTGTTCCGCGAGCCGTTGCTGCTGACAGGCTGGCTCGCGTCCGCCGCCGTGATCGTGAGCGCGCTCGTGCGGAACTTGCTGCTGCTCGGCGGCGGACGCACGCCGCAGACGTGGGCTGCCGTCGGTTTGCTGCTCATCGTCGGGCTGTACGCGCTCTCGGCGCGACTGTTCCGACAAGCGCGTTTCGTCTGGCTGGCAGCACTACTCGTCTTCACGCCATGGACGATCCTGACGAACCTCGGCTGGTTCGCCTTCGAGACGCCGCGCGTGCCCGCGTTGGCGCTGAGTTGGGTGCTGCTCGCGTGGCTGCTGTTCGCGCTAGGCTTGCTCGTGCGGCGTATCGCATCACGCGACTACGCATTGCCGCTTAAAATCGTCGCGCATGTGCTGATGCCGTGCGCGCTTGCGTGGGGCATGTTCGACGTGGACACTAGCCGCATCACGTTCGTGCTCGCCGTTGGTTTCTACGGCCTGGCTTCTGCGCTCGACTATGCCGCTGTGGCCACCATTCGTAACAAGGCGCCATCCATTTTTCACGCTACAAAGTTTTTGTATCCGTGGCTTGGCTTGATCCCCGTGTGGTTCGTCTATCTGCTGGCGTGGCTGCTGCCATCCGCGCATCAAGAGTTGTATGGCTTGATGTTGATTGTGTTTGGGCCACTCGGACTCGTCGCGGGTCAATGGTTTTATCGCATCGTGCTAAAGACCTCGCGGGTTTCCGAAAACCCGCGAGGTCTGGAGTTGCGCAATGCGTATGCGCTGCCCGCCTACCTCACTGGCTACATCGCGCTCATCGTCGGCACGTCACTCGTCGCGCATATCCCCGCATTGCTCGCGCTCGTGCTGCTCTACGACGCCGCGCTCATGCTCGCGTCCGCGCGCGTGTTCAAGCATCCATTGTGGATGTATCCCGCGACGCTGCTCACGGTCGGCGCATTGACGCTTGCACTGCGCGAAGCGAACGTCTCGTTGGATCGTTACGGCTGGTGGCTGATCGCGCTCGCGGCAATTTATTTAGCGCTGGCATGGACGCTTCGTCGCCTGTCGCTACGCTCGTTCGCCACACCACTGCTCACGGTCGGCTTCGCATTAATCGCGCTCGGCTTGCCGCCCTCGTCGCGCGATCAAGACGGCGCATTGATCGGCTACGCGAGCGCGGCGCTGCTGTATGCACTCAGCGCGTTCTGGTTGGAGCAGCCGCTCTTGCTCACGTCCGCGTGCGCGCTCGTGATTGTGCCGTATGCAGTGCTGCTGCAAAAATTGTCCATCGCACCGGAATATGTTGGCGTCGCTCTGCTGCCGGCCGCCGTCGTCGCAGTCACGCTCGCTGTCGCGCTGGATCGCGTCTTCGGCGCGCTGCGCGACTTCCCTTGGAGCGAACCATCACGTTGGCTGGCCGCATTTGCGGAGAGAGTGACAATCTGGTGGGCGCTGTCGCTGTATGCGCTCGGCTTTGGACTGGCGGTTGTGAGTCCATTCTTCTCGACGACGCGAAGTGACGTGCTTGCGCTCAACTGCTTGCTGCTCGTGCCGATGGGTGCATGGGCGATGTACTACTTCCGTTTGCGTGTGTGGCTGTTTGCAACCGCGCTCGCGGGTCATCTCGCGTGGCTCTTCTGGCTGCGCGCGCTCGGCTGGTGGTCGGATCCGACCGAAGCCGCGCTGCGCTTCGTGCCCGTCACACTCGTCACCCTCGCCGTTGCGCTGTGGATCGAGCGGCGATACAAAGAAGGAACACCCATCACGCTCGACCGCGATCAAGTCACGCGCGGTTGGTCGCGTGTGCTCTACCTCTACACATTCGCCGACCTCTACCTCGTGCAAGCCGCATCGCTCGAAGGCACAGAGGCGAGCGCGCTCGTCTCGCTGGCGCACGCGCTGGTGATTGCAGGGCTCGCGTCGCTATGGCTCTCGCGCTGGCTGCCCTATGTGAGCGCGACACTCGGCGTGGTCGCGTTCCAACAGTGGATTGCGACGTTGGATGGCGGCGACATCACAGGTTGGCCCCTCGCGCTCGCGCAACTTGCACTCGCGTACGGACTGCTCGGCTTCGGCATCGCGTCGCTAGCACGCGTGCGCATCCATCCAGCCGTGAGCATTTGGGCGCAGCCGCTACAGCGCTTCAGCCTCGCCTTCTCGTTCGTCATTCTCCCGCTCACCGTGTGGCTCGGCGTGGACGTGATCGGCTGGACGATTCGTGCGTTGCTCGGCGCAGACGTACACCAGATCGTGCGCTTGCCCGTCGCGCAGATGATCGTCGGCGTGTTTTCAATACTGGGACTGCTCTACTTGGCCGCCGCGTTTAGTTATCGCCGCGTGCGCATTGGCTACGCGGCAATCGGCATGTTGCTCGCCGCGTGGGCAACGCACGTCTTCTACGTGCAGCAGTGGGACGGACTCGCGCGGGTGCAGTTATATGCGATGCCCGCCGGCTTTTATGTGTTGAGCATCGCTTACCTCGAATGGCAGCGCGGACACAAAGACTTCGCGCGCTGGCTCGACTATGCGGCGGTGCTGTTGCTGATGGGCTCGCTGTTCTGGCAGACGATGCTCTACGGCTGGAGTTACGCGCTGCTGCTCGGGGCGGAAGGCTTCGTGGCATTCTGGTGGGGCAGCGCGCGGCGAGTGCGGCGATTTTTGTATATCGGCATGTTGGGCGTCGTTCTGGCCACCATCGCGCAATTGATTAACGCGCTGCAATCCATCAACCAGTGGATCATCTTCGGCATTATCGGCTTGCTCGTCGTGATCACGGCCGTGCTGGTCGAGCGCAAACTCGAAGAACTGAAAGCGTGGCGCGAAGCACTGGAGACGTGGGAGTAAGCATGTCACGCAGAACCACATCACTCATCCACGTGGGCGGGCTGTTGTTGTTCTTGGTTGGCCTGCCGATTGCACTTGGCTACGTCTGCGCGCTGTTATTTTCTCTGACCAGCCGCGATAGCAACAGCGCGATTGCGCCCACCGTCGCGCTAACGTTCACGCTGCTGACGCTCGGTGCGGGCACCATCGTGTTTAGACACAGTGCACGCGCGTTGAACAATCAGCCCTCGGCGGTGATGACTCTCCCCCCGATCATCACGCTCATCGGCGCGTTCGCGCTGCTGTTGATCGGCGGCGCGATCATCACGACGGCGCGATTCGTGCCCGCGTTCTTCTTGCCGCCGATCATCGTGAGTGCGGCCGCGCTGCCGCCGTTGATCGCCGTCGCGTGGTTCGCGGCGCATCATCTCGACGGCGTGACGTGGCGGCGCGGCATCGTCGCGTTCTTCGGCGGCGCGACGATGAGCGTCGCACTCGCGATCATCTTGGAACTCGCGCTGCCCATCTTCGTGCTCGCGCTTGTGTCCGCTGCGTTCAATGCGGTCAGTCGTTATCTCCAATCATTCCTCGATGCGCTCGCAGGCGCGAACATCGCCAACGCGCTCACCAGTCCGGGTTTCATTCTACTGTTCGTGCAATTGGCTATCATCGCGCCCGTGGTCGAAGAGTTTGTCAAGCCGTTGCTGACGCTGCCGTTGCTGCGTCAGCTCGCGCGGCGCGATGCGTTCCTGCTCGGCGCGCTAGCGGGCGCGGGCTTCGCCGCCGTCGAGAACATCGTCTATACCAATTTTGGATTTGCGCTGTGGTCAGGCGTGCTGCTGCTGCGTGCCATCGGCTGCGCGATTCATCCGTTCGGCGCGGGCATGGTCGCAGTCGGCTGGCGCGCTGTGTTGCTGCGCGAACCGCAGGCGCGGAAAAAATGGCTCATGCGTTTCGGTGCGGCATGTGGGATGCACGCGCTGTGGAACGGCGGCTCGCTCTTGATTCTCACGCTAGCGGGCGCGCAGTTCTTCGGCCGCGCGCAGCCGACCTTCGATTTGCTCGGCTTGTCCATCACGGGCATCTTGCTCGCGTTCCTGATCGTGCTCGGCTTGACCACTTTGTGGCTCGGGCGCGCAGTGGCTAACGAGCGCAGTCTGCTCACGCTCAGCACGCGCGAGGTCGGCGAATTCGATCTGAGTGATCGCGCCATCGCAGTCTGGGCGGTCGCCTGTTTGGTGGTCATCGTTCCACTCGGCGTGACAGCGTTGCAGTTAGTGTTGAAATGAAACGGATAAATGGAGTCGAGGGGGGGGGGGGGTGGGCAGTAATGTGCCAACACAACACACCCCCCAAAAAAAAAACAACTATATGAGTTTATAAGTATATGTTAATGATGTACAAAA
>JBBPZQ010000037.1:0-16091 GCA_038198935.1 Anaerolineae bacterium
CCGGCAAAACTTAACCCGAAATGGCTCCAGAAACTCGTCCAGTTCGGCAATCGGCTCCGTTGGTACTTGCGGGATGCGCACGGCTTTTTCCATGCGCCCCAGTCTAGCCGATTTTCCCTCAATCTAACAGAGTAGTATTAGGGAATCCATATCCATCGGCAAGTCCTTGGTGCCCGCACGCGAGATTTCTCTGCCAGCGCCGAGCGGACTGCCGGGGTCAACAATCTTGTCGCCGATAGATGCGAACCACTTGCCCCACGCGTCCATGATGGCCGGCGTCGGCATTTCAAATCCGTAGTGAAAGATGACAAACTTTTTCATGCTGTTCTCCTTTAACCCTTCGACATGTTGATGCGATGTGTCTCGTCAGACCACTCCATGTGCGCATCGGGGCGCGTGAGCACTTCCTCACGCAGCGCCGTGCCCAGGCCCGGTTTGCCCGCGAGCGTGATCATGCCATCGTGGATCGCAATCGGTTCGGTCATCACTTCGTTGTACCAGCCGTCGTAGTAGGCGCGCACCGTCTCGACGATCATCGCGTTCGGGATGTGCAGCATCAGGTGCGCCGCCGACCACAGCGCGACGGGCCCAATGCAGTCGTGGCTGGTGATGGGCAGCAGATACGTCTCTGCCAGGTGGCAAATCTTGCGCGTCTCGCTGAGTCCGCCGCACCACGCCATGTCGGGCATGATGATGTCGGCGGCGTTCTTCTCAATGACTTCGCGGAATCCGAACTTGCTGATCAGGCGCTCGCTCACGCAGAGCGGAATCGTGGTGTCGTGCTTGAGGCGTGCATACGACTCGACGTTATCGGGCGGAATGATTTCTTCGAGCCACATGATGTCGTACGGTTCGAGCGCGTGCGCGATCTTGGTCGCCTCGCTCAAGTTCCAGCGCGCGTGACCTTCGATGCAAATCTCCATCTGGTCGCCCACGCCCTTGCGAATGTCCTCGACGTAGGAGATGCCTTTCTTGAGGTCTGCGCGCTTGAGGTGATAGCCGACGGGCCCCACCGCGCCCGCGCCCGCGCGCTGACCGACTGGCGCGCCCAACGGAACGCCGAATTGGTCGAAAGGCCAAATCTTCATCGCCTTAATGCCCTGCGCCAACAGTTCCGCTGCCAACTCGCCGCTGTGACCTTCAGCCCAGCGTTTGTAATCTTGGTGCTTGCCGTGACCGACACAAGTGTTATAGACCCAGATGGACTCGCGGCAACGCCCACCGAGCAGGTTGTAGATCGGCTGACCCGTATACTGTCCGAGCAAGTCCCACAGCGCAACATCCACGGCGCTGATGGCGCGCGTCTCGCTGCCGCCGTAGCCGAAGAAGTTGACGGTGTAGAACATATTTTGCCAGAGGCTCTCGATGTCGAACGCGCTGCGTCCGATGAGCAGGTTAGCAAACACATCGTGCACCATCGCGCTGATCGCGCGCGGCACATAGAAAGTTTCGCCCAACCCAATCAGTCCATCGTCGGTATGAATCCGCACCCATGTGGTGTTGGGCTGCTCGTCAATCCAGATCGTTTCGAGGCGAGTGATTTTCATGGTCATGCTGATCGCTCCTGTGCCGCGCGCCATGCCTCGTACTCGGCGCGCGCTTCGTCGTTGAGTGGATAATACTTGCGCAGGTCACCGCCCTCCGACAACTTGAGGCGGGTGAACTCTTCCCATTCGTTCTTTTCACTAGCATGTTTGACCAGCTCCGGCGCATATTGGATGGGCACGACAATCGCGCCGTCGTTGTCGGCAATGATGATGTCGCCGGGCAGCACCAGCACACCCGCACACGCAATCGGCACATTGACCGCAAACGGCATGATGCGATTTTGCCAGCCATGATTGGGCGTCACGCCGCGCATCCACATGCCGAGGTCGAGCGGCTCGACGTGCGGCCAATCGCGCACGCAGCCATCAATCACCACGCCGATGCCGCCGCGCCCCTTGAAGTAGGTCAGCATCATCTCGCCGAATACGCCCGACGCCATGTCGCCGCGCCCGTCCACGACGATGATGTCGCCGGGCTGTGTGTGATACATCGCATGACGGTGCAGTTGCAATTCGGGGTCGGCATACTCGCTGTTGGCGCTCAGGTCTTCGCGCTTCGGCATCCATTGCAGCGTCAGCGCGGGGCCCACGACGGACTTGCCCTTTTTCCACGTCGTGAGCCCGGCCATGTGCGGGTTCTTGATGCCGAGTTTGTAGAGCTCGCCGCTCGCAGTCGCGCTACCAATGTGACGCAGACCCTCGATTAGCGACGGGTCGGGTCGGATGATGTCGGGCGTTTGAATCATGCGCGTTAGCCTTTGACCGCGCCCGCCGTCAATCCCGAAATGATATAGCGCTGCATCACGAGATAAAAGATGACCGGCAGAATGGAGAAGACCGTACCCGCCGCCATGTACTGTTCCACCGGCGTGAAGCCCGTCGCCTTCAGCAGCGAGATGCCGACCGAGGCGGGTTGATATTCCGCGCTGGAAATCATAATCACCGCATACAGGTACTCGTTCCACGCCGAGAAGAACGACACCACCGCGACTGCGACCAGCCCCGGCGCGGACAGCGGCAAGACGATGCGCCACAGCACGCTCAACTCGTTGCAACCGTCCACCACCGCCGCATCCATCACTTCGGGCGGCACGTTATCGAAGACACCTTTCAGAATCCAGATGCAGATGGGCAGCGCGAACGCGGCATCAATCACCGAGAGCCACGGCAGGCTGTCTACCAAGTTCAACTGGCGGTAGATCACGTACAGCGGAATCACCACCAGAATTTCGGGCAGCATCTGTGTCGCCAGCAGGAACAGTCCGAAGGTGGAGCGGCCGCGCCAGCGCAAGC
This sequence comes from Anaerolineae bacterium, assembly GCA_038198935.1. Taxonomy (GTDB): domain Bacteria; phylum Chloroflexota; class Anaerolineae; order JACRMK01; family JACRMK01; genus JBBPZQ01. The sequence continues at coordinate 2,841 of JBBPZQ010000037.1, forward strand.
TCGACAGCGCATACGCGCCCAAGACGGCGAGCGCCATGCACAGCAGCATCGCCATCGCGGCGATCAGAAACGAGTTGCGGAGCCAAAGTGCGATCGGGTGGTTCTGGAACAGGTCTGCGAACTGACCGAACGTGATTTCCACGGGGATCAGTGGCGGCGGATAGTGCAGCGTGAACTTGTTGGGCTGAAAGGTGCTGACGAGCATCCAGTAAATCGGGAAGATGGTCAGCAGCGCGACCGCCGCGACGGTGATATAGAGCAACAGCTTGCCGACCGTCTGGCGCAGATTGGGCTTGCGGGTTGTTCTGATGGTAGTGGTTGCGAGCGATGTCATCTTACGTCCCCTCCTGCGCGCGGCGCGCTTGCAGGATGATGAAGGCAAATGCAATCACCAGCGAGACGACGAAACCGGCCACGCCAATCGCGGTCGCATACGAATAGTCGTAGAAGCGGAACGCGGTGTTGTAGATGCGCATCACAATCGTCTCGGTCGCGCCCGACGGGCCCCCGCCCGTCATCAAATAGATGATGGTGAACTGCTTGAACGAAAAAATGGACGCGAGCACGACGAGCAGTTCCAGCGTCGTGCTGATGCTGGGCAGGGTGATGCGAAAGAACAATTGCAGTGGATTTGCGCCGTCCACTTTGGCGGCTTCGTACAGTTCCTGCGGCACGGCTTGCAGCGCCGCCAGAATCACGAGACTGTAAAAAGGAAAAGCCTTCCACGCCGTGATCAGCACCATCCAACCCATTGCCAGCACCGGGATTTGCAGCCACTGCGGATTTTCGTTGACGCCGGGTATCCAGCGCACGAGCAGATTGACCACGCCGAACTGCGGGTTCAGAATCCAGACGAATATCATGACGACGGGCACTTCGGGAAACGCCCAAGGCAGCATTAGCATTGCGCGCGCAGCCGGACGGAAGGGGAACGTGCGGTTGAAGAGCAGCGCCGTGAACAAGCCCGCGCCGACGGCCACCACAATCACCAGCGCGGTGAAAAGCAGTGTGGTGCGCATGACCTGCCAGAACTCCGGATCGGCCAACATGCGTTCGTAGTTGGCAAGCCCAATCCAGCGTGGCGCGCGGTTGGACGCCAACTCGATTTGCGTCAGGCTGCCGTAGATGCCCTGCGCGATAGGATATAGAATGAGGAGACCTTCGTAGATAAGAATCGGAATCACCAGCGCGTAGGGCAGCGCGTGCAGACGCCGACGAAAGCGCGCAGGGTTACCCCGATTCAAACTGACGGCAGCGGCTGCGGCGCTGGCCTCGGGAGTGGAGCTCATCAGTACATCGCCTCTTGGCAACACATCAAGTAGAGTAACATCCTAAACAAAAGCGAGAATGTACAGGGCTGCACACCGTACAAGTGGCGCGCAGCCCGGTGTTTCACTAAGGTGCCGCTATGCTAGCCGTCGTTAGAGGGCTTTGCAAATGTAGCCCGCGAATAAATTCGCGGGTGTGGCTGGCAAGCAAAAGTCTAGCGAGTTATGAGATGCGCGCGGCTAAGGCTTCCGCTTGCTTCTGTGCGGCAGCCATCGCCTCTTCCACCGACTTGCCCGCGTTGAGCACAGTGGCAAAATTGGTGATGACGATCTGACCGAGTTCCTGAAAGTTGAAGACGAAATCGCCGACGATGTCGAACGGTGTGATGTACTGCACGCCATCGTAGCCCGGCTTCAGCCACTGCAACTGGTCGAGATACTCCTTGCGCGCCGCCGATGGCTGGGCGAAGATGACATCCTCGCAGCCTTCCACCATGCGACGATAGTTGTCGGGCTTGTACATGTACGTCACGAATTCGAGCGCCGCATCCTTCACGGGCGACGCTGCGTTGATCATCATCGGGTGAATGCGCGCGATGGACTTGTTGCTCGGCCATGGGATGGGCGCGCTCCGCAGCAGCGGATACAACTCAGGGCTCGAGGGCTTGAAGGCGCCCACCGCCGCCGAGACGAACAGCCCTTGCGCGGTTGCGCCGGTGGTGAACAGCCGCTGACCCGTCGCGCCATCGGCGCCCTGCGGCATCGCCACGTCGTACATCTGCTTGAACAGCTTCAGTCCCTTGATGATGGGGTCGGAGGTCAACAGCGGGGTCTTGCCTTTCGCCCACACGCCGTCATACGGCATACACCACTCTTCCAGCGTGAACCAGAAGTCGGATGCCTCGTTAACCAGATGGTTCGACCAGAAGCCGTACTGCTGCTTGCTGCGGTCGGTCAACGCCTTGCTGACCGCAATCCACTCATCGGGCGTCTTGGCGGGCGTTATCTTCGCGTCGTCGTAGCGCTTCTTGTTGTACAAGATGCCGAACGCCACCGTCACCATGTCGAGCCCGTAGAGTTTGCCGTCCTTGCGCATCGCATCGTGCGCCGAGCTCAAGTCCTTGATGTTGTTCTTGGTGAGGACCGAATCGAGCGGATACAGCAAGCCCGACTTGATAAGACGCGGCGCGAGTTCAGGCGTTGCCATGATGATGTCGCCGTCGAGCTTGCCCGATTGCGCGCCCACGATGGTCTTGGTGGTGTAGGCATCAAACGGAATGTTTTCGGTCTTGACCTCGATGTTTTTCTGCGAGTCGTTAAACTCTTTGACAAAGTTGAGCCACGTCTTGCCGCGATTGCCTTCCTCGAACCACCATGACAAGTAGCGCACGGTCTGCTTCGCGCCCGTGTTGACGTTGGGCGCACTCGTCGCCACGGCGGAGGTCGTCGCGGCAGGCGCGGCCGTGCCCGCTGGACTACAGGCAGCTACAATCGCGCTGGCTACGGCGGCACCGCCGACGGCAACCGCGCCCTTCAGGAACTCGCGGCGCTTCATAGGTTGAGGTTGTTCGTTTTCCATTATTTCTGTCTCCTTCTCCTCTTTCGATTGGTACAATACCGGTTTTAATGGCCGGTTGAGGCAATGGCTGTACGCCGGATCAGGGCGGTGAACTCATCGCCGTCCGTCAAGTTTCCCGAATAGTTATCATCACCTCCAGCCCGCTCCGCTGGGCAATACGTGAATGGGTTCCAAGCCGCCGTGCATCAGTGTGCGATGCGGTTGTCATCATGATTCATGAGCGACCGGATTGGACAGCACGCCGAGCTTGGCAATCTCCACACTCACCGTTTCGCCCGCACGGATCCAGCGCTGCGGGTTGCGTGCTGCGCCCACGCCCGACGGCGTGCCGGTCGAGACCACATCGCCGGGCTCCAGCGTCATCACACTGCTTAGAAAGCTCAACAGTTGTTGCACGCTGAACACCAACTCGCGCGTGTTTGACTGTTGCAGCACTTCGCCGCCGATGGTCAAACGAATATCCAGCGTCTGCGGGTCGGGGACTTCATCGGCGGTGGTAAGCGCTGGGCCCATCGGCAAAAAGCCATCGAACGTTTTGCCGATCGTCCACTGCGAGGTGCGCATCTGATAATCACGCGCGCTGATGTCGTTCAATGGCAGGTAACCCGCCACGTAATTCAACGCATCATCCTCGCTCACATGTCGTGCGCGCTTGCCGATCACAAAGCCCAGTTCCGCTTCGTAATCCACCTGCTCAGTCACTCGGGGGATGATGATCGGCTCGCCCGGTCCGATGACCGTGTTCGCAAACTTAGCAAACACGGTCGGAAATTCCGGCACAGGCTGATTCGATTCTCTGGCGTGATCGCGGTAGTTTAGCCCAATGCAGATGATCTTGCCGGGGCGCGGGATGGGCGCTTTGAGCGTGACCTGATCGAGTGTAACACTGCCGTTGGACTGCGCGGCGGCCAGCGCCTGTGTCGCCAACGTCATCGTCGTTACGCCTCCCACTAGGAAGGAAAGCACATCATTCGGAATGTGCGCGTCAAGGCGATGCAAATCCAGCACCGCCTGTCCACGCAGCGCGCCCAAGTGCAACGCTTCAGGCGAACTGTTATAAGCAAAGGTAACCAGTTTCAAAGTCGTATCCTCATGAGAAAATATGTGGATCGTGTCATGCTGAAGTACTAAACGCTCACCTGCAACTCCGCCGCCAGCGTCTGAAGTTCGTCCCACGTTTGCTCCGGCAACGGGATGCCCTCCACGGCGCGGCGTGCGCGTGCGCGCGTCTCCGGGTCGCCGGGCATCAAGACCTCCGCGAAGCCCTGCGCGGTCGTCGAGCTTTGCAAGCGCGCGCTCAACTCTGCGGCTTGATCGGTGAATTGCGCGAGCGGCACGAAGCTCGGAATGTTGAGCGCGATCATCAGCGTGCCATTGCCGTTGCTAAACTGCGGCAGCGCCGACGGCGCCATGCCCGAGAGCGCGCCGCCCAGCAACTCCACCATCACGCTCAAGCAGTAGCCTTTGTGCAGACCGAGCGGCAGCAGCGCGCCGCCAGCATAAAAATCGGCGGGCGACTGAGATGGATGCCCCTCGCGATCAAGGATCAGTCCCGGTGCGACCTGTTCGCCTTTGGACTGTGCGACGCGCAGCTTGCCCTCCGCCACACCCGAGGTGGCGAAGTCGAGCAGCAGCGGCGCTTGTCCGTCCGGGCGCGGCGTGGCGATAGCGATCGGGTTCGTGCCGAGCAACCGCTCGCGTCCGCCATAGGACGCGACGGCCGCACCGGTGTTGCACAAGGCAACGCCGATCATGCCCGCGCGCGCAATCATTTCGACATACTCGCCCACGCGACCGATGTGATTGCAGCGATCAATGGTCGCCGCGCCGACGCCGTAGTTTGCTGCCAAACGGATCACGGTTTGCGCGCCCAAGCGTGCAGCGGGCTGTCCCCAACCCCACGCGCCATCAATGCGCGCGGTAGCTTGCTGCTCCGTCACAATGGTGGCGCGCGCCGCCGGCTGCACACTGCCGGCGCGCACGGCGGCGACGTATTGCGGCAGTCGGATCACGCCATGCGAATCGTGGCCCGCGAGATTCGCGCCGACCAATGATTCACGCACCGCGTCTGCCAGATCGCTCGGTGTGCCGGCTGCTTCCAAAATATTTTGTGTCAGACGGTTCAACGCTTCGACAGCAATAATATGCATCGGTAGGTTACTCGCTCACGCCAGTGCGCGCTCCACATTCAAGCGCCCTGCTTTTGCCGCGCGGCGAAAATGCGCGATGGTCTGCTGCACACCTTCCATCAACGGAATCCATTCAATCGGACCCAGCGCAGCATTGAGCGCGGAATCATCAATGCGTTCGGGGATGGGCAAAGAGACTGGCTCGAACGTGATTTGTCCCGCGACTTCGGGCGCGGCTTCCTCAATGGCGGTCACGATCTGCTGCATGTGCGCCGTGCTGCCGCCGAGATTGAAGACCGGCGCGCCATGTTCGTAGGGGCGGGGTGACCCCGCCCCTACACGCGCCGCGCGGATGAACACGCGCGCCGCGTCAGCCGCGTATTGAAAGACTGTCGTCCCGCCATACGAGATGTGATACGGCTTGCCAACTGCCGCCGCAACCATCGCCTTGGTCGGCGTGGAGGTCATGCCCTGATCGCGTCCGACGCCGTAGACGACACACGGGCGCAGCGTCACACTGCGCACGCCGTAGTCTTGCCAGTAGATGCGCGCGGTGTCCTCGTTGGCGTGCTTGAACACGCCGTATAAGTTCGTGGGATAGTGTGGCGCATCGTGAGCGAGCGCGACAACGGACGGGTACATGTCGGGCGGCCCATAGACGCCCACGGAACTGGCGAGCGCCAGTCCACGCACCTGCGCCTGATGCCGCTTGACGGTCTCTAGCACGATGGTCGTGCCGACCACATTCACGCGCGCGCCCTGAATCGGGTCGGCGCGCACGAACGGCACTTGCAGCGCGGCGAGGTGAACGATGTGCGTGATGCCATTGTCCACGACCGCCTTCTCAAAGGCAGCGGCGTCGGTGATGTCGCCGTGGATGAAATTGACCTTCGCCAGTTCAGCCTCATCCAAAATCAATTGCAGGCGGTGCGGGTTGCCGGGCAAGTCATACGTCCACACGTCAACCTGCTCTGCCAGCAGTTGCTTCACACTCCACGCGCCGATGCAACCGAGCGCGCCCGTTACTAGAAATTTCTCTGCGTTCATCCTGTTTGCTCCAATTTTTGGTTGGTTGACCGAGTAACTCACCTTGCGCAGATGTTGCATCTCCTAATCCGCGCAGCGGATTTGCAACCCTAAGGCGTCGGTTTCTAACCGATGCCGCTTGCGCGCCGACGCGCCATCGGTTGAAAACCGACGGCTACCGTATGCCAAACCCGCTTCGCGGGTTGAGTGCGTAAGGTGAATTAGTTACTCAGGGTTGGTTGATGTGGTTGACGGGGCAGCGCGGCGTTTCACCACGCCACACGCGCACCACCTCTTCGGCGGCGCGGATGCGCACATCGCGCCGCGCCGCTTCGGAGTACCAGCCGATGTGCGGCGTAATCCAGATGCGCTCTTCGTGCAGCAGTGGGGAGTCCGGCGGCGCAGGCTCGGTCACTAACACATCGAGCGCCGCGCCTGCAATCTGTCCGGCGCGCACCGCCGTCAGCAGCGCATCCTCGTCAATCAAGCCGCCGCGCGCGGCATTGATCAGGAACGCGGTCGGTTTCATCAGCGACAGCGCGCGCGCGTCAATCAGATGGCGCGTGCTGTCCAGCAGCGGCATGTGCAGCGAGATGTAATCCGACGTGAGCAGCAGCGTTTCCAAATCAACCGCGCGCACAGCGGCGGCTGCGATCACATCAGGCGCGATGTAGGGATCGTAAGCCATCACGTCCAGACCAATGCCCTTGGCTTTCAGCGCAAAGGCGCGACCGATGCGCCCGAAACCGACCACGCCTGCGGACTGCGTGTTGAATCGCTCAATCGGCGGCACGACCTTGTAATCCCACAAGCCCTGGCGCGTGGACTCGATCAGACGCGGCAGGCGGCGCGCATGTGCCAGCAGCAGCGCGAGCGCGTGTGTGGACACTTCATCAATTGAGTAGTCGGGCACGTAGGCGACCCAGATGCCGCGCGCCGTCGCGGCGGCGATGTCAATCGCGTCGAGACCCGTGCCTGCGCGGCTGATCAGCTTGCAGCGCGCCATCGTCGCAATCAGATCGGCGGGAACTTTCTGGATCGTCACCATTAGCGCGTCCGCCTGTTTGACGCTCTCGATGGCTTCAGGTGTGTCGAGGCTCTTGCTGTGAACGACATTGGCGTCAATGGCGCTCAGGACTTCCTGTTCGAGCAGGATGTCACCAAATCCTTCGTAGGCAATGACCACGGTAGGCTTCATACAAGTTTCTCCACTGCGGTGAGCAGCGCGATGAAATCTATGCTCCTGCGCGCGGCTGTGCGCTCAGGTCGTAGGCAGCTGTTGTGTCGCCACGTGCCGCTCGTAACTGCGCGAGACGCGCTGATACGAGCCTTTGAGATGATCTTCAACCAGTTCAAGCGCAAGCGTTTCATTCTTACTGCGGATCGCGTCCAGAATTTCTTGATGGCTCTTGACCGCATACACGCGGAAGTCGGGGTCTACCACGTTGCGTGTCAAGAGCAGGATGTGAATCTGCGATTGCAGCGTACACCAGATCTCGTAGAGCCTGCGGTGATTGCTTGCCTTATAGATGATCTCGTGAAAGCGCAGATCGAGTTCCGCGGCTTCGGTCTCCGCGATGCCATCAGTGTTATGCGCCGCCATCGTGTCCACAATCGCTTGCATCTCATCGAAGTGCACGCTGTCGGCGTATTCGATCGCGCGCCGCACAGCCATTGGCTCGATCACACGCCGCAAACTATAGACCTCTTCCAAATCTTTGCGCGACAGCCGCGCGACGAATGTACCGCGATTGCGCTGCACCATCACCAGCCCTTCGCGTTCCAATTGCAGGATCGCTTCGCGCACGGGTCCGCGGCTGACGGCAAGCGAGCTTGCCAGCGATTCCTCGCGCAGCCGTTCGCCCGGCGCGAGCCGTCCGCTGGTAATCGCTTCGCGGATGCTCGCGGTCACTTCTTCGGCCAGTGTGCGCTTTTGGGGGGGCGCTAAGATTTTGGATAGATCTTGATTAGACATCATGTGTGTCGCTCGAAACGCTAACTCATCAACGCGCCGCCATCAATGTTGATCGCCTGTCCCGTAATAACGGAGGCTTCGCGGCTCGCCAGATAGACCGCCAGCGGCGCAATCTCGTCGGGCTCGAGGCGACGACCAATCGGCGTGCTGGATGCGGCGACGTCAATAACGGATTTGCCTAACCGCTGCGCGTCGTAGGCGATGCGTTTGTCGTTCATCAATGTATGCACAGGGCCGGGACAGATGGCGTTGACGGTGATGCCCTGCCGCGCGGTTTCCATCGCCAGCGTGCGCGTCAAGCCGAGCAGTCCATGCTTGCTCGCCGCATACGCCGCGCCGTGCAGCGTGCCCACCTTGCCCGCGATGGACGCAATCTGAATGATGCGTCCATAGTTGCGCGCGACCATCGCCGGCAAAACTTTTTTGCAGAGCAGGTACGGCACGGTGAGATTGACGTAGAGGCTCCGCTCCCAAAACTCGTCGTCGAAATCAATGACAGGTTTCGGATCGGCGCTGCTGCCGATGCCCGCGTTGTTCACGAGAATGTCAATCGTGCCGAGTGCGCTGGTGGTTTGCGCGAACACTGCTTGCGCCGCGCCGCGTTCCGCGAGGTCGGCGACGATGCTGACACAGCGCACGCCCACGCGACCGATTTCATCTTTCAGCGATTGCAGTTCTTGCGACGAGCGCCCCGTGATGGCAACGTCCGCGCCTTCGGCGGCAAATGCGAGCGCAATCGAGCGCCCCATGCCGCGGCTCGCGCCGGTGATGAGGGCGATTTGGTTTTGTAGTTTCATGTGTGTTCCATGCGAATGGCTGATGGCTGATGGCGAATGGCGATCAGCGATACGCCATCAGCGATACGCTATCGGCTATCCGCTATCCGCCATCGGCTACATACTTCTCGATGATCGGCGCCAGCAGACCGCCACCGCCGTTCTTCGCCAGGTTGCCCCCATCCATCGGAATGATCGCGCCGGTGATCCACGATGATGCGTCCGAGGCAAGCCAAACGGCGAGCCCTTTGATGTCATCGGGCTGACCGAATCGCCCGATTGGAATGCCGTGCAAAAAGGTGTCGCGCAAATACGGGTCGTTCTCCATGCGCTTCTCCAAGCCACCGCTGCCCAGCACTTGCGCGGGCAGGATCGCGTTGACGCGCACGCCGCGCCCGCTCCACTCGGTGCTCAACTCTTTCGTCATGTGAATGACCGACGCCATCGCCATGCCATAGATGGCTTGCGTGCGTCCAAGTGAGGTGACGCCCGCGATGGAGCCGATGCTCATGATGCTGCCTTTGCCCTGCGCTAACATGCGGCGTCCCGCGTGCTGTGTGCAGTAGAAGCGACTGATCACGAGATTGTGAAATGTCAACTGCACATCGGCAAGCGTCATCTCTTCCGCGGGTCCCGCTTTCGCCTCGCCCGCGACATTGCCCAAGATGTCCACGCGGCCAAACTCGCGGTCGAGCGTCTGAAAAACATGGTCAATGTGTTCAATGCTCGTGATGTCGCCAGCCAGCGGGATAACCTTGCGCCCCAACTTGGAGAGCGTGTTGGCAGTTGCTTCGTTGCCCTCTTTGTTGCGGTCGAGCAACAGCACGTTTGCGCCCGCTTCGGCTAACGCCGTCGCCATCGCGCGCCCCATCCCTTGGGCTGTGCCGGTGACGATGGCGACGCGGTCGGTGAGGTCGAACATTGAGAGAGTCATAGGGTAAGTCCTGAGTTCTGAGTTCTGAGTGCTGAGTAACTCACGTTACGCACGCATTAAGAATTTCACCGCGAAGACGCGAAGAGCGCAAAGATTTTTCCTAGTTTTTCTTCGCGTTCTTTGCGTCTTCGCGGTTCAATCTGCGTAAGGTGAGTGAGTGCTGAGTGCTGAGTCGTATACTCAGGACTCAGGACCCAGCACTCGTAACTTGAATGGAAAGCGCGGCTTAACGCTCGGGTTGACGATGTTCTCTTGTAACGGCCAGTAGCCGCTCAGGATGTCGGTGAGATTTTGCACGCCCGCATCAAACATATCGAACTTGGCTTGGAGCGACCCACCGGCGACATGCGGCGACAGAATGACGTTGTCACGTCCGGACAGCGGATGGACGGGCGGCTCAATCCGTTCGACGAAAATATCCATCAGCCCGAACGTGTCTAGCGCGGCGCCGCCCAGTCGCCCTTCGTCTAGCGCCGCGATCAGCGCGCGCTCGTCAATCAGCAATCCGCGCGAGGTGTTGATGATGCACGCGCTCGGCTTCATCTGGCGCAGCGCCGCCGCATCAATCATGTGATGGGTCGCGGGCGTGAGCGGCACATGCAGCGAGACGTAGTCGGATTCGCGCAGCAGTGTATCGAGATCGGTCATCTGCACGCCGAGCGCGTCAGCTTCAGCGCGCGGCGCGTTTTTGTTCTGCCGCGTAGCCAGCACGCGCATACCGAATCCTTTGGCGCGGCGCGCAGTCAGCACGGCACTGCGGCCAAAGCCGACCAGACCGAGCGTGCACGAACTCATGCGCGGGATGGTGGCGGTCCCGCTTTTAGCGCGCGCCAGATCGCCATCCAGCATCGCGCGCTGCATCGAAGGCAGTTGGCGATTGAGCGCGAGCAGCATCGCCATCACGTGGTCAGCCATCTCTTCGATGCAGAAGTAGGGCGTGTTGGCGACGACGATACCCAGCTCGGTCGCGCGCGCCACATCAATCTTGTCGGTGCCGGTGCCCATGCGGGCGATAGCGCGTGCGTGGGTCATCGCGTCCACTACCGTGCGCGGCATGGGCGTGCCGATGACGATCACCACGTCCGCATCGCGCACCTGTGCAGCAATCGCATCGGGGTCTTCGTCGTGCACCTGCACGATGGGTGGCAGCCCCGCCGCCGCGTAGCGTTCCAGTTCATACTCGCTCGGCGCGAAAATTTTGGCGGTCAGACGGACGAGTTTGAAATGACTGATTGACGTCATACGCCGTATCAAGTGTCAAGTGTCAAGTGCCATGTGCCAACAAGTTCGTGACACTATGACACCTGACACCTGACACATTCATCCCTTCGTCGCTCCCGACGTGATGCCGCTGACGAAGCGATCGGTGAAAAAGAAATACAGGATGGCGACGGGCAGTGATGAGATGGTGGCAGCCGCCATCAGCGGTCCCCAGGAGAAGAAGTCGCCACCCGAGAATGCGCCGATGATGCCGTTGGTCAGCATCTTGTTCTGGTCTCCGTTCACAAAAGTAATCGAATACAGCAGTTCGTTCCACGAGGCCGTGAACGAGAAAATGGCGGCGGTGATGATGCCGGGCAACGACATGGGCAGGGTGATGCGGATGATCGCGCTGAGCCGGCTCGCGCCGTCAACCATCGCGCACTCTTCAGGCTCGACCGGCACATTGGCGAAGTAGCCGCTGAGCAGCCACGTACAGAACGGGATGAGGAAGGTGGGGTATGTGACGATTAGGGCGGGCAATCCGCCCAGCAGCCCCCAGTCCTTCAGAATTTGCGCCAGTGGAATGAACAGAAATGTGCGCGGCGCGAGATAGGTGATGAACACCAGCGTGCCCGCCAGCGCCGCGCCGCGAAAGCGTAGTCGCGCAATCGCAAAACCAGCCATCACCGAAATGACCACCGAGATGATGGTGGTGATAGCTGAGACGGAGACGGAGTTCCAGAACCAGCCGAAAAAACGTGGGTGACTGAACAGGGTCACGTAGTTGTTCAGGCTCGGATTTTTCGCCCACAAAAAGTTGCCAGTGAAATCGTAAATCTCCACCTCATATTTGAGTGAGGAGATGAAACCCCAGTAGAACGGGAACAGCAGAATGAAAGCCACCCCAGCCAGCGCGAGATAGAATGGCACGGCTGTGAAAGTTTTGCGGGCGAGCGATGTGAGGTTCACAATGGTTAGACCTGTTGTCGGCGGCGCAGGCTGACGAGCGAGGCGATCACCAATATCACTAACACCGGGAACATGGTCATCGTCACCGCTGCGCCGAGGCCGATAGCGCCCGAAGAAAGCGACAGGGTGAATGCGGTCAACGAGAACAGCGTGGTGGCGTTGTTGGGCCCGCCGCGGGTCAGCAGAAACGGGAGGTCAAAATCAGCCAGCGTGCCGATGGTTGAAATGAGCGACACGATGATGACCACTGGCAGAATCATCGGAAAGGTGATCCGCCAGAACGTCTGCCACGGGTTCGCGCCGTCAATGCGGCTCGCCTCAATAATTTCCGTCGAAACGCCCTGAATCGCCGCCAGGAAGGTAATGCCGAAAAATGGGACGCCGCGCCAGACGTTGACGAAGATCAGCGAGCCCATCGCCCAAGACTCCTCCCGCAAAAACGGGAGCGGCTGCGAGAGCAGACCGAGTTTGTTGACCAGCACCTCGTTGACGATGCTAAACGACGGGTGATAAATCCACGACCAGATCATGGTGCTAAACACCGTCGGCATGATCCACGGCAACAGCATCAGCGCTTTGGCGACACGCTGCCCGATGAACGGGCGGTTGAGCATGGCTCCCAGCGCCAGCCCACCGCAGAATTTTAACGCGAGCGCGCACAGCGTGTAGACGAGCGAGTTTACCACTGTCTTCGAGAACAGGTTGGTGCTCAATAACTTCGCATAGTTCTCGAGCCCGGTGAAACTGGCGGGCGCGCCGATCTGTTTGTCGGTAAAACTGAGGAAGACCGCGTAAAAGAACGGATACGCCATCATCACGGCTAGAAACAAAAAGCCCGGGCTAAGCAGGATGGGGCCCAGTGAGCTGTCTTTGTGAAGCAGTCTGGCGATGCGTGAGCCTGAAGAAGTGGACTGTATACGTGTGGAAGCACTCATGAGTTTCACATCAGCGTGTAGCGTAAAAACAAAAGGCGTCGCCAGCAGTAGTCAGTAGCCAGTAGCCATCAATCTGATTATTGGCTACTGGCTACTAATTCCTACCAGCACGGCTAATGGTAAAAGCCTCAGTGAGCTACGTGAGGAGCTTGAGGTCGGCGATGTCTTTGAGGACGCCGTCGAGCGCGGCTCTGGCGTTGCCAGTCGTGCAGGCTTGCGAGAACAGCTTGCCGATGATGACCTTGTCCTGCATGAGCGCGGAGAGTTTGGACTGATTGGGCAGCGCATAGCCCGCGGGCCGCGCCAGTTTGAACATTTCGGCTCTACCGACTTTGACGGGAACGCGGCTCAAAAGCGACCAAGACGTGTAAACGAAAGCTGTCGAAGCTGCGATAGCCAAAAGCACGGCGATTGAGCAGTTTGATTTTCAAATTGACACCTTCAGCGAAACCATTGC
>JBBPZQ010000038.1:0-16734 GCA_038198935.1 Anaerolineae bacterium
CGCGGTAGCGGGTATGCACCTTCACATCGGCCGTATCACAACGGGGACAGCGTATCTCTTCCAGTACCATCGGGCACCTCATCTACGAGAATCGCTGTCATTATCGCGCACTGTCTGCTCCTATTCAACTGAACCAGTGCCCGTCGGCATGGCTTGCTGGTAAATCTGCCGCGCCTGCTCATACTTCTCCAGCGCGGCGGCGAACTCGCCCTGCATCTCGTGGACGATGCCAAGCAATTCCAAAGTGATGCCCATCTTCGGGTCGCCAAGCCGTTGGTGAATCTTTAGCGCCTCGTTGAACGCGGCGATGGCGTCGGGCATCTGCCCGTCGTTCATCAGCAGTTTGCCTAACTCGCCGAGGCTGTTCGCCGCGCCCGCATCGTTCCCGATGCGGCGATTGATCTCAAGGCTGTCGCGGAAGCGGGCGAACGCATCGGCAGGGCGGTTGCGGGCGACGAAGATGAGCCCCTGCTGGTGGAGCGTCGCGGCGATATGTGCCTCGATGCCCAATTTGCGAAATAGTTGCTCCGCCTCCGCGCTGCGCGCCAGCGCCGCGTCGTAATCCTCTTTGTGCCTGTAGAGTCTCGAGAGTTGGTGCAGGCTGCTGGCTTGCCCTTCTTCGTTGCCCATCGCGCGCTTGATGTGCAGCGATGCCTCTTGCTTGGCGATGGCTTGGTCGTAGTCGCCCATACTCTGATACACAATGCTCATTTGACTTAGCACCACCGCCATCTGCGGCTGCGCGTCCAACGCATCAAAGGTCTGATAGACTTGCTCGTATGTTTGCAGCACCGCTTGCAAGTGCCCCTCGTCCTTCAGCAACGTCGCCAGATTGCCCTGCGCCGCCGCGCGGTTGCCGCCTTCGAGCGTGTCAATGCTGCGGCGCAGCAGCGCCTTCGCCGCGTCGCGCTGCCCCCAGCGCGCGAGGATGTCATACGCGGCGATGACAATCTCGCCCGCCGCGTCCGCCTGCCCCGCCGCGAACAGGTGCTGCTGCCACGCCAGTGCGCGCTGCATTGCGGCGCGCGCGGCGGGCATGTCGTCGGTGCGCGCAACCCATGCACCGACTACGCCACGTGCACCGCGCGCCAGCGATTCGATTTGTTCGTCGGTGGGGGCGATTCGTGAATCGCCCCTACGATACACCTTGCGCGCGGCATCCACGAATGGCTTGCCGTAATACACGGCGGCGCGGGCGTGCAGGGCGCGGCGCGCGTCCGCGTCCAGTTTGCCGAGCAGGTATTCGCGCACGACGGGGTGGATGCTGTACCACGCGTCGCCGTCTTTGTCAGTGCGCTCGAATTGAATCAACGACAGGTCGTGCCAGCGTCGTAGGGGCGATTCATCCCGCAAAGGGACCGCTGCGCTGTGAATCGCCCCTACCAATTCATCCGCCGTGCCTTGCCAAAACGGCTCCTCCAAAATCGCGAGCGTCGTCAGCGCGTCGCGCTCGTCGGCGGCCAGGCGCGCGAGCAGGTCGGCGAGGAAATACGCCTCCCACTGCTTCGCCATACGCTGCGTCGTATCGGGGTCGTTCAGCCATGCGCGCAGCGAACGCCCGTCCTCCAGCCAGCCGTCCAGCAGTTCCAGTGTCTTGGGGTGCCCGCCCACGCGCTGGTGCGCGGCGAGTTTGTCGGCGAGCGGCTGTGCGGCGAGGCGCGGCAGCGCGTTCATCAGCAAGATCGCCTGCCGCTTCGTCAGTTCGGGCAGATGGATGTCCAGCCAGTTCGTGCGCGGCAGCGCCTCCACGCCCGCCCAGAGATAGCGCGCCGTGAACAGGAACGTGCTGCGCGACTGCGCGAGCAACAGCCCACGCAGCGCGGCGCGCACCGTCTCGTCGGCGATGTCAAACACCTCATCGTCATTGCGCGTAGCGTTGTCATTCCGAACGGAGTGAGGAATCTCTACGCCGCTAGACAGAGATTCCTCAGCGCGCATAGCGCGCTTCGGAATGACAACGCGGCTGTCGTCCGCCGTCCGCGCGAACCACGACTCCAGGTTATCAAACACGATCAGATACCGTCTCTCCCCCACCAGCTGCACCGCCTGACGCGCGCGCTCGGCGGGGTCGAGCCGCGAGTCGAGTAAGCGGTCGGCGGCTTCGGAGTGCCCCTGCTTGCCCTGCGCGCGCCAGAAGTTGGCGAGTTTGCTCAGCGCGTCGCTGGGCAGCGGCAGTTCGTTGCAGCGAATGACCAGCGTGCCATCCAGCGCGACGCCCGACCGCTCCATCAGTTTCGCGGCGAGCGTGGACTTGCCGACGCCGCCGATGCCGCGCACGTAGATCGCGGGCAAGCGGTCGCGCAGTGCGCGGCGCATGTCGCGCAGTTGCGTTCGCCGCCCGACGAAGATGCGCGGCTTGGGCAAGCCACCGAGGTCGCGTCGTTGTTCTTGTAAGGGCGCACGGCCGTGCGCCCCTACGGTCATGTCAATCAACCGCATCGCCTGCGCGCGCAGGTAGAGCGACGGCACGCCCCAATCGTAGCGGCGCGGCTCGTGCTTCTGCTCGCGCTGCTTGTCGAAGTTGTCCAGCGCCAAGCGCGCCGCCTGCATCGCTTCAATCGGCGTCTGCCCTTGCGCCAAGTTGCCGTACAAAACGCGCGCCATCTCGATGGCGGAGTCGTCGAGCACGCTGAACTGCATCGCCAGCACGGCGGGCAGGTCGCGCAGCAAACCCGTCGCCACGCTGTCGAACGCGTCGAGCCCGCTCGTCTTGGCAGACTGGCACGCCGACAAGACGACGAGCCGCAAGTCGCGCGCGCCGAGCAGCAGCGGGCGCAAGTCGTCGGCGCTGACCAGATGCGATTGCCCCGTGTCGGTCTCAAAACATAGTTGCCCCTTGCGCTCCTTCGCGTTGAACGCGCCGTGCCCCGTGTAGTGCAAGACGTGATACGACTGGCGCGCGAGCGCATCTTGCAGCGCGACCCACGTCGCGTCTTCGAGGACATCAATCTGCACCAGCCCATCTTGGCGCGCCTTGTCGAGCGCATCCTGAATGACCGCCAACTCGCGCTCAACGTCCAACTCGGCTTGGTCGTCGGGCGCGGCGATGACGACGAGGATACGCAGCGGCGGCGCGCTCTCGGCGACGTGCATTTCGCCGATGCCGTGCGGCACGCGCGAGAGCAGCAAGCGACCGCTGAGGCAGAGGAAGTCGTGACCGTCGTGCAAGTATTCCCACGGCAGGCTCCACAGCGCGACAGCGTCGGGGTGCAGCGCGAGCGTGAGGCGCGCTTGGCGTTTGTACGCGTCGTTGAACTCGAAGAAAGTTTGCAAGCGCACGCCGTCGCCGAACAAGTACGCGTACAGTCGTTGACCATAGCGCGCGAGCGAGGGCGCGTCGCCTTCACGCGCAACTGCATCACCGTCCATGCGCAGCGACTCGGCGACATTGCGCGCGCCGCGTTCGAGCATCCACTGCGGTTCGAGATGCACCAGTTTGTCGGCGTCGTGCGTGAAGATGTTGGAACAAATTTCTGCGTCGTTGGGGCGCGCGGTCACGGCGAGGTACTGATCGCCGACCTTGCGAATCTCAACGCGCAGTTCGGGTGGCAGTGTGGTGGGCATATTCAAGTCCATTGATCCAACGTCATTCTGAGGGAAGCGAAGAATCTCTGACGCGTTACTTTACAGCGAGTGTTCTCTTGCAGTCAGTACGCATGTTGTGCAACGCTTTGTTCTGCATGACAACAAATGCTATTTACCAACGTACTAGAGACCCTTCGCTTCGCTCAGGGTGACATGGCTTTACGACTGTCCAATCGGCGGACAATCGCAAAACGCATCGAGTCCGCGCTTGACGAGGATCACCGCGACGAGCGCGGCGGGCACTTGCCACTGCATGACCACCGGCGCGATGATGCTGACGAGCAGCGTCGCGATGGTGAGCGGCTCGTCGGTGCGCGCGTCCTGCCGCCGCACGCACCAGTTCCATTCGGCGCACACGCGCTCGCGCAGCAGCGGCTCGATCTGCCGCCAGACGTCGGACACGCCGCGCGTCGCACCGCCCGTTGCGGCGTCGCGATAGATCGCAAGTTCTTCCATCAACTCGGCGAGTGGCTGATTTAGGTAGTCTTGCAGCTCGGCGTCGCTGTTGGGCATAAGCTTTCTCCAGATGGGTGGTGCGGCTATTGTACGATTGCGCTGAGACGATTGCAAGCACTTGACGTTCGGCGCAGCAAAATAAAAAGACCAATGTCCATGACAGACCTTGGTCTTTCGCTGAAACGTACATAAGCATTAGAAGTTATTCATAATCGCACTGAACACGTTGCCAATCGCGGGCCCGAGCAGCGTGAGGATGGCGATGACGACTACTGCCACCAAGACGAGTATCAGCGCGTACTCGACCAAGCCTTGCCCGCTATCGTGTGAACGCAGCATGGGATAGCACCTCCTTTCTTTTTGTAAATTCGGAAAAGGATGAAAGGATGAACGCTACTTAGTGACGATGAAGAAGATGCCGAGCAGCGCCAGCGCAAATCCGAACAGGTAGCGCAGCGAGATGGCTTCGCCGAAAACCAAAATGCCCAACGCCGATGCCAGCATGATGCCTGCCATGCGAATGACGGGCGTGCCGACCGACAGGTTGACGCCGCTGGCAAACGTCAGGTTGAGGAAGACGACGACGAGGCTGAACGCAATGCCCATCAGCACGGCGAAGAAGACGCCCTCGCGCGTGAACGTGAAGTCTTCGCCGCGCGCGCGCGCGATGAGCAGCAACACGGTCGGCAAGATGATGGTGCACAAGGAGTATAGGAATGCGACGAGATTGCTACTGATGCGCGACGACGACAACTTCAAAAAGAAATCGGCGGCTGCCAAACTGAGGGCCGCGCCGACGGGATAGATAAGCCAAGTGTATTGTGACATGAGCACTCTCGTCAGTAGGATTTCGGTACCACGCCGACCCGCATTGCGCTGTTCGCTATTGTACGGTTGCGGACGAGCGTTTGCAAACCTTTAACGCCCCGCGACCATTGTGCTACAATGTGCGTGCGCCATCACCCTGCGCGGGAGGAATCCCATGTTCTTCAAGCAATACTCGCTCGATGGGCTTGCGTGTCAATCCTATTTGCTCGGCGACAATGGTGAAGCCGTCGTGATTGATCCGCAGCGCGATGTGGACATCTATCTCGACACGGCGCGCGAGCAAAACCTGCACATCACACACGCCGTCGAGACGCACCTGCACGCCGATCACGTTTCGGGCAACAGCGAGTTGGCGCACCGCACGGGTGCGCGTCTGCACATACATCCTCTCGCACACGCGAAGTTCGAGCACGCGCCGCTGTCCGATGGCGATGAATTGCGCATGGGTGGAGTCTGCATCCGCGCGCTGTTCACGCCGGGGCATACGCCCGAACACGTCGCGCTGCTCGTCACCGACACGTCCCGCGCCGACGAGCCGTGGTTCATCTTGACAGGTGACTCGCTGTTCGTCGGCGACGTGGGGCGGCCCGACCTGCTTGGCGTGGAAGCCAGTCGGCGATTAGCCAATCAATTATTCGACTCGCTGCATGGACGCCTCATGCAGTTGCCCGACGGGCTGGAAGTGTATCCGGGACATGGCGCAGGTTCGCTGTGCGGAAAGGCGATGTCGGCAAAGTTGTCGTCCACCATCGGATTCGAGCGCCGCTTCAACTACGTGCTCGGCATCAGTGACCGCGCGCAATTCGTCAAAGCGATCACGAGCGACTTGCCCGTGCAGCCGCCGAACGTTGCGTTCATCAAGCAATTGAATCGCAAGGGAGTGCCCGTGTTAGGCAAACGTGAAGCGCACGCCCTGAGCGCCGCGCGCGTGCGGCGTGCGTTGCGCGCAGGCGCGGTGGTCGTCGACATGCGCGAGCCGGGCACGTTCGGCAGCGCGCACATCAAGGGTGCGCTAAACGTCGTCGGCTCGTCGAATCAATTTGCGACGCGCTTAGGTTTTCTCGTAGAGCCGAGCCGCGCGATCATCTTCGTCGCGCGCAATAATGATGATTGTCTGGACGCGATGCGCGCGGCGAGTCGTGTCGGACTGGATCACGTGCTCGGCTACATCACGTCGGGTGAAGCGAAAAAAATCAAGCAAGCGCACATGCCTCAGCTTACGGTGAAGCGCGCGGCTGAGGCGCACCGCAAAGGCGAGGTGCTGGTGCTCGACGTGCGCGAGCGCGGCGAATTCGCAACGGGCCATGTGCCGAACGCGCTGCACATCCCACTGGGCCACTTGCCTGCGCGCCTGAATGAATTGCCGCGCGAGCCGCGCATCCTCGTCATGTGCGCGGGCGGCGTGCGTTCTAGCAGCGCCGCAAGCCTGCTCGTGCGCGAAGGTTTTGCAAATGTAGTGAACGTGTCTGGAGGATTCGATGCGTGGCAGGCGGCGGGGCTGCCGGTGGAGCGATAAACAAAACCGATTCTCAAAGCGAGAATCGGTTGTTGGTCATGACGATGTAGGGGCGAGTCACCGACTCGCCCTTCCGTATTATATCATCCAGTCTGCGGTTGGTCGGCAGGATAGACGCTCATGTCGCCCATCGGCAATCCGCTTCGGCCCTCGCTGTTAAGCCAGAATGAGAACACCTCGCCATTTTCCATTTTCAGTTCGCCGCGCACGAAGCGCGCCGTCTTGATCGCAGCCTCATCTGATTCGCCCGTCTCTGTCAAAAAACTCAGCGTGCCTTGCACTTCGACGATCAACTCCTCCTTGCCCGACGTCGTTTGCGCTTCAAGGTCGTCCCATGCACCGGGCCCTTCGCCGTGAAATGCTTCCTTCAATGGTCCACGTTTCATACCGACTCCCTTCGCATCGTTGATGAATTCATTATAACGGTGATTGACCCTGTAAATTCAAATTGTTATACTTGGCAGTCAAGGAGGAAGCAATGAAGATTCAAATCGAATACTGTGCAGAGTGAGGCTACGAGCCGCAAGCCGTCAGGTTGACGGAAGAAATCATCAAAGGCATGGAGTACGGCACGCTGACGTCGGTCACGCTCATTCCGTCGGAAGGCGGCGTGTTTGAAGTGACGCTCGACGGTGAGACGATCCACTCCAAAGCCGAGAGCGGCAAGTTCCCGCCGCCGGGGTCTATCGTGCAGCAACTCAAACAACGCGTTGAGGCGTGACGAGTGGCGGGTGATAAGTGTCATGTGCCAGGTGTCATGTGAGATGTGTCAAGTGTCAAGTGTCAGGTGTCTCGTCTCACGATACTTGACACCTGACACTTGGCCCATGACACTTTTCCTTTCCGTGTTCGACCACCACTACATAGACTCCATTCTCATCGCCGCGACGCCCGCTGAAGTCTGGCGTGTGTTGAGCGACCTGTCGCGCTTGCCCGAATGGTATTTTCCGTCACGGCGCGTGCAGTTGGTGGACGGCAACAGCGCGCAGGAGGGCGCGCTGTTCGTGTTATGGATTCGCACGGCGGCCGGCATTAACGTGCGCGCGCCCGGCGAGGTGCTGCAAGTCGAGCTCGAGCGTATGCTCAAATGGCGCGGCACGTCGAGCGGCATCGCGGCGACGGCCACGTGGACGCTCACGCCGCAAAACGGTCAGACGCAACTCACCCACGAGTTCGCGGGTGGCGGCTGGATGATGCTGCTCTCAACGCTCACGGGTCGTGCGCCCAAGACGGCGCGGAAGCGGCTGGAGAAGTTGAAGCGGGTGGTAGAGCGACATAAATAAAACGGGGAAGATCAATCCACGCGCCTCGTACACCATGATCGCGAGGCGCTGGTGAGTAGGGGACTCAGGTGACATATGTCGTTGCGTCACTGCGTTTTTTTGCGCGCACGATACACGCACATGTCCCGCTACGGTCGAATGGCAGGAGATTTTATATTCACCGGGTGCATGCACGAGTTGTCAGCTAAACGGCATGGCGCTGGTTAGCATGATGAGGTTTTGGACGGTGAGCCATTCTCCCGTCCCAGCGACCATTTTTTTACGGGCACGGACTTTGGCTGCCTGCGAGCACCTTCAATATTCCAGAGCATGCCCGCCTGGTCTCACTCGTCGGCGCGAACGTGCTGCTCGTGCTGCCCGTCGGGCGCGACGATTTTTCACAAGGCGAGTCGGTTGAGGCGATGGTGATTGGCGAGTTGCGCGCATCCTGAACTCCGCTTGCGGTCTGCGTTCATTCACTCTATAGGCATGTTGAGCGTGTTAGTGTAACTGAGCAAATCCCCGCCGCGCGTAAAGCCAACCTGAATGAGCGGGTGCCCGCCATCTTTAATCACTTGAGTTCGATTCTCCCAACGGAAGAAGTAGTTCGTCTCCCCTTTGTTGCCATGATTGGGTGTAAGGCTTGACAGGTTAACCGACGTCCGTTCAGTGATGAATGTGCGCGCCATTTGTTCCAGCTGTTCTGGGCTAAAACGTGGTGTCGTATCATGTGGTTTCTGTTGCATACCGCGCGGCAATGGGGAGGGCCCAAACTGAACAATCTGATCGTTGCGCGTATCTACCTCGTAGTAGTCGTAGGGATCGTCGGCAACCACGTAGAACTCGGAAATGACATTCGAGCCATAGGCTGATTTGGCAGTGCTCTTGTACTCGACGGCTAAATTCGGGTTGCGACCAAACGCGCGGACGTTGGCGATGGCGGCTTGACGCGCGGCAGCAGGACGAGCCATCGTCGCCTCGTAAGCCTTCTCTGCTTGCTGATAAGCTGACAGTGTGGCAGTTGGTGTTGGCTGCGCCGAACTATTGCCAACCGTTGCAACCGCACAGGCAGCCAGCATCCATATTGATAAGACAGCAAGCACATAATTGGTTTTCGCGTTCACCGGTTAACTCCCCCTTGTCGGAACTACCACCAATGCTAGTGCGGCTGCTCAACTGAGTCAAATCAAAGCCAATAGAAGGAACGTCCGTGATCTATCCTCGATAAATTGTGCGAAGTAAAACGGCTAGTTGACAAGTTCCACAGCAGACGATATAATATCTGCTTGCAGTGACAAAAATAAAGTGTGTGGCAGAAATTCCCCGCAACTGTTGTTCTTCTGACCACGCTGACGAGCGGGGCTTCATTCATTTCTGAGATATTCACGCGAAAGATGCCTAGCCCCGTCGAGATTCAATGCTAAAGCACCGTTTCACTGTCGTTCCGCGTGTTTCACCTCGTTCTGTTCGTAATCGTTTGGTCTTAATCTGGAGGTACAGTCAGCTATGTCGAATGGAAACGCCACCAATGGTGTGACACCGACCAAAACGTATGCGCGCATTCCCAACGTGCATCCGCTGCCGACGCTGATCGAAGTGCAGCTCGTTTCGTTCGAGTGGTTCCGCACGGAGGGACTGCGCGAACTGCTCGACGAGATTTCGCCGATTACTAGCTTCAACAAAAATCTGGAATTGTATTTCCTTGAATATCGCTTCGATGAGCCGAAGTACAGCGAGGTCGAGTGCCGTGTGCGCGACATGACGTTTGCCGCGCCGCTGTGGGTGAACGTGCGCCTCGTCAACAAAGAGACGGGCGAAGTGCAGGAGCAGGAAGTGTTCATGGGTGACTTCCCACTCATGACCAAAAACGGCACCTTCGTCATCAACGGCGCCGAACGCGTCGTTGTGTCGCAATTGATTCGCTCGCCGGGTGTTTACTTCCAAGCCGACGAAGACCGCTCGACTGGCCGGCAACTTTCGACGGCGAAGTTGATTCCGTCGCGTGGCGCGTGGCTCGAATTTGAAACGTCAAAGCGCGATGTGTTGTCTGTAAAGGTTGATCGCAAGCGCAAGATTCCCGCGACCGTGCTGCTGCGTGCGGTCGGTTATGGCGGCGACGATGAGTTGCTGCAAGTGTTCGCCGATGTGGACAACGGGCCCGATCATCAGTACGTGCAGTCCACGATTGATCGCGATCCCGTCAAAGGCATGGACGATGCGCTGCTGGAGTTCTATCGCAAGCTGCGCCCGGGCGACCCGCCGACGCTCGACAACGCGCGCAACTTCATGCAGTCGCTGCTGTTCAGCCATCGCCGCTACGATCTCGGCAAAGTGGGCCGCTACAAACTCAACAAGCGACTTGGTCTTGACATTCCACTGGAGCATCGCACACTAACCAAAGAAGACCTCGCCAAAGTGGTGATGACGATGATCCGTGTCAACAACGGACTTGAGCACGCGGACGATATTGATCATCTCGGCAACCGCCGCATCAAGACCGTCGGCGAGTTGATTCAGAATCAACTGCGCATCGGCTTGCTGCGCATGGAGCGCGTCGTGCGCGAGCGCATGAGCATCCGCGACCCCGAGCAGGTCGCGCCTGCGCTGCTCGTGAACATTCGGCCGGTCGTCGCCGCGATCCGCGAATTCTTCGGCGGCTCGCAGTTGTCGCAGTTTATGCAGCAGACGAACCCGCTTGACGAACTGACACACAAGCGCCGCTTATCCGCTCTCGGTCCCGGCGGTTTGCGCCGCGAGCGCGCCGGCTTCGACGTGCGCGACGTACACCACTCGCACTACGGACGCATTTGTCCTATTGAAACACCTGAAGGTCCGAACATCGGCCTGATTGGCTCGCTTGCCACATATGCTCAGGTCAATCAATTCGGCTTCATCGAGACGCCATATCGCAAGATCATCAAGAGTGTGCGCAACGACGGCAAGGCGGTCACAGGCTTTCGCGTCTATGAAAAGATTGCCGACGAAGCGGGCCACGTCGTTGCGGATGCGAATACTCTCATTGATGCGAACACCGCGAAGCGAATGGCGCGACTGCCATTCGAAGAAATCAAGGTAGTCCCCGTGGTCAGTAACGACGTCGAGCATCTCAGCGCGGACGAGGAAGAACACTACACCATCGCGCAGGCGAATGCCGTGCTCAGCGAAAACGGCGAGTTCGTCGAGGCGCGCATCTCGTGCCGACGCGGGCCCGATTTTGTTGAGGAGACGCCCGATAAGATTGACTTCATGGACGTATCACCGAAGCAAATTGTGTCGGTGTCTGCGGCGCTGATTCCGTTCCTCGAGCACGACGACGCGAACCGTGCGCTGATGGGCTCGAACATGCAGCGGCAAGCCGTTCCGCTGCTCAAACCCGAAGCGCCGATTGTGGGCACGGGGATGGAGCGCGTCGCGGCGCTCGACTCGGGCCAAGTCATCATCGCCGAAGAGTCAGGCGAAGTTGTCAGTTCGACCGCGCGCCAAATCAAAATCAAATCGGGCAAGTCCGTACGCAACTACGACCTGCGCCGTTTCAGCCGCTCAAATCAATCCACCTGCATTGATCAGCGGCCCATTGTGTTCAAGGGTCAGCAGGTTGAGAAGGGCCAACCCATCGCCGACTCGTCGTCCACCCAGAACGGTGAACTCGCTTTGGGCCAGAATGTGCTGGTCGCCTTCCTGTCATGGGGCGGCGGCAACTTTGAGGACGCGCTGCTTGTGAGCCAAGAAGTGGTGCGCGAAGATAAGTTCTCCTCGATCCACATCGAGAAGCACGAAGTCGAAGCGCGCGATACCAAACTCGGACCCGAAGAAATCACGCGCGACATCCCGAACGTCGGCGAAGATGCACTGAAGGATTTGGATGAGGAAGGCGTCATTCGGATCGGCGCGGACGTGGGGCCAGGCGATATTCTCGTCGGCAAGATCACGCCGAAGGGCGAGACCGAGCTCACGCCCGAAGAAAAGTTGCTGCGCGCGATTTTCGGCGAGAAGGCGCGCGAGGTGAAGGACTCGTCGCTGCGGCTCCCGCACGGCGAAAAGGGCAAGGTCGTTGATATTAAGGTGTTCACGCGCGACGAGCATCCCGACATGGCAGCGGGCGTGGACAAGTTGGTGCGCATTTCCATCGCGCAACGCCGCAAGGTGACTGAAGGCGACAAGATGGCGGGTCGCCATGGCAACAAGGGTGTGATCAGCCGTGTCGTGCCGATTGAAGACATGCCATACTTGGCTGACGGTACGCCAGTGCAGATCATCTTGAATCCGCTCGGCGTGCCTGCACGTATGAATATCGGCCAGATTCTGGAAGCGCACCTCGGCTGGGCAGCCGATCGTATGGGCTTCCGCGCCATCTCGCCCGTATTCGATGGTGCGCGCGAAGTGCAGATTGAAGGCGAGTTGGCGCGCGCGTGGCTGATGGAACGCGCGTGGAAAGATTTGACCGATCGCGGGCTGAAGTGGTTGAAGGATGAAGGCCGCGACAGCGAGCAGCTGAACGATGACGAAGAAGCGCGTACAGAATATTTGAAATTCCTGCGCAAAGAGCATCGCTCGCTCGACATGTCGTCGCATGTGGCAATGCGGCGCACGTATCTCGCGCACTGGTTGAAGGAAAAAGGGTACAATCCTGACGAGTTGCTGGCGTTCAACGAAGAGGCGAGTAACGGCGACGACAGATTCACGTCGGCTGAGCACGCCACTGAAGCGTGCTTGCGGTTGTGGATGGCCGACTATGGTCACAAGATCGGCGCACATCCGAAGGACATCCGAGCCGAAGCAGAGAAGGTGAGCCGCGAAGGTGGCTGGCCACTCCCCACGTCTGGAAAAACGATTCTGTACGATGGTCAAACGGGTGAACCGTATGATCATCCCGTGACGGTCGGCGTCGTGCAAATTATGAAACTCGCGCACTTGGTCGAAGACAAAGTGCACGCGCGTTCGACGGGTCCATACTCGCTCGTTACGCAGCAGCCGCTCGGCGGCAAAGCGCAGTTCGGCGGACAGCGCTTCGGCGAGATGGAAGTCTGGGCGCTCGAAGCGTATGGCGCGGCGCACACACTGCAAGAAATGCTCACGGTGAAGTCGGATGACGTGACGGGCCGTGTGAAGACGTACGAGTCCATCGTCAAGGGCGAGCCGATTGAGGAGCCGGGTATTCCCGAATCCTTCCGAGTGCTAGTCAAAGAGTTGCAGTCGCTCGGTCTCGGTGTCGAGGTCATTGACCGTGAGGGCAATGCGGTGCAGTTCGGTAAGGAGCAGGAAGAGAAATCAACGCCGCGCATGACGTTGGGCATGAGCTACGGCGATATGGAGTGAAGCAAGCCAGATGGAGCAGCGGTTGAACCGCTGCTCCATCTTTTGGGGCGAATACGAATCGCATTTCCCATTTGACACAAAAC
Source organism: Anaerolineae bacterium (assembly GCA_038198935.1). Lineage (GTDB taxonomy): Bacteria > Chloroflexota > Anaerolineae > JACRMK01 > JACRMK01 > JBBPZQ01. The sequence goes on from JBBPZQ010000038.1 coordinate 13,047, forward strand.
ACCACTGCCCCTATAATCATCAGATGTTGAGCCTTGAACGGGCGCAATTTTTTTGTCTTTACGCAGCGTGAATTTGAAGCCCAGTTGAAAAGATAAGCGTTGCAAACTGGGTCTGGAGGTTCGACTTGCCGACCATCAATCAGTTGGTTCGTAAGGGACGCAAAACTAAATCAAGCAAGTCCAAAGCACCGGCGCTAGGTTGGACGTTCAACGCACTGCGCAATCGGCGCACGCAGCGCCCGAAGGGTGCACCACAGAAGCGCGGCGTATGCACACAGGTGCGCACGATGACGCCGAAGAAGCCGAACTCGGCGCTGCGCAAGATTGCGCGCGTGCGTCTGACGAATGGCGTCGAGGTGACGGCATACATCCCTGGCGAAGGCCATCAGTTGCAGGAGCACTCGGTTGTGTTGATTCGCGGCGGTCGTGTAAAGGACCTGCCGGGCGTGCGCTATCATATTGTGCGCGGTACGCTCGACACGACGGGAGTTGAGAAGCGAAGGCGTGGACGATCTAAATACGGCACGAAGACGCCAAAGCAGGTAGCCACGACGTAATGTTGCCGTCGTGAACAACACAGCCAAACAACCGATTCCCTTCGCGTTGGGTGTTCCGCAGTAAAGCAGCACCCGTAATATTCTGATCGACATGGGACACCCGAACACACGAAGGGAATTTTTTGCGCTTTTTTAGGAGCACAGCATGACGCGAAAAGGTTACAAGAGCCATAAGCAAGTCTTGCCCGATCCGAAGTATAAGAACCAAACGGTCTCGGCATTTATCAATCGCTTGATGTTAAGCGGTAAGAAGAGTATCGCTACTTCGATTGTATACGACGCTATGGACATCGCCGAAGGACGTTTGAAGCGACCGGGTATTGAAGTCTTCGAGCAGGCGCTGCGCAATGTCAGCCCGACGCTCGAAGTGCGCCCGCGCCGCGTCGGTGGTGCGACCTATCAGGTGCCGATGGAGATTCGCGGCGAGCGCCGCAGCGCACTGGCGATGCGCTGGTTGATTGCGTCGGCGCGCTCGCGTCCCGGCAAGTCTATGGCGGAGAAGTTGGCAGGGGAGTTTATGGATGCGGCACAAGGCACCGGCAACACGATCAAGAAGAAAGAAGATAGCCATAAGATGGCTGAGAGCAATCGAGCCTTTAGCCACTTCCGCTGGTAAGAATTGCCAGCATTCAAGTCTGCAGCTCAAATCTTATCATTGACAAGTTCAGACGGCTGATTCTGAAGGAGTTGATGAACGAAAAATATCTAAGGTGATTCGTCAACAACAGGTTGCGAATAGGGACGCTCGGCCGTCCTGAGATTCAAATCCTTAGACAATTTTCATCAGCAAATCTGGAAGCGCAGTGAAAGTATCATGGCACGAGAAGTTCCTTTAGAGCGAATCCGCAATATCGGTGTGATTGCGCACATTGACGCCGGCAAGACCACGGTCAGCGAGCGCATCCTCTTCTACACCCGCAAAATTCATCGCCTCGGCGAAGTGCACGAAGGCGCAGCCACGATGGACTGGATGCCGCAGGAGCGCGAGCGCGGCATTACCATCACGGCGGCGGCGACCACGTGCTTTTGGCGCGACCATCAAGTCAATCTAATTGACACGCCAGGCCACATTGACTTCACCGCGGAAGTGCAGCGCAGTCTGCGTGTACTCGACGGCGGCATCGTTGTGTTCGACGCGGTGGCTGGCGTACAGCCACAATCCGAAACGGTTTGGCGACAAGCTGACCGCTACAGCGTTCCGCGCATCTGCTTCGTCAACAAAATGGATCGCATCGGCGCGGACTTCGAGCGCACGATCAAAATGATTATTGATCGCCTCGGCGCGAATCCGATTGCGATTCAGTGGCCCATCGGCGCGGAGTCGCAATTCCAAGGCATGGTTGACTTGATTCGCAACCGCGCGACCATGTATACCGATGAACTGGGTACGACCTCCGAAGAGAGCGATGTGCCCGCGCACATGCAGGAGCTCGTCGAGGAGAAGCGACGTTTCTTGATCGAGAAAGTCGCCGAGACCGATGAGGAACTCACCATGAAGTATCTCGAAGGCGAGCAGATCACGCCTAGCGAGTTGATGTGCGCGCTGCGACGAGCGACGCTCGATAATAAATTGGTTCCGGTGCTATGCGGCTCCGCCCTGCGCAACCGAGGCGTGCAGCCGATGCTCGATGCAGTCGTTGATTTCCTGCCTTCCCCGATAGATGTCCTCCCTGTAGTTGGCATAAACCCGATCACCGAAAAAGAAGAAGCACGCAAAGCAGACGAAAACGAGCCGACCGCTGCACTTGCGTTTAAGATTGTGGCTGATCCGTTCGTGGGTCGGCTTGCGTTCGTGCGCGTCTATTCGGGACGACTGAAGTCAGGCTCGTACGTGCTCAACACAGTGAAGGACGACAAAGAGCGTGTGGCGCGTCTGCTGCGCATGCACGCCAATCATCGCGAGGAAGTGGACGAAGTGCTGGCAGGTGACATCTGCGCGGTCGTCGGATTGAAGAACACATTCACGGGTGAGACGCTCAGCGAGCCGACCAAGCCGATTATCCTCGAAGCGATCAAGTTCCCGACTCCGGTCATTGACATCGCCATCGAGCCGAAGACGAAAGCCGATCAGGACAAGATGGGCGAAGCCCTCCGTCGCCTTGCCGAAGAAGATCCGACGTTTCAGGTGCGCACCGATGAGCAGACACTACAGACGATTATCTCAGGCATGGGCGAGTTGCACCTCGAAGTGATTGTGGATCGCATGTTGCGCGAGTTTCGCGTGGGCGCGAATGTCGGTCGTCCGCAGGTGGCGTATCGCGAGACGATCACGCGATCCGCGAAGGCCGAGATGCGCTATGCGCGGCAGACCGGCGGTAAGGGCCAATATGGCCACGTCGTAATCGAAGTCGAGCCGAACGAAGCCGGCAAGGGCTACGAGTTCCTCGATGAGATTCGCGGCGGCAAGATTCCGCGCGAGTTCATCGAGCCGGTCAATAAGGGCATCAAGGAAGCCTTGGAGTCCGGTATCTACGCGGGCTTCCCAGTGGTGGATATGATCGTGCATCTCGTGGACGGCTCGTACCACGAGGTGGACTCGTCCGAGATGGCGTTCAAGATCGCAGGTTCGATAGCGGTCAAGGATGCCGTGATGCGCGCTGGACCGGTGTTGCTGGAGCCGATGATGCGCGTCGAAGTGAGCGTGCCCGACGAGTACACGGGCGACGTGATCGGCGACTTGTCGGCGCGGCGCGCACAGATCGGCGGCATGGAAAAGCACGGCGACTTGCAAGCAATCCACGTCATCGTGCCGCTGTCCGAGATGTTCGGCTACGCGACGACGCTGCGTTCGCAGACGCGCGGTCGTGGCACGTTTACGATGGAGTTCGCGCATTACGATCAAGTGCCGCGCAACGTCGCCGAGAAAATCTTGAGCGGCGAAAAGAAAGAAAAAACAAGGGCTTTATAATTTCCTGATCTCCTCGCTTTTCCTCAGCGAATGGAAGTTGGAGAGATTTAGGCGAAAAGTAATTTTCACGGAGCAATATACAAATGGCGAAAGCAAAATTTGAGCGAAACAAACCGCACGCGAACGTGGGCACCATCGGGCACGTTGATCACGGCAAGACCTCCCTCACCGCCGCCATCACCAAAGTGCTGTCGATGAAGAAACTCGCCGAGTACCGCGCCTA
>JBBPZQ010000039.1:0-36024 GCA_038198935.1 Anaerolineae bacterium
CTGCCATACGCCTGCGAGCGATTGTTTAACATGCGCTCCAGTTCGGCGGTTAGGGTCTCTGCGCGTGTGCCTATACGCTGCACGATCTGCGGCGCGACGCCATCGCTCTGCTGCAAGGGCGCGAGCAGCAGGTGCTCCGCCTCGATCTGCGCGTGATTGCGCGACTGCGCTTCTGCCTGCGCGGCGGCAATCGCCTCTTGTGCTTTCTGGGTGAATTTATCAAATCTAGCCATAGCCATACCTCAACAAAGACGGGAGACGGCAGACCGAAACATCCGTCCCCCGTCTCCCGTCAACACAATCAGAATAATTCCTGGCTCAATTATAAATGCAAGGTGTTGGAGAAGTCTAGAAGGATCATTAGAGGGTTGCATTAGAGGGTTGTTGGAAGGAGAACTGTCAACGGATATAAAAGCGGATCAGTGGATGGAAGAGTTCACAATGCTGATCTGCTTTCATCGTCCGCTGACTAAAGTCATTCATCGCTCGCCTCGCGTGCTCGCCTCACTCGGCGTTATCGTGTCATCGCGGACGGGTAGGATCAACTGTATTGGCATTGCCACACCACAACCGAACCGTAAATCGCATACAGATTGAAATGTCGTTACCCACCCGGCGCAATGATTCTTCAACACTTGGAGGAGTTGCCGGGTGTGAGACCTTGATCGTCGTGAACACGTGACGATAGGCCCATGACGCGATAGGGCTGCGCGTGCCGAGCAAATAATTTAAGGCAAAACACGGCAAATAATATTGACACTAGTTTTTGCCTGTGATATAGTCTCTCGGACTGCTGGTGTTCAATGTGATGAATCATGGATAGCGAACCGCCGCTTTTAGAAATTTGCCCAGCGTAAACACAGCCCTCCCTCAGTCGGAGGGCTATCTTTATTTATGGAGGATGAACAATGAAAGCCAATTGTCCCGAATGCGATGCTGAGATCACCTTGGAGAAGCCGATGAAGGGCGAGATCGTCGTCTGCCCAGAGTGCGGCACCGAACTCGAAGTGACGAGCGTTGAACCGCTGACGCTGGAACTCGCGCCCAAAGAGGAAGAAGACTGGGGAGAGTGAGTGAGTTGGTTGGTTGGTTGGTTGGTTTGATAGTTTGTTTGTTGGCTTAACCAACCAACCAACCCACTCACCCACAAGGAGACAACCATGAAACTTGGCATACTATACTCCCGCGTGCGCGTCGAGGAGAAGATGCTGTTCGAGGCATTGGATCGGCGCGGTGTGGACTACGACAAGATTGACGACCGCGATGCGATCTTCACGCTCGACGATCCGCGCAACTGGGGACAGTACGACGTGATCCTCGAACGCTGCATCAACCACAGCCGCGCGCTCTACGCGCTGAAGATTCTGAACGACTGGGGCATCCCGACGGTGAACACGGCGCACGTCGCGGACGTGTGCGGTAACAAACTGCTGACCTCGTCGGCGTTGGTGCGCGACGGCGTGCCAAGCACGACCGTCAAGATCGCGTTCACCCCGGAGTCGGCGCTGAAAGCGATTGGAGAGTTGGGCTATCCCGTCGTGCTCAAGCCGGCCATCGGCTCGTGGGGACGATTGATCTCAAAGCTCAACGACCGCGACGCGGCGGAAGCGGTGCTCGAACATAAAGAGGTGCTCGGCTCGTATCATCATTCGATCTTCTACGTTCAGGAATATATCAAGAAGCCGAAGCGCGACATCCGCGCGTTCGTCGTCGGCGACCGCTGCATCGCGGCGATCTATCGCACGTCCGAGCATTGGATCACCAACACGGCGCGCGGCGCCGCCGCGAGCAATTGTCCCGTGACCGACGAACTGAACGAGATTTGCGTGCGCGCGTCGAACGCCGTCGGTGGCGGCATCACGGGCGTGGACATTCTCGAAGACCCTGAGCGCGGCTTCCTCGTGAACGAAGTCAACTACACTATCGAGTTCCGCAACTCCATCACGACGACGGGCGTGAATATTCCGGAGAAAGTGATTGATTATGTGCTTGCGGTCGGCGAGCGCGACATCAATCCGCTGATGACCATGCCGCTGGCAACCGTCGTCGGGCGATAAGATTGATTAACCGCAGAGGCGCGGAGGGCGCAGAGTTTGTTAATTTTCCTCTGCGCCTCTGCGGTGAAATAAGTTGAGTATGTTAAAGGTTTCTATCGTCGGTGGCTCGGGCTACGCGGGCGGCGAGTTGTTGCGCCTGCTGCTGCGTCATCCGCACGTGGAGATCGCGCAGGTCACGTCGGAGTCACACGTCGGCGAATACGTCTATCAGGCGCATCCGAATCTTCGGAAGCAGACAACGCTGCAATTCACGTCGCTCGATCAGCTGAAAGAATGCGACGTGTTGTTCGTCGGCTTGCCACACGGCGAAGCGCAGAAGCGCATCGAGCAATTCGCCAAACTCGCGCCGAAACTCATCGACCTCTCGGCGGACTTTCGTCTGCGCGACAGCGCGCGTTACGAGCAGTGGTATCACGAGCCGCACACGGCGGCGGCTTGGTTGGACAAGTTTGTTTATGGTTTGCCAGAGCTGCATCGTGATGAGATGAAGTCCGCGAGTTACATCAGCGGTGTCGGCTGCAACGCAACCGCGAGCATCTTCGCACTGCTGCCTTTACAGCGCGCGCAATTGTTAGATGACTCGCAGCCGATCATCGTGGACATCAAGGTGGGTTCGAGTGAAGGCGGCAACTCGCCATCGCTCTCGTCGCATCATCCAGAGCGCAGCGGCAGCGTGCGCTCGTTCGCGCCGACGGGTCATCGGCACACGGCAGAGGTCAATCAAGAGTTGGGTTTAACGAACGTGCATCTCTCGATCACATCGGTCGAGTTGGTGCGTGGCGTGCTGGCGACGGCGCACGTGTGGTTGAAGTCGGGGGTGGCAGAGAAAGATTTGTGGAAGGCGTATCGGGCGTTTGCGAAAGACGAGCCGTTCGTGCGCATCGTGAAGGACAAAACAGGCATTCATCGCTATCCCGACCCGAAGATTCTGGCGGGCACGAACTTCGCGGACATCGGCTTTGAGTTAGAAGAAGGGACGAATCGCTGCGTCAGCATCGCTGCACTCGACAACCTGATGAAAGGCGCGGCGGGCAGCGCAGTGCAGGCGCTGAACGTGATGTGCGGGTTCAGTGAGAGTTTGAGTTTGGAGTTTGCGGGGCTACATCCAATCTAACCGCGAAGACGCGAAGGACGCGAAGTTTTTATCTTTGTGCTCTTCGTGTTTTAGTGGTTTGCTTTCAACTGTGCCTAAGCTATTTCTCGTCATCATCACAGGCTTGCCCGCCACGGGTAAGACCACACTCGGTCAGCATATCGCACGCGAGTTGCAACTGCCGTTCGTTCACAAAGACGGCATCAAGGAGTTGCTGTTCGACACGCTAGGTTGGAGCGACATCGAGTGGTCGCAGCAGTTGGGACGCGCGAGCATCGAGCTGCTCTACTACTTTGCCGAGGCACAACTCAAAGCAGGCAAGTCGTGCGTCGTCGAGAGCAACTTCGATGCGGCGCTGGCGACGCCGAAGTTTGCAGCGCTGAAAACGAAGTGCGATTGCGCGACAGTCCAAATCATCTGCACGGCTGATCCAGACGTGATCTGGCAGCGCTATCAGTCGCGCTGGGATGCAGGTCAGAAGCATCCCGGTCACGTCCAACACCTCGACCCGCGCGGCGATTCGTGGATTCACTGGCCGCAAGACGAAGCGATGATGGACATTGGCGGCGACGTGATAGAAGTGGACACGACCGATTTTAGCAAAGTGGATCATGCAGAACTACTTGTCGTCGTTGAACGATCATTAAATTTGAAATCTGAAATTTGAAATCTGAAATGACAGTAATTGTCGTGAAGATCGGCGGCTCGCGCGGCATCAACCTTGATGCGGTCTGCGCGGATGCCGCGTCACTTATCAAGGAAGGAAAGCAAATCGTCATCGTGCACGGCGCGGGCACAGAGGCGGACGAGCTGGGTGAGCGGCTCGGCTATCCGGCCAGGCACGTCACGTCACCGCAAGGCTACACCTCACGCTACACCGACCGCCAGACGCTCGAAATTTATACGATGGCATCCGTCGGCAAGATCAACACATTCTTGTGCGAGCGTCTGCAAAAACTCGGCGTGAACGCCATCGGCTTGAGCGGCGTGAGCGGGCGGCTGATGGAAGGCACGCGCAAGGATGCCATCCGCATCGTCGAGAATGGCAAGCAGCGCATCCTGCGCGACGACTACACAGGGCGTGTTGAGAAGGTAAATGCGGAATTGCTGCGGATGTTGATGGGCACACCTGTAGGCGAACACAAAGTGGGCGAACACATAGGTTCGCCCATACAGTTGTACGTGCCCGTGATCGCGCCGCTGGCAATCAGCTATCAGGGCGATGCGCTGAACGTGGACGGCGACCGCGCGGCGGCGATGATCGCGGGCGCGCTCGGCGCGGAGACATTAATCATCCTCACCAACGTCGTCGGCCTGATGCGCCACTTTCCAGACGAGTCGTCGCTCATCTCGCAGATCGACAAGCTCAAACTTGAAGCGACGATTGATTTCGCCGAGGGGCGCATGAAGAAAAAAATTCTTGGCGCGAGCGAGGCGCTGGGACTTGGCGTGCAGCAAGTTGTGTTTGCGGACGGGCGTATTGAGCAGCCGATTCGTCGCGCGCTCGCAGGCAAGGGAACGGTGATTGAATGAAGAGGTGAACAGGTGAACGGGTAAGGATGTCACCCTATCACCCACTCACCCGTTCACCCCATCATGACTATGGAACCGATTAACACCCTCGTCGTCGCACTTGGCGCGCTCGTCGCGGGCGCGATCAACGCGGTCGCGGGCGGCGGCACCGTTTTCTCGTTCACGGCGCTCGTGTGGACGGGCATGCCGCTCGTGCGCGCGAACGCGACCAACGCGACGGCGCTCGTGCCCGGCTCGATCGGCGGCGTGATTGCTTTGCGCCATCATCTGTGGCCGCAATGGCGCACGCTGCTGATCCTGCTCGTGCCGACCTTCATCGGTAGTTTGGCGGGCGCGTTCACCGTCGCCAATACGTCCGAATCCATCTTCCGCGCGATCGTGCCGTTCCTGGTGTTGTCCGCGACGCTCATCTTCGCCGCACGCGAGCGCATCATGCGAATGCTCAAGCGCGAGGCGGCGACGCCCACGACGCGCATCAGCCCTCTCGGTTACGTGATCGGCATCGCGATCCAATTTGCCATCTCGTTTTACGGCGGCTACTTCGGCGCGGGCATCGGCATCCTGATGCTGACCGCGCTGAACGTGATCGGCATGCACGATCTGATCAAGATGAACGCGCTCAAGAACGCGCTGGCGATTGCCATCAACGGCACCGCGTCAGTGTTCTTCATGCTCGCCAATAAAGTGGAATGGAATTATGCGCTGCTCGGCGCGGTCTGCTCGCTCATCGGAGGATACGTGCTGGGCAGACAGGCGCTGCGCATGAATCAGCGCAACCTGCGCGTCGGCGTCGTCATCGCGGGACTGGTCGTGTCCGCGTACATGCTGGCGCGGTTGATTTGGACGTGATTTGATGACTACCAATCAATACAACGATGATTACCCAACGTGCGCTGAAACTCATGCAACTCTCTGCGTCTACATGACGCAACCGGACTTTGATGACCCTGATGAGGTCTCACGCGAACTTGGAATTGAAGCCACAGATACGAATACGAGAAGGTTTAATAAGCAAAAGAGACGAAGTGGTTGGTTTTTGGAAACACGAGGAATTCTTCAGTCGAAAGATATCCGTCGCCATGTGGATTGGTTGTTGACTCAAGTTTCTGATAAGACCATGCCTATCAAGAATCTGCGTGATAAGGGTTGTGAAATAGTAATTTCGTGTTACTGGCTCTCTGCTCATGGTCATGGTGGGCCTATGCTCTCGGCTGAAACAATGCAGATACTTGGCGAACTTGGAATCGAAATCTGGTTCGACATCTATTTCTCTGACAGCGCCTATGAAGAATTCTTTAGCCCTCTTGGCACTTGAAGACGGCACCATCCTGCGCGGACAATCGTTCGGCGCGGAGGGTGAAGTTTGCGCGGAGGTCGTCTTCAACACGAGCCTGACAGGCTATCAGGAAATTATCAGCGACGCGTCGTATCGCGGGCAGATGATTGCGTTCACGTGCGCGCACATCGGCAACGTCGGCGTGAACGAGCAGGACATGGAGTCGGAGCGCGCGCAGTGTCACGCCATCATCGCGCGCGAGATTGAGACGACACCCTCGAATTGGCGCGCGACGCAATCGCTGCCCGATTGGCTGCGCGCGCAGAACGTCATCGCAATCGGCGGCGTGGACACGCGCATGTTGACGCGCCGCATCCGCGAGCGCGGCGTGATGAAGGGCATCGTCTCAACGGTAGATGATGACGCGAATCGTCTCGTCGAGAAAGCGCGCGCGTGGGCAGGACTCGACGGGCGCGACCTCGTGCGCGAGGTGACGTGCGCGGAGGTGTATGGGTGGACGGAGGGCACGATGGAGGGGTTTGAGCCGATGAACTCCCACCCCAACCCTCCCCCGTCCACAAAAAACGTGGACAGGGGAGGGAGCGGCGCGCCTCCTCCCCTGCAAGCGTACTTTGCGCAGCGGGGGAGGCTGGGTGGGGGTTTGCCGCACGTGGTCGTCTACGACTTCGGCGTGAAGCGCAACATCCTGCGCCGCCTGGTGTCGCACGGCTGCCGCGTGAGCGTTGTGCCCGCGACGACCACCGCCGACGAAACATTGGCGCTCAAGCCCGATGGCATCTTACTCTCGAATGGGCCGGGCGACCCCGCCGCGCTGCCGTATGCGGTGGACGCGTTGCGCGGTTTGCTCAAGACGGACGTGCCCATCTTCGGCGTGTGCCTCGGTCATCAACTGCTCGGCGTCGCGCTTGGCGGGCGCACGTACAAGTTGAAGTTCGGTCATCACGGCGGCAACCATCCCGTGCAGCACATTCCATCGGGGCGCATCGCCATCACCGCTCAGAATCACAACTACGGCGTTGACGCCGACACGCTCGACCTCGCGCGCATCGTCATCACGCATCGCAGTCTGAACGACGATTGCGTCGAAGGCTTGCGCCTCAAAGACCGCCCCGTGTTCAGCGTTCAGTATCATCCCGAATCGTCGCCAGGTCCGCACGATTCGGATGATTTGTTTGGGGAGTTCGTGCGGTTGGTCAAGAGTCGGTGACTGCACGTGATTGCGAGGCGCGCTTTTCGCACCGAAGCAATCTCTCAAGGCACGATGCTCCAACAGATTGCTTCGCTGCACCCGCAATGACGGACAGGTGGGACATTGAATGCACAGCAACGCGCGGCGGCAGCGAAGCGGTCACCGCGCTGCGAAACGACGCCCCGTGAACGGGGCTAGCCCAATTCACAGCAGAGCGGCGCTTTAGCGTCGGGCGTCGGTTTATAGCCCGCTGATTTATCGGCGGGCGTACTCACGAATGGCGAGACGACAATGACTGGAAATCAATTGCGCAAAATCTTCGACAAGACCGACGGTCACTGCCACTTCTGCGGTGACCGCATCATCTTCGAACTGCGCGGCTTCCATCCAAAGGGCAAGCGAGGCTATTGGGAAGTTGACCACGTCATTCAGCGACGGAAAGGCGGGACGAGTTCTGTCGCAAATTATCTACCCGCCTGCACACGCTGCAACCGTTTGCGTTGGCATCGCAGGGGCAACCAAATTCGTGAATTGCTTTTCCTCGGCATTATCGCGAGAGACGAGATAAGCAGCCGAACTCTCATCGGGAAAATCCTAGCTCAACTCAAGTGGGAACGTCTGAAGCAGAACATGGGCCGTCGTACATTGAAGAATCAAATTGGCAAATTACGAATTGGATAGTTATCCGCCTGAATCCAATCTGCAATCTGGAATTTGAAATTTGCAATGCCTCGTCGCACCGACATCCATTCCAGCCTACGGCGACAACGGATGGGCAACGGATGCGTGCCACCATCAGTTCATCCGATGTCATATCCGTTGTCACCGTCATATCAATCTACAATCTGCAATCTAAAATCTGAAATCTGAAATTATCTCATGCCCAAACGCACCGACATCCACTCCATCCTCATCATCGGCTCGGGGCCCATCGTCATCGGACAGGCGGCGGAGTTCGATTATGCTGGCACGCAGGCGTGCAAGGTGTTGCGTCTGCAAGGCTATCGCGTCGTGCTGGTCAACTCGAACCCCGCGACCATCATGACCGACCCGGAGTTCGCCGACGCGACCTACATCGAGCCGCTCACGCCCGACGTGCTGAGCGCCATCATCGCGCAGGAGCGGCCCGACGCGCTGCTGCCAACCGTCGGCGGGCAGACGGGCTTGAACCTCGCGATGCAACTGGCGGAGTCGGGCGTGCTCGCGCAGTACGGCGTCGAGTTGATAGGCGCGCGCCTGCCCGCGATTCAAGCCGCCGAAGACCGCAAACTGTTTCAGCAGACGATGAACGCGGCGGGCTTGCCCACACCGCGCGCCGATGTCGTGCGCACGGTGGACGCGGCGCGCGCGCTCGTCGAGACGCTCGGCTATCCCGTGCTCATTCGTCCGTCGTTCACGCTCGGCGGCACGGGCGGTGGCATCGCGTATGATGCGGAACAACTACCGTCCGCCGTCGAGCGCGGCATCAAGGCGAGTCCGATTGGCACGGCGCTGGTCGAAGAGTCGGTGCTGGGCTGGAAAGAGTTTGAACTGGAAGTGATGCGCGACCGCGCCGACAACTTCGTCGTCGTCTGCTCGATTGAGAACTTCGACCCGATGGGCGTGCACACGGGCGACTCGATTACGGTCGCGCCCGCGCAGACGTTGACGGACAAAGAGTATCAACGCTTGCGTGACATGGCGCGGCGGGTGATGAGCGCAGTCGGCGTCGAGACGGGCGGCAGCAACGTGCAGTTCGCCGTCAACCCGCGCGACGGGCGCGTGGTGGTCATCGAGATGAACCCGCGCGTCTCGCGCTCATCGGCGTTGGCGAGCAAGGCGACGGGCTTCCCGATTGCGAAGATTGCCGCGCTGCTCGCCGTCGGCTACACGCTCGACGAAATCACCAACGACATCACGCGCGTGACGCGCGCCGCCTTCGAGCCATCAATTGATTACGTCGTCGTGAAGATTCCGCGCTGGAACTTTGAGAAGTTCCCGAACGCCGACCCGATTCTCGGTCCGCAGATGAAAAGCGTTGGCGAGGCGATGGCGATTGGGCGCACGTTCAAAGAGGCGTTGCTGAAGGCGATGCGGAGTTTGGAGATTCGGAAGGCCGCCCCACATCCCAACCTTCTCCCCGATGGGGAGAAGGGGCAAGCACCCTCTCCCTTGCAGGGAGAGGGATGGGGTGAGGGTGGATTCGCGACCGCAACACACGACCGCCTGTTCAAAATCCTCGACGCGCTGCGTGATGGCGCATCAGTTGATGCTGTGATGCATGCAACGAACATTGACGCGTGGTTCATCGCGCAGATGAAACAAATCGTTGATGCGGAAAACGAAATCGCAAACTCAGCACTCAGCACTGCAAAGCGTCTCGGCTTCTCCGACGCGCACATCGCCGCGCTCATCGGCTCGGATGAAATGAGCGTGCGTAAGAAACGCATCGAGGCGGGCATCATCCCGACCTATCATCGCGTGGACACGTGCGCGGCGGAGTTCGAGGCACACACGCCGTATCTGTATTCGTCATACGAGACCGAAGACGAATCGCGCCCAAGCAACAAACCGAAGGTGATGATTCTCGGCAGCGGACCGAATCGCATCGGGCAGGGCATCGAGTTCGACTACTGCTGCGTGCAGGCGTCGTATGCGCTGCGCGCGGCCGGCTACGAGACCATCATGGTCAACTGCAATCCCGAAACCGTCTCGACCGACTACGATACATCAGACCGATTGTATTTTGAGCCGCTTACCTTCGAGCATTTGTTGGACATCTACGAGCGCGAGCAGCCGCTCGGCGTCATCGTGCAGCTCGGCGGGCAGACGCCGCTCAACCTCACGATGGCGTTAGCGAAGGCAGGCGTAAAAATTCTCGGCACGTCGCCCGACGCGATTGACCTCGCCGAAGACCGCGAACGCTTCAGCGCACTGCTCACGCAACTCGACATCCCGCAGCCCGCGCACGGTTACGCGCGCGACATGGACGAGGCGCGCACCATCGCCAAGCAAATCGGTTATCCATTGCTCGTGCGCCCATCGTATGTGCTCGGCGGACGCGCGATGGCGATTGTCTACGACGACGAACAGTTGGAGCGATTCACGACGCACGCGTTCGAGGCAGGTGATAACAGACCTGTGCTGATTGACCGCTACCTCGAAGACTCATTCGAGGTGGATGTGGACGCGGTGTGCGACGGCGAGCGGGTCGTCATCGGCGGCATCCTCGAGCACATCGAAGAGGCGGGCGTGCATTCGGGCGATTCGGCGGCGGTGCTGCCGCCATACAAAATCAGCGAGTATCATCTCGGCATCGTGCGCGATTACACGCAGCAGATTGGGCTCGCGCTCGGCGTGCGCGGATTACTGAACGTGCAGTATGCGATGCGCGACGACATTGTCAATGTGCTCGAAGCGAACCCGCGCGCCTCGCGCACTGTGCCATTCATCAGCAAGGCGACGAGCGTGCCGCTCGTGCGCATCGCCGCTCAGGTCATGCTCGGCAAATCGCTCGCGGAGTTGGGTTTTGTCACCGAGCCGAAAGTAGATGGCTTCTGGGTGAAGGAAGCGGTGCTGCCATTCAGAAAATTTTTAGGGGTGGATGCGCTGCTGGGGCCCGAGATGCGCAGCACGGGCGAGGTGATGGGGCACGCCTCGCACGTCGGTCATGCTTTCGCCAAAGCAGAGATGGCGGCGGGCGACCCGCTGCCCTTGCGCGGCACGGCGTTGTTGAGCGTGAACGATTTCGACAAGGGCGCGATTGTGAAGATTGCGCGCGACCTGCATCGGCTTGGCTTCAGCATCATAGCGACGCGCGGCACGGCGGACATCATCCAACGCTCAGGCACGCCCGTCGAGCGTGTGCACAAAGTCGGCGAAGGCGCGCCTACCAACGTTGACCTCATCCGCGCGCGCAAGATTGATTTGATTGTCAACACGCCATTCGGGCCGACCGCGATTTCGGCCGGCTCGGAGATTCGCAAAGCCGCCGTCGCGCAGGGCGTGCCGCTATTGACGACGCTCTCCGCCGCGCTCGCCGCCGTCAACGGCATCCGCGCGATGCAGGAAAAGCAGTTGCGGTTTCGGAGTTTGCAGGAACACCACGAGCGAGTGAACAGTGAACGGTGAATGATGTGGTTGAAGCGACGAATTAGACTTGCTCAAAGGAGTTCATCTTGATTCACTTGCCCATCGTTCACGTCGGCGTGGACGAATGTGGAGCATTGACCGCTGACACGGCTTTGTTCACCATTGCAGCCGTATTGACGCAAGACCCCGAATCATTGCGAAACGTGATTCAGCGTGTTGCGGTGCATTCAGGTAAGCGTTTGCAACAACGACGCAGGGCATTGGCCGAATTCAAGTGGCGCAATTCTAGCCAGCGCTTTCGTTCAGATGTTTTGGAGCGACTGGCTGATTCTGATGCGAAGTTGTTTGCGCTCACCGTCAACAAAGAAAGCAGACGCATTGCCGACACGCCAGAGAATCATGCCGTGCTCGTATGTGCCTTGCTCAAGTTGCTGTGGAATGACTATCCGAATGTGGCGCTGTTGTTGGACAAGCATTTCACATCACCGACGCAGATAGCCATCGTGAATACATTCGTCTATCGGCAATGGCCGCGCACGGGGGTTCTCTCAATCGAGCATGTGGACAGCCAACGAAGTCCGTTAGTTCAGTTGGCAGATTTTGTTGCAGGCTGTGTTTATGCGTGGCACAGAGAGCGAAGCGAGCCGTACAATGTCATCGAGAAGAAACTCAGTGTAGCGAAAGTGGAGTCTTGGTCGTCGCTTAAAGCGCAGTGGGTGAGCGAGACAAAATAAAACAACGGGGCACCCAAATTGACACGCTCCAATCTTGCGATTGGGGAGAGTGGATGAACCACCTTCCTGTCAATCTGGACTTACGTCCCGTCTGAAAACAATATACACGAGATGATAAACTTTAGCAAACTCGTTTCGAGGAATCAAACACCCCCACCTATCCTATGCGACACAACCCATAGGAAAGCCGCCGATATACCGCTCCTTTCGGAACGGAAGCAGTGGGCGACAGTGTCGGTGGGGCGGGTAAAACGGTATGACCCGTTTTATTTCAGGAGTCCCTTTCGAGTCTCCGTCTTTAACTGCATGTTATCACGATAAGGAATGACAGTCAATGACCAACTATTCAGAACTCGAAGACCGCTACCAATCGGGCGTTTATGCTAAGCGTCCCATCACCATCGTGCGCGGCGAAGGCGCGCGACTGTGGGACGACATGGGCAAGGAATACATTGACTGCGTCGGCGGACAGGGCAGCGCGAATCTCGGTCACGCGCACCCAGCGGTTGTGAAGGCGATTTGCGAGCAGGCGCACACGCTCATCACGGCGACGGAAATTTTCCACAATGACAAGCGCGCGCAGCTGCTCGAAAAACTGGTGAGCGTCGCGCCGCGCGGCATGGAGCGCGTCTATCTGTGTAACTCTGGCACGGAAGCGATTGAGACGGGCTTGAAGTTCGCGCGCTATACGACGGGGCGCACGGGCATCCTCGCCTTCATGCGCGGCTTTCACGGGCGCACGATGGGCGCGCTGTCCGCGACCTACGAGCCGAAATATCGCGAGCCGTTCATGCCGCTCGTGCCCGACTTCTCGCACGTGCCCTACGACAATCTCGCCAAAGCCGACGCCGCCATCACGGACCAGACGGCGGGCGTGATTATCGAGATTGTGCAGGGCGAGGGCGGTGTGCGTCCCGCGTCCGCAGAATTTTTGCAGGGCTTACAAAAACTCTGCCGCGAGCGCGGCGCCATGTTCATCGTAGATGAAATCCAGACGGGCTTCTGCCGCACGGGCAAGATGTTCGCGTGCGAGCATTACGACCTCGAGCCAGACTTCCTGTGCGTCGCCAAGTCTATCGCGGGTGGCTTGCCGATGGGCGCGACGCTGATGGGGCCGCGTGTAAAAAAATTGGAGCCAATGCTGCACGGGTCGACCTTCGGCGGCAACCCGCTGGTGTGCGCGGCGGCGCTCGCGGCGTTGAGCGTGATGCAGGAGCAGCACCTCGCGGAGCGCGCGGCAGAAGTCGGCGCGTACTTCAAGGGGCGGCTGGAGCGCATCGAGTCGCCGCTCATCCGCGAGGTGCGCGGCATGGGCTTGCTGCTCGGCGTCGAGCTGAAGCAGAAGGTCACGCCCTACTTGCAAGCGTTGATGAACAAGGGTGTGCTCGCGCTGCCCGCAGGCGCGAACGTGCTACGCCTTCTACCGCCGCTCGTCATCGCGCAGAGCGATGTGGATGTGGTGGTGACGCGGATTGAGGAAGTGTTGAATGAGACAACGGACGCATAATGCGAGGAACAAAGGCAGCGTCTTGCTCCTTAACTGTCCGATACTATGGAGTTCAAAATGACCAATCCAAAGCCGAGAGTTCGCGTCGGACTCCCTACAATCATTGATGTCACTCTGTACGATGACGACATCCAGAATCTACTCAAGCAGGTTGGAGACACTGCGCGTCGGCTACTTCCGAAGAGCAGAAAAGATTTCCGAGGTTATTATCATATCATTGCAAAACATAGCGGCAAGTGTCTTGATGTGCAAGATGAGAGCAAAGAGGATGGTGCTAATGCTTTTCAATATTCGTTGCACGGTGGACCAAATCAGCAATGGGTTTTTGTAAAAGCCGATGATGATTGCTACTACATTGTTGCAAGGCACAGCGGCAAGTGTTTAGATGTTTTAGATTGGCACAAAGAAGATGGTGCCAGAGTGTGCCAAATCACTCTGTTCGGAGGAGATAATCAGAAATGGCAATTACGCCAGACGAAGGATGACTATTTTCACATCATTGCAAAGCACAGTGGTAAATGCCTTGACGTTGCGGGACGAGGTACAGAAGACGGCACAATAGTTCAACAGTACACGGTTCATGGCGGCGATAATCAGAAGTGGGAATTACGTGCTGTAAAAAAATGAAATTAGAAGATTCTGGTCGTGCCTTTGCGAATTTGAGCCACCCATGCCACTAGACAAATTCAACATCATCGAGTCCACCGTGCGCGAGGGCGAGCAGTTCGTCGGTCGCCATCGGATAGAATCCGACGGCTGGCTTTGCGCGAAACCCGCGACGCGGGTTTAACATTGGTAGGCGTCGGTTTCCAACCGATGCCGTTGCGATTGGAGCCTCACATGCCACTAGACAAATTCAACATCATCGAGTCCACCTTGCGGGAGGGCGAGCAGTTCGTCGGCGCGAACTTCTCGAGCGAGCAGAAGATTCGCATTGCGCACGCGCTCGACGGCTTCGGCGTCGAGTACATCGAACTGACCTCGCCGCTCGCCTCGCCGCAGTCCAACATTGACGCCAAGATTATCGCCGACCTCGGACTCAAGGCGCGCATCCTCACACACATCCGCTGCAACATCGAAGACGCGAAGGTCGCGCTCGACACGGGCGTGGACGGACTCGACGTGGTGATTGGCACGTCGTCGTATCTGCGCCAGTTCAGTCACGGCAAGAGCATTGACGAGGTGATTGACCTCGCCGCCGAGGTGCTGACCTTCATCCGCAAGCAAGCGCCCAACATCGAACTGCGCTTCTCGACCGAAGACTCGTTCCGCTCCGAAATGCCCGACCTGTTTCGCGTCTATCTCGCGGTGGACAAGTTGGGCGTGGTCAATCGGCTCGGCATTGCGGACACGGTGGGCATCGCGACGCCGATGCAGGTGCATCGCATCGTGAGCACGTTGCGCAGCATGACCAAAGCCGACATCGAGTTTCACGGTCACAACGATTCGGGCTGCGCTATCGCCAACGCCTTTTCCGCGCTCGAAGGCGGCGCGACGCACGTGGACACGAGCGTGCTCGGCATCGGCGAGCGCAACGGCATCACGCCGCTCGGCGGATTCATCGCGCGCATGTACACGTACAACCGCGAACTGGTCAAGAGCAAATATCGGCTCGACCACCTGCGCAAACTGGATGAGATGGTCGGCGAGTTGGTGGGCGTGGCCGTGCCGTTCAATAATTACATCACGGGCGTGACCGCGTTCACGCATAAAGCGGGCATCCACGCGAAGGCGATTCTGAACAATCCCGAAACCTACGAGGCGCTCGACCCACACGACTTCGGCATGACGCGCTACATCAGCATCGCGCACAAGTTGACGGGCTGGAACGCCGTCAAAGACCGCGCCGAACAGTTAGGCTTGAATCTCAGCGACGACAAGGTGAAGGAAGTGACCGCGCACATCAAAGAGTTGGCGGACATCAAGCCGATTGACTTGGAAGATGTGGACGAGTTGCTGCATCGCTGGGCGAATGGAAATGGAGATGTCAGCAAGTAGTCAGTCGTCAGATTGTGCCAAGTGGCTACTACTGGACTTTAGCCTTTTGAGGTAGGGGAACCACCCGCTTTCGGATAAGATAGAGCTGGCGACGCATTTATTCGCAGGCTGAGATGATTCCTCTACCTTCAGAGATGATACTGCTCGTTTCCAATTTTGCGCCCGTCTTTTCCAAACCGGTCTGGTCGCATGCACGGATTCTGTTACTGAAGGCAATTCTGGCAGCGAGCCAACGCACGGTCAGTTCCGCGTTGCGCAGCATGGGTCTGGCCGATGAGAAACATTTTATCAACGACCATCGTGTGCTCAGTCGGGCGATAGGGTCGTCGTGGTCGCTCAGTCGGATTCTGCTCGGGTGGTTGTTGCTGCTGCGGGTGAGTGCCGACGCGCTCGAAGTGCACTACTTTGAGCAAGCCAAGTTCAATCAGTTGTTGGACTCGGCCGAAGAGGTCAGTCGTATCCTCAGTGGCTTGATTGCGTCGGTTTCGAGTAAGCGCCAAATCGGTCGCAATCCCTGTTAACTTTTCACCTTTCACTTTCCACTTTTTACTTTTCGTTATGCGTCTCTCCCGCGACGTCATTCTCGTCCTCGCGCTCTTCGTCCTGCTCGCCGTCTTCACCATCATCCCTGCGATGCGGCGCGCAGACATGGAGCAAGCGCAGGAAACATTCGTGCCGTACTCGACGCACTCGGCGCGGCCGAACGGCACACTCGCCTTGCAAACGTGGCTGGAGCAAATCGGCTATCGCACACAGCGCATCGAGGGCGACACGTTCAAGCCGCCCGACGCCGCGCGCGTGCTGTTCATCTTTCCAACACAAGAACCATTCGCCGACTTTGAGGCGCAAGCGGTGCTGCGCTGGGTCGAGCGCGGCAATACGCTGATCGTCGCCGCGCGCAGTCTGACGAGCACAGACAAGCTGCTGCGCGCATTGAAAGCGCAGGTCGTGCCGCTCACGTATGTGGATCGTGCCGCACTCGAGCAAGTGCTATCGAGCGATCCAGAGGTCAGCGTCAACACCTCGTCGGGCCTGAAACTGGATCGCAGCGATTACGTCGAATATCTCAGCAGCGAGCAAACGCCGCTGCTCGTCGCGTGGGCACAAGGCAAAGGCAAAGTGTTTCTGAGCAGCGCGCCGTTCATGTTCACGAACGACGGACTGCGTGACCCCGCCGATGCGCGTCTGGTGCGCGCCATGCTGAGCGCCGCGCCACATGGCAGCCTTGTCGCGTTCGACGAGTATCATCTGGGCTTCAGCGGCAAACAACAGAGCATGCAAGACTTGTTGTACAATCGTCCGTGGGGCTGGGCAATTATTTTTTCAGTCATCGCCATCTTTGCATACTTGTTCGTCAATGGGCAGCGCTTCGGGCGCGTGATGCCGCTGCCGAAAGAAATTGCGCGGCGCAGTCCCGCCGAATACGTGCAGAGCATGGCGCAGTTGTTTCGGCGCGCGGGCAAGCGGCACATGGTCTTGCAGCACTACCATCAACAATTGAAGCGCAGCCTCGGCAAACCGTATCGCATTAACGCCAACGTGCCTGACGACGAATTCGTCGCCGAGCTCGCGCGCTATCGCGACGTGGATCAGGCTGCGCTGCTGAAAACATTGCGCACGCTCGCTCAGCGCGACGTGAGCGAGCGTGCGCTGGTGAAATTGGCGGACGATGCCATCAAATTGCGGCGACGCACGGAGGCTGAATGACGGACGTGAACGCAGCCCTCATCGAGCAGAATGTGACGAGCACCAAACTCGGCGGCGTGAAAGCCGCTTACGAAGCGATGCGCGTCGAAGCGAAAAAAGTATTAGTCGCGCAAGACGAAGTGTTCGAGCAGATCGTGATCGCGCTGCTCGCACGCGGCCACGTCTTGCTCGAAGGCGTGCCGGGCACCGCGAAGACGCTCGCGGCCAAGACCGTCGCGCATCTGATTCGCGCCGACTTCAAGCGCGTGCAGTTCACGCCCGACCTGATGCCGTCGGACATCGTGGGCACGCAAGTGTACGACGTGAACACAGGCAAGTTTTATTTGAAGCGCGGTCCCATCTTCACCAACATACTGCTCGCCGACGAGATCAATCGCGCACCCGCGAAAACGCAGTCGGCGCTGCTCGAAGCGATGGAGGAGCGGCAAGTCACGATTGAAGGCGACCGCTACGAATTGCCGGAGCCGTTCATCGTGCTCGCCACGCAGAATCCTGTCGAGTACGAAGGCACCTATCCGCTGCCCGAAGCGCAACTGGATCGCTTCCTGTTCAAAACACTTGTGACTTACCCGCCGCCCGAAGCGGAGGCGCAAGTGCTGCGCCGCTATCACAACGGCTTCGACGCGCATCACATCGCCGACACGGGCTTGAAGCCGCTGCTCTCGCCCGAGCGGCTGCAAGTACTGCGCCAAGAGGTGATGATCGTGCGCGTCGAGGATGGCATCATCAATTACATCACGGCGATTGCGAATGCGTCGCGCACGGCGGGCGACCTCGCGCTGGGCGGCAGCCCGCGTGCATCCATCGCCCTCTTGCTCGGCGCGAAAGCGTGGGCGGCGATGCTCGGCCGCGATTACGTGGTGCCCGACGACGTGAAGGCGCTCGTGCTGCCCGTGTTCCGCCATCGCGTCATCCTCAAACCCGAAGCGGAGATCGAAGGCTTCAACGCCGACGGCGTGATGAAACGAATTCTGGGCAAGGTGGACGTTCCCCGATAGAGATACACATGCAAATCACGAAGGCACGAAGGGCGCAAAGCTGACTCGTCGGAGTTTGCTTTTCAATTCTCCATGCTCCTCACTCGCCGCACCCTCTTCCTCTTACTGCTCGACGCGCTGCTGCTCGCGGGCGCAACGTTCGAGCCGCTGATGGTCTATCTCGCCATCGCGTATCTGTTCGTCGTGCTTGCGATGATCTTGGTGGATCGGCGCGTCACGCCGCACACGCACGACTTTGAGCTCACGCGCCTCAACGACCAGCGGCTCTCGCTCGGCGCAGACAACCTCGTGGCGGTGCGTGTCGCCAATCGCAGTCCGCGCCGCGCGCGTGTGATCGTGCGCGACGAATACCCGGTGCAATTTAAAGCAGATAAGTTGTTTCTCGGAGAGGACTCGGATGACCATTTTAGATTTTTGATTTTTGATTTTAGATTGACTTCCCAAACCGAAATCAAAAATCTAAAATCTAAAATCATAAATCCCCGCGAAGCGGTTGAGTTTCGCTACCACGTCCGCCCGCCGCGGCGCGGCGACTATCGCTTTGGCGATGTGAACATGCGCTGGTGGGGCGTGCTTGGCTTGATCATACGGCAAGCGCGCTTCGCGGCGGCGGCAGACGTGAAGGTGTATCCGAATCTGCTCGACATTCGCAAATACGAAATCCTCGTGCGCAAGGGCCAGTTGCAGGAGATGGGCTTGCGGCACACGCGCATGTTGGGCAGCGGCACCGAATTCGAGCGACTGCGCGAATATCAAGCCGACGACGAGTTTCGGCGCATTGACTGGAAAGCGATGGCGCGGCGCGGCAAGCCGATCACGCGCGAGTTCGAGACCGAGCGCAGTCAAAACATCCTTGCGATGCTCGACGTGGGCAGGCTGATGCGCTCGCCCGTCGGCGAGTTAGCGAAGGTAGATTACGCCGTCAACGCGGTGCTAATGCTGTCGTATGTCGCGGGCCTGCGCGGCGACAAAGTGGGACTGCTCGCGTTCGCCGATCAAGTCACGCACTATCTCGCGCCGAAGTCGGGCAAGGGGCAGTTCTATCGGATGCTTGCGCTGCTGTACGCGATTGAGTCGCAGCCCGTCGAATCCGATTACAGCAAAGTGTTCGCCTATCTCGGCGCGAAGCACAAGAAGCGTTCGCTCATCGTCGTGTTCAGCGATCTGGCAAGCGGACTGGCGGCGAAGTCCGTCGTCGCGCAAGTCGCGCCCTTGTACCCGCGACACTTGCCGCTGCTCGTCGCGATCAGCGATCCGTCGGTCGTGGAACTCGCGCAGCAAACGCCGCGCGATTCGCCTAGCGTCTATCAGCGCGCGGTGGCGGAGCAAATGCTCGACGAGCGCGCGCTTATCATGGAGTCGCTGCGCCAGCGTGGCGTGCTCACGCTCGACGTGCCCGCCAATCAGCTGACAATTGCGGTGGTGAACAAGTATTTGGAGTTGAAGGCGAGAGGGAGAATCTAGTGAGCGCGTTAAGGTACACAAGTACACAGGTACTTGCCTATGTGATTACCTGTGTACCTGTGTACCAATTCTCCACTCATTTCATCATACGAGGAGCTACAATGACCCAATCATTCATTGCCGACTACAAAGCCGAACTTATCGAAGAGTATCACGAAATGAAGCAGGTCGCGGAGAAGGCGCTCGCGCGCGTGAGCGACGATGCGTTCTTCGAGCGGCTGCGCGCCGACGGCGACGAGCATACGAACAGCATCGCCATTTTGGTCAAACACATCGGCGGCAATCTGCGCTCGCGCTGGACGGACTTTCTGACCACCGACGGCGAGAAGCCCGACCGCTACCGCGAGCGCGAGTTCATGAAAGAAGAGAGCGACAGCCGCGAGGCCATCATGCAGCGTTGGGAGCGCGGCTGGCAGATTTTGTTCGCCGCGCTCGACTCGCTGCACGACGAAGACTTCTCGCGCACGGTCACGATTCGCGGCGAGCAGCAAACCGTCTTGAAAGCCATCCATCACAGTCTGACGCATCTCGCCCAGCACATCGGGCAGGTTGATCTGCTGGCGACGCTGCTAAAAGACAGTCGTCAGAGGTCAGATTGAACGGTCTGGCTACTGGCGACTGACGACTGGCTACTCTTTCTTCCCGCGAGCAATAGGTAACTGTACAACAGCACGCCACTCGCGATTCCAACCGCATACTTGATCCACGCAGGCGCGTCGGACGGCGAGATGAGTCCTTCAATCGTGCCGGCGACGACGAGCAGCGGCACGCTGCCGAGCAGCAAGCGCACCGACTTCTGCGCGGCGACGATCAGGGCGTTCTTGCGCGAGAGCAAGCCCGGTTGGAGCATGGCGTATCCGAGCATCAAGCCGCTGCCGCCTGCCATCGTGAGCTCGCTCAATTCAAGCACGCCGTGGCCGATCACGAACTCCCATAGCGGCGCGGCGTGACCATAGACTTGCATCAGCGCGAACACGCCGCCGAGAATCAGACCATTGAAAATCAAAACATAGATCGTCAGCAGCGACAACAACATGCCGCCTGCGAACGCGAAGAACGCGACGCGGATGTTGTTGGTCATGATGAGCGACGCGAGCGTGCCGCCGCCAAGGTCGTTCCCCTTGAACCACAAATAGCCCGACTTGATCGCGCCGATCAAATCGGGTGGCAGCACATAGTTGGCCGCGTCGGGATTGGCGAGCGTGACAAAGTAAAATATGATAGCCGTGCCGAAAAAGAGCAATGAGGCGGCGAGGATGAACGGCGCGAGTTCGCGGTATAATCGGGGAAAGCCGCGCCGGTAAAACACTTTCAACTGCCGCCACACGACGGGGTCACCGCGATAGACGAATGGGTGCGCGCGTCCGACCAGTTGATTGAGATACAGCGCGAGGTTGTGCTTCGGAAAATCGCGCTGCGCGATGGCGAGATCGGATGTCGTCCCGCGATAGAGCGAGCCGAGCTCGACCAATTCGGCTTCACTTAACGCGCCGATCTGCCCGCGCTGAATGTGCGTAATGAGCGCGGTCAGCCGTTCCCAATCGCTCTTGCGGGCTTTGAAAAGTTCGTCTGGGGTCATCTGCGGGTCGTCAGTCGTCGGTCGTCGGTCGTCAGATGACTGACGACTGACGACTTGGGGTTCACTTGTCCGAACAATACATTATTGACACACCCGAAAACATTTCGTTCGGCTACGACGTGGCCGGCATCGGCTCGCGCTTTTTGGCTGCGCTGATTGACACGCTGATTCAAAGCACACTGTACGTGTTTCTGTTCGTCGTGTTCGCGCTCGTGCAAACGCTGCCGCTGCGTCTGCCGCGCGAGTTGACGGCGCTGGCACCGGTCATCTTGCTCGTCGCTTTGTTCATCGTACAGTTCGGCTACTTCATGTTCTTCGAATTGATCACGGGCGGCCAGACGCCGGGCAAGCGGCTGTTCAACTTGCGCGTCATCAAAGAGAACGGCTATCCACTCGCGCCGATAGATTCGGTCATCCGCAATCTGATCCGCATCATTGACTTCTTTCCGTTTGCGTACGGCATCGGCGTGATTGCGATGTTCCTCAACGACCGAGCCAAGCGGCTTGGCGACTTCGCGGCGGGCACGCTGGTCGTGAAGCTGCGCGACGAAGTGAAGTTGAGCAGCCTACAATCGCCCACAGTCAGTGGTTACGCACCGGAATTGCCGGGCATCGAAAACTTGCGCGAGTCGGACGTCGAGTTGATCGAATCGTTCTTGCAGCGCCGCACGCAACTGCGCGATTCGGGCACGCTGGCGGGCACCATCGCGCGCAACATCCGCGCGCGCATAAACTCACCCGAAGTCGAACAGCGCGCCGCCTACATCTCGCACGAGGAGTTCCTCAAGCAGGTCGCCGCCGCCTACCGCAAGGCGCATCAGCGTCCGTGAGCGCATTGTACAGGGGCGCATGAAGCGTGACAAATGCCATGACATCGTTCGGGCGACCATTCAACTTTCGCTCGAACTTGTGTTGCGGAGACGAATTCATTCATGCTATACTCGCGCCCGCGAAACGATGAGCGACTATGCGGTGCAAGGCAAGCTGCGCATTCGGCCCGACAATTTCGAGCGCGACTTGCAATTCATTCGGGAGCGTGTGGGCGACGTGTCGAATGCGCGGCTCGCCAGTTTTCCGGGTTACGACTTCATCAAATTTTGGTTGGTGGACTTCGCGGCCACGTCGCAGCAATGGGCGGCGCTCGAACCCGAACTGGCGAAACGCAACATCTTCGCCACGATGTACGAGAGTCCGGCGTTGATGGATAGCGTCGAAGGTAAGCCTGCGCCGCGCCCCACGCGCAAGAGCCGCTATCGCTGGATTCCCTATACGAGTGCCGGCGTTTGTGTTTTGAGTCTGCTCTTGGTGTTTGTGTTGCAGGACTTCGCGACTGTGCTGTGCGCTGTTGTTGCGCTGGGCTTGTTCGGCGCGATCATCAGCGGCGCGATTTTGGCAGTGATGGAATACTAACCCACCCACAAACCGATTCGACCATCTCAACATCATGCTTGCCAAAGTCACTTCATGCGCCCTCATCGGCCTCGACGGCGCCATCGTCGAAGTCGAAGTGGACATCTCGCGCGGACTCGGTTCCTTCATCATCGTCGGCTTGCCCGATGCCGCCATCAGCGAGAGCCGCGAGCGCGTGCGCGCCGCGATCAAAAACTCCGGTCTCTATTTCCCCAATCAGCGTATCACCGTCAACCTCGCGCCCGCCGATTTGCGCAAAGAAGGACCCGCCTACGATCTGCCGATTGCCATCGGCGTGCTCATTGCATCCGATCAGATTCGCGCCGACGTGAGCGAATGTCTGTTCGTCGGCGAATTGTCGCTTGACGGCGGCGTGCGCCACACCAACGGCGTGCTGCCGATGGCATCGCTTGCACGGCAGCTGAATTATCGCTCCGTGTACGTGCCCGAACAGGACGCGCCCGAAGCCGCACTCATTCCCAATCTCGAAGTGATACCGGTCAACGCACTCGCGCAGCTCGTACAGCATTTCGGCAGCGCGCAGCACATTGCGCCGTATCAGCGTGACCATCAATTCGGCACAGACGATCAAGTGTATGACGGTGTGGATTTTCAAGAAGTGCGCGGACAGGAACACGTGAGGCGTGCGCTCGAAGTCGCGGCTGCGGGTGGACACAACATGCTCATGGCTGGCGTGCCGGGTTCGGGCAAGACACTCATGGCGCGCGCGATGCCCTCCATCTTGCCGCGCATGAGCATTGACGAGGCGCTCGACGTAACGCGCATCTACTCGGTTGCGGACTTGCTGCCGAGCGACACGCCATTGCTGCGCCAGCGGCCCTTCCGCGCTCCGCATCACACCATCAGCCACGCGGGCTTGGTCGGCGGCGGACACTTCCCGCGCCCCGGCGAAATCTCGCTCGCGCATCGCGGCGTGCTATTCCTCGACGAGTTGCCGGAGTTCGGGCCGCGCGTACTTGAGGTGCTCCGCCAGCCGCTGGAAGACAAACTCGTTTCCATCGCACGCAGCACCGGCACGCTGACCTTCCCCGCAAACTTTCAATTGATCGGATCTATGAATCCCTGTCCGTGCGGTTGGTATAACGATCCGTCGGGCCGCTGCGCTTGCTCGCCGTCCACCATCACGCGCTATCAGAACCGCATTAGCGGGCCCGTGCTCGACCGTATTGACATACACGTGGATGTGCCGCGCGTGGATTATGAAAAATTGTCGGGCAATCGCTTGGGCGAGCCGTCGGCGGCGATTCGCGCACGCGTCGAACGTGCGCGTGGGCTTCAAACACAGCGTTTAGCGGGCGGTAAGCTCGCGTGCAATGCGGACATGGGGCCCGCCGAAGTGCGACAGTTTTGCGAGTTGGACGAAACGGGCCGCTCGCTCCTGCGCACGGCCGCGCAGCAATTGCAACTGAGCGCGCGCACGTATCATCGCCTGCTCAAAGTCGCGCGCACCATTGCCGATCTGGCCGGCAGCGAGCGCATCCACACCGCGCACATGGCCGAAGCGATTCAGTATCGGCAGCGCAAGTCATAAGCGTAACACACTGCTGAAGAAGCGCAGCGTGTCTGGCAGATGCGCTGCCCAATATGCCCACTCGTGACCGCCCGTGAACTCCTCATAAATGTGCGCGATTTTCGCGTCAAGCAGTTGGCGATGCAGCACGCGATTGTGTTTGATGAGTGGGTCGTCGTGCCCGCAGTCAAAGCGCAGCGGCGGCAGCGCGGCGCGATGCTGCATGATGGTGGTGAACACGTCCGTGTCTTCGTCGTGCACGCCGTACTGAATTAATTCTTCTTCGACAAAATTCTTCAACTGATCGAAGTGCGTCAGCGACGAGTGCGCGCTGATGGCACGGAACTTGTGCGCGTACTTCGCGCCGAGCCGCAGCGCACCGAAGCCTCCCATGGAAAGCCCCGCGATGCACAGCGAAGGGCCAGCCATCGGCTCGCCCCAACGTGTCTGTGGCACAACCTCGTTGACGAGTGCAGGCACGTGCTCGACGATCCACGTTTCAAAATTCCGCTGCGTATGCGGCACGTAGCCGCCGCCGTCGCCCCACAATCCGTCGGATGGCATCGCCAGCACGAGCGGCGCGATCTCGCCCGCTTCGATCATGCGCAGGGCGGTGCGATGTGCGCCGCCTTTGAGCGCCCATGCCCAATGACTGCCATAGACACCGTGCAGCAGAATGACAATCGGCACGTCGCGCAAATTCTCGATCTGTGGGGGCACGAACAAGGTTACGTCCGCGCGCGCGCGCAGCGATGGACTCTTCACGGTCACGCAGCGCAGGTGGTCGCGCTCGAAGCGCGCATCGGAAATTTCAATTGTTCGGAAGCGAGAGGTGGCCATCACGCAATTGTAGGGGCGACTCGCCGAGTCGCCCCTAGTGCCAAAGCAAATTTCGTAGGGGCGCACGGCCGTGCGCCTTATATCACGATCACACCCTTCGCGTTCACGCCCGTGTGCATAGCGGCGAACGCGTGCGGCAGTTGATCGAGCGCATACGTGCGCGTGACGAGTTCATCGAGCAGCAGAGCGCCTTGGGCGTACAGCGCGAAGATGCGCGCGAAGTCAATCGCGGGATTGCATTTGCCGTAGAGCGGATTGAGATACACCTTGTCCCACTCGAACAGGTTCATGTCAATCGTCAGTTCTTGTTCGATCCCGCTCACTTGCAGCGCCATGCCGCCGTGCCGCACCATCGCCAGCGGCGCAGCGCCGAGCGCAGGCACCGACGTACACTCGAACGCATAGTCCGCGCCGCGCCCCTGCGTCAGCGACCTGACCTGCTGTGCCGCACGCACGAGGTTGGCATCGTCGCGCGACGATTGGAGGATGTGCGTCGCTCCGAATTGCTGCCCCATCTGCAAGCGCGTCTCCGTCACGTCGAGCGCGATGATCTGCGCCGCACCGGAGATGCGCGCGCCTTGAATCACGTTCAGCCCCACGCCGCCGCAGCCGATCACGACGACGGACGACCCTGCTTGCACCTTCGCCGCGTTCACGACGGAGCCGAAGCCGGTCATCACGCCGCAGCCGACGATGCACGCCGACGCGAACGGCACGTCCTCGTTAATCTTAACGACCGCTTCCTTTCTCACTAGCGTCAGCGTGGACATCGTGCCGAGATTGAATGAGCGTTCAATCGGTGCGCCGCGATAGCGCGTGCCGTCGAGGTGCGCGTGTCCGTCGAGGGGGTTGATGCCAGCAACGGGTGAGTGGCGCTCGCACAGCGCGTGGTTGCCGCGCACACACTGGAAGCACGTTCCGCACGAGATCGCCCAATTGAGCAGCGCGCGGTCGCCGACTTGCACGTGCGTCACATTGGCGCCGACTTGCTGCACAACGCCTGCGCCTTCGTGACCGAGAATCAGATTGCGTCCCCAACGCAGCGACTTCCAATCGGTGTGGCAGATGCCCGCCGCCTTGATCTGCACGAGCACTTCGTCCGCGCGCGGCTCGCCGACTTCGATGTCCTCGATTGAAAAGTTTCCGCTGCCATCCGTGATGGCGGCTCTGGCGTGCAGGGGATCGTGCATTTTCCAAATGGCTCAGGCAAAGAACATCCTGACTTCGCGATCTTCGCGTGAGCTTAAGTCCGAATAAGAATAACTTCCCGAACTGTCATTCTGAGGAGCGCACTTTGCGGCGAAGAATCTCTGAGGCGTTGGTCATTAACGTTTGTAGTCATGCACTCAATCCGTTGCGGATTGAGTGCATGACTACGTGCGTCTGCTGGTCGCGTCAAAGAGATTCTTCACTTCGTTCAGAATGACGTTGGGTCAGGCAGTTATTTTTTACGGACCCTTATCGTGTGTCGCGCCGCAGATCGAGCCAGTTCATCTCTGGTTGTGTCAGCGTCAGATCAACGGCGGCGAGATTCTGCCTCACCTCTGCCGCGCTCTGATGGCCCACAAGCACGAATACGTTGAGCGGTTGATTGATGACGTAGGCGAGCGCGATCTGCGCAGCAGTTAACCCTTTTTCGACAGCCAGCATCTGCGCGCGCTCCAAGCGCTCGAAGTTGTCCGCGTAGCCGTAAGCGACGGTACATTCCACATCGCGCTCGACGGTGAACGTGTCAAGATTGTCGGCTCGGAAGCGGCCCGTGAAGAAGCCGCCTGCCAGACTTGACCACGCAAACAGCGGCATCTGCGTCTGCCGATACCACTCGTGGCCCGCGCGCCCTTTCGCGCCCGTGATGCTGATGCAATCGCGCCATGGCTCCTTCACCTGTTCGGCGAGGCTGATGTGAATGCTGCTCGCGGCAAACGGCGTGAGCTTGTGCGCGCACGCATAATCGTTCGCCTCCTGTATGCGCTGATGCGTCCAGTTCGACGCGCCGAACGCGTGGATGCGGCCCGCGCGCAGATGCTCGTTCAGTGTTTCGACGATGGGCTCCACCGGCACCGCTTCGTCGTCGCGGTGCAGCAGGTACAAATCAATGTACGTCTTGAGACGCGCAAGCGAATCGAACAGATCCGAACTGATGTCGAACGGCGTGACGCGCTTGCGGTCTTCGTTGTGGTGCGCACCCTTGCTGATGATCACCACTTGATCGCGCGCGCCGCGCTGCTCCAGCCATTTGCCCAGCACGCGCTCGACGTCGCCATCACCGTATTGATGCGCGGTATCGAATGCGCTCATGCCCGCCTCGAACATTTCGTCGAAAAATGCAAATCCGCGCGTGCGCGCTTCGACGCTCTTCATCGAAGTGCCTTGCACCAGTCGCGAGATCGGTTTGTCAATGCCGTCAACCTGACCGAAACGCATAAGCCAGTCTCTCCCCAGAAAAAGCTTGCGCTCATTCTAACATGGAGCAACAGCGGACGGGGAATGGACGAGCCGACGGTGAATCGTTTACAATTTTCACAGCAGTGGCAGAGAGAACACCGAGTTGATCAAAACTGTCTGCGGCTCTGCGGTGAATAGAACGCAAGTGGATGAGGCGAAATCAATCTGCGGAATCATCGCGCCGCAGTATGGGCGATGCGGCGGCGAGCGCGATGACGTACCAAACGAGGGGCGCGGCGCGTGCAGTGAGGGTGACGACTTGCAGCGTGCCGTATAACAGAAACGCAAACAATCCCGCCGCCAAACCATACGCAGCGCCGGCCGAGGATGTCCCGCGCAAGCTGCGCGCGACTCGCACTGCGCTCACGCTGACGGCGAGCAGCAGCGCGACGTAGGCGAGCATACCGGGCACGCCGACGTCGAGTGCGGCTTGCAGCACGAGGTTGTGCGCGTTCGCGATGTCCACGTTCGCGTAGAATGGCTGATTCGCAACTTGGGTGTGAAAGATTCGCGCGAACGCGCCGATGCCGACGCCCGTCAGCGGCGACGCGCGAATCAAATCAAGCGCGTGCTGCCAGATGACGTAGCGCGTGGGGACGGCGAACCACTGCGGCATCGTGAGGTCGGAGAAGAGCAGCATCGGCAGATATTCAAGTGACAGCACGTTGAGCGCGACGATTGCGCCCAGCACACTCAAGCACAATGCGCCCGCACCTAACCACCATTTGCGCCACCACAGCAATCCAATCACGGGAAGCAACAGCGCGAGCCACGCGCTGCGCGATAGACTCAGCAGCAAGTAGAATGCCATCAGCGCGAGTGTGACGAGCGCGAGCGTGAAGCGCGCACGCGACAGGCCGCGCCACAGCACCACGCCGAGCAAGACGGGCAGTATTGCCGCCAGCACGCCCGCCACTTCGTTCGCGTTCAAGCCCTCGCGCTCGCCAATCGCGCGGAGCCACGACGACGGCAAGTGCGGGATGAATCGCGTGATGCTCTCAATGGGCAGAAAGCGATACGTCTCGTATTGTGTGCCGAGCAAACTGAACAACGTCACCGCGAACGCGACGAACATCAACACGTCGAACGCGCGCGCGAAACGTCGCGGCGAGTTGATCCCTGCGACGGTGGCCACGTATGTTGCAATGCCGATGGCGAACAGCGCGAAGCGAAACGCGCTCAACTCGCGCTCCGGCGAGACGAGCAGCCCGACTACGCCCATCACGCACAACACGAGCAGCGATGCCAGCCGCCAGCCGCGCAGCGCAGCGGGCAGGTGCACGAATGTGTGTATGCGCGCAAGTGGACGTACGTTGAGCAGATTCATAAGCGATTATTCAGCACAGAAGCACAGAGAATTTTTCTGGATCGCTCTGTGCCTCTGTGCTGAGATTGACAGTGGAATAACAGCGCAGCTTAATGGACAAACGGAATGCGCAGTGCAAATGGCTGTGGGGTCGCCGTCCGCAGCAAGATGAGCCGCACGAAGCGTTCCGCCGTCGCGTATGCTTGATCGAGTCCGCCCTTGCCAATCGGCGCGGCGACTTGGATTACGTAAGCGCCGTCTTCAATGCGCCGCCGCCCATCGCGCCACAAATACCAAAACAGTATCACGCGGTCGTCGTTGACGTTGCGATTGTGCGCGAGCAGCTGGGCCAAGCCGACTTGGCCGCCGTCGAGACTAACGTTGTGCACGGGCATGTCGGTCAACGTCCAGTCGGCCGCGCTGTAGCAAATCTCCGGGCGGTGCAGCTTGCGCGACGTGTTTGCGCCGATGATGGTGAGGAATGCCGAATCGCGGCGCGGCGTGCGATAGACGCGATTGATCAGCAATTCGGGTTGAATCGAGCCGACCGCTTCGAAGTTGAGTGGAAAGTCCACGCCCTGCCAATCGGCAATCCCATACGGTACCTGCAAGGGGCCACCATTCAGGTCCAACGCGTAGGCGGCTTGCACATCCGCCTTGCCGTTATCAAAACGCAGCAAGCCGCCGCGATCTAACGTGTACGTGAGTGGACTTACGTCGCTCGGCGCGGCAGGCACCAGTCCCGTCGTCGCGACGATGGTGAGCAGCGTGACGAGCAGCAGCGCGTTCAGGATGATGAAGCGTCTTTTTGTTTCCATTCAAGTCCCTTGCCCAGCGCGAACAGCAGCACCATTGCCAACAACCAGAACACCCCTTCGGCGAGGTTGTGCCAATAGCTGATCGCCACGTCTGCATTCTGCCAATAGGCCACGCCGAGTATCGAACTGAGTCGGAACACGTTCGATGCGACGGTGATAAGCGGGATCGCGGCGACGAGCAATAATTTGCGCCGCCACGTGCGCAAGTCGAGCAACTGCACGAACAGCAAGCCGAGCGCGGTCAGCGTTACGGTGGAATACAATCCGCTGCACTGCACGCCGACGATGAACGATGCCGACGGCAGACTGACTTCTGCGCCCTGATACGTCGCGGGCACGCCGACCAGTCTGACGGCGACCGTGGTGAGCGCGGTGCTAAATCGTTGAAAGTAAAAGCCCATGTCGTCCATGAACGGCATCGGGATGGCGAACAACAAATAAGCAACGGGGAACGCGAACGCGCGCATCCCTGCGCGGCCCAGCCACCAGCCCGCCAGTCCGAGCACAACGAACACGAGCGCGAGCGTGCTAATAAATTCTGAGGTGATGAATGCGCCGCCGATACGCAGGACCAATCCGACGACGAGCAGCAGCACGCCGATGCGATTGGGTTTGGATTGCGAGGCGAGCAGTCGCGGCAGCGCGAGCGCAATCAGGATGAGCGAGATGAGCGGAATGAAGGGCCCATGCTCGTAGTAAGGATTATCGCCCCACTCGCGCACGAGCCACGTAAGCGGCTGCCAGAAGATCAGCGCGAGCAGCAGCGTGAGCCACAGCGCGGCGATGATAACGCGCTTCGAAAGATTCAACGCACGCCAGTTCACCATTCGTTCACTCCGTATGCGCGTCGCATTGTGAAGTATGTTTTAGGGGCGCAGCATGCTGCGCCCCTACGGTGTTGTACATCAACATCTATCGTACGTCAACTCACTTCAGTCTGCTGCTTGCGGCGCGCGGCGCGTGCTGCGCGTGCGCGCATGACCGCGTAGCCGCCCAAGCCAGCCAGACCCGTACCGAACATCAGGAACGGCGTCAGCTCCGGCACGACCGGGGGCGTCAAGCTTTGCGGTGTTGCGTGCGGGCTGTCATAGCCGGATGTCGGATCCGCCATGTAGGGGAACGATGCCAAGCACGGCTTCTGCGTTGTGTTCACGCCGTCGCCGAGTGCGTTGTTGGGGGCTTTGTTGAAGCCAATGGCGGGTGTATAGATCGAGGTGACCACACCTTGCGCCGCGCCGTAAGAACCGGCAACCGCGCGAATCTCAATGTCGGTCACGTCGTCTTCGATGCGGCGGCCGTTGGGCCAGCCCGCGAAGTCACCGCCCGTCACACCCAGCGGGTTGCCGGCGCAGATGCCTGCGGTCGGGGCGATGGCGACGTTCAGGCGCAACTGCTCGGACGGCTGTTGACCTGAATTCTGCTGTCGGTTCAGACCCGGCACGCCGGTCAAGAAGACGACGAACAGGTCAGAGCGTGGGGCTGTGCGTGGCTGCGTAAACGCGGCTGGGTTGCCCTTGCCCGCACACGGCGTCAAGCCTGGCGAGTCAACGCCGTACAGGTAGCAGATCAGTCGCGCGAGTTCGGGGTCGTTCACGGAGGCGACTGCCTGCGGCACGGTTTTGTCCACTGTGGGTGGAATGGCATTGAAGGCATCTTTCAAGGCCAGCGGAATTACAACTTCGTTAACCAGCGGGTTGCCCAAGCGCGAGACTTGCTGGTAGCCACCGGAACCCACTTCTGTTCCGGTGCCGCGCGTGGTGATGACCGGGCGCTCCGCCGTTGACCAGATACCGAGCACACAGGTGGTGTCGGTGACGACATTGCTAACACATCTGCCATCGCCCAACAGCCGCGACTTGGGCGCCTGGATCGAGGTGGTGTGAATGCTGAAGTCGTCCAGGTTGTTCATGCCGACCGTCGGCGAGAGCGGAATGACGTGTGCGGCGTTGAACGGGCGCAGACCGCCGAGGTCGAAGATCGAGCCGATGTCAACGAAGAACGGATCGGCGCGCTGACCCGTGTACTCCTTATACGTCACACCATTCCCCGACAGCGTCTTCACACAGCCCGCGCGGATGCCGGCGTAGTTTGGCGTCGAGCGCGGCCCGATGTTGTCGGGTGGCATCAGCAGGTTGCTGCCTAGCACGGTTCTGCCAGTCGGTGTGTTGGTCGGTCCCAGCACTTCCGTCACCGTGTAATACTGGCGATAGTTGAACGAGGCAGTGGGTGCCGTGCAGACGTCAGCAGCCAACGGGCCCGTGTTGTACAGGAACGTGTTGGGGTTCTGGATCGCCGTGTGGAATGTCCACAGATAACTGATGTCCTCGACTCCGTCGCCGTCGCGATCAATCTTGATGTAATAGCGCGCGAGGTCGTCGAAGTGATAGAAGTTGGGTCCGCCCGCTGGCTCCTCGAACGGAATCCAATTGGCGATGAGTGTCGTCATCGCCGGCGCATCAGGACTCATGAACGCGTATACGTCGGTATTGTCCACCGTTGGGTCTTTCGAGATAAGCGGTGCTTCGCGGTGGGACGACGCTTCAATGTAGGTTGCCGCACCCAGCGCCGCGCCCGTCACGACCAGCACGAGCGACAGCGTGAGCACGAGTTCACGCAGAATATGTTTGCGCATTATGTTAGGGGGTCCTCCTCCCCAATGAGGAACAACGTGTAGTGACGACGAACGATTGGATGTTGGATAGCGGTTGGCAATTTGCAAAGCCGACATACGCTACAAGCGAACGGCTAGGAATTTTCAAACCCTCCTCGCGGGTTTTTTGTTCCTCAGCCGCTGGCGTCGAATGCCAACACACTCCGTGAATAGATTACTCTTGCAAACGCATCACCCCTTTCGCGTGAATTACAAGCGCAGCCATCCGACCTGCAAGAGCGCCTGTGCAGCGATGATCACACCCAGCATGGTGACGACGAGCGCACTGCCGACGGGCAGCAACTCCATCACGCGCGACGGCACGCGCGCGCGTGCGACGAAGCGGCCTGCATATACCAGCAGCCAGCCAATCGCGGTCA
Source organism: Anaerolineae bacterium (assembly GCA_038198935.1). Lineage (GTDB taxonomy): Bacteria > Chloroflexota > Anaerolineae > JACRMK01 > JACRMK01 > JBBPZQ01. The sequence goes on from JBBPZQ010000039.1 coordinate 32,608, forward strand.
ACACGCCAGCCAGCCCCATGCTGAATGCGACGATCAAAATTAAACCGAAGGCGACGCGATGCAGCGCAATCGCGCCGAGCAAGACGACCAGCGCCGACGGACACGGCAGCAATCCGCCAGAGATGCCGAGCGCGAGCAAGTTGCGCCAACTGAGTGGCACATTTTCATCGGGCGAATGGTCGTGCGTGTGCTCATGCGAATGCGCGTGCGTGCGCGCGAATTGGTGTTGCGCGAAATGGCGCAGCCTGGTGGTAAATAGACTCAAGCCGATGGCGACGACCAGCACGCCCGACATGAGGCTGAGCCACGGATACAGTTGTTCGGGGAGGATAAACTGTGAAGCGAATAGCGTGATAAGTCCGAGCGCGAACACGCCGACGGTGTGCGTCAGCGTGACGGTCAAGCCGAGAAACAGCGCGTGCTTCGCCGTGCCGCGCGAACCGACGAGGTATGCGCCGACGATGGTCTTGCCGTGACCCGGCGATAGCGCGTGCAGCGCGCCAAGCCCGAATGCAGTCAACAGCGAAAACGCAATCACCGTCACGCTCAACTCTTGCGTCGCAATTAACTCAGCCAGTTGGTCGCGCGAGCGATCGAGGATGTTGGGCGCGGGCGCGGACGCGATGGGCGATGGGTTCGCGCTGACTTCGGACGCAGCCACGTCAAACGCCGCGTGTGCCTCGCGCACGTCGAGCGGGCTACTCAACATGTCGTCGGGATAGCGCGTCAGTTCTGCGCTGCGATCATCAGATGGAACGCTTGAGCGCGTCAGGCTTACGCCGTCCGCGCGCAGCACAATCTCTTTCCAGCCGAGACGGTCGCCGTAGTTGTCGTCACGGTAGTCGAGTTGATGCGCGCCTAGTGATGCGCGCATGTCCGCATCAAAATTGATGACGATGCGCGTCGTTGCCAAGCCGCCCTGTCCCGCGGGGAACGTGAGTTGTGATGCGCTAGGCTTCAGCGCAAGGCTCGCGCCGTCCGCGCGCAGGGACAAGGCTTGCCGCAACTGCTCGACCTTCGCGCGCAAGTACCCGTCGTGCTCGCCGTCGTCCACTTTGCCGTCGTGGTTCGCATCCATCACGCTCATTTCTTGGAACGTCGGAATCTCCGCCATGTCGAGCACATAGTGGATGCGAATGCGCGCGGACGAGACTTCAATGCGGCTGTAGCGATTGATCGTGAAGTTGCCAAGCGGGTGCGCCGACGCCGAGGGGGCAGGCGTCGCAAACACGAGCGCGGCAAACGTGCAGAAGAGAATGATTGCGGTACGGAGCAGTTTCAAGCACAACCTTCAGTTCAGGCGCCGAACGATCAGACGTGCGGGTACAATGGTTTGTATACGTGCGAGGACGAGCGTTGCATCTATCAATATTGCCGTCGCTTCCTAAGGGTCCGGAAAAGAATAACATCCCGAACCGTCATTCTGAGGAGCGCACTTTGCGACGAAGAATCTCTGAGGCGTTGGTCATTTACGTTTGTAGTCATGCACTCAATCCGCTGCGGATTGTGTGCATGACTACGTGCGTCTGCTGGTCGCGTCAAAGAGATTCTTCACTTCGTTCAGAATGACGTTGGGTCAGGCAGTTATTTTTTTTACGGACCCTAACCGACGGCGCTCAATGGCTCAACGTTGCCAGCGTCTGTCGCGCGTCGTCTGCATACAGCAGCGAGAAGTTCGGGTTGAGCGTCTGTGCGCGCGTGAGATAGCCGCGCGCCATCGTCGCGTTGCCCAGCCGATGCGCGATCATGCCGGCGTGGAAGAACATCAGGGCGTCTTGCGTGCCGAGCCGCAACGCCTGCTGCATCACCGCTAGTGCGTCCGCGTCGTCGCCCGTCTTATACAGCGTCCACGCCAGCACGTCCGCCGCTTTGATGCTCGGCCGGCGTATTAGTTGCTCGCGCGCGTGCGCCAGCGCGGTTGGCAGGTCGTGATCGTGGTCGGCGTCGAACAGCGCCATCTCCAAATCGGTGTCCACGCCGTTCGCGCGATACAACTGCTCCTCAACGTGCACCAATGCGTATTGACGCTCTGCCTCGTCGCGCTGACCGTTCGCGCGATAGACGTCGCCGAGTGCAATGACGAACTCCGGCAGCGGCATGACGTTGGTGACACGCGTGTACAACTCAATCGCGCCGGCATAATCGTGCTGCGCGGCACGCACGCGCGCGATTGCGGCAATCGCGTACAAATAACCGGAGTAGCCGGCCAGTGCGTGGCGGTATTCAGTCTCGGCGCGCGGCAGATCGTTTTTGTAGTTGAAGTACAAATGACCGAGTTGCACGCGCGTCCACGCGGTGCCCTCGTCGTCGTTTGCGCCGGAGTCCACCGCGTGCTGCATCGCGTCAATCGCGCCGTCCACATCGCCGAGCAACTCGCGCGCATACGAAATACGCGCATACGAGTTAAGGTCGGGGCGTGTCGCGTTCATTTTCTCGAACGCAGCCCACGCCGCATCATACTCGCCCAGCTCGACGTGTGCATCGCCCATGATGCCGTAGATGAGCGCGCGATACGGATTGAGCACGCGCGCGCGCTCCGCCCACGCGAGCGCATCGCGGAACTGATGGCGCGAAAGCGCGAGCGTGGCCTGCGCGATCATCGCCTCGAAATCGTTGGGCGCAAGTTCGAGGGCTTTGTCGAGAATGGCTTCGGCTTTGGGATAGTATGCAGGGTCGCCACTCACGCGCGCCTTTTGCAAGTAGGTCGCGCCGAGCAGGGTGTAAGCGCGCTGGTCGTCGGGGCGCGCGCGCAGACGTGCCTGCAATGTGGCGATCTGTTCATCGCCTTTGCTCGTGCGCGGCACGAGTGGGTCAGGAGCAGAAACGTTCTCGCGTGTGGACTGGAGTGTGAATGCGCCACCGAAGGCGATCAACAGCGCGGCGAACGCAGCAAACAAAATCTTGTGATAAGTAGAAATGAGGACTGCCTCTTCGTAGTGGACAGCAACCGCCAACACGATGGAAGGAGGGTATCATGCCCGCAGAACTGGTGTCAAGACCTATACGGGGCAAATGGTCAATTGCATTCATCCATGCAACGGGTATAATGCCGCCCAGTTGTGAGCGGAGAACGCGCAGGAGGAAACGTGAAAATCAGGCGGCTCATCCCTAAACTAGTTGCAGGTCAATTGACATCGCCAGTCCCGGACAGTAGGCTACGGACATGGATTTTCCAATTCTCGACATCTGTGATGATGAGTTGAGCGAGCGCTGGCTGGGCAAACACTTTCATCCAGACGGTTTGCACTGTCCGCAATGTGGCGTGAGCGTGAATCAGGGAGGGTATCATAGATTTTGTGTAAATGGTCATCACTCAGATAATCCGAAAGAAGGAGAATAGCGATGACCATCCGACCGGAACTGTTAGACGAACTACTGAAAGAGTATCAGAAGCCTGAAGATCTGTTGGGCGAAACA
>JBBPZQ010000040.1:0-109080 GCA_038198935.1 Anaerolineae bacterium
GCTTCAACAACTTCGTGATTGGCTTGATCTCACAGCAAGGGTTCAGCAATCTCGCCGCCGCTCGTCGCTACTATGCGGCCCACTTCGATACGGCTTTCAACCTGCTCACTCGTCTCCCAACCTGACTTTGGAAAAGCCCTTGTGTTGTGACTCGCACGCTTGTCGCGTCGGATTGTCTCGCGTATAATGTTCGCGGGTTGCAGACCGCAACCCGCGAATCTTTTGTAATCACGATTCATGTCCATTCTCCGCAACATCCAAGAGCAACAGCAGCGCGACAACCAGAGCGAGCTGTTCCGCGAGATTACCGCGCGGCGCTTGGCGCAGCCGCTGCCCTCGCGCTATCACGCCATTCATCTCATCGGCGTGCCGATGGACCTCGGCGCGAATCGGCGCGGCGTGGACATGGGTCCGTCCGCGCTGCGCATCGCCGGTTTGCAGCAAGCGATTGAGGCGCTCAACATCACCGTCGAGGATCGCGGCAACATCCCCACTGAGTTGCTCGAACTTGCACAGGAAGGCGACCCCAAACAGCGATTCCTGCACGAGATCGCGCGTGCGGCCCGCGGTCTCGCCAAAGAAGTGAAGTACGCGCACGAACACAACGCGCTGCCGATCACATTGGGCGGCGATCATTCGGTTGTGATTGGCAGTATCGCGGGCACATCGGCCTTTTATCGCAGCAAAGGCGAAGCGATCGGCTTGATTTGGCTCGACGCGCACGGCGACCTGAATACGTCGGAGACGACGTCATCGGGCAACATCCACGGCATGCCGCTCGCCGCGACACTCGGCTATGGCAACCCGACATTGTCGCACATCTTCGACTACGCGCCGAAGGTGAGTGTGCAGCATTGCGCGCTCGTCGGCACGCGCGACCTTGATCCCGGCGAAAAAGATTTAATCCGCAGCATCGGCTTACGCGTCTTCCCGATGAGCGAGATTGACGTGCGCGGCATGAGCGCCGTCATTGACGAGGCGATTGAGATTGCGGCGAGCGGCACCGCTGGCATCCACGTCAGCATGGACATTGACTTCGTGGATCCGAGCGAGGCGGCGGGCGTCGGCACCCCCGCGCGCGGCGGCGCGACGTACCGTGAGTCGCACCTCGCGCTGGAGAAAATCGCGACCACACGCCGTCTGCTCGCGCTGGATATTGTCGAAGTCAATCCCGTGCTTGACGTGCGGAATCGCACTGCGGAGTTAGGGGTTGAGTTGATTTGTTCCGCGCTCGGCAAGGTCATCTTATAGAACAGCGAAAAGGATTTTCGACGCACTCTCGGTATAATCACTGCGACTGAATTCGGAAATCAATTCTCAAAGGAGCACTCACATGAATCCTCCAACTGCGGCCGCGCCCATCAGACTGTCTGCGTACCTGACCAAACTGTTGGGCAACAACGAAAAGGCTGTCTTCTTGACACGCAAGCACGTGATCGTCGTTGCGCGCACCTTGCTGGGCATGATTGTCGCGGCGCTCATCATTCTTGCTGGCGCTGCGTTCGTCGGCTCGGCAACGGGCGGACTGGGTTTCATTCTGGCTGCGCTGGTAGTGCTGCCCGTATGGCAATTCATGCGCACGTGGATCAGCTGGCAGAACGAAGAGTACATCGTCACGAATCGGCGCGTGATCAAGGTCGAGGGCGTCGTGAACAAACACGTCTTTGATTCATCACTGGAGAAAGTGAACGATGTCGAACTCGACCAGTCGTGGCTCGGACGCATGATGAACTACGGCGATGTGGAGATCATCACGGGCAGCGACATCGGCGAAAACAAGTTCATGAAAATCGCGAACCCGATCGGCTTCAAACGCGAACTGCTCAATCAAAAAGAAGGCATGGGCATGGTCGGCGACTTCGGCGCGAAAGAGCAGCGCGTGCTGACGGGCAACGCGCCGACGACCGGCGACATTCCCGAACTGATTGCCGAACTGGACGAACTGCGCAAGAAGGGTGTCATCAGCGACGCAGAGTTTGAAGTGAAGAAGGCGGATTTGCTGAAGAGGATTTGAACAAAGGAGATTGGGCGAAATTATAGGAGATAAAGAAGTTCATTGCCGCTCATCTCCCTTATTTCCCCTAATCGCCTTATTTCCCTGTTTCAATGAGGATGGCCTATGACGGCAAGTGCTGCCGACATCATCAAACAGAATAAAGAATACACGCTCTTCGAGTGGAGCGCGCAGAAGAACTTTCAGCCGATTGCGGTCACGCGCGCGAAAGGCGTCGAGTTCTGGGATGCGGACGGCAAACGCTACCTCGACTTCAACTCGCAACTAATGAACGTCAACATTGGGCACGGCGACGGGCGCGTGATCAAAGCGATTCAGGATCAAGCGGCGAAGTTGTCGTACGTCTCGCCGTATCACGCGACCGACGTGCGCGGCGAACTTGGCGAGCTGCTAGCGCAGATCACGCCGGGCGATTTGAAGAAATCGTTCTTCACGCTCGGAGGCGCGGAGGCAAACGAGAACGCAATCAGAATCGCGCGCATGGTGACGGGCCGCCAGAAAATCATTGCCCGCTACCGTGCTTTTCATGGCGCGACGGCGGGCGCAATTTCCTTGACCGGCGACCCGCGCCGCTGGCCAAGCGAGCCCGGCATCCCCGGCGTCGTGCGCGCGATGGACCCCTATCGTTATCGCTGCCGCTGGTGCGGCGACAAGCCCGCCTGCACGCTTGATTGCTTGGGCAATATCGAGGACATCATCCAGTTCGAGGGACCGCAGAACATCGCCGCAGTCATCGTCGAAAGCGTGACGGGCACAAACGGCATCATCATCCCGCCCGACGGCTACATGCAAGGCTTGCGCGAGCTGACGGCGAAGCACGGCATCCTGCTGATTGTGGACGAGGTGATGAGCGGCTTCGGTCGCACAGGTGAATGGTTCGCAGTAGATCATTGGGGCGTGACACCGGACATCATGTCTGTCGCCAAAGGTCTGACCAGCGGCTACGCGCCGCTCGGCGCGACCATTGTAAGCGAGCCAGTCGCATCGTACTTTGACGAGCATGTGCTGTGGGGCGGGTTGACTTACGGTGCACATGCGCTCGGCTGCGCGGCGGCGATTGCGTGCATCCACGTGTACGAGGAGGACAAGCTCATCGAGCGCGCGAAAGCGATGGGCGAATTTCTCGCACAGCAACTCGATACGCTCAAGCCGAAGCATCCGTCCATTGGCGACGTACGCTGCATCGGGCTATTCTCGCTCGTCGAGCTCGTGCGCGATCGTCAGACCAAAGAACCGATGGCACCATTCAATGCGACGGCGGCGCAAATGGGCGCGATGTCGGAGTTGAACAAGTTCTTCCGAGAGAACGGCCTGTATACCTTCGTGCGCTGGAACAACTTCTTCGTCAATCCGCCGCTGTGCGTCACGAAAGACGAATTGCTTGAAGGACTTGACATCATTGATCGCGCACTCGAAATCACAGACGATTTTGTCATCGCCTAGCGCGTACGTCGTTCCTAGTCCACGCCCTGATTTTCGGTGCGGCACGATCTCGACCATCCTCGCTCGCGCGCTCATCGGGTGTTTGAATTTCAAACTTCGTCAGGCTGATCTAATTCTACACACACACCCGCTTCAGAACGCTCCCAAGAGCCGCATATAAACTTCGCACTACTGACAGCCATGCGCCATAATGACTACTGCATTCGCGCCAGCCCGTTGTAAAATGATGGCGCGCAGACCATGAGAAACTCAATGCTGAGTGCAATGCACACGTTACCCGACGCGCGGCGACTGAAGCGCGCCTATCTTTTCACACTGGCGCTGGTGACGGCTTTTGCCTTTATCGCCTTCCTCACCATCCGCGCCTACGATGGCGCGCAAGCGAATACCACCAGCGCCTTGAGCCTGAACGCACGCGAGCGAGCGCTGACGCAGCGCATCGCTTGGCTCGCGTTGCGGCTGCGCATGACGCTTGACAGCAGCGAGCAGCAGGCGCTTCAGCAACAACTACGCGCCACCACCGACTCGATGCAGCTAACGCACGGCGCTCTGCTGCACGCCTTCTCCTCAGTCAGACTGTTCAATCTGCCCTCGCCTGCCATCCAGGGCACGCTATTTGAACCGACCAACCTCGACCATCAGGCGCGCGATTACATCGCACATGCGAATAGCCTGCTTTCTTCCGCCAACGATCAATTCACTCTTAACAGCGACGACTTCGCATTTGTCGAGAATTATGCACTCATCGATCTTCCAAATGCCTTCGACGCGCTAAATGACGCACTGCAAGTAGAGAACAATGCAATGCTTGCGGGGGTTACCTTCTTCGAGTTGATCGTACTGGTCGTGATTATGCTTACGCTTGGCGCGCAGCCTTTCTTCGTTCTGCGTCCATTGCAGCGGCGCATTGACGACCACACGCGCCAACTGGACGAATCACAAAAACAATTGGACGCAGTGCTCGGCACCGTCGGCGAAGCTATCGTGACTGTGGACTCCGACAACCGTATCGTGCGCGTCAATCAGGAAGTATCGCCGGTTTGGGGCTATGCCTCAGACAAGTTGCTTGGCGAGCCGCTGGAGACATTACTCGCGCCCGCGCATCGAGAGCGCTACAGCCAAACTGGCGATTGGCGCACGCTCGGCAAACGCCAAGAGATCGAGGGCTTACGCCAAAACGGCGATGTGTTCCCGCTGGAAATTCGCTTTAGCAAAGTGTTGGCTAATGGGGCGACGTTATATGCGGCTGCCATGCGTGACATCAGCGAGCGCAAGCGCGCGGAGGAACAGATTCGTCATCAGCTCGAAACGATACAGGCGCTCTATGTCAGTTCGCAGCAACTTGCCGAAAGCCTAGACCTGAGTACGCTCGCCGGCGACATCACGCGCACCTGCGTCGAAGAGTTCGGCGCGAGCCGCGCGTGGCTGGGCCGCGCGCGCGCCGACGGCAGCATCCAGCCGTTCGCGCATTATCCGCCGATAGAATATCCGCCGAAAGCCATCGCGCGCTGGGACAACCCCGATGTGCGCGAAGGGGCAGGACCTCACGGCATCGCCATTCGGACGGGCGAGCCAGTAGTCGTTGAGGACATTGCGAGCGAAGAGCGATTCCTGCCATGGCGCGATGTCTCGATTCAGCACGGCATTCGCTGTATGGCGGTCTTTCCGCTTATCAGCCGCAATCACGCGTTTGGCGTGCTTTCGATGCATAGTACAGAGTCCGGATTCTTCACTGCGGAGCGTATGGGATTTTTCCAAAGTTACGCGCATCAGGCAGCGGCCGCGTTGGAGAACGCGCGGCTGTTCGCCGAAGATCGGCGGCGCTTGGAGCAGATGCAAGCGCTGCGCAACGTGGACACAGCCATCACGTCGAGTCTCGACTTGCGCGTGACACTCAACGTGTTGCTCGATCAGATCATCCAACATTTGAGTGTGGACGCCACCGCCGTGCTGCTGTTGAACGCGCAAACACAATTGCTCGAGCACGCCGCCCATCGCGGCTTCCGCTACGATCACATCGGCCGCACACGCGTGCGGCTGGGCAAAGGCTTAGCAGGACGCGCGGCGCTCGATCGCGCCATCGTCAGCGTGCCGAACTTCCACGAAGCGGACGACGATCCGCAGCGCGCGCCACTGCTGGCGGGCGAAGGTTACGTCTCGTACGTGGCGGTACCGCTGCACGCGAAGGGCCAAGTCAAAGGCGTCTTGGAAATTGTCAATCGCGCGCCCCTGCAGCCCGATCCGGAGTGGTTCAACTTCCTAGAAGCGTTGGCGGCGCAAGCCGCGATTGCGATTGACAACGCAGCATTGTTCGACGGCTTGCAGCGTTCCAATCTGGAACTGGCGCTCGCTTACGACGACACACTGCAAGGCTGGTCAACCGCGTTGGAGTTGCGCGACCGCGAGACGGAGGGTCACACCGTGCGCGTCACGGCGCTTGCTGTACAACTCGCGCGCGAGCTTGGATTGGGCAATGACGAATTGGTTCAAGTGCATCACGGCAGTCTGTTGCACGACATAGGCAAAATGGCGGTCCCCGATTACGTCCTGCTGAAAGAAGGACCGCTCGACGAGGACGAGTGGCGCATCATGCGCCGACATCCAGCCTATGCATTCGAGATGCTTTCGCCGATTGCGTATCTGCGTCCCGCGCTCGACATCCCGTATTGCCACCACGAGCGTTTGGATGGCACCGGTTATCCGCGCGGACTGAAGGGCGAAGAGATTCCACTGTCGGCGCGCATCTTCGCGGTAGTGGACGTGTGGGATGCATTGCTCTCCGACCGCCCCTATCGCAAAGCGTGGTCCGCCGCGCGCGCGCGCGCCTATCTCAAATCGCTGTCAGGCGCACACTTCGATCCGCACATCGTCGAAGTGTTCTTGCAGACGCTGGACGACGAGGCATGCAAGCGCAATGAACTTCCGTTGGAACCATTGCTATCGCTCACAACCTGAGTAAACTTGACCAAAAAGTTATGGGGCAGGTCAAAGACCTGCCCCAATTTTTTTCTGGCGGCAATGCGTTTGCTCGCGTTCAGCGCGCCGTCAATGCCGCAGGCTCATCGGGATAGCGGCCACTGATGCGCCACTGCCCATCGCGCTTGTTCAACACCAGCACCCAGCGGTCGCCCGCATAGTCAAATGCGGATGGATCGAGTGGTTCTGCCCAGCGCGCGATGGTGAGCCACGCGCGCTCGCCGTTGAGCACGAGATGCGCTGGCGTTTGCGTGAAGCGCAGCCAGGCGGGTTGCGCTTGCGCGCGCGTGATGGACTGCGCCGCGAATTCCGGAGCGCCTGTATCATCGAGCGTTTTCCGCAGCGCCTCCCAATCGCGATTGAGCAGCGCCTCATCTTGCGCCTCGCCGATTCGCACGATGGCGCGCACGTCTGCCATGAGCGCGTCGTCACTCGTATTCGGCGCTTGCACCTTGCGCTCGACATCCGCAAGATACGTCTCGGCGACATGCAACTGAGCCGCGCTTCGCGTGTTCTCGATGGACTCAATGGCCGTGAGCAGCATCAACTCCAAGACGCGGTTGTCCTCGTTGTCGCTTGGCGCGTGCATCGCTCGACGCAGCACTGCATCCCACTTGGCCACGTCGGGGCCGGGCAAGCGGCGCGCATCGGCGTCGAAACGTTCCTCGTATTGACGCAGCAGGTTGTAGAAGCGCACCTTCAACTGCCAGCGGCGCACGTCATCGTTTGACGCGTTCAATGCGCGTAAGTTGCTCAACCAGTCTTGCGTCAGCGCGTCGAAGTCTTTGCCGAAAATGCCTTGCCAATCATTCGGGCGACGCATCAACGCGCGGAACTTGTCGAGACCGAACTGGTCAATCAGAAAACGCACGAGTGAACCGGACTCTGTGTACGCAATCTCGTGCTGCTGATTGGCGAAGTCGCGGCGCAGAATCGTCGGCGGGATGAACAGCGGCGACTGCACGAGCCTGGCTGCGCTTTGGTCGAGTAAGTCGGGCTGATAGTGGCCACCCGTTGCATACACCGCGATACCTTCCGCCAACATGCCGCCAGCCGCGCCCAAGTTGCCCCAATCGTTCGTGAGCGCGTGCGCGCCTTCGTGCGAGATGTAATCGGCGAGCGAGACACCCGTGTATTCGCGGTCGGCATACGAGATGAAAATCGTTTTGTCGAAATCCGCGCCGCCCTGCCAGAAGATGCGCGGCACGAGATAGATCGTGAGCGGCTTGCTCAGGGGCGTGTCGAGCGCGAGGCTGGAGCGCGTGATGGCGTCGTCGGCGATTTGTTTAATTGCGTTCACGTCACGCGCGGCCGGCGTGCTGTCGAGATAGCGCACGCTGATGTCGCCCGTGCGCGTCTCACGCCAATCGAGCGTAGGCGGCGAATCATCGCGCACCAGCTGCGGCGACGACATAGACTGCGCGAGTGTGAGTGTGTCGCCATACGAACTTTTCAGCAGCCACACATAGCGCAACGTGCTCACGTCACGCGGCAAGCGCAAGCCGTCAGCGGGCACCTGCAAGGTGTAGCGCACTGGCTGCGTGCCGAGCGGCACGTCAAGCGGCGCGCGCGTCTCTGCCGTGCCGACAAGCAATTGCGCGCGCACGAGCGGCGCGTCCGCCATCAATTCAAATGTTAAGGTGTGATGTGCAGGATCATCTTCGACATTAGCGCGTGCGGAGAGCGGTAGATGAGTTGTGGAAGTCGCGGACGTGCAAGCGGTGACGAACAGCAGAACGAGGATGCAGACGAACCGATGGAGTTTCAATACTCACAAGGACGACCTCACAAGTCTTTGAGACCTGTGAGGTCTGTTTGTTCATGCCTCGCCGAAGCGCGCGCGCAGTTTGTCTTCGATGCGCTTAATTGCCACTTCGATAGTACAGCCTTCACTGAGCGCAATCTCGCCCGCGAGCATATCGCGCGCGCGTGTGTAATACTCCTGATCGGTGGCTGACAATTTTTTCTTGAGTCCACGCCAATACAGGTTGCGCGCCAATTCCGCCCACTGTTTCGGGTCGCCGGATTTGAGGTGTTGGCTCAAGTCAGTTTGCCGCTCGGTGAAACTGTTGGAAAGAGACAACGGCCGCCCGTTGAGAATTTCTAACACTTCGTTCATTTTCGCGCGCACCATTGCGGAGCGCAGACCGATGAGCGTCACGTTATCCACCGGCACGAGCACGCGCCGCGAGGCGGCGGACATCAGACTGATGACGTAATAACTGCTCGCCGTGCCCGCGCTGCTCATTGCGTGCGACTCGATGCTGCATATCGTTCCTGCGCCATGTGACGGATGCACTACTTTGTCTCCAACTCGAAATCCCATCATTGCCTCCTTGAGCGAGACTGCTTAGACTGCTGGTCGGATCCGTTCCTGTGTGATTGGGTTGTCGGTGTTTCACCATCGCCAGATTTACCGGCCTGTTTGGCTTTAGATTTCGTTTCGGCTTCTGCTTCTGCAACTTGCTCGGCGGCTGGCACATCCGTGCGCTTCATCAGCGGGATGAGTCGCTCGACCGCATCACCTTGCTTCAACTCCATGACCGTCGCGCCGCGCTTGACGCGACCTGCACGGCCAATCAACTTTGCCTGCGTGACGAGCGCGGTGTTCTTTGCGGAGAGCAATGTGGCTTGATCGTCGTCGCTGGCGACCCAACCTGCCACGATGGGTCCAGTGCGCTCGTTGATGTCGGACGTTCGCACGCCGACGCCGTAGCGTCCCTGCACGGGATACTCGTCCAACTTGGTGCGCTTGCCGTGACCGGACTGCGTGACCACGATGAGGTCGCTGCCTGCGCTGGCCAGCCCGAAGCCGACGACGCTCGCGCCCTCGCCAAGTTTCATCGCGGCGACGCCCCCCGCGATCATGCCCATCGGGCGCACACTCTCTTCGCTGAAGCGAATCGCGTTGCCGTCGCTCGTGGCAAAAACATACTCGTCGCTGCCATTGCTGAGTGCTGCGCCGATCAATTCGTCGCCGTCGTCCAACTTCATCGCGACCGTGCCGCTCGCGCGCGTGTTCTGCAACTCATTGCCTGCGCTGCGCTTGACTTGGCCCTGGCGTGAGGCGGTCACAAGATGTAGAGACGTTGCGTGCAGCGTCTCTAGGGGCGCCAGCGCGAGTCCTGTGATGATGCGCTCTTCGCTGTCAACGGAGACGAGTGAGCCGAGCGGCACTCCATCGCCATTCTGATTCTGATCGGGAATCTGGCCCGCGCGCACGCGGAACGCGCGGCCACGATTGGAGAGCATGAGGATTTCGTCGCGGTTGTTGGCGAGACAGTACCATGCGAGGTCTCTTTCCGCGCGCGAGCGACGGCCCGGATTGAGCAAGCGCGTGACGCGGCCGTTCTGCAAGCCCATCACCATCACGGACACGTCAGCCATCAGGTCTTCGGCTGTCACTTCGCCGACAACGCCTTCGACAATCGTCGAGCGGCGCTGGTCTCCATACTCGCTCTTGAGTCTGCTCATCTCGTCTTTGATGAGCGCGAGAATTTTCTGCGGACTCTTTAACAAATCCTGCAACTGTGCAATGAGTTTCTTGACTTCTTTGTATTCGTCTTCGATTTTCTGCCGTTCGAGCGCAGCCAGACGGCGCAGTTGCATATCAAGAATCGCGGTCGCCTGACGCTCACTCAACTTGAAGCGCTTCATCAAGCGTTGACGCGCTGTGTCGGTGTCGGGTGACTGGCGAATCGTCTTGATGACTTCATCCAAATGCGAGAGCGCGATGCGCAGACCTTCAAGGATATGCGCGCGGTCTTCGGCTTTGGCGAGGTCGTGCTTCGTGCGCCGCGTGATGATCTCGCGCCGATGCTCGACGAACAAATGCAGCGCACGCTTGAGCGGCAGCAGCTTCGGCTCGCCATCCACCAGTGCAAGCATCGTGATGCCGAACGTCGTTTGCAAAGGCGTGTACTTGAACAGCAACTTCAATACGGCATTCGGCTCGACCGTGCGCGACAACTCGATCACGATGCGCATGCCTTGTCGGTCGGATTCGTCGCGCAGGTCGGTGATGCCTTCGATTTTCTCGTCGCGCGCCAGTTCAGCGATGCGCTCGATCAAGCTGGTCTTGTTCACCTGATATGGCAACTCGGTGACGATAATGCTGCTGCGTCCGCGCGACAGTTCCTCGAAGCGTGTCTTGGCTTGCACGATGATGCGCCCTTTGCCCGTCGCATACGCCTGCTTGATGTTGTCCTCGGATTCTTCGCCGACCGCATAGCGGAAAATCAAACCCGCCGTCGGGAAGTCGGGACCCTTGACATAGCGCATCAAGTCGTCCACGCCGACTTTATCAATATTTTTGTAGTGATCAATCATGTAGCTGATGGCATCGCAAATCTCGCCGAGGTTATGCGGCGGGATATTCGTTGCCATGCCGACCGCGATGCCTGAGGAACCGTTCACAAGCAGATTGGGCAGTGCTGCGGGGAGAATCTTCGGCTCTTTGAGCGAGCCGTCAAAGTTGTCGCCGAACTCGACCGTGTCCTTCTCGATGTCGTTCAGCACCTCTTGCGCGATGGTTGCGAGCCGCGCTTCGGTGTAGCGCATGGCCGCCGCGCTGTCGCCATCCACCGATCCAAAGTTGCCCTGTCCATCAATCAGTGGATAGCGCATTGAGAAGTCTTGCGCGAGGCGCACCATCGCATCATAGACGGCGGCGTCGCCGTGTGGATGATACTTGCCGAGCACCTCACCGACGATACGCGCCGATTTTTTGTAAGAGCCCGTGTGCCGCAGTCCCATGTCATGCATCGCGTAGAGCACGCGGCGCTGCACGGGCTTCAATCCATCACGCACGTCGGGCAGCGCACGCGACACGATGACGCTCATCGCGTAATCGAGGTATGCGCCCTGCATCGTTTGATCTATATCTACTTGCCTAACGGTGCCTATTTCCATGCGGGCCTTTCTGATTGCAGATTGCGGAATTCAAATTTTCGACATGATGCGGTTATCTGCAATGGACGATTTCAGATTGCGAACACCATCAGTTGCCGCTAGGAGTAACGACTTCAGTCGTTGGTGCTACCACGAGCATGGCTAACGACTGAAGTCGTTACTACACCGAGCTTCAAAACACGCTTTGAGTGGATTGTTAAGGATGCAATTTGCAATATGAAATCTGAAATGCGCTTTAATATTCTCGTGCCTGCGCTTGCATTTCCTTGCGGTGGGCTTTGCGCGCGGCGCGCTGTCTCGCCTTGCGCTTCTCTTCGCTCTTTGAGACAAACCAGCGCTTCTTGCGATAAGTGCTGAGGATGCGGCTATCGGCGACTTCTTTGCGAAATCGCTTGAGCAGACTCTCCTGCGATTCGCCGCTTCGGATGACTACGGTCATGTATGTGGGTTCACCTCCTCGCCCAAAAATAAAAATGAGAGAGCGGAGACTTCGTTGTTTGAGACTCCAGTCTCCAGTCTCTACTCACTTTGTTGCTCGCCTGACGCATCGGTGTACTTCGGTTCGAGGCTGATGCGTTGGCGTGATTGTTCGACGTTGAGCACGCGGAACTGCGCGCTCTCGCCGACTTTTAATTTGCGACCGCCTTGCATCTCGCTCACGTGCACAAGTCCTTCGACGCCGGGTTCGAGCTGCACAAACGCGCCGAAGTCCGTCACATTGGTTACGACGCCTTCGACAGACTGACCGCGCTGAAAACGCTCGCCGATGTGCTGCCACGGATCGGGACGAGTGCGGCGCATCGAGAGCGCGATACGTCCCTTCTCGCGGTCAATGCGCATCACGAGCACGTCCACTTCTTGGCCGATGCGCAGCACGTCGGACGGATGCCGCACGCGCTCGTATGCAATCTCCGAGACGTGCACCAGACCGTCCACACCGCCAAGATCAACGAATGCGCCGAACTCAGTGAGATTGCTGACGCGGCCCTTGCGCGTCTGCCCTTCTAGTAACTCTTCCATCAGCCGTTCGCGCTGCGATTTGCGCCACTGCTTCACAGCCTGTCGCTCGGAGAAGATGAGGCGGCGACGGCGCTGATCTACTTCGATGACTTTGAACGGCAGCTTCATGCCGACCATTTTCGGCAGCCAATCACCTTCGCCCGGTGGCGGCGCTTCCGTCGGCGGCTGATAGCCGACGGGGCGGGACGCGACTTGCGAGGCAGGCACAAACGCACGCAGCTTGCCGTATGGCACAATCAACCCACCCTTGTTGAACGTACTGACCGTGCCTTCCACGACCTCGCCGGACTTGAGCAATTCTTCGGCGCGCATCCAGTCCTCAAACGATTTCGCCTGACTGAGTGACAATTGCGCATCCTCGTCCTGCGTCTCGCCGCGCACGATATACACAGGCAGTTCCTGTCCCACCACGAGACGTGCGCGCACCTCCGGACTGAGTTTCTCCAGTTCGGAGCCTGGAATGATGCCTTCCTTCTTGCCGCCTATATCCACGGCAATCTGGTTTGGCTCAACGCGCACGACTGTGCCTTGGCGGATGTCGCCGGCTTTGGGGGGCACGAAGTCATATTGGCTCTGCTCGAACATTTTGCTGAATTCGGAGTTCTGCTCCGAATTCTGATTGGACTGTGATGTGCGCTCGTCTCGGTCGGTCACGTTGTGCTCTGCTCCTCGCGTGCAGTCTCGAACGTTCTCAATCCTACCTACACTACCTACAATTGTAGATGAAGTGGGTTGCAAGTGCTAGTGCAATTCACACCACCAGCAAACCCCGTTACGACGTGCTTGCCTTATGGTCGGTTTGCGGGTGCGATTATCACGAGACGTTAGCCCAATGCTCGGCTAACGTCTCGTGTTATTAATCTTCGTCGTCGAAATCTTCGTCGTTGTCGGCATCGGGCAGCGCGAGCGCAGTGCTGATGCCGCTCGGTGCTGAGATAGCGGCAGCACCTTCCAGTGCCTTGAAGCCCGTACCGGCCGGAATCAACTTGCCGATGATGACATTCTCTTTCAAGCCGTGCAGTTCGTCGCGCTTGCCTTCGATGGCTGCACCCGCCAGCACGTTGATAGTGTGCTGGAATGACGACGCCGCGAGGAACGACTCCGTGGTGAGTGCGGCTTTGGTGATGCCGAGCAACTGCGAGACGGCGGTCGCGGGCCGCTTGCCTTCTTCGACCAAGCGATGATTGGTTTCGGCAAATTCGAGTGCGTCCACCAACTGAGTGAGCAGGTATGGCGATTCGCCGACCGTGCGCACCTTTACGCGCCGCAGCAGCTGCCGCATGATGACTTCGATGTGCTTGTCGTTGATGCTCACGCCCTGCGAGCGATACACTTTCTGCACTTCCTCCAGCAGATACTGCTGCACCGCTTCCTTGCCTTTGATTTTCAAAATCTGGTGCGGGTTCAGCGCACCGTCGGTCATCTGCTGGCCCGCCATGACCTTTTGATTGTTCTCGACGCGCAAGCGCGCCGTCGGCGGCACCTCGTACTCGACCTCTTCGCGCTTCTCACGCCGCACCACGATCTTGCCATCGCTTAGTGCCACCTTGCCGCCGTGCGACGCAACGATCTCTTTCTCGCCGCGCTTTGCCAGCACGGTGCCATCCGGAATTTGCTGGCCATTCTCGACCTTGTTGCCATAGTTGCCGGGAATCTCATACTCGTCTCGCACCATCTGCGACGAGGTGATGCGGAGCAGTCGCTGGTCGCCGTCGCGCAGTACTTCGGCGCTGCCCGAAATTTCTGCGACGATAGCCTCGCCCTTCGGGTTGCGCGCTTCGAACAATTCTTGCACGCGCGGCAGGCCGCGGGTGATGTCGGCCTCGCCCGCCACACCGCCAGTGTGGAACGTGCGCAGCGTCAACTGCGTACCCGGCTCGCCGATGGACTGCGCGGCGATGACGCCGACCGCTTCGCCAATTTGCACGAGTCCGTTGCGCGCCATGTCACGCCCGTAGCACTTGGCGCAGATGCCGTAGCGCATTTCGCACGTCATGGGCGAGCGCACGCGAATTTCCGTGATGCCAGCCGCTTTGATGTCAGCCGCGTGTTCTTCGAGAATCATCTCGCCGTCGGCGACGATAACTTCTTTCGTCTTCGGATTCTTGATGGGTCCTGCGGCGGTGCGGCCCAGAACGCGCTCGTGCAGTTTCGCCAGACCCGCACCCGGATCCGACTCCTTGAGCCAGATACCCTTGTCCGTCTCGCAATCTTCGGAGTTGATGATGCACTCCTGCGCCACGTCCACCAGGCGGCGCGTCAGATAGCCCGCGTCGGCCGTGCGCAGCGCGGTGTCAGCCAGACCTTTGCGCGCGCCGTGCGTCGAGATGAAGTATTCAAGCGACGTGAGCCCTTCGCGGAAGTTAGAGCGAATCGGCAGCGGAATGATACGCCCGACAGGATCAGCCATCAGACCGCGCATGCCCGCCAACTGACGAATCGGTTGGAAGCCGCCCTTCGTCGCGCCCGACGTTGCCATGATAAAGATTGGCCCCTGCGGATCCATCGCCTTCGATACTTCGTCGGTTACATCGTCGGTGGCTTTCGTCCACAGTTCGACGGTCTTCACGTACTTCTCGTCTTCGGTGATGAGACCACGCCGATACTGCCGCTCGACTTCGCCGACCTGCGTGCCGACTTGCGCTAAGATATCCTGCTTTGATTCCGGCACGTTGATGTCGCTCAACGCAATCGTCAAGCCTGAGCGCGTCGCGAATTTGAAGCCAAGGTCTTTGATGTCGTCCGCGAACTTGGCGGTTATATCGGCGCCGAGCGCGTAATAGCACTCGCCAATCAGGTTCTTCAGCTTGCCCTTGTCCATCGTGTCGTTGACAAGCCGCAGCTCTTCGGGCACAACCGAATTGAAGATGCAGCGTCCGACTGTCGTCTCGATTGTTTGCTTCTTCTTCTTGCCGACAGGCGTGAAGTGCAAGTTAACTTTCGCGTGCAGCGCGACGCTGCCCATCTCGTAGGCGAGCATGACTTCTTCAATATCGGAGAAATGTTTGCCTTGGCCCTTCTGGTCCTCTTCCGACATGGTGAGATAGTAGCAGCCGAGCACCATATCTTTCGACGGTCCGACAATCGGCTCGCCATTGGCGGGGCGCAGCAAGTTGTGCGATGACAACATCAGCAATCGCGCTTCCGCTTTTGCGGCTTCGGAGAGCGGGATGTGTACCGCCATCTGGTCGCCGTCGAAGTCTGCGTTGAACGCTTCGCACACGAGTGGATGAATTTGAATGGCGTCGCCTTCCACCAGCGTCGGTATGAATGCTTGAATACCGAGGCGGTGCAGCGTCGGCGCGCGGTTGAGCAGAATCGGGTAATCCTGCACGACCTCTTCGAGCACTTCCCACACTTCGGGACGCATTTGCTCGATGATGCGCTTCGCGCCTTTCACGTTGTGTGCGTATTGATTTTCGACCAACTTGTTCACGACGAACGGCTTGAACAACTCCAGCGCCATCCGCTTCGGCAGCCCGCACTCGTGCAGCTTGAGATGCG
This sequence comes from Anaerolineae bacterium, assembly GCA_038198935.1. Lineage (GTDB taxonomy): Bacteria > Chloroflexota > Anaerolineae > JACRMK01 > JACRMK01 > JBBPZQ01. Next base: position 15,869 of record JBBPZQ010000040.1, read on the forward strand.
GACCTACCACGATTACGGAGCGGCCAGAGTAGTCCACGCGCTTGCCGAGCAAGTTGCGGCGGAAGCGGCCCTGCTTGCCTTTCAGCATGTCAGACAACGACTTCAACTTGCGCTTGCCGCGTAGCGAAACGGCTTTGCCGCGCCGTGAGTTATCAATCAGCGAGTCCACCGCTTCCTGCAACATGCGCTTCTCATTGCGCACGATGACGTCGGGTGCACCGAGCTCGAGCAGTCGCTTCAAACGATTGTTGCGATTGATGACGCGCCGATACAAATCGTTCAGGTCGGATGTAGCAAAACGGCCGCCATCCAACTGCACCATTGGGCGCAGCTCGGGTGGAATGACCGGCAGCACCGTCAGAATCATCCACTCGGCACGATTGTTCGACTTGCGCAGCGCCCCGACCACTTGTAGTCGCTTGGTCGCCTTCTTGCGGCGCTGGCGCGACGCGGTCAGTCGCATCTCGGCGCGCAATTCTTTTGCGAGCTTCTCGAGCTCAAGGTTCTGCACGATTTCGTACAGCGCTTCAGCACCCATGCCGGCGCGGAACACGCCTTGCCAGCGGTCGTTGAGTTCTCGGAAGCGCGCCTCGGTCATAAAGTCCATGGGCGCGAGTTCGCGCAGCTCGTCGCGCTGCTCCTCGAAGCGATTCTGGACCGCATATACTTCGCGGTCATACTGGTCTTGCAGCTTCTCGCTCGCGTCCTGACTTTCAGCGCGGATGCGATCCATTTCGTTCTCGTAGGCGAGGCGGCTGTTCGCTTGGTCTTCGCGGAACTTGGCCGTCAGTTCTTTGATCTCGGCTTGCACGGTGTCGTTGAAGCGGCGCAAGTGCTTCTTGTCAATCGTCTCACCTTCGTCCACGAGCACTTCGTGTGTGCGCGGATGCACGATGGCTTTGCGCACAGTCGTGCCTTGGTCGTCCGTCAGACGTTTCTCGACCGCGTGATACTCGCCGTTCAATTCTTCGACGCGCGCATTGAGTTTATCTTCGAGGCGCTGCATGTTCGCTTCGCGCTGCGTCTTCTTCTTGGTTAGCTCATCGTCCTGCTTATCCTTCGAGCGACCGAGCTTGTCCTGCAAGCCTTCCTTAACGCGCTTCAAATCTTTGGCTTCGGCCTCGTCAATCGCCTTCAAGGATTTGCGGCGTGCCTCTTCGTCAATCGAGATGACGACGTACTGTGCGAAGTAGAGCGTGCGGTCGAGGTTGCGGCGCGACATGTCGAGCAGCAGGCCAAGATACGATGGCACGCGACGCGTGTACCAGATGTGCGCGACGGGCGACGCCAGTTCGATGTGGCCCATACGCTCGCGGCGCACGGACGAACGTGTCACTTCGACGTGACATTTATCGCAGACGATTCCTTTGTAACGAATCTTTTTGTACTTACCGCAGTAGCACTGATAGTCCTTCGTCGGACCGAAGATGGCTTCGTCGAATAGACCATCGCGCTCTGGGCGCAGACGGCGGTAGTTGATGGTTTCTGGTTTGAGGACTTCGCCGTGTGACCAGTTGCGGATGGCTTCGGGGGATGCGAGACTGATGCGGATTGCCGTAAAATCTCGAATTTCGGGCACTTTTCCTCCAGACTGACGCAATCACAAATAACGGCTTTGAGACAAACACAAACACGGGTGGCACGGTCTGCCCACCCGTTATACGCAAATATCCTGATTAGATTATACGGAATTGGTTGTGCGCTGTCAAAAAGCGTGTTCTCACTATTTGCAGTCTTTGCATCTCGTCGCTTGACTGCTTGAAAGCAGACAGGCGTTGTGGTGTTAGACTGGTGTTAGATATGGCGTTTGAGGATCACCCCTTTAGTTGCGCGAGTCTCAACAACTTCGCCGCATTGCCGCCAAACATCTGCTCGCGCGTCTTGTCATTCACGGGCAGACCCGACACCACTTCCACGGCGCGTTTCATATCGCCAATCTGGTGCGGGTAGTCGCTGCCGAGCACGATGTGGTCCGTGCCTGCGAATTTGATCGCTAACTCAATCGCGTCGGGGTCGAACGCCACCGTGTCGTAATAGCAGTTGCGCTTGAAGTAGAACGATGGCTCATGCGCGATGTTCTTCCGCACTTCAGGATAGGCCGCGTAGCCACGGTCAATGCGCTCGGCGATGTAAGGAATCGTGCCACCCAAGTGACCCAGCACAAATTTGATGTTCGGGTACATCTCCATCACACCTTCGAACATCAGCAGCGTCGCCGCCAACGTCGTGTCGAGCAGAAAGCCGACGAGGGCGGTCGTGCGATATTCTTGAAATGCCTCGACACCCGGCGGGCTGGTCGGATGGATCATCAGCGGTACGTCGAGCCGAGCCGACACCTCATACAGCGGCCAATATTCGCGATGGTGAATTGGCCTACCGCCCACATTGGCGAACAGCATCGCACCGTGCAAGCCAAGTTTAGTCACCGCGCGTTCGAGTTCGTCGGCGGATGCCTGCGCGTCTTGCAGCGGCAGCGTCGCGAGGCAGACGAATTTATTTGGATACTGTTTCTGAATATCGGCATAGGAATCGTTGACGACTTGTGCCAGATGGATGCCGCGCTCGCGTTCTTCGACGTGCACACCCGGCGTCGTGAACGTCAGCACACCCATGTCCACACCCGTGCGCTCCATCTCCGCCAGCCGCACTTCGAGGTCAATGTGTCCGTCGGCGACGACATTGAAATCGCCAGCATAGTTCACTAATCGGCGACCGGTCGCATCGCGCGTGACCGCACACGCAGGACTGGGATGCCGCTCCAGTTCGTCGAGGTACGCGAGCGGATAGTGATGGGTGTGAAAGTCTATCTTCATAAAACGGAGACGAAAAAAATCCAGCCGCCGCAGGGCTGGATGTAACTATGACAGACTCAGAACGAATCGCATTAGTTCAACATTATAACATGGGTCGTCAAGCCCGTCAAAGCCGCTTGTCGAAAATCCGAGGCTGTGCTAGAATCGTCATTGCGTGGTGAGCATAGCCGAGTGGACTAAGGCACCTGGTTGTGGCCCAGGAGACCGAGGGTTCGAATCCCTCTGCTCACCCTTTTGGCAAATGGCTGATAGCGAATGGCAGAGTGTTTCCCATTTGCCATCAGCCATTTGCTATTTGCCACATGCGCCCGTAGCTCAATGGACAGAGCGTCTGACTTCGAATCAGCAGGTTCCGCGTTCGAATCGCGGCGGGCGCAAAACCAATCAGCCCATCATACGATGGGCTGATTGCATTAGCGGTGATTGTAAAATTCCACGTGCCAGCGCCACTCACAGCCATCGTCCGCGCGCGAACGGCACACCCGTCGCGCCGCCTTTCGGATACCACAAGTCCCAGATTTGATTTTCGTCGCTGCTCATCGGATTACACTAGTTGGAACACGGAGTGTCTCGCGCCGACCGGCTGTCATCAGCGGATCAACGAGCGCTCAGTTTTGCCCGAATAGTTGATGAACACTGTCTTAAGCTCGGTGAAGAAGTTCAACCCTTCTTCCGCCATCTCACGCTCGCCCACACCCGTGGACTTCGACCCACCGAACGGTAACTGCGCTTCGCCGCCGATGGTCGGCTCGTTGACGTGCACCATGCCCGTCTCGACATCTTCGATGAAGCGCAGGATCGTGTTGATGTCCTGCGTGAAGATGGAAGTCGTCAGACCATACTCGACCGAGTTGGCGAATCGCAACGCTTCGTCGAGATTGTTCGCCGTCGCAACGGCCAGCACTGGCCCGAACACCTCTTCCTTGAACAGACGCATATCGGGCGTGACGTTATCGAAGATGGTCGGCTCGACGAAATAGCCGTTGTCGAGATGCGCAGGCTTGCCGCCACCCATCACGAGCCGCGCACCCTCTTGCTTGCCGACTTCAATGTACTCGAGATCAGTCTTCCATTGCTTCTCGTCCACCGCAGGTCCCATCTCAACCGTTTCGTCCAGCCCCGAACCTACCTTTAACTTTTTTGCCTGCGCGGCGATGCGCTCGACCAGCGCATCTTTGACCTGCGGCATCACAATCACGCGCGATGTCGCTGTGCAACGTTGGCCCGTCGAGCCGAATGCGCCGCCCTGAATCGCGACGGCCGCTTTGTCGAGATCAGCATCGGGCATGACGATGACGGCGTTCTTGCCGCCCATCTCGCACGTGATCTTCGCGCCGCGCGATGCGGCTTTGACGTACAGTGCACCGCCCACTGCATTCGAGCCGGTGAACGAAATGGCACGCACGACGGGTGAGTTTACAATCGGCTCGCCGACTTGCGAGCCGGGACCGACGATCATGTTGAACACGCCCGCGGGCAAGCCAGCTTCTTCGTAAATTTCCGCCAGCAATGATGCAGTGGTCGGCGTAAGCTCGGCCGGCTTGAACACGACAGTATTGCCGGCGACGAGTGCAGGCGCAGACTTCCACACGGGGATCGCCCACGGAAAGTTCCAAGGGGCGATCAAGCCCACGACGCCGAGCGGCCGGCGAATCGTATATGTGAACGTATCGCGAACTTCCGATGGCAGCGTCTTGCCATGCACACGATAGCCCTCGCCCGAATAAAACTCTAACAGCGAAATGCCTTTGAGCACTTCGCCCTTCGCCTCTTTGAGAATCTTGCCCTCTTCGCGTGTCATCACGCGCGCGATCTCGTCCGCACGGTGGCGCGCGATGTTGGCTGCGCGCCACAGGACGCGCCCGCGCTCCGGACCCGGCGTATTCTTCCAGTTCGGGAACGCAGCCTGCGCCGCCTCAATCGCGCACTGTACGTCTGCCGCCGTTGCCGCCGGAAACTCGGCGATCACGTCGTTCGTGTCGGCCGGATTAATGTTGCGCACCGTGCGCTGCGAGTTGGGTTGGTACCATTTGCCGTTAACGTATGAGCCTGTGTGCATTTAACGAACTCCTCAAAATAGCTTGGCGATTGATTGCACAAACATTATAGCACTCGCGATGATTTTCCATTATGATGTGCAGCATTATCTACCAAATCAACGAACTGACAACCAGGTGTCATGCGTCTCGTTCGATTTCAAAGTGATGTTGGTTTGGTTCGCTATAAGAATGCCACGCCCGCGATGTTCTATGGCGGTGAGTACGGCGCGCGTCGGCGTGCCGCGCTTGTGGAAATTGGTGGACAAGTTCAACCTCATAACGACGTTCTTCATGCCGGGTCGTACCGCAGATTCACTCCTAACGTAACGGTGATGATCTTGACCGTGGGCCATGAGGGCGCGCAAGTGATCGGGCGCGCGCACCGCGTGGCGACACTATTGTGCTCCTACTCGGTGATTCGGTACAGCGTCCCCGCTTGCGCCTCGCGGTCACCAAAGAAGGTGAGCGCCATAAATTGCTGCACGACCTCAAGTCGTCCCGACGCGCGTAACTGATCGCGCAGCGGTCGCAAGTCGGGGCTATCGTACAGCAGATACATGGGCCGCCTTTCCAATCGCATCGCTTCGAAAAATTTATCGAACTGCGCCATGCTCCACACGTTCGGTCGAATGGTCAGCCGATGCGCATACAAATCCATCGCGCCGCTGCTCAAGGTGGAGGCGATCACGGCATCATTTGGTGTGAGTTGCGAAATCGCGTCGAACGCGGCACGTTCGGACGGAAGCACGTAGCCGAAGCCGGCCGAGTGCGGCGTGAGCGTGCGTGCGAGCGTCGTCTGCATGCGCAGCGACAACGCGAACAGCACGAAGACAATAGCGAGGATAATCACAGGATACGACGTCGGGAATCGAATGGGCGTTGTGTCATCCGTCATCCGCTCATTCGTTTTCACATCGGCTGGCCGCCGTGCGGCAATAAAAGTTACCGCGCCCCACGCCGTCCAAATCATCAGCGGCGGAAACTCACCAAGCAAATCGCGTAATCGCAGCGCGGCGTAGGGCAGATGAATGGCGACGACGGCAAGTAGCCACGTCAACAGCACCGCAAATAATTTGAACTGCGCGCGCGCCATCCGCAGCGCGCCAATGACCGTGAGCGGCCAGATGAAGCCGAACTCATGCGGCAACAAGAACTCACTCAGCGCGCGTGCGATTGCCGCGCCAAGCGCATCCAGGCGAAAGTATTGCAACTCCTCCGATTCAACATTGATCACACTGCCGAACACTTGTTGGTGATATGCGAGGTCGGGCAACGCGACGAGCAGCGCAACGCACGCCAGCACAGCCAGAAACGCAAGTCGCGCGCACCGACTGTGCGCCTCCCACAACACCACAGCCAGCACGAGCGCAAAGCCAATCAGCAATTGTGTGTGGCGAATCCAATACGCCAATCCGAACGCCATGCCTGCCAGCGCGCCCAATGCAATCAGCGCCATGAAGTTTCGTCGCGCGATGCGCGGCGCGAACAGTGCCAGCGCGATGGCAAGCGTGCAGAAAAATTGTGATGGCACGTCAGCCATCGGAACCAGCAACCGATTGACTTGCTCAAACGACGTTGCCAATAGCAACACCGCGAATGCGCCGATCAAGTCGGCGTGCTGCGGCGCACTGCACCGCGCGAGCCACCACAGTACGCCGAGCGACAATAATCCAAACAACGGCACGACCCTATACAATCCATCTTCGCCGAGCATGCGATACGCGATCGCCAGAAAAAATGAAACGCCGGTGGGCCAGACGCTCGCCGCATCGCGCAAATTTTCTAGCGGCAGATGATAGCCGACATGCACGCCAGCGAAGTACGGCAGATCGAGCGCGACGACTGGGCTGAATAACGGAAACTCATGCAGCGGCGTGCCGCGCGCGGCCCAGTCCACTGCCATTTGCGCGTAAGCGTATGGATCGCTGCCCGTGACCCCCGCGCTGTGATGCCCGAAAAATTCCCACATAGCCCACACCAAAGTCAACACGAGCAGCGTGAGCGCGATCGCACGCGACCACTGCGCCTGCTCGCGCGCGGCCTGCACGAAATAGATCAGCACGATATACGCGAGTGCGGCAAGCAGAATGTTTTCCGTTGTGATCAGCGCGGTGACGACGTTCAATGGTTCGCCGCCTGCGTAAGTGGGCAACTGCCATTGGAAAGCATATTTCAACACGAGGCGCACGGCGATCACGAGATACACGAGCAACAATGGCGACAGCACACCCAACGACAATCGCCGTTCATGCGCGCGGACGGAGTTGAACAGCTGCGGACTCAGCAGCGCGCACAGCGTCAACGCGGCCAGCGCCATCGCCGACACGAGTGGAAACTGGAACAGCAGCCACAGCGCGGTCAGCCCCGCGAGATGCAGCGCGAGCCACACCAGTGTAATTCTCGGCTGGTTGTGTGGCTTGCCGCATGGTTGCAGCGCCAGCATTGCCAGCCAACAATCTATTTCAGCGCGCATCGGCTCGGAATCTCCGCTCGTCAAAAAACAGTAGGGGCGCACGGTTGTGCGCCCCTATCGTGCTCAATATATCGCGTCGCATCAGCGCACGCTTACCTCTGATTTCAGCGTGCTGCCTATCAGGATGCCGTTCGCCCAGTACGCACCGCTGCTGCTCGCGGGCAAGATGTCATAGGTCGCGCCGCTCGCGTACGACTCGCGCGTTGCACGAAGCACGCGCGCGCCGTCGAGCGCATCGCCCACGCGCAGGTGCACGAGCGCACGGCCATCAGCCGTTGGGTGGCCGGGTGATGCCATCAGTTCGCGTCCGTCGTCGAGCACGATGTGGATCATGTGGTGTGTCGCGGATACGGGCACACGTGCCGTCGTCACGATCGGCACAGCCACGCGCGCGCCTTTCGCGTCGAGCGACCACACCAACATGCCTTCGCGCAAATCGCTAACCTTCAAGTTGCCAATCGGCGTCTCGATCAGCGTGTCGGCGGCGAGGCACACAGGACAGGTGGCAATCGTCGGCTGCGTTTTCGTCACGTTGATCGCGCCCTGCTTGCTGAGCGTGCCTTCAATCGCCATGCCATTGTTCTTGCCATCTGACGTGCGCAATTGAAATGTGTAGCCGTCACTCGCAGGTTGCAGTGTCAGCGCGTTCAACTTCTTGAATTCACGATAGACACTCACTTTTTGATCGTCGCTGAAATTCGCTCCACTGAAATTCAGATGACGCAAAATGGATTGAAATTGCTCGGCGTTCTGCTGTACTTCGGGCCAGCGCTGGAGTCCGAGCTGTGTCTCGTCGGCGTGCGCAACCGGAAATTGATCGGGGTCGCAGAAGAAGAAGTCTGGATATTTCGCCAGCAGTATGTATTTCAAGTCCGTCGGCGTGAGCGCGGCAGTCGGCGTGGCAGTGGCCGACTGCACAGCAGGCGTCGGCGCCGCGCAGCCCGCGCCAAACACGACGCACACAAGGAGCAACGCAATCTGATTGGCTAGTTGTGAAAGATTCATGTCATTTCTCCCGCAGCGCGCGCAGTCGCTCGCGTTCGCGCAGCACGCGCTGCATCAGTGCCGCGAGCAAAGCCGTGCGCGGCACAATGCTGTCGGCATCAATGTATTCATTCGGACTGTGATCCAGTCCACCGATAGGACCTAAGCCGTCTAGCACGGGCACGCCCAGACCCGCAATCACGTTCGCGTCGGAGACGCCGCCCGTCGCAGTGTCGCTCACGCTGAAACCCAACTCGCGCGCGACCTGCTGCGTCAGTTCGACGAGAAACGCCGTCGCGTGGGTCTTGGGCATCGGCGGACAGCCGAAGCTGCCATCAATCGTGACGTGCGTGCCAGCCACCGTCGTACGCCCTGCGAGCGCGCTGATGGCGTCGGCGGCGATGGCTGCGCCGCGCGGGTCGGTCGCCCGCACATCTACTTCCGCGCTTGCCGCATCGGGGACGACGTTCGAGCGCGTGCCGCCGCTCACGACGCCGACGGTCACGGTCACGCCCGGCGCAATCGCATTTAGTTGTTGCACGGCGACGATTTGATGTGACAATTCAAGGATGGCATTCGCACCTTTCTCCGGCTCGACGCCGGCATGTGCGCTCTTGCCGCGCACGCGAATGATGTAATGCCCTGCGCCTTTGCGCGCGCTCACGATGTCACCGTTGGCGCGCGCCGCTTCGAGCACGAGGGCTGCATCCATCTCAGGTGCGACGGGCATGTACAGGGGTTTGGAACTGGGCGAGCCGATCTCTTCATCGCTGTTGAAGAAGAAAACGATTTCGGCGAAGTCGCGGAAGCCGCTGACCTGCAGCGCGCGCATGGCATACATGCCGGTCAGCAAGCCCGCTTTCATGTCGCAGATGCCCGGCCCGAGTATATGCGCGCCTTCGACGCGCATCGGCCGTTTTGCCGCCGTGCCGTCTGGATACACGGTGTCGAGATGGCCCATCAGCATCAGCCGCCCATCGCCGTCGCCGCGCATGCGCGCCAGCCAGCAATCGCCGAACTTTGTTTGCGGCATTCGTTCGATCTGCCACTGCCATTCGGCACAGCGCGCGGCGATCCATTCGCCAACCGCATCCACACCCGCTTTGTTGTACGTACCGCAGTCCCGATTGACGAGCGCGGCGAGGTCGGCGCTATACGCGTCGCGCGATTGTTCCAAAAAAGCGATGAGCGTTTGCACAATGGTCTCCGATAATTAGACGTGAACTGTCGAGCAAAAGTTCAGGTTGATTATACTCATTTCATTTATTGTGCCACGGCGCGTGGTGGTTTTTTTCTGCCTCGCACCGTGACTCATCGTGTGCTATGCTATCGCAATTCAGGAATGGACAACTTCATGCGCGCTGATAGGAATAGTTGTTCGCGCTACACCATCCCGCTCGTCGTCTGCAACGGTACCGCTCGCGTGCAGCCATAGCACGTGCGGACGCATCAGCTAGCGCAACGCAAATCCGTGCGCGCAAGTGATGGTCGAGCACGAGGGTCGTTTGCTGTTGGTACAGCGCACGATTGCGCCGTACGCCGTACAATGATGCGTGGGGACATTCCGAGCGGGTTCTTGCACGAGTTAGAGCACCCGACTGAAGAGCACACGGCACGAGGTTCGCGACGAGACGGGGCTGGACGTTGAACTCAGAAACTACCCGGCATGATGTTGGACCTTTACGGAGACGGCGACCACAACATGCTGACCATTATTTTCCGCAAGATTGCATTCACGCAACACGAGCGCGACGCGCGACGCTTGTAGCGCGAATCATTCACGCGCGATGCGCATCCCATGATGCGCATCCCTTAGAGAAGACGAATATCCACGTGCACGTCGCGCCAGGAATGCACGCGCAAGCCGAGAGGTACGCATGAACCACAGCCCAGCGCACGAAGTTGAAGCCACATTGTTCGTGTGCGCCCGCGATCCGGCCTTGTTCGCGGCGCGCATCGCCGCGCTGCATGAACTCGCGGGTTACGAGTTGCGGCCGCAAGCGACGGAGCACATCCGTGATATCTATTTCGACACGCCTGAGCGCGCTTTGCAACGGAGCCGTTACGGGTTGCGCGTGCGGCGCAAGAACGAGCGCTGGCTATTGACGTTGAAAGGCGACGCCACCCAAACCGCAGCGGGTGTGCAGCGCCGCGAGCGCGAGGTGGGTTGGTCGAGCGTGGGGTTGCAAGCCATTCTCGACGACCTCATTGCGCTCGGCGTGCGCATCACTGTTCGCGCGGCCACGAGCGAAGAAGAGCCGCTGCAAGCGATTCGCGCGCTCGGCTTCGAAGTGATTCAAGACCGCGAGACGCGCCGCCAGATTCGCCACATTTGTTCAACCGATGGCCAACACGTACTCGCCGAATTTGCCATAGATGCGTGTACCTATCACTTGGATGGCGGCGCGGTGCGCTGCTACGAAATTGAGATCGAGCAAAAGTCTTCGGACGACTCGGCGCTGAGTAATACGTGCGATGCGCTTTGCACTCAATACGCCAACGAGGTGCGCGTGTGGCGGCACAGCAAATTGGTGACAGGCTTCGCGCTCGAACAACTGCTGCAACAGCAAGGACGCGAGCAGGTCGTCCAAGCGAACGGCGACTTGAAATCCGAATATTGTGATGCCCTCGACACCATTCTGCAATCGCGCGACACCGATTGAAGATGTGTTGTGGGGGCGAGTCGTGGCTTGCCCTACGATAATTTCAGAGCCAACTCTTCACCCGCGTCATGCTGTCCCGCCTCGTGCGCCCACAACTGCTGCATCTCTGCGCTGCTCGCGAGCAATGCGTCCAGCGTGCCCGCGGCTTCCACTCTGCCATCTTTCATGACAATGATGTTGTCGGCGCGGCGCAAGGCTGCACGCCGATGTGAGACGACGAGACAGGTGGCGTCACGCTGTACGAATAGGCGCGCCCACAACTGCGCTTCGGTATCCACGTCGAGCGCGGACGAAAGATCGTCGAACACGAGCAATTCCGCATCGCGCACGAACATGCGCGCCGCCGCCGTGCGCTGAATCTGTCCTCCCGACAAGCGCACGCCTTTGGGTCCCAGCAGTGTGTCCAATCCGCGCGGCATCTGTGCAACATCCGGATCCAGCACGGCTTGCGCGATGGCGGCGCGCACCTCATCTGCGTCGGCGTCCATGCCCGCCAGAATATTGTCGCGCAGCGTATCACTAAAGAGGCGCGGCACTTGCGGCGTGTACGCGACGCGCGGCGGCACCAGAAACATAGATGGATCATCCACGCGCTCGTCGTTCCAATAAATCTCGCCCGCATCTTTGTCGAGCAAGCCGAGCAGCGCGCGCAGCAGCGTCGTCTTGCCGGAGCCGATGCGCCCCGTGACGACAGTGAACGAGCCACGCGCGATGCGCAAATTGATATGCTGGATGCCGCGCCCTGAGCGCGGATGGACATACGCCAGTGCGGTGGCTTCCAGCACACGCAGGCAATCGGCGGCGGCCTTCGGAGTTTGCGTCACGAGCGGCAATGCGCCCGTCAGATACAGCGGCGCATCCTTGACTAATTGATCGCGCGGCGCAGCCGTTATTAACTCGTTCATGCGCTCCGTCGAGACCTCCGCTTGCCGATAGCGCATCACCAGCATTCCGAACCAGCGCGGCACCATCGAGATCGGCACGAGGTACGAGACGAACAGCGTGAAGTCGCCGACGGTGAATGTATTCGCGCGCAGCGCCTGCGCCGCCAGCAGCAAGATGATGCCCATCGTGATGTTCGCGGTGTTGCGGTTGAAGGTATCGAGCGTTTGCACGAGCAAACTTTCTTTTAACTGTGCCTTGCGCGCGCGCTCGTTCAGCACGCGGAAGTGGCTAATCGCGCCGGCTTCGGCGTGCGCCACCTTCAACGTCTGGACGCCGCCGAACATTTCGGCGACGAACGCGACCACCGCGCTGAGCGCTTCGCGGCTGCGCTGCCGATATTGCTTGATGCGCAGCGTGAGCAAGTTTGCCAATCCCGCGACTAGCAAGAGCGGCGCGCACGCGAACAACGTGACGAGCGGATTGATTTGCCACATGATGATGAGCGCGATAAGTGTGAACGCACCTTCGCCGAGCAGATCAATCCAAGTATCAATGTAGACCATGAACATTTCGACGTCGTCACGGAAACGGCTCACTGCTTCGCCGGCCGAGTCGGGCAAGAGGCGCGCGCCGGGACCCAGCATCAGCCAACTGAACATGTTCTGCTGCAGCAACAGCATGCATTGGTACCATAAGGTGAACCACGTGTAGATGCCGAACATCGAGACGATGATGCGAGCGAGTTCGTTCGCCACCATTAACGCGATGAGCGTCCACACGTTCAAGCCCGCAACGGCGTCGTTGCTCAAGCGATTGAAAAATTCGCGCGTGAGCCAGCCCGTCACGAGCGGCGCGCAATACGAAGCCGTCCATAACCCGAACGTGAGCACGAACACAAGTGGGCGGCCACGCAGCATACGTCCGACGGCTTGCGAGGTGTTGAGTTTTGTTGAGTGCACTGATTGCATATTGAATCCTTTGCTTCCGACGGCGGATGACGGACGACGGATTGAGGTGCGGCTGCCGTCTGTCGTCTGCCAGCCGCTGTCGGTCTTCAGACCAACACTTCCTCCAATCCCGTCTGCAACAACTGAAAGAAGCGCGAGCGCGGATTGCTGGCAAGACACGCGCGTTCGCCGCGCTCGACGATCTGGCCCTCGTCGAGAATCATGATCTCGTCGGCGCGCTGCACCGTGCCAAGCCGATGCGCGATAATGATGCCCGTACGCCCGCGCAACAATTTGTCCACCGCGCGCTCGATCAGCCGCTCCGTCGCGGGGTCAAGGCGCGATGACGCTTCGTCGAGAATGACCAGCGCGGGATTGCGCAGCAGCGCGCGCGTGAACGCAAGCAACTGCGCTTCGCCCGCCGACAGCCCGCCGCCTGCGAGTAGTTCAGTGTCTAGTCCGTCGGGCAACGACTCGCACCACGGGCGCAAGCCGAGTTCGTCTAGTGCTTGCATAATGACGTGATTGCCGATGGTATTGTCGAATAGCGTGAGATTGTCTCGCAACGATGCGCGGAACAATTGCACGTCCTGCGTCACCATCGCAATCGTGCGGCGCAGATCGGCCAATTGCGCCGTGCGGATGTCCATGTGGTCGAGTCGGATCGCGCCTGCGGTTGGATCGTAAAGGCGCGCGAGAAGGCGCGTGATGGTCGTCTTGCCGCTTCCCGTTCGTCCCAGCAAGCCGAGCACCTTGCCCGCCGACAATACAAACGAGAGGTCGTGCAACACTGTCGCGCTCGCGCCGTTCGTCCCAAGCTCTGTCGCGCCAGAACGGGAACCCCGTTCTGGCATTGTGCCAGTCGCCGATTCGGCGACTGGCGAATGGTCGCCATTGCGACGCGTAATCGCATCATCGTATTCGAACGAGACATGCTCGAACGCGACGGACACAGCGCCAGCGTGAACGAGCGCCGCGCCTCCGTCGAGCACGTGCCGCCGCAATTGCAGCAGCTCGCGGACGCGCACGATGCCCGCGCTCGCCTTCTGCAAATCTTGCATTTGGCGCGTGATCTGCTGCATCGGCTGCTGCAACATTTGCGTGTAGCGCACCAGCAAGAAAATGGTGCCGATGCTGACGACACCGGCCTGAAACAGCGCGAAGCCGAGCGCGAGCGAGCCGACGTATGCCATGTTGAAGAAGAACATGCTCAGCATTTCGGTGAGAAAGCCGGCCAGTTCCGCACGGGTCGCCTTGTGATACACGTCGCGCGCCAACTCGCTGAAGCGCCGCATCGCGTACGCGCCCGCGCCGTTCGCGCGCACGTCTTCGATGCCAGCCAGCCGCTCTTCCAGAAAGCCAAACAGGATCGCGTGCGCTTGCCGATTGCGAATTTGGTACGGCGTGGCGAATTGCCGCGTGCGATTAAGCGTGAGCAGCGTGGCGAGTGTAAACAGCGTGAGGGCTAGCCCAAGCCGCCAATCTTCAATCCACAGCACGATCAGAATGCCTCCGAACAACAACAGGTTGCTTAACATCATCACTGTGAACTGCGAGAAGAAATTGGCGAGGGCGCTCACATCGCCGTCCACGCGCTCGATCAGTTCGCCCGGCGTGCGCGCTTTGTGAAACGGCATATCGAGGCTTAGACAGTGCTCCGCCAACTCGACACGCAGCGCGTTGGTCGCCGTCCAGCCGACATCCTGGCTGAGATACGTCGCGCCGACGAGCAGCGCTTGCGTCGCGAGTGTGATCGCGATGAAGACGAGCGCGATGGTGATGAGCGATTCCATCGGCGCGCCCGCGAGCGCGCGGTCAATAAACACACGCAGCAGTTGTGGGTTGAGCAGTTGCAGCCCAATTTGCGCGAGCAACAGCACGACGAGCAGCGCGACCTTGCGCTGCTGCGGTCGCAGATAGTTGGCGAGCAAGTCCAGATAGGAGCGGAGTGGAATGTTCATAATGAATCTCAGACTCGAAAGATACTTAAAAAATAAAGAGCCGTGAATGAACTCACGGCTCTTTGACTCTGTGACCAGAAACAAAAATGCCGTGAGCGACGGATGCGCCCACGGCAAACAGATTCACACGCGCGTCAATCTATCTGCGAACAGGCGCACTCCTCCCACGAACGCGGAGACCGAAAAGATTGCTAAAGTAAATCATTGCGCCTGCTCCTTTCTGCAAGATGGGGACAGTATAACAACGCACGTTGGTAGTGTCAAAAGAATCTTGGCAATTATTCAAAGCTCATCTCGCCAGCCGCAAGGTGGGTGACTCTAGAGACGTTGCGTGCAACGTCTCTACATCAGTCCGTGAAGTCCTGCGTGAACATCTCGCCGCTCAAGCCGCCGTTGACGATGCCGATGCCGACCTTACGGAACTCTGGGCGCAAGATGTTTTCTTTGTGCTCCGGGCTATTCATCAGTCCCGTGTGCGCACGATCGACATTCGGCGCGAGCGCGATGTTCTCGCCGGCGACACGATAACGAATGCCCGCGCGCGCCATGCGATCAAACGGCGAGCCGAGCGCGGGCGAGTCGTGCGCGAAGTAGTGCTGCTGCAACATCTCCTGACTGTGCTGCCGCGCGATTTGCGTCAACTTGCTGTCGAGCGCGAGCGGCTGCAATCCGCGCGTCGTGCGCTCTTGATTGACGAGCGTAAGCATTTTCTGTTCTGCCGCCGCGTCCACGCTCAGGTCTGTCACCGGCAAGGTGAGACGCGTCGGTGGCTCGCCAAACTTTTTCGTGAGATAGCCGTTCACGTCAAGCGCGGCTTCCTGCGCAAGATTGGCGAACGGCTTGCCGACGGTCAGCGCAGACGTCGCGAGTGGACGCCCCAAGCGCGAATCCATCACCGCGTCACTCAACGTGGTGTTCAGCGGAATGAGCAGCAGTAGTTCGAGGATCAGCCCGGTGATGATGAGCCCGTTCAGAAACCCCGGAATCACGCCGAGCAAGCGATCAGTCTTCACGAACGTCGGGCGAAGGTGGCGCGCCATCAGCAGTTGATAGAACTTGGAGATGAGCAGCGCAGACAGAGCCATGAAACCGAACAGCAGCACGAGCGTCGTGATCAGTCCCACGATGCCTTTGGGTAACGATACGAACGGTTCTAACAGAGCCACGAGCGGCGTGACGAGCAACAGCTTGAAGGCGAGCGTCACGACCCAACTCGCTAAATCCAAGATGCCGAGCACGAAGCCGCGCCGCGTGCCAAGGAGCATTTGCACGATGAGGAAAAGAACGACGAGTAAATCAATCAAGGCGGGAATCACGAGCACATCAACCTATGAGGGGTATCCAATCAATATTCACGGCGTGGGTTCATCAGGGAACGGTCAGACGAAGAAAGCTTCTAAAAAGTATAACATAGTCGCTTTTGCTCGATTGGGCCATAGACTTCAGAGACACCAATCCTGCACACTCTCGCGGCAGGTGTGATACTTATCAGGCGCGCACGTATAATGATATAGATATGACTGTGGCATCCCGTTGGCTTCAGCACATTGCGCCGCTCGTGGCAGTACGCGACCTAAATTGGGAAGCGGTGTACGCAGACGAACTGCCGCGCATCTACAACTTCTTTCGCTTCAGGGTCGGCGATGGCATGCTCGCCGAAGACCTGACCGCGACGACGTTCGAGAAAGCGTGGCGCGCGCGTGGACGCTATCGGCGCGCGCGTGCGGCATTCTCGACGTGGCTGTTCACCATCGCGCGCAACGTTGCCGCCGACCATTTTCGCCGCGAGCAGCCACAACTATCACTCGACGGACTTCGCCGCCACACAGCGAGCGAACTGACAGAAGAGGTGGCCGAGCGCCGCGCCGAGTTCGCGCGACTGTCATTGCTGTTGGCGAAGTTGCCCGAACGCGAACGCGAGATGGTTGCATTGAAGTATGGATCGGGACTAAACAATCGCGAGATCGCGAAGTTAACGAAATTGAGCGAATCAAATGTGGGGACAATCTTACATCGGGTAGTCAGCCAACTGCGCGCGCAGTGGGACACGCTGAAGGAGGAGTAATGGACGAATTTCTATCGCGCTTGACACGAGCGCCCCGTCCTGAATTTTCAAAACAGCTGTATGAAAGGATCAATCAGCCTATGAAGACCAATCGTTTGCAAACGGTTTCGCACTGGACACCGGCGTTCGTCGGCGTCGGCGCACTCTTGCTCGCGCTGCTCATGTTCACCTTTCCGCCCGCGCAAGCGTTGGCGCAAGGTTTCCTCGACCAATTCCGCGTGCGCCGCTTCGCCGCGATCACGGTTGACCCCGCGCGCATGCAGCAAATTGCGAACTCGAACATTGACTTTGAATCGCTCTTCGGCAGCAACGTGCAAGTGGTGAAGAAGGGCGAAGCAAAGACCGTCGCCAATGCACAAGCCGCATCGCAAGCCGCAGGCTTCCGCGTCTTCGCGCCGAGCAGCGTGCCGAACGGCGCGACCTTGAAGGAGACGCAGGTTGTCGGCGAAGGCATCGTCAACTTCAAAGCCGACGCTGCCAAGTTGCAGACACTGCTCGACGCGCTGCAAATCAAAGACGCGAAGATTCCCGCGAAGTTGGACGGCGCGACGATTACGCTGCATCGCTATCCCATTGTCGCGATGAGTTACAGCACGGGACGCGACCCGCTCAACTTCGTGCAATCGAAGAGTCCAGAAGTCACGCTGCCCGACGGCGTTGATCTCGCGCAACTCGGCGAGGTGGCGCTACGCATTGTCGGACTGAGCGCGAGCGAAGCGAAGCAGTTCGCGAAGACCATTGATTGGCATACGACGATGCTCGTGCCTGTGCCAGCCAACGCGGCGTCGTTCCGCGAAGTGAGCGTACACAATACGACGGGCTTGCTTATCACGATGGGCGGCACGGGCGGCTCTTCGTTCCGCTCCAATGACGCGCCACGCCAGCGCTCGATGCTGTTGTGGTCGGAAGGCGACATGGTGTTCTCGGTCGAAGGTGGCCCTGTCGGCACAGAGTTGGTAGATTTCGCAAACTCTCTCAAGTAGCGAACGCTGACGGCGGACGGTGGCTGGCGCCCTGCCATCCGCTGTCCGCCATCCACCGTCCGATATGTCTGATCTCATCATCGAAACGCGCGGACTGCGCAAAGAGTTCGGCAGCAAAGTTGCCGTGAGTGACCTTACCTTGACGGTGCGTCAGGGCGAGGTCTTCGGCTTTCTGGGTCCGAACGGCGCAGGCAAGACGACCTCGGTCAAGATACTGCTCGGACTGGTCGCTCCGACTTCAGGCGAAGCGCGCGTGCTCGGCGCGCCACTTGGCGACGTGCAAGCGCGAGCGAAGATCGGTTTCTTGCCAGAGCATTTTCGCTTTCAAGATTGGTTGAGCGCGCGCGAGTTCTTGCAATTTCACGGACGCATGTACGGCGTGCCACGCGACGTGCTCGCCGTACGCAGCGAGCAGCTGCTCGCGCGCGTGGATTTGGTGGATGCGCGCGAACGCAAACTGCGCGAGTTCAGCAAGGGCATGCTTCAGCGAGTCGGCTTGGCGCAAGCGTTGCTCAACGAACCGAGACTCGTCTTCTTGGACGAACCAACGTCGGGGCTTGACCCGCTGGGCCGTTTGCTCGTGCGCGACATCATCACCGACTTGCGCGCGCGCGGCACCGCGATTTTTCTCAACTCACATTTGTTGAGCGAAGTCGAAGTAACCTGCGACCGCGTCGCTTTCGTTAAGCAAGGCAACGTCGTGCGCGAGATGTCGCTCAACGATCAACGCGATGAATTCGAA
The DNA here is from genome assembly GCA_038198935.1 of Anaerolineae bacterium. GTDB lineage: Bacteria > Chloroflexota > Anaerolineae > JACRMK01 > JACRMK01 > JBBPZQ01. The sequence goes on from JBBPZQ010000040.1 coordinate 34,424, forward strand.
GTCGAATTGAAAGTTGGGCAGGTCACGCCGCAGTTGTTGACGGGGCTCGCGCAATTTGGACACGGCGTGCACCAGCAGAATGGCGACGTGCGCATGATCGTCAACAACGAACAACAGCTGCCGCACGTCGCGCGCTGGCTCGTGCAGCAGGACGCGCAATTGTTTCGGCTTGGCGCAACGCGCAAGTCGCTCGAAACGCTGTTCCTCGAAGTGATGGGCGAGGACGCGCGGCCGGGCTAAACCATGAACGGCATCCTCACGATTGCGCATCTCACTTTACACGAAGCGCTGCGGCGTAAGATCGTGCTGATGGCGCTCATCCTCGGCATTGGTTTCCTCGTCATCTTTGGTCTGGGCTTCTACGCGGTGCTGAACACCACCCCAGCGTCGCCTGTGCCGCGTGCGCCGTTCATCGCGGGACAGCAGTTCATCGCCGTTGCCTTCATCGTGATGGCGGGGCTGTACGCAGTGAACTTTCTGCTCGTGATGATGGCGGCGTTGATGCCGGTGGACACCATCTCCGGCGAAATTCGTTCGGGCGCGATTCAAACCTTAGTCACCAAGCCGCTGCGCCGCGCCGAGATTCTGCTTGGCAAGTGGCTCGGCTTCTGGATTATTCTCGCAGGCTATTTCCTCTTGATGGCCGGCGGCGTCATCGTCATTGCGCTTGTGTTGGGCGGATACACGCCGCCGAACATGCTGCTCGGTCTGGCGCTGATGATGCTCAAGGGCACGCTGCTACTGACGCTCGCGATTGCAGGCGGCACCCGCCTCAGCACGCTCGCGAACGGCGTGATGGTGTTTGGCTTGTATGGTCTCGCGTTCATCGGCGGCTGGGTCGAACAGATCGGCGCACTACTGGGCAACGACGGCGCGACGAACATCGGCATTGTCGCGAGTCTGCTCATACCGAGCGAAGCGTTGTGGAGTCTGGCCGCGTACAACATGCAGCCCGCGATCATGCGCGACCTCAACATCACGCCCTTCTCGCCCGCCTCCGTGCCGAGCGCGAATATGGTCTGGTGGGCAATCGCATACACGTTGATCGTGCTCGCGTTCGGCTTGCGGCAGTTCCAGTCGCGCGATTTGTGAGTGGTCCGTCGAAAGGCGAGAGTGAAAACTCATCGCCATTTTCGACGGCGGGAGCGCATCATGTTCATCAAACGTAAACGAGTCGTATTCATCCTGATCGTAGCTGGACTTCTGAGTGGAATTGTCTGGCTGGTCGGTGTCGGCGTGTTCCGACAAGCGGTGCCGAAGGCGACGGTCGTCGTCGCATCCTCGACGCCGCCGACGACGCTGAACAGCGCTTCAGATTATCTCGCGCTCGGCGATTACGATTTCGATCAGGGTCGTTACGATCAATCCATTGCCGACTACTCGCGCGCGCTCGAGCTCAATCCCAATTTCGCCGAAGCGTATAACAGCCGCGCTTACGCTTACATGACGAAGCAGGACTACGCGCACGCGCTGCCCGACCTTGATCGCGCAATTCAACTGCGACCCGACTATATCAATGCGCTCATGAATCGCGGCGACATCCACAACTACTATTATCAGATTGATTTCGACAGCGCGGTGCGTGACTATGACCGAGTGATCGCTCTCGATCCAACCAACGCGCACCACACCAGCGTCTGCGGTCATCGCATGCTGGCGATGCATCACGGCTGGAACATCACCATCTTTTTCGATATTCTAACGCGCGGCACCAACGCCGGCTGCCCTGTGCAAAGTCCGGGTTACTGAGGCGTTGACATTCCGCCGACGCACGGCAAAAATCCTGCACATGAAAATCACAGACACCGTTTATCAAGTGGACGATGTGTTCGGCGGCGTATTCGTGATCGTGAGCGATGATTATCTCTCGCTCGTAGACACGGGCATTCCGAACAGCGAGGATAAAATCTTCGCGCTTGTCGAATCGCTCGGCCGCAAGCGCGCGGACGTAAAACATATCTTGCTCACGCACTCCGACGGTGACCATATCGGCAGCCTGTCTGCGCTGCTGGACGCGACGGGGGCGGCGGTCTATGCGCAGCATGACGAGGCGGCGGTGATTCGAGGCGCGCGCAAGTCGCGCGGCGGTCAAGTCGTGAGCCAACCCGTCGAGGTCGAGCAGATCGTGCGCGACGGCGATGTGCTGCCACTTCATGGCGGCATTCAAGTCGTCGAATCGTTCGGGCACACGGTGGGCCACGTCTGCTACTATCTGGTGAGCGAAAAGTTGTTGTTTGTCGGCGACTGTATGGTCAACACGGACGAGGGACTAGCCGGCTCGCGCCCACAGTACTCGTTCGATATGGAGCAAGCAATCGCGACCATAAAGAAACTCGCGGCGCTCGTGCCACCTTCGGAGTCACTCGCGTTCGGACATGGCGCGCCAATCGTCGGCGGCGCGGCGGAGAAGATCAAGCAATTGGCTGCATCGTTGTGAATTTTTCTGCGCTTGTATAAACGGATAAGCGGATGGATATGATACCATCCGCTTATCCGTTCTTATGCGTTGGCAGTGGGATGACTCACAGCACCTTCGTCACTTGCAGCCAGCCATTGCGCTCTTCGTTCGCCGCGTCAATAGCATCTGGTGAGCCGAGCACGACCACGCCGCCGTCGTGCACCACGTGGTCGAGCACATCTGCAAATTGTTTGATCTCGGCTGCCGTTGTGCTCAGAATCTCGTCACGCCATTGTTGCAGCGATTCGTCCGTGTCGCCGAGCAGATAGCGCAGCATGGAAATGTAGCCCTTCGCGTCGGGCAGCATATAGGAGTCGAGTTGGCCGATCACGCCGATGATGTGCTTCGTCAACTCATCCTCGTCAATCGTCACGTCGCGCAAGAACTGCGCCGTCTCATCGTAGTTCTGCACCGTTTTCCGCAAATTCGGATCACGATACGAACTAAACGTAAACAGCCCCGTGTGCCGATCAAATGAACACGCGCCGCCGTAAGCGCCGCCTTGCACGCGCACACGCTCGCGCACGTAATTGCGTGAGATGAAATGTGTGATGACTGACATGCTGCCGCGCGGCGTGTAGCCGTAGCGATACAGGTCGTCACCCTTCGCGACGTAATTGACTGGCGATGGAATCGTCAACCCCTCGTTCACCACGCCATTCAACATCGTCCACTGTGGCTGCGTGCGGGCCTCGTTGGGCAGCGCGTCTATCAACTCGCGCAAGCGCGGCATGAACTGCGCGAAGTTGTTCGCGTCCAGTGTGACATTGCACAACAACTGCTCGCGCGTGAGCAATGTATCGCGCAGCAACTCCAATTTTGCCCGCACGGTTAGCCAATCGTGGTCAATCGCTTCGCTCAACTCGCGCAAGAAGAACAGATAATGCAGACCGCCCATCTGCTCGGCAGCCCAATCAGCCAGATTGAAGTGCGACTTCAAACGCTCGACGGCGACCGCATTGCCTGACGGGATCACGCCCGCCTCGTTGCGCGCCTTGTCCTGCAACACGATTTGCTTGAAGCGCTCGCGGTTGTCGAGATTGACCGTGAGTAGCATGTCGCGCAAGATGTCGAGCAGCGCGCCCGACTTTGCCATCGTCGCCTTGCCTCGCAGGAACAGCCACGCGGAAACCTCACGCCCGTCACTCACCCCCCTTCCCTTCTCAGGTAAGTTGGTTGCAGGCTGTGGGCTTGCGAGCGACGTGAACGCCGCGCGGCCGATGCCGCCGGTCTGACTGGCGATGCGCAGCGCAAGGCGCGTGTAATCTTCCGTGCGCGTGCCCATCTCCAAAAGCGCGCGCCCGAACAGCGTCACATACGGCAGCAACTCTTGCGGAAGCGCGCGCAAGTTGAAGCCGAGATCGAGATAGACGATACCGTTCGTAAACAGGTCGTGATACAACACCGTCGTATCGTGCTCGCGCAACGCTTGCAATGGGATGCGCTTGTTGCGCTTGTCGAGGTCGGACAGTTTCAACAGCGGCAAGGTTGCCAATGCTTCGGGCGAGTCGGGTGTCTCTTGCATCTTTTTCAATTCGCGCGTGCGGTCTGCAATAACTTGACGTTCATCTACGCTCAGTCGCGCTTGTATCTGCGCGAGGCGTTCGCGCTCTTCCGCATCTTCGCGCGCGCCGAGTTCGGGATCGGCATGCAGGCTGACGGTAGTGCGATGCGTGTTGCGTAAGAAGTGGTCGCGAATCATGTCTTCAAACATTCGCTCGCCCGATGCCACGCGCTGCTTGATGGCGCGGAGCGGCGATTCAAATGAGAGCAGCGCAAACGGATCGCCGTCATATAGCCACGTTGTCAACGCGCGGAACATCAATGCGATGCCGCGCGGGAAGAAGCCGGTGTTGTTCTCGCGCAGGCGAAACTCAAGCGTGTTCAATGCGGCGTCAATCACGTCGGAGGCAACCCCATCGCGCGCGAGCGATTCGAGTGTATTCAGAAGAAGCACCTCGACCGCATCCACGTCCTCGCGCGCCACGTTTTTCAGTCCAATCGAAAAATACATCTGCCGCAGCGAAGCGTTCAGCGCGGAGCCGGTCAACTCCTCGCCGAGTCGTGAATCAATCAACGCTTTGCGCAGCGGCGACGCCGACGTGCCGATCAGGATGTGCGTCAGAATTTCAAACGCCAGCGTGCGTTCGGCGTCGAGCGGATCAGGCAGCAGCCAATTCACGACGACCATACTGCGTTTTTGTGAGGGGGCGTCACTGCTCGCAGCGTATGCATATGTTAGTCGCTGCGGTTCGGTGAAGTGTGGCTGCAATGCGATGTTCGAATCAACTGTCAACGGCGGCATGTCGCGCAGATACGCATCCACCCGGCGCAGGCGCTCGTCGGCAGGATCGTCGCCGTAAAACCAAATGCGCGCGTTTGATGGAGAATAGAACGTACGATAGAAGTTCGTGAACTGTTCGTAGCTCAAATGGGGGATGCATCTGGGGTCGCCGCCTGAATCGTTGCCATACGTGTTGTCAGGAAAAACGGAATGCAGCGCGTGGCGGCCCAGCGCGGCGTCTGGCGACGAGTACACGCCTTTCATCTCGTTGAACACGACGCCCTTGTATGTAAGTGGCGCGTCGGGCGTGCTCAACTCGTAGTGCCAGCCTTCCTGCTCCAACGTCTCCGACGCGATGCGCGGGTGGAACACCGCGTCGAGATACACATCCATCAAGTTGTAAAAGTCTTGCAGGTTCTGACTCGCGATGGGATACGCGGTCTTGTCGGGAAAGGTGATCGCGTTGATGAACGTCTTGAGCGAGCTTTTCGCCATCTGATCGAACGGCGCTTTGACGGGATACTTGCGCGAGCCGTTCAGCACCGAGTGTTCGAGAATGTGCGCCACGCCCGTCGAGTCGCTCGGCGGCGTGCGGAACGTGATGGCGAATACCTTGTTCTCGTCGTCGTTCCCCATCGAGATCAGTTCCGCGCCGCTGTGCGCGTGACGAAACCAGCGCGCGTGCGTGTTCAGTTCAGAGAGGTCCTGTTCGCGAATCAGTTCAAAACCATGAATCATGTATGACGCTCCGATTTTTTCAACCGCAGAGGCGCGGAGAACGCAGAGAGATTATGCAAGCACAGTCCGCGCAGTGTGCGCCTCACCGGTTCAATTCTATTGTGCGCTCCAACGTTCCATCCCGTTCGGGGTCCGCTGAAAGCCGAGTGCCCGCAAAATGCTTTCTCCTGCGCTGCCGAGCACAGGCTCATCGTTCCATTTATCCACGACGACGTGACGCGCTGCGTGCGGACGCGCGAGATAGAGCTGCAGTGCGCGTGTGATGAGCGCGTCGTCCGCGCTCGGCTGGGACTTCATGCGTCGGCCGTTCTCTTCACTAACAAGCAATGGGTCTCCGCGCGACAATACCACGTGTGTGGACGGCACGCGCGCGTACGGCATCGGCGGGGCCACGTCGGCACCATATAGGTTCGCGGGATCGGTCGCGTTGAGCAACACGAGCGTATCATCCTGCGCCGCTGCACGCTCGCGCAAATGCTCAACGGCAGCGGGCAGCGCGAACTGCAAGCCCGACAGCCCGCTCACAAAATAGCCGCGCCGCACTTCGCCGCGCATCTCCATGCGCTGCAACTGCGGATAGAGCGCGGTCCAATCGAGCGGCAGCGTCTCGCGTTCGAGCACTTCGCGCATGACCACACCATAGCGCGCCAGCAGCACACGCGCGAGTTTTTCTGCGCGCTCCTCGTCCGACAATGGCTTGCCCATGAGGCTGACGCGCCCTACGAGCGACCAGTGTCCCGACCACGTGACCACAACCGTTTCGGGATCGAGGCGCGCGTGCACGCGGCGCTTGGCAGCACGATAGCGCACGGATGTCAATTGCGGCTTGCCACTCATCCGCGCCGCGAGTTCGCGTTCGAGTGCGTTCGTGTTATCACGCACGGCTGGACGGTCGTACCGCGCCAGCGCGCGCAACGCTTCGACGCTGTCGTTGGTGATCAGTTCTGCGAGCGCGAGTTCGACCAATGCATCGCCAATCGTCTGCTGATTGAGCGCCGTGCCCAGTTCGATGTCGCGCGTGAACGATGCGCCTTCGCTCTGCAGAAAATCGAGCACGGTACGCGCATGCTCGCTCAATTCGCTCGGGTTCGGCTCGTCCAGAAACAGCGAGCCTTCGCCGCGAAAAAAGAACCGTGCGCGCGCGTGTCGCGCATCGCGTCCAGCCGCGACCCAAATCAGTTCGCCGCTCTGCGCAAGCGCGTCGAGTTGCATGGGTGTAAAATCGGCAACGCGCGTGGTGAGCACCTCGCGCTCCCACAAGGCACTGGGCAGAGCTACGCCGCGCAGTTGCAGCATCGCCTCGCGCACCGACTGCTCACCGTGCAACTGCGTGTGTGGATGCGCGTGCTGCCAGCGCGTGAGGAACTCGGCGTAGGCAGCGACGGCGACGGGCTGCACTTCTTTGCGCAGCAGCGTGAGCGTGCGCTGGTGAATTTGTTCGAGGTTGCGCCGATCACAAAATTCTTCGTCGGCCAGACCTGCGGTGAAGTGACCGCGCACCAGTTCGCGCGTCGCCACCCATTCCGCCAGCGTCGCATCAAGCCACTCTTCGTCGAACGCATAACGGTCCAAAATCGCCGCGCGCGTGAGCGGACCCGAATTGCGGAAGTGCCGACGCAGAACCCCCTCCCTTGCCCTCCCCCGCTGCGCAGGGGAGGGTGCTGAAACTCCCTCCCTTGTTTGCGTATTTTGCAAACGGGGGAGGGTTGGGGTGGGGGTTCCAAATGCCTCTCGATATTCTTGAACATGCTCGATGTGAACCCATCGGGATTCAAGTCCGTGCGCGGTTGGAATTAACATCTCCGCCGCGCGCTCATCACGCGCCAATTGCTCGATCCACGCGGGACCATCACCTGCGCTGCGCATCACGATTTCGTCGAGCGTAAGGTCGCCCAATTCGTAGAGATACAGAGCGAGTTCTTCGAGCGAGCGCGCGCGATAACCAGACTCGCTGTGCTGCGCGCGCGCATTCACATCGCTGATTGCCGCAGGCTTGAGCAATCCGCTCAGGTCAACCTTGCCGCCGAGCAAATCATCCAGCACATCTCGCCGCAGCGTGATCGTCTGCAAATCGCGTTCGGCTTTCGGCGTGTCCCACTCGTATTGATAGATGGTCTGGAAGACAAGCAGTAGTCCATTCGCAATCGGAGAGGGGAAAAGCGTTTCAATCGGCGTGACGGCAATCGCGCCTTGTTGAATCTGCGTTAGTACGTCTTCGAGGTGCGGCAGATCGAGCACGTCACGCACGCAATCGCGATATGATTCCGCGATGATCGGGAAATCGTCATACTGGCGAACAACCGCGAGCAGATCTTTCGCTTTCAAGCGCTGCAACCAGAACGGCGTGCGCTTGCGTCCGCGCGCTTTGGGCATGAGCAGCGCGCGCTGTGCATTCATGCGGAAGTGCGCGCCGAACATGGCTGAATTCGGCAACTCGCGCAGAATGCGCTCACGCGCTTCTTGCGCGGACATGCGCACCAGTTCAAGCGGCGGCTCGGACACGCGCGGCGGAAAGCGGAACAGAATGCCGTCGTCGCTCGTCTGCGATTCGATGTCCAGACCCATGCGCTCGCGCAGCGCGCTGGTCAGCGCGAGCGCCCACGCGCCGTTGACGCGCCCGCCGAACGGCGAATGGATCGCCATGTTGCACGAGCCGACGGCATCCTGAAATGTCTCGATCACGATCTGCTGATCAGACGAGATCACGCCGACGGCATCGAGTTGTGCGCGCACGTGCGCGATCAAATTCTGCGCCGAGTTATCGTCGAGTCGAAACTCGCGGCGCAGCCATTGTGCCACGTCATCCAATTTGCCGTGACTGGCGCGAATGCGCTCCGAGATTTCGCGGCGGAAGCGTCCCAAGCGCACGCCCAGATCGAACGTGCGCCACGGTTGGTCGCCGTGCCAGAACGGCATACGCGGCAGCGCGCCCGCCGCGTCGCCGACAATTACGCGATCATTTTGAATGTCGAGCACGCGCCACGTCTGACTGCCGAGAATGAACGTGTTGCCGACGCGCGTCTCGTACACGAACTCTTCGTCCAATTCGCCGACGCGCGTCTTGCCGTCGCTGAGGTAGACCGAATACACGCCGCGCTCGGTGATCGTGCCCGCGTTGCTCATCGCGAGCAGGCGCGAGCCGGGCAATGCGCTCAGACGATTGTGCACGCGATCAAATGCGATGCGCGGACGCAGACCTTGTAGGGGCGCACGGCCGTGCGCCCCTACGATTTCGTATTTGCCCGCGAGCATCTCGACCACGAGCATGAAGGTATTGAACGACAGTTCGCGATACGCATACGCCCGGCACACTAGCGCGTACAGGTCACGCGCGTCCCAATCATCGCTAGCCACCATCGCGACGATCTGCTGCGCGAGCACGTCGAGCGGATTCTGCGGCGTGAAGGTTGGCTCGACGTCGCCATCCAACATGCCGCGCGCGACGGCGGCCGCTTCGAGCAGGTCTTCGGCGAACGATGGATAAATGCGGCCCACACTCGTCTGCCCGACGAGGTGACCCGCGCGCCCGACGCGCTGCAAACCTTGCGCGACACTCTTGGGCGACTGCAACTGCACCACCAAATCAACGCTGCCGATGTCAATACCGAGCTCGAGCGACGACGTGCCGACCAGCGCGGGCAGCGTGCCCGACTTGAGTTGCTCTTCCAATTCGCGCCGCCGTTCCTTCGCCATGCTGCCGTGATGTGCACGAATCGGACCTTGTGCGCCAATCGCAAAGATGCCACCCTCAATCGGTGTGCCGCCCGGTGCGAGCGCTTCACTGCTGCCCGGCGGAATCTCTTCCGATTCTTCGGCGGCGAGTTGCGCATTCAAACGGTCGGAAGTGCGTTCGGCGAGGCGACGGTTGTTGGTGAAGATGAGCGTGGTGTGATGCTCGCGGATGTCTTGCAGCACGCGCGGCACGATGTAGGGCCAGATCGTGCCCGCTTCGAGCGCATTGAAATCTTCGACGACCGTGACGACTTTTAGATCGAGCGCTTTGTGATAATTCGCGTTGACGATGGTGACGGGACGAGCGACGAGCGACGAGTGACCAGTGGCGAGTTCGTCAGCCGTCGGATGTCGCCCCGCATGCCCTGAGCCTGTCGAAGGATCCGCCGTCGGCACATGCCCGCCCAGAAATCGGGCGATTTCGTCGAGCGGCTTGATCGTGGCGGAGAGGCCGATGCGCTGGACGTCGCGCTGCGCGAAATGAACAAGTCGTTCGAGCGTAAGCGAGAGATGCACGCCGCGCTTGTCGCCGACGAGCGTGTGTATCTCGTCCACGATGACCGTGCGCACGCTGCGGAACATTTCTCGCGCGCGCGGACTGGTCAGCATCAGATAGAGCGATTCGGGTGTCGTAATGAGGATGTGCGGCGGACGCTTGAGCATCTGCGCACGCGCACTGCTCGGCGTGTCGCCCGTGCGCACAGCAACGTGGATGCCGGGCAGCCCAACGTTCATGTGCTGAGCCGTGTCACGAATGCCTTCCAGCGGCACGCGCAGGTTGCGCTCGATGTCGTTATTTAGGGCTTTAAGGGGCGAAATGTAGAGGAGGTGAATGCCGGCAGAGAAAGCATATTGGTTAGGTGGTTGGTTGGTTGGTTCGTTCGTTCGTCGTTCGTCGTTCGTCGTTCGTCGTTTCTCCGCCGTCTGTCGTCTGCCGTCCGCCGTCGGGTCGCTGTCCAGTTCCCGATAGATGCGATCAATGCCCCACAAGAACGCGGCGAGCGTTTTGCCTGACCCGGTTGGCGCGAGAATGAGCGTGTGCTCGCCGCGCTGAATTGGCAGCCAACCTTGCGCCTGCGGCGGCGTTGGCTCGCCGAATGTTTCGCAGAACCATTGTTGAACGGGCGGCAGAAATGCATCGAGGGCGTTTGCCATCACCTTTTGATTGTAGATGACGGAGAGGTGATGTCAAACAAAAACGGCAGGCGAAACATTGAATCGTTTGGCGAGCGCACGAATCTATTGCGCGGTCAGTTCACGCTCTCCGTGCAGTACGTCATTGATAGCGTGTTCCGAACCAATCTCATTCAAAGCAGATGACCCAATTTGATGCTCAATCCATCAGGAACTGCAACGCCTCAGCGCCACTGCACTCACGCATCGGCTGATGAGCTTCCACGTAAGCCTGAATCACGGTTCCGAGTGTGTCCTGCAACTCATGCAACGGATGCTGTTCATCGCAACCGATTTCGTCCAACAACTCATTTAGCGTTTCAGTGGCGCGCTCATAATCATCTTCGTCTCGAATAGAAATGAGTGGGCTGACCCCTGCCCAGTGCTTGTCTAATTCTTTGGTGACGACACTCATCGTTTCCATGCTCCTCGCTCGTACTGCGACGTCAACTCCACTCAAGAATGTTCGACAGATGTCCCCGCCGGCAGCCACGCATACATCTCCAGCGCGCTGATTTCTTGGAAGCCAAGTTTGGCGCAGATGGGCGCAGAGGTTGTGCGCACGGCTTGGATGATCGCCGCTTGTGCGCCGTCGTTGCGCGCATCGGCGAGGCGGCGCGCGACCATGCTGCTGTAGATGCCGTGAGCGCGATGCTCCGGCAATGTCGCCGCGCCGCCGAGCAGCACGATGGGCGAGTCGGGCAAATGCACGAGATTGCTGAACGCAACGGGTTGCTCGTTCACGTACGCGAGGTAGGCGCGCAGTTTCAGCGCATCGCCCGCGTGTACGACCATCTCGCACAGAAAAGCAGCGACATCAGGCGGCAAGCCATAAGCGCGGCCCATCATGTCGCTCCGCGCGCACAACTCCGCGGGGGTGACTTGGCGCACTTGCACGTCGGGATTCGATGCAATTGGCGTGCTCAAATCGGTGAGTACCATGCCGGCCAGTTCGTCCACTTTCGTCAAGCCGACGCGCATAAGCCGCTTATTCAAGTCGGCGGGCATGCTGCGCGGTCCCGTGATCCAGCCGAAAGCTTTATTCTGCTCGACGTAGAAATCACAAATCTCCCGAATCACGCCATCAGCGTTCGCGTCATCGAGTACGGCCGCGCCAACGAGATTGAGCAACGGATGCGAGAGTGGCGTCACGCGGCCGTGCACGTGCGGGAACGGCAGGTGCGCAACGTGGTGCGGAATCTCAGGAAAGAGAAAGAGGCTAGTCTCGATGCCATCGAGAAGCTGATCGTGTGTAATCGTCATGTCTGCTCCTCAATCAAGCGTCAGCCCGAGCGCGGCGAAGGCGGCGCGCGTCGCATCGTGGTTGACGTGATGCAGACCGCGCAAGCCGAGCGTCTGCGCCACCTCGACGAACATCAGACGGTCCTCCAAATACGCAACTTGCGAGACCGGCACTTGCGCCACGTCAATCGCCATTCGAAAGATGTCGGCGTCGGGTTTGCGGAAGTGCACGTACGAGGACACGATGAAAAAATCTACGAACGCGCTGAGTCCGAATTTTGCGACGCGATGCTCCGTCAGTTCGCGCCCTTCATTGCTGACGACCGCGACCTTTAGTCCGTGCCGCGCTTTCAGTGCAGCCATCATGCGCAGCATGTCGGGGAATGGCTGCGATTGGTCGAACATAAATTGCTTGAAGTCAGCCTGCGAGAAGTCGCGCGGCTCATAGAATACGACGCGAAGTAGATATTCGTCGAGCGTGAGTTTGCCTTCTTCGTAGGTATCAAAGGTGAGATGATGGCGCTCGTCCATCTCGTCGTAGTTCAGTTTGAAATGCTCAGCCGCGCGCTTGCGCATGGTTCGATCCCAGCCATTCGTGCCGAGCACGCCGCCGATGTCCGTGAAGATGCAGGTCACTGGTAAGTCCGTTGACATTTTGACCTCACAAAGATGTATTGCCGTTCACGCGCGCCGTATTGTAGTGCAAACGACAGCACGGCGCAACGCAAAAAAGAGAAACCCGTTTTCTGTTTGAAAACGGGTTTCCGACTGCTTGCGACGAATCTGTTAATTTAGATCGGGCCGCAAGCCTTCGCCGTATATGGCATTCACGCCTTTGCCGCGCACGGCATCGGCCATACGCGCTTCGCCGTTGCGCACGAGATAGCCCTCGTATTCCTTCGGCAATTCTTTGGCGACCCAGCCCGAAATGTTGAGCGGCGCTTGCTTGTCGGCGGCTGGGATCCATTGGCCGTTGTACAAGCGCGCGTAGTGCAGATGCGCGGCCGTAGATGCCCCGCCTTCGCACGACGCATGTCCGACGTGATCGCCAACCTTCAACTGCGTGCCGACGACAGGGCGGTCTTTGGTCGCCATGTGCATGTACAATACGGTCCAGCCTGCGCCTTGAAAGTCGCCGCCGTCGAGCGCGACCATCACGCGCCCGTGTTCCGATGCGACGACGCGGCCCGCGGCGGACGCGATTACCCATACCTCGGACGGCTCGCAGCGCGCGCCGCGATCGGGTGTGCCGAAATCGAGCGCCGCACGCGCGCTGCCGTCTGCCCAAGCGGCGTGCGGACCGCCCGTGAAGAACCAACGTCTGCCGTCCTCGAACGGCAGGCGCAACGGCGGCTGTTTCAAATCGGCCGGGACGAGCGGCTCAATCGCAAACTGCATTGGATCGCCAAACAATTTTTGATAGGTCGCGCGAAATCCATTCGCCCCGATCAGCACGAGCCACGAGTCGCGTCCCACTTCATGCGCGATTGCATCCTGCACCGCCGCCGTACCAGGGTTGACGTTAGGCGCGAACGCTACTCGGCGGCCATCGCGCAACTCGATCACGTTGCGCACGCCAGTCGCCTTCGCGTAGTAACCTTCGTTGAGGTAACTAGCCGTGTAAAACAAATATTGATACAAGCCCGCGCTGCTTGGACTGCCGAGTCCGAATGGATTGCTCACTTGCCCTGCCATGCGCGCCGTGAGCCAACCGCCGTGCATCTCCAATAGCGTGAGTAGCACACGCGGACCCACGCTGAACCGTTCAGCAATCAGCTGCACGATTTGAGGACCCGTCAGCGTCACACCGTCCACATTCTCACTATAGTGCGCGAGGAAACCTTGATACTTCTGCGCGACCGCGCTCACGTTGAAGCCTGCATACGATGGACTGTACACGGCTTCGCTGTCGGGAATGATCTTCTCGGCGGGCGCGAGTTCGTTCGCCGTTTGCTGCGCGGCGCTGACGGCCGGCTGTAATGGAATATTGCTCGCCGCGTACAGCGGAATGCGCAGCACTTGGCCCACTTGGATGCGATCGGGATTACTAAGACCGTTGGTGCGCAAGATCGCGTCTATGCTGGCGCCGAAGCGATCGGCGAGCGCGACGAGTTGATCGCCATCACGCACCGTATATTCGCGCATGGTCGGCGGTGCGGCGGCTTTTACCTGCGCATTCGTTGTGAGCGTCGGGGGTGACGGCGTGACGTGCACAACCGTTGGCGGCGAAGTCGGGTCGGCCAACACAGCGATTGCAGCCGGCGACGGCGCGAGCGCAACCAATGGCGCTTGCGCGTTCGCTTGGATGGCGCTCGGCGCGATAGTGGGCCGTGTGTTGCCGACGGCTAGTGCATCAGTTGCAGCGTTTGCATCGGAGGCATTGAGGTTTGCCGCAGCGAGTGCGGAAACTGACGAGGATTCAGGAATAGTTGTGTTCGTGCTATCGGCTTGCGCCTCGTCATCGTCTAGAACTTCGCTGACGGTTCCAACGATAGTCGCTGTCGAGTCAGGCGACATCGGTGAGAGCGGTGTCAGTGCAGCCGCGACTGACAATAGCAGTGGCACGATGAACGGAATCAACAACGTGAAGCACACGCCCTTGGACCAGCGATCAGTCATACGTCGTTCTCTTCTATACAACGGGATGGAAGTCTGCACGATTTGGTTCGCTAACCCAACCGATGCAAGACTTCATCGCGCAGAATGGAACGGAGGTCTTCGAGCGGTGTGACGTGCTAAGGAGACGTGCCATCGTGCGCAATGCAAACGGCGGCAATTATAGCGAGGATTACCCACGATGCAAATCGAGAGAATAGGACGTCAGCAATTCTCATTTTGACGGACGGTTTGCACTCGGCTGACCGCGCGGCGATGAAGTCGCCGCGCTACGGTACGACGCCCCGTGAACGGGGCTTGCATTCAGCCCGTTTCAACGGGCGTCGGCTTATAGCCCGCCGCTTGAGCGGCGGGCGTTGCGCCAAATTGAGACTTGCTGATAGGACGGCGCTACTCGATCCGAACGAAAGTTCGGTCATTCGCGACGTGGGCGGATTTGTGTTCTGAGCGTTTCTGAATATAATGTGCGCCGCTCTGGGGGAATCAACCCATGCTCACCGAGAAACTGCCATGACCACACGTCACCTCATGGTACTCGTATTGCTCATCGGCTGCGCGGGCTTGGCATCGTACGGCAATCACGCGGAGGCAATGAAGCTGGTGATTGGATTCTAGCTCTCGCTGCGGCGGAAGTTGAGCAACAGCTGATACCGTCGGAGCAACGCACTACTTGTTTGGAGGACTTCTATGACCGAACGTCAAATCGTCTTACTGGTCGCATTCATGATCTCGATTGGAGTCGCTTTGATGACGCGCAGCGATGCAAGCCTCGGCTTGGTGATCGGCGGCTTCGTATCGCTCGGCTGGCACTTGCGCAACGGCTAAACAAAAAAATGACCTGTGAGGTTTTGTAAAACCTCACAGGTCCACTTCTGATCGTTGTACGTCCCCGCACTTCGTCAGCGTTCGTCGTTCTACATTCGCAGGTCGTACGTTCACGTTTGGCTTCAACGCGGCGGTTTGCTGTCGGGCGGCATCGGCGCGTAGTGCTTCTCGAAGTGGCGCAAGAACAAGAGCGTCAAGAGAATGATCACCTCTGCGCTCAATGCAAGGAAGTACAACTTCAGCGCAATCGCCACGCCGAGCGCGGCAACCGCCCACACGGTTGCGGCGGTCGTCAAGCCATGCACGGTCTGCTCGTCTTTCATCACGGCACCCGCGCCAAGGAAACCGATGCCGACGAGCACGTTCGCGATGATGCGCGACATCTGATCCTGTGTGCTGAAGCCGTGTATCGCGATCAGCGTGAACATGCACGCACCAATGCACACCAGCATGTTGGTGCGCAGCCCGGCCGGCCGATGATGAAACTCGCGCTCCAATCCGATCAGTCCGCCGAATAGCGCCGCGAGCAGCAGACTGACGAGCATGTCAATATCGGTCTGTGCGATGGTCATTGTGCGCTCCCCCTACGAAATCTTCGCAGCGCGCAACCGCAACGAATTCGTCACGACCGACACCGAACTGAACGCCATGGCCGCCGCCGCCAGAATCGGATCGAGGACGGGCCCATTGAACAGCAGACGCAAGATGCCGGCCGCGACGGGTATTAGGATCACGTTGTATAAGAACGCCCAGAACAAATTTTGTTTGATGGTGCGCATCGTCGCGCGCGAGAGTAGGATCGCGCGCAGCACGCCGCGCAAGTCCGCGCTGATCAGCGTCACATCCGCCGCCGCCATCGCAACGTCGGTGCCCGTGCCGATGGCGATGCCGACGTCGGCCAGCGCGAGCGCCGGCGCGTCGTTGATACCGTCGCCGACCATCGCGACGACAACGGTCGCAGCAGGCTTCGCTCCGACACGCGCCTGCAGCGCTTTCACTGTCTCCGCTTTTTGGTTGGGCAGCACGTCGGCGATCACGCGCGTTATGCCGGCTTGTTTGGCAATCGCCTCGGCAGTGCGTTGGTTGTCGCCTGTGAGCATGACGACCTCAAGCCCCGCACGCTGCATCTGCTGAACGGCGTCGCGCGATTCGGGACGCAACGTGTCCGCCACCGCGATCACGCCGGACACCTCGCCGTCAATGGCGACGAGCATCGCCGTCTTCGCTTCACCCTGCAAGCGTGCGACGCTCTCACTCAAACCATTGAGCACCATGCCACGTTCCTGCATCAACTTTGGCGAGCCGAGTAGGATCTGCCGGCCATCAATCGTCGCCTCGATGCCGTGACCCGCGATAGCGCTGAAACGTTGCGTACTACCCAACGCGAGTCCGCGCGCCTGTGCCGCGCTCACAATCGCATCGCCGAGCGGATGCTCGGAGCCACGTTCGGCAGAAGCGGCCAATTGCAAGATTTCATTTTCGTCGAGAAGGTGGACGGCGGAGGATGGACGACCGTCTGCCGTCTGCCGACTACTATCTGCCGTCGTGATCACATCAGTCACCGTCGGCTTGCCTTGCGTCAACGTACCCGTCTTGTCGAGCACGACCACGCGCACGTTGCCTGCGCGCTCCAGCGCTTCACTGTTTTTGAATAGCACGCCGAGTTCCGCACCCTTGCCCGTGCCGACCATGATCGCCGTCGGGGTGGCGAGTCCCATCGCGCACGGACACGCGACGACCAGCACCGCAACTGTCATCAGCAGCGCGAAGTCGAGCGTCTGTGCCATGAGGACGAACCAAAAGAGGAATGTCAGTGCAGCGATGGCGATCACCATCGGCACGAACACGGACGCGACCCGATCGGCCACGCGTTGAATCGGTGCTTTCGATCCCTGCGCCTGCTCGACTAAACGGATGATTTGCGCAAGCGCGGTTTGGGCGCCAACTTTGGTCGCCTCGAACGTGAACGCGCCCAATTTGTTGAGCGTCGCGCCGACCACGCTGTCGCCGACGCGCTTCTCGACGGGCAGCGATTCGCCGGT
Source organism: Anaerolineae bacterium (assembly GCA_038198935.1). Classification (GTDB taxonomy): domain Bacteria; phylum Chloroflexota; class Anaerolineae; order JACRMK01; family JACRMK01; genus JBBPZQ01. Next base: position 51,534 of record JBBPZQ010000040.1, read on the forward strand.
CAGCATGGATTCATCAACCGACGAGTGTCCATCTACAACGATGCCGTCCACAGCAATCTGCTCGCCCGGCCGCACGACGACAAGCTCGCCAACTTGCACGTCGTCAATGGCCACATCAGCTTCAACGCCGCCGCGCACCACACGTGCGGTCTTTGGTCGCAAGCCCATTAGTTTCTTAATGGCTTCCGACGTGTGTCCCTTCGCGCGCGCTTCCAAAAACTTGCCGAACACGATCAGCGTAATGATGACCGCTGCCGTTTCAAAATAGACGTGACCGATGCCGATGCCAAGCGTGACCAGCACGCTGTAGAAGTATGCGACCGACGTACCAAGCGCAACCAGCACATCCATGTTAGCCGCGCCGTTGCGCAGTGACTTGAAGCCGTTCACATAAAACTGTCTGCCCACATAGAACTGCACCGGCGTTGCGAGCGCGAGCAACAGCCAGTCGAACCAATCAATGCGGCCGTGCAAGTGCAAGAAGTCGCCCGCCATGCTGAGGGCAAATAGCGGCAGACTGAACAGCGCGGCGATCATGAGCATGCGCCGCTGCTCGTGCAATTCCTGTTCGCGCGCGGCGCGCTCCGCGTCTTCCATTGACTGTGCGCCTTGCGCGACGATCACTTCGTAGCCTGCGTCCTTCACTGCGCGCGCCATATCGCTCTGCGTGACCAGCCCGGGAACGTATTCGACGCTCGCCTTCTCACTCGCAAAATTGACGCTTGCGTTCACGACACCTTTGGTGCGCTTCAGCGTGCGCTCGACCGTGTTCGAGCAATTGGTGCACGTCATCCCGCGAATGGGCAACTCTATTTTCGCCGTTGCAACTTCGTAGCCGGCGTCGCCGATGCGCTGCTGCAATTGATCCAACTTCACCTGCGTCGGATCGAACGTGACATTCGCTTTCTCGGATGCATAACTCACGCTCGCGCTCTCGACGCCGGGCGTGCGCTTCAGCGTGCGCTCAATTGTGTTGGCGCAGTTCGCGCACGTCATGCCCTTAATGGGCAGGGTGACTGCTTGCTTGTCCATCATTCACGTCCTGCGCGCCGCCTGAGTTCAGGATGCGCGCCAAATTCTCATATCGTTCGTACACACCGCCACGCTTCATCATCATGCGCCCGATGGGTTGCATGATGAATTTCGGACCTTTCATCTTCAACTGTCCGAACGTACTCACGCGCGTGCCGTTTTCTGTCGGCGTGAGTTCGGTGGTGTACGTGAACACGATGGGCTGCCGAGCGTTCACCTGTTCGGCGGTGAAATAACGGAACGGTCGCCAGTCCACAATCGTCTCGACCCACGCGACAGCTTTGCCATGTACGCAGTGATTGACCGCGCCGACCTTTAAGCGACCACCCGGCCGCGCAATGGGACGAATCTCTGAGTACCACTGACTGCGCTTGAGCGGATCGTTGAGCCACTCCCACACGACTCGCGGCTGGGCCGCTACGTCAATTACGCTCACAAAGTCTGCACCTTCACGAGGCACAACGATGCGCCGCGCCTCGACAATTTCGTCGTAGCGTGAGCGCAAGTTGAGCGCGAACACTTTGACGTCGCCCAAATGCTCATACGTTTCGCTGCACTCGAACATGCCTTCAGGTTTGACGTCGAGATGTCCCAAGAACTTTTCAGTGAGCAGCGCGTACGCTCGCCAACCCGTCGCCTCACTCACGTGATTCTTCAGCAAACGATGAATTAGATTCACGTCCGAGCCGACCAATTCCTTAATCCCTGTGACGGATTGCTGAATGTAGTCGCCATGATGCGCGAGAAACTTTAAGTCGAGCGACGGGATCGCTCGGCATGCATTGCACTCGCACGTCGTGCGGCGGCGTGATGCTTCCACGCCATCGCGGAAGGCGACGTAGGTCGTCTCGATCAGATCAAGCAGACTATCGCTGCGACTGACGGTGCTTTCTGGCGCATACACGAACACCGCGTCGCCTTCCAATTTGGAAAGCATCAGCGTCGGTGTCAGCTGCTTGACGATGATCTCTAGCAACTCGCTCAACACGGCTTGCGAGTGCTCGAGTTCTGTCGCGGCGACATACGAGGTGTAGCCCGAGATGTCTGCCAGCAGCAGGTAGCCATGCTGCGTGCGCGGCTCCGTCATGTGTCAACTCCCGAACCTGGTCTTCGGACAAGAGTTCGGACAACGATCGCTGGACACGCTTTTGCGCCGTTTGTTAAAGGCATGTTCATTGAGTAAATGTCAAGTTCGGGTGACGTTTTCTTGCCGAAATCCATTCAAACGAGGCGCTTTCGACGCACAGCCAAAGCGATGTCCGAACTCTGGTCCGGAGTTCAGCCGAACCACTTAAACGCTGAAGGCACTCATAGCATGGAATAGCATCATGCATACTCGACACGGGCATAAATTGAATTTTACTGAGCCGTGCGCAGCATCCTGAGCTTGTCGAAGGATGCGTCAAATTGAGGCACGCATGGTTCGAGAGGCTCACCATGCTTGTTGTCAAAAGTGCAATCTATGTCCGCGCGCAGTATATCAGAGCCATCAGCACTATCAGCCACTCCGTGATTCAAATCCGCGTGCCCGGATAATCAATCTCGCGCAGCATTCCTTCGACCGTTTGCAGCGTCTCAGGCTTGTCCACCGTTACCGTGACGTGCTTGCTCTGCTCTTCCGCGCGCACCGACTGCACACCATCGAGCATCTTCAGCTCGCGCTCGATGGTGTGCGTGCAATGCGAGCACGAGATGTTAGAAACGAGATAGGTTTGCGTAAGCACCGTTCCTCCTTGAGATGAGAGACTGGAAAATGGACTTGAGATGTTGGATTTCGGACACTCAGACCTTGTGCGACATCTCGAATACGTCCACGATCTCGCCGATGACCTGCTGGCGCTTCTTTGCGTCATTGCCTTTGATGACGGTGGTCACGCACTCGTTGAGATGATTCTGCATGATGAGCGAGTTCACCTTGTCGAGCGCCTTCTGAACGGCCAGCGTCTGTTTCATGATGTCAATGCAGTATACATCGTCTTCGACCATGCGCTCGATGCCGCGGATGTGACCTTCGATGCTTTTGAGACGGCCCATTACTTTCCTGCGCTGCTCAACGCGATCCATATGCCCCCCTATCCCCCCCCTGAGGGGGTGGGTACTGCTAATTATAACCGTTCGCACGCAGTCGTCAAATCTCATTTACGTCTCCCGCATACTCCCGTATAATGACATTAGGAATCGAAATCTCCGCCTTTTTTTATGAGCACTCAAATCAAAGATAACTCTTGGTTTCGCTGGCAGTTGGCGCGCGGCGCGAAGCAAGTCTGGTCACGACTGCCTTGGCGGCGACCCGCCCTGCTCTGTCCGACTTGCACGCTCGACCTGTCGCATTCCGAGACGTATAAGCGCGTCGGCGTGTGCGAACGCTGCGCGCACCACTTTCCGATCGGCGCGCGCAAGCGCATCGAGTTGCTCACGGATGAGAAGTCGTTCGAGGAGTTCGACAAGAAACTTGCGTCGCAGCTCAAGACCGTTTCGATTGAAGAAACGTATTCGAAGAAGTTGAAAGCCGCGCAGCGCGAGACGCACATGCAGGAAGCAGTCGTCACCGGTCGCGCCGAGATCGCAGGGCGCACCGTCGTGCTGATCGTGCTCGACTTCCGCTTCATGGGCGGCAGCATGGGCTGGGCAGTCGGCGAGAAGATCACGCGCGCGTTCGAGCAGGCCGCCGACGAAGGCTTGCCTGTGATCGCGTTCACCGCGACGGGTGGCGCACGCATCCAAGAAGGCATGTTCGCGCTCATGCAAATGGCGAAGACCTCCGCAGCCGCCGAGCGATTGCATCAAAAAGGTCTGTCTTATATTACCGTGCTCACGCATCCGACGACGGGCGGTGTGTATGCGTCGTTCGCCAACCTCGCCGACGTGATCCTCGCCGAGCCGCACGCGCTGATTGGCTTCGCGGGCCCGCGCGTGGTCGAGGCACTCACGCGCCAGAAACTGCCGCCCGACTCGCACCGCGCCGAATTTCTGTTCGCGCACGGCATGGTGGATGCCATCGTGCCGCGCACACAGTTGCGCGAATATCTCTCGTGCTTGATCGGCCATCTGCACTCCGAATCCGCAGATACTGCGCCCACGAACCCATCAACGACCGAACAAACTCCCCAACCGTCCACCCAGCGTCCGGCTTGGGAGATCGTCACCCTCGCGCGGCGCGCCGACCGTCCGACGACGCAGGACTATGTGCACCGCTTGTTCAGCGATTTTGTCGAACTGCACGGCGACCGCTTCTTCGGCGACGACCCCGCGATCATCGCAGGGCTGGCGCGCTTTGAACAGCAGTCCGTCGTCGTGATCGGCCAAGAGCGCGGGCACGCCGACGACGCCGAGCGGCGGCATCATGGCAGCGCGGAGCCCGAAGGTTATCGCAAAGCACTACGCTTGATGCGGCTCGCGGAAAAGTTTCACTTACCCGTCGTCACGTTCGTGGATACGCCCGGTGCCGATCCGTCCTACGAAGCCGAGAAGCGCGGCGTGGCGATGGCACTGGCGCGCAGCATCGGCGCGATGACGCGGCTGGCAACGCCGACCATCGCGCTTGTCATCGGCGAAGGCGGCAGCGGTGGCGCGCTCGCGCTCGCAGTGGCTGACCGCGTGCTGATGCAAGAGAACGCGATCTACTCCGTCATCTCGCCCGAAGGCGCGTCTGCCATTCTGTACGGCGACGCGACGCACGCGCGGGAAGTCTCGAACAATTTGCGCATGACTGCACACGACTTGAAACGTCTCGCTATCATTGACGACATCATCGCCGAACCAACTGACGGCGCGCACACGAACGTGGACGTGGCGGCACAGTTCATGCACGCACAACTCTCGCGCGCGCTCGCTCAACTGCGGCAGCAGTCAACCGCTGAATTGATCGAGGCACGCTACCAAAAATATCGCCGCATCGGCCAGCAGTTCAAAGAAAAGTCCAAAGTTCAAGATGCAAAGTCTTCAAGCGGCATGAAACCTATGTCGCCCTGAGAGCGGCGATGAGTCTCTGCAATGTTTATGGCAGACGTATGCTGTCATGTGCTCAATGCGTAGAGAGTTGTTTGCATGACAACATTTGCCTCAGTGAAGCGTCACAGAGATTCTTCGAGTTCAATCTCCCATTTTTCAATCTCGTAATCTTCAGTCTCCAATGTCCAGTCCTCAATCTCCAATCTCCACTGTCCAGTCTCCTTTGCATGGCATCCGCGTCGTCGAAATGACCGAAGCACTCGCGGGTCCCTACTGCGCGATGATGCTTGGCGACCTCGGCGCAAATGTGATCAAGCTCGAGCGACCGAACGTCGGCGATCAGGCGCGGCAGTGGGGACCGCCGTTCCTCGACGGCGAGAGCGCGTACTTCTTGTCGGTCAATCGCAATAAGCGCAGCCTCGCGCTCGACATCAAAGATCGCGTCGGCTTGCGCGTGCTGCATCAACTCATCACGCGCTCGGACGTATTTATCACCAACGTGCCGCGCATGGAATCGCTGCGCCGCGCCCAGATTGACCCCGACACCCTGCGCGCCATGAACCCGCGCCTGATTTACGTCGCGATCAGCGGCTACGGACACACGGGACCCAAAGCCAATCGCGGCGGCTACGACATCATCGCGCAAGGCGAAGCGGGACTGATGGCGCTCACGGGCGGGCCCGACGACCCGCCCACTCGCTTTCCCACGCCGATGTCGGACATCACCGCCGGCCTGTATGCGCTGATCGGCATCCTGAGTGCGCTCTACGCGCGCGAACAATCGGGCCAAGGGCAGTTTATTGATGTTGCGCTCGTGGACGCCCAGACGACGTGGCTGGCGAACATCGGCGGCAGTTACTTTGCGACGGGTCAGCGTCCGAAAAAAATCGGCAACCTGCACCCGACCATCACGCCGTACCAGCCCGTGCGCGCCCAAGACAAGATGCTGATCGTCGCCGTCGGCACCGAGCCGATCTGGCAGCGCTTCTGCAAAGTGCTTGGCGTCGAAAACACGCTTATGCGCGACGCTCGCTTTGCGACAAACCCGCAGCGCAACGCGCATCGTGCCGACCTCATTCCACTGCTTGAGCAAATCTTGCAGACGCGCACTGCCGACGAATGGATTGCTGATTGCGTGGCGAATGAAATCCCTGCGGGTCCGATCAACTTCCCCGACGAGACACTGACGGACGAGCATCTCAATGCGCGCGGCATGATCGTCGAGTTGGAGCATCCGCTTGTCGGCCTCGTCAAGTCCATCGGCAATCCGATTCACCTCTCCGACACGCCCCCGACGTATCGCCGCTATCCGCCGAGGCTTGGCGAGCACAACGCGGAAATCCTTGACGAGTTGGGTTATAATGCGGCGCAACTGAATGTCTAACGCGAGGTGCCGATGTCACAACTTACCAAGAGATTGTATACCCCGGAAGAATATCTGGCACAGGAACCGCGCGCCGCGTTCAAGAGCGAATACGACAATGGCGAGATTCGCGCATTAGCGGGCGCGTCGCTCAATCACAATCGCATCGTCACGAATCTCATCGCCAAACTGAAGTCTGCTTTGCGCAAGAAGTCTTGCGACGTGTTCGGCAGCGACATGCGGATTATGGTGCGCCACAGCGGACTGTACACTTATCCTGACTTGTCTGTCGTCTGTGGAAAGATTGAGTTCGCGCCAAACCGCAAGGACACGATCACTAATCCGATCGCCTTGATCGAAGTGCTTTCTAGAGAAACACGCACTTATGATCGTGGGCGCAAGTTTGACCAGTATCGCGCGCTCAAGTCGCTGCAAGACTATCTGCTCGTAGATCAATGTCGTCCGCACGTCGAGTACTTTCGCCGCTTGCCCGACAACACCTGGGAACTCGAAGAGGTCGAAGGTCCCGCGAGCAGGCTGCGGGTGCAGTCGCTCGACCTCACGCTCGCGCTGCGCACAATCTATAATCGAGTGGACGTCGCACCCATCAGGTTGAAACAAAGCAGGCGATAACCCGATGCCCGAGCCACCCAGCACACGTCGCCCCAATGTGAATCCGCCGCGTACCGAACAGAGCGGCGGCGTGAACGTACACGACGCTCGTGTTGACGCGGGCCGCGACATCGCGGGGCGCGACATCATCGAAGTGCGTGCCGAAGGATTCAGCGCGTCTGCCGTGCAGAAGTTGCTGCTCACAGTCGGCGCGCTGGTATTTTTTGCCGCGCTGTGTTCAGCCGTTATTTTCTTTTCGGGCGGCTTGCTTATCGGCTTCGCCGTGTTCACGGCCTTCAATCGCGACGTGCCGCAATCGGGCGCGGCTGCGTTCGACATGCAGAGCAAGTTGAGCGACCTCGATAGCCTTCCGTCAGGCAGTCCGTTCAATATCACATTCAGCGAACCCGAACTGAATTCTTACGTCGCGCGCCTCGCGCCCGCAAACGGCTTGCAGCACGCCGAAACGCGCATGTTGGATCAGCCCGGCCAGTTGGCGATCATGGGCGATTATCTGCCGCTTGGTGTGCCCGTCGCAGCCACCTTTCGCTTGAGCACCGGCGACAAGCCCGTGCAGCTGCAAGCGGCGACGGCGAAGTTGCTGCCCATCGGCAATTCGCCATTCGGTTGGGTGGCGGTGCCGAACGAGGTTGTCGAGCAGGCGGTGCGCCCGATTACCGCTTCACTGTTCCAGAACGTACGCTTCACTTCGATTTCCAATGCGCGCGGCGTCGAGCGCGCATGGACAGTTATAGGTTTGAAACAGTAGGGGCGACGACGAAGGCGCGTCCCTACACAAGAATCTTTTCCTCTAGAGGAGGCCATCATGTCTGACGAGAAACACGAAGGGCAGAGCGGCGGCGTAAACATCAGCGGCGGTCGTGTTCACACAGGCGGCGACATTGTGGGCCGCGACAAGGTGACGCACGGCGACAGCATCAGCGCGGGCGACATCGGCTCAGGCGCAAACGTTGCGATGGGGCGTGGCGCACAAGCGCTGCAGAATTCGGGCAACGTTACCATCAACGTGAAAGCGTGGGACTCATGGCGCGCCGACATGTTCAAGCATATTGACACGTTGCCGAACCTAGAGCCTGACCAGAAGGAAGATGCAAAGAAGAACGTCGAAGAAATCAACGCCGAAGCCAAGAAGGGAGACAAAGCAAACGCAGGGCGACTCGAACGCTTGATCAACACGATAGCGATTGTCGCGCCCGATGCGTTTGAGGTTGCCGTCGCGACGGTGATGAGTCCGCTCGCGGGTATCGGACTTGCTTTGAAAAAGATTGCCGACCGCGCCGTGAAGATCGAGAAGGCGCAGCAGGGCGCATGATATCGAGAAGACCTTGCGTGTCTACGCGACCCGCGAGGTCTGGTAGGATATCGGCGACAACGGACACGGCATTGATAAAACGCCGACGGATCAACGGATGCGTATTCTAAATTCAGTTGATCCGTTACCCATCCGTTGTCGCCGTCCAACATCAACTTATGAGCGGCGACAACATCTCGGCAGGTAACATTGGCGAGCGCGCGAACGTGGCGATGGGGAGTGGCGCGAGCGTCAACGTCACCAACATCATCCAGCAAGCGCAAGCGTACACGCCCGGCGCGCTGCACCAACTGCGCTCCATCCCGCGCGAGTTCACGGGCCGCACGGACGAACTCGACGCGCTCGTGAAGCAATTGCGCGCGAGGGCCCGCGCGGCAATCGGCGGCGTCGAGGGCATGGGCGGCATCGGCAAGACTGAACTGGCGAACCTCGCCGCGCACGCGCTCGCAGCGGACTTCCCCGACGCGCAGTTGTTCGTCGAACTCGGCGCGCACTCCCTCGCGCCGCTGACGACGGCGCAAGCGCTGACCTTCTGTATGCGCGCGTTCATCAGCGATGTCAACGCCAAGTTGCCCGACGACGAGCGCGCGTTGGGCGACTTGTACCGCGACGTGCTGACGGGCAAGCGCGCGCTGATTGTGCTGGACGACGCGCGCGACGACGCGCAGGTGCGCGCGCTGCTGCCGCCGTCGGGCTGTGCGGTCATCGTGACCTCGCGGCGGCGCTTGGAGACAGTACCGCAGTTGTCACTGCCCACGCTGCCGCGCGCCGATGCGATTGCGATGCTGATCGCGATTGCACCGCGCTTGGGAACCCCCATCCCCAACCCTTCCACCTCCGCAAAGGGCGCGGAGCAAGCCGTTGGAAGTACGCTAACAGGGGAAGGGAGTTTGTCTCCCTCCCCTGCACCGCGGGGGAGGGCTGGGGTGGAGGTTGACTTCCTCAACGACCTCGCCGCCGCGTGCGGCGACCTGCCGATTGCGCTCACGGTGGCGGGCGGCTTGCTGAACGCGCGCAAGAGCCTGAGCGTGCAGGACTACTTGCGCGATTTGCGCGCGCGCGGATTGGATGCGCTGTCGTCGCAGTCGCAGCAGATAAACGTGAACGAACTGTTCGCGTACAGTTACTGCGAACTGTCGGACGCGCAGCAGGCGGCGTGGCGCGCGCTCGCGGTGATGCCGAGCGACTTCGACCGCACGGCGGGTGTGGCGGTGATAGGCGACGCGGGCGCACACACGGGTGCGCCGCTACTGGACGACTTGGTGATGTTCAACCTGCTCGACTACGATGCGGCGACCGAACGCTTCCGCTGGCACGACCTGTTGCAGCAGTTCGCCAACAAGCAATTGCCCGACGCCGAGCGCGCCGCCGCCCAACGCCGCCATGCAGGGTATTATGCCGATGTGATTGGAACTGCCAACCAAATGTTCTTGCAGGGCGGCGATGCGCTGCGCGCGGGACTAGCGTTGTATGATTTGGAGGCGACGCACATCCACGCGGGGCAGACGTGGGCGGCGATGCATGCCGATGCGGACGACGATGCGGCGCGGCTGTGCAGTTGGTATGGCAGGCAAGGCTCGTTGCTCGGTCTGCGGCTGCGCCCGCGCGACTACATCGGCTGGCTGAATGCCGCGCTCTCCGCCGCACGTCGTGTGAAGGACCGCGAAGCGGAAGGCGCACACCTTAGCAATCTCGGAGGCGCCTACCACAAACTCGGCGACGCGCGCCAAGCCATCACGTATTACGGGAAGCAGTTGACCATCGTGCGTGAGATTGGCGACCGCCACGGCGAGGGTGCTGACCTCGGCAATCTCGGCAACGCCTACGCCGACCTTGGCGACGCACGCCAAGCCATCACGTATTACGAGCAGCAGTTGACCATCGCGCGCGAGATTGGTAACCGTCGTGGCGAGGGAGACGCGCGTGGCAATCTCGGCAACGCCTACTGCCGACTCGGCAACGTGGGCCGCGCCATCGCGTTTTACGTGCATACGCTGTTCATTGACCGTGAGATTGGCGACCGCAGAGGTGAAGGCAAGGTGCTCGGCAATCTCGGCAACGCCTACCACCAACTCGGCGACGCGCGCCGTGCCATCGCGTTTTACGAGCAGGCGTTGGTCATTGACCGTGAGATTGGCGACCGCAGCGGTGAAGGTACCGACTTGTGGAACAAAGCGCTCGTGCTGGACACACTTGGCGAGCGAGCGCAAGCCATCGCGCACGCCGCAGCCGCGCTCCAGATTTTCGAGGCGATTGAAGACCCATGGGCAGAGAAGGTGCGCGAGCAGTTGGCGGCGTGGCATTCTACCTCACCCCCGTCCCCTCTCCCACAGGGAGAGGGGAGTTAGCGTCAGCATGGAGAGGGGAGTTCGCGCCTGCAACCCACACGCTTCGCTAGGGCGACAAAATCGGGAGTGCTGAGCAAACGCAAACGGTGGTGGGAGTTTTGGAAGGGCGCGTAGGGGCGGGGTCGCCCCGCCCAAGTGGTCGCCGCGCCCAAGACGGCGACAACGGACGGGGAAACCCCGCCCCTACGTAATGATCCGTTGTCGCCATTTTCAGAACAATTCAAGTCTATCTCGGAGGATTCATGAAAGCCGCCGTGTGCTATGTGTTCGGCAAGCCGCTGCTGATTGAGGATGTAACGCTCGACGCGCCGCAGGCGGGCGAGGTGCGCGTGCGCATCGCGGCGACGGGAATCTGCCACAGCGATCTGCATCTGGTCGCGGGCGAGTGGGGCGGCACGACGCCCGTCATCGCGGGGCACGAATCGTCGGGCACGGTGCTTGAGGTCGGCGAGGGCGTGACGGCGTACCGCGCGGGCGAGCGCGTGCTGGTCACACTGGTCCGCTCGTGCGGGCGCTGCTTCTACTGCACGCAGGGCTTGCCGCATCGCTGCGAGACAATCTTCCCGCTCGACCGCGAGCCGCGCCTGCGCAACACAAAAGGCGAGCGCATCCGTCACGGCTTGCGCACCGCATCGTTCGCCGAAGAAGTCGTCGTGCACGAATCGCAACTGGTCAAGATTCCCGATGACCTTGCGATGGATGTGGCGGCGTTGCTCGCGTGCGGCGTCATCACCGGTGCGGGTGCGGTGCTCAACACGGCGCAACTCAAAGCGGGCAGCAGCGTGGTCGTGATCGGCACGGGCGGCGTCGGCTTGAACTCGGTGCAGGCGGCGCGCATCGCGGGCGCATATCCGATCATCGCGGTGGACGTGCTCGACAACAAGTTGGAGATCGCGCACCAGTTCGGCGCGACGCACTCGGTCAACCCGCGCACGCACGACGCGATTGCGTTCGTCAAAGAGTTGACGGCGGGACGCGGCGCGGACTACGTGTTCGTCACAGTCGGCAACGCGAAAGCATCCGAGCAAGCGTTCGCGATGCTGCGCCCGCGCGGACTGCAAGTCATCGTCGGCATTCCCGAAACGGGCGCGACGGCATCGTTCCCCGTCAGCCAATTGGTACAAGAGCGCATGGTCACCGGCAGTACGATGGGCAGCACGCGCCTGAGCATTGACGTGCCGCGCCTCATCGCCCTCTATCGCAACAAGCAACTGCTGCTCGACGAACTGATCACGCAGCGATTGCCACTGGAGCAGATCAACGAGGCGATTCAGCACACGCACATGGGGAACGCGATTCGGAACGTGATCGTGTTCTAGGTAGCCACGAGTGCTGAGTCGTGAGTGCCGAGTTTCATTCTCTCAGGACTCAGCACTCACGACTTCACAAACGGTGCCAACTTCTCGCGCAACTCGCTCGGCATCGTCGTGACGACGCCGTTGCGCCAGCAGAGATGTTCGGTGAAACCACGCACACACTCCTCGCCTGTGTCCATGTTCGAGACGCGATAGCCAATGCGGAACTTGCGCGACTTCAATTCTTCCAGCCACACCTCAATCGTCAGCACATCGTCGAACTTCGCTGCGCGCGCATAGCGCATGCCCGCTTCGGTGACGGGCAAGCCGAAACCCTCACGCTCCAAGCGCGCGTACGGATAGCCAATCGTGCGCAGCACCTCGACGCGCCCGACCTCGAACCACAACAAATAGTTGCCGTGCCAGACGATGCCCATCGCATCGGTCTCGGCGTAGCGCACGCGCTGGGTGAATGAAAACGTCGCCGCTTGAGTCATCGGTTCTCCATGAAGGTTGGTTAATGGTTCGTTGGTTGATGGTTAAATTGAATCGCAGCCGTACTCAGATCATCGGGGACAAGCATTGCACGGTCGAATCTGATTCGGTATCTTCCGTCCAACAAGCCAATCCATTATAATCTGCATCAAACCATCAACCTTCAGCCAACGAACCAACTTTTCTTGCCATGTCCCCCGAATCGCTCAACGCCGAACTGATCGCGTATCTCAAGCAGCAAAACCTCATCACGCGCGCTGAGATCGAGCGCGCGTTCCACGCGACGCCGCGCCACGTATTCTTGCCGAATGTGGACGTGCAAGACGCGTACAAGGATCGCGCGATTGCGACGAAGTTCGAGGGCGAGATGGCGATCAGTTCGTGCTCGCAGCCGGCCATCATCGCGATTATGCTGGAGCAGTTGGATGTGCGCGAGGATATGAATGTGTTAGAAATCGGCGCGGGCACCGGCTACAATGCCGCGTTGCTAAGCCGCATCGTCGGCACCCGCGGGCACGTCACCACGCTTGACATAGACGAGGACATTGTGCGAGCGGCACGCGCACATTTGCAATCGGCAGGTGTGAGCAATGTGGACGTGATCTGCGCCGACGGCGGCGACGGCTACGCGCCGCACGCACCGTATGATCGCATCATCCTCTCGGTCGGCGCGTGGGACATCAGCCCGGCGTGGCTCATGCAGTTGCGGCTTGGCGGCGTGCTCGTGCTGCCATTGTGGTTCGGCGCGCGCCAGTACGCGATTGCGTTCGAGAAGGTGAACGCGCATTTGCGCTCGCGCAGCATCCAGCCGTGCGGCTTCATGGCGCTGCGCGGCAACTTCGCGGGTCCGCGCGTGTGGCAGGTGACGGCTGGCTATATCGTCGGCGGTGAATGTGTCGAGCGGCTCGATATAAATGCACTGCGCGGACTGCTTGCACAGCCGCCGCGCTCGCGGCTGCTTCCGACGAGCGACATCAACCTGAGCGACCTACTCGATGCAGCAGCGGCTCACGATGAGCCTGTGATCTCGCTGATGAGTAGGCAACACGACAAACCCGTTGCGCTCGCCTACGGAATTGCCGCGGCGAGCGATAGCCTCGCGCTGCTCGTCGCCAAGGACATGAGCACGTGCGAGCCAACGACGACGGTGATGGTCTATGGATCAGACAGCGCGTGGGACGCATTGCAGCAGCGCATGGTCGAGTTCGTGAGCGCGGGCCGCCCGAGCATTGCACGCGGCACGATTGTGGCCTATCCGCGCGATCACGCACCGGCGGCGAACCTCGCGCTGGAGAAACGTTGGATGACATACGTCTTCGCACCGACGTACAAAGTTTGAGCCGTGAGTGCCGTCGCATCAACAAGCCCACAGCAATTCTCATTTTGACGGACGGTTTGCACTCGGCTGACCGCGCGGCGATGAAGTCGCCGCGCTACGGTACGACGCCCCGAGAACGGGGCTTGCATTCAGCCCGTTTCAACGGGCGTCGGCTTGTAGCCCGCCGCTTGAGCGGCGGGCGTTGCGCCAAATTGAGAATTGCTGCAAGCCCAATCAATGCTTGACCACTTTCGTCTGCATCATTAGAATATTGGCAACCTGAACAGGAGATTACGATCATGGCGATGTACGAATACGTCTGTCTCGATTGTCACCAAGTGTTCGACGTGCTGCGCCCGATGCGCCAAGCCGACGATCTCATCCGCTGCGGCGCGTGTGAGAGCACGCGCACGCGACGCGCGCTGTCGCTGTTCGCGGCGCAGACGACTAGCGCACATGGCGAGGCGCAATCGTTCGGCGGCGGATGTGCGTGCGGCGGTGCGTGCGCGTGCGGACACAATCACAATTAACAGCAGCGCTCGACAACCATCCGATATAGGGACGCACAGCCGTGCGCCCTTACGATTTCATGACGAGGACACATGACGATCATTCAAGCCATCGTGCTCGGCATCGTACAAGGGCTGACCGAATTTATACCGGTGTCGTCCACCGCGCATCTGATTCTGGTCGAGAAGGCGCTCGGCTGGAACTTTGGCAAAGATTTTGATTTTGCTTTCAATATTCTCATCCAAGTCGGCACGACGGCCGCGCTTATCATTTACTTCTGGCGCGACTTGTGGCAGATCGTGCGCGCGGTCTTCATTGCGCTGCTGCATCGCGCGCCACTCGAAACGGAAGAGGCGCGGCTCGGCTGGCTCATCGTCGTAGCGACCATTCCCGCCGTCGTCATCGGACTGCTGTTCAAGACTTTCGTAGAGGCATTGCACGAGCAGCCGTTCGTCGTCGCCAGCGTATTGATCGTCGCGTCGTCGCTGCTGTTCTTCAGCGAGCGCATCGGCAAGCACGTGCGCGCGCTCGGCACGGCGACGTGGCTCGACGCCATTGTGGTTGGATTCGCTCAGGCGCTCGCGCTCGTGCCGGGTGTATCGCGTTCGGGCGCGACGATCTCTGGCGCGCTCGCGCGCGACTTCGAGCGGTCGGCGGCGGCGCGCTTCAGTTTTCTGATGTCGGTGCCCGCGCTGATCGGCGCGAGCGTGCTGGCTGCGCGCGATCTGTCCAAGACGCCGAACCTCAGCGCGATCCTACCGCCGCTCGCGGTCGGCTTCGTCGTCGCGGGCATCGTCGGCTTCATCAGCATCCATTGGCTGCTCAGATATTTATCACGCCATCCACTGAACGTGTTCGGCTGGTATCGCGTGCTGGCGGGCATCGTGTTCATCGCGGTGTTGTTGCTGCGAGGATAACACGAGGAGACCCGCGAGGTCTTGAAGACCTCGCGGGTCTTTTGGCTGATGCAACGCATCCACATCGTCGGCGGGCCCGGCAGCGGCAAGACAACGCTGGCGACACAAGTCGCGCAAAAACTTCATGCGCCTGCGTACGATCTGGATGTGATCGCATTCGAGAACGGCGCGGGCGCGAAGCGCGAACTCGCATTGCGCTTGCGCGATGTGCAAACCATTCTCGAACGACCAGCGTGGATCGCGGAAGGTATCTATCTGTGGTGGACAATTGAGTTGATGCGCGCGGCAGATATCATCGTCTGGCTCGACGTGCCGTGGCGCGTGGCGGCGTGGCGCATCATCGCCCGCCACGCGCGCGCGGAGTTAGCGCGCACCAACAAGCATCGCGGCTGGTTGAAGCTGGCGCGCTTCGTCGTATGGACGCGCGCCTACCACATGCGTACCGACCTGCCGCAGCCAACCACTCCTGAAGGCGACGGCGCCAACACGCGCAGCAACACCGTCGTGTGGCTGCAACGCTACGGCGACAAGGTCGTGCATTGCCGGCACTCGACCGACGTGCAAACATTTGTCGCGGGCGTGAAAAATGATTGACGTGCAGTGCTCGCTATGTTATACTCTCGCGCAAGATGAAGACGTTGTTCGCAGTCCCTAGCCCGTTCCCTCCGACGCCAGTCACGATGTCTGGATAGCGGCTTTGCGGTTGCATTCGGCTTGTTCATAACAGCCAGCGCTCTCCAGACCGTGAGAGGCTGGCATTTTTTATTTTGTACGGCAGATGATGGACGGCGGCAGGAATAAATTAGCGGTTTGCCGTCCACCGACTACTGTCGTCACATTCGAGGTGACCACATGCGACTCTCTCACATGTTCGCGCGCACGCAACGTGAAGCGCCTGCCGATGCGGAGTTGATCTCGCATCAGCTGATGCTGCGCGGCGGTTATATACGCCAACTCGCGTCGGGTATCTTCTCATATCTGCCGCTCGGCTGGCGCGTGATCAAGAAACTTGAGAACATCATGCGCGAGGAGATGGACGCGATTGGTGGCCAGGAGATTTTGATGCCGGTCGTGCATCCAGCCGAAGTGTGGCAGGAGACCGGTCGCTGGCAGACGATCGGGCCCGAACTGGTGCGCTTCCTCGACCGCGCCGAACGCGACATGGTGCTGGCGATGACGCACGAGGAGGTCATCGCGGACATCGCGCGCAAAGAGATTGTATCGTACAGGCAACTGCCGCAAATGGTCTACCAGATTCAGACCAAGTTCCGCGACGAGCCGCGTCCGCGCGGCGGACTGATTCGCGTACGCGAGTTCAACATGAAGGATGCGTACTCGCTGCACGCAAGTTGGGAGAGCCTCGACGAGTTTTATCCGACGATCTCGCAGGCATACGAACACATCTTCGAGCGCGCCGGCTTGGACGCGGTGCGCATCGAAGCCGACCCCGGCATGATGGGCGGCACGGACTCACACGAGTTCGTGCTGATCGCGGACAGTGGCGAGAATACCATCGTGCGCTGCGAGAACAACGACTACGCAGCCAACTTGGAGAACGCGCGCTGCGCACCGCAGCAAAGCGAAGGGCAAGCGATCGGCACGCTCGAAGCGGTGGCGACGCCGAACGCCGAGACGATTGAGGAGGTTGCGCGACAATTAGATGTGCCGACGACACAAACGCTGAAGACGATGATGTATCGCGTCGGCGACGAGGTGGTGATGGTCGTGCTGCGCGGCGACCGCACGGTCAACGACTTCAAATTGCCGAAGGTACTCGGCACCGACAAGTATCGGCCCGCGACCGACGGCGAGATTCGCGCGTTCGGAGGCGTCGCCGGTTACGCCTCACCGCTCGGATTGACGAACATTAAAGTGTATGCCGACGAATCGGCGCAGTGGGGCAGCAACTTCGTCGTCGGCGCGAACAAGGCCGGCTATCACACACGCAACGCCAACATCGGGCGCGACTTCCCCATCGAAAAGTTTTACGACCTCAGCAATGTGCAGGAGGGCGACCGCTGCCCGACCTGTGGCGGACGGCTGACGTTCACGCGCGGGATCGAAGTGGGCCACATTTTCAAACTGGGCACAAAGTACAGCGAGGGCTTGCACGCATACTTCCTGGACGCCGACGGCAAAGAAAAGCCGATCGTCATGGGCTGCTACGGCATCGGCTCTGGGCGTCTCGCGGCGGCTGCCATCGAGCAGCACCACGACGATAAGGGCATCACGTGGCCCCTGCCCATCGCGCCCTATCACATTCACCTCGTCGCGCTCGGACTGAACGACGCAAACGTCAAGCAGAACGCCGAGCAGTTGTATCAGCAATTGCTCGCCGCGAAGTTTGAGGTGCTGTACGATGACCGCGAGGACGCGCAAGCCGGTGTGAAGTTCAATGACGCCGACCTGATCGGCATCCCGATTCGCGTCACCATCAGTCCGCGCTCGCTCAAAGCCGGCGGCGTCGAAATCAAGCGACGCCAGCAGAGCGAGACGCGCGTCGTCGCACTCGACGCGCTGCAAGCCGAGTTGCGCGCTTATCTCGGTGAACAGTGAACGGTGAACTGTAATGCATTCACTAGGTTGACTACTGTTTGTTGACTGTTCACCGTTCGCTGCTGGCTGTGGACAATTCACTGTTCGCTTATACACCCAAGTTTGAGTTTCTGCTTGACAAGCACAAGCTCACCGTGTAGAATCGCGCCACTTTTTCAGTGATCCAATTCAGCGAGTCGCACATCCGACGGAGGCCGACATGAAGACATGGTGGTCTGCACTTCGCGTCATCACGAGTGTCATGCTCGTGCCGCTCTTGGTGATTGTCTTGCTCGGCTGGTTAGCCAACGATCACAGCGATGGTATCCGTCAGGCACTCGCGCCATTATCGCTTGCGACTGTGACGCCGACTCAGCCCGCCAAGCCACCTGCCTATCCTCTGCCCAGCACACCCTTCCCATAACCGACCCATGCGGCCTATCCGCTGCCGCCTTTGCTCGGCACACCGCTTGCGCGTCCAACGCCGCGCGCCACGACGGATCCCTTGTCGGCAATGGCCGGCTCGCCGTTGTATGGTCCAGCCAACAGTGTTTTCTTTGTGCAGAATGGTAGCACTGCACTCGCCACTTGCACCTATACGCTATACGATGCCTTCGGGACTGGAGGTGTTCCGCAAACCTTCACCGTGCCTGCCAATGATCGTAGGGCCATCTCGATTGCTGATATTACTGGCATCAGCCTGAACACGTCGGGCACGGCTGAGGTGAATTGCAACCAACCAGTGGTGGTCGTGTCGCTCTACAGTAATCCGCCCACGGGGGGCACAAACAGCTCAGGCGCAGCGTTTGAGGGCAGAGCGAACACGAGCGGCACGTGGTACGCGCCCGAAAACTACAATGATTACTATGGCTACTCCAGCCATATCATCGTCTATAACACATCCAGCTCTAACGCGACCGCATCCGCCAGATTTTATGATCCGAGCGGGAACGTAGTCGGTGATTGCGGCTTAGGCGTGCCTGCGCACGCTGCCGTGATGATCGAGCCGCGCGGCTGCGGCAGCGTCGCCAACAACGTGAGCTATTCAGCCGTGATTTACAGTAGCTCTGGACTCGTACCTGTGGTGAACTGGTATGCGCTGAACAATCCGCAGTTGGGTAGCTACACACCCGTCTCGGCTGGCGCATCAACGCTGTACATTCCGTACGTGTTTAACAACTTCTATGGATTCAATACGGCGCTCATCGTGCAGAATCTGGGATCCACCACGACTAATATCACGGTCTGGTATTACAATGGTACATCGGAAACGAAGTCTGGGATTGCGCCCAATGCGGCGGCGCTCTTCTTCCCGAGTGGTTTCGTACCAGCGAATAGCTCAACGTCAGCGTGGGTGACCAACAGCAATAGCCAGCCGCTCGCAGCGATAGAGAACGAGGGAGGCCCGAACAATCGCGCGGGCAGTTTCACCGGGTTTTCAGCTGGCTCACTAACAGCCTACGCGCCGCACATGGCGTACAACTTTGTGGGCTACGACAGTTCGATCACCTGTCAGAATGTTGGCTCGTCGGCAACCAATCTGACCATCAACTATATTGGCACGTCCGTTTCGAGCACGTTCACGAACGTACAGCCGCGTGAGTCAAAGACCTTTTGGGACAACCTGCAATTTCCGAATGGCTGGTCGGGCGCGGCAAAAGTCACGTCCACGAGCCAACCGATTGCATGTGTAGTGGCGATGGACCAAAACAAATCACCATACTTTTCGACGACGAACATGGATCAAACCTATCTGTACAACGCGTTCACCAGCCAAGACCTCGGGACGAACGTGCATCTGCCGCTGTTGTTCGCTGGGCGGCAGCCCAAGCAAGGCTTGCCGCGTCTAAGTAATAACAACCGTAGATTCATGGCCGAGTGGGGCTATGTTTATCTCCCCCCATCATCCGTAATTCCTGGCGTTGATAGTGTGCCTATGGTTGGAACTGGGTGCACGGCGGAGGAACTCATTAGCGGCACGCGGCAACTTGGAGGAAACTCGCAGTGGATTCTCGGTTTTAACGAACCGGAGAATATCATTGTAGATGATCCATCCACACCCTGCGATGAGCGTGTGAAATTCGACGCACAAGGAAATCTCAACTATGGCAGAATGGCCGATTTGTGGCACCAGTTCGAGGCTAAGATTACCTCAGGATCGTGGAGCGGCAAATTATTGGTTTCCCCAGCCCCAGTGAATGGCTCGTATGGTCTAGATACCAATCCCTTGCAATTGATGCTTAATTACTATCAGTCAAAAGGCTGGGGGACACCGCGCTTCGACGCGCTTGCGGTGCACGACTATTTTGGCGACTTCGCGGATGGACAGTCCAAGGTCAATGCGGCGATTACTTGGGCTGACACGCATGGATACAGCGGCAAGCCCATTTGGGTGACGGAGTTCGGCACGCCCTATGCGTCATCGGGCTACGTGACGTTGTACTGCCCAGGACAGGGCTATAGTAACGACCGCAAGCAAGTGCTCATACAATCGCCGAGTGATCGCCAGTTCTACCTCCCAGAACTTTGGAAGGTCCGCGATTGGATGCAGAATCAGCTGAGAGTGGCGCGCTTCGCGCAGTATGTAGACCTCATCGAAGCATGTAGTCCCTATAGCTTTGACGTTTTCCACAACATCGAAATGTTACATGGTACCGACCTATACTTCGACGCGGGTGTCAATGCTTATCGGGAAGTTACTGCTCCGGATCCGAGCGAGCTAACCGACTACGGACACAGTTACCGAGGACTCTGGTAGTTAGTAGGTGACGTACGTATCTGGCTGACTGTCATCTTAAGACGAGTGGAAGGAAGTAGTGACAGTAGCCCGTTTGCGGGTCAAAGGCACCAATGCGAGAAGCGCCGTTGATGGTTGCATCAAACCAAATTCGCCCATCGCCGCCTGATGTCGGAAAATCAGCAATCGAAAAAGTTAGTCCGTCGCAAGTACCTGAAAGGAAATTCGTCACGACCCCACTCGTCGTCATACGCCCAAAATTGAAACAGTAGCGGTTGTAGGTAATGTACCAGATATTCCCATCCGCGCCAGCCGTAATGCCCGACACGAGCGCGCCCGTCAGAAATTCTGTCACCGTTCCGTCAAGCATCATGCGCCCAAGCTTATCGGGCGGACGGAAGTTGCTCGTGCTGGTGCTTTCAAGAAACCACAGGTTGCCATCAGGGCCGTTAATGAGATTGCCTAACAGCGGGCTCGGGACGGGAAATTCGGTGATAGCCCCATCGGGAGTGATGCGGCCGATCTGGCTGGCGTTATGTTCGACAAACCAGAGGTTGCCATCGGAAGCCGAGACAATATCGCCGGGTTGGCTATTAGTAGTCAAGACCGTAAACTGCGCGAGCACTACACCCTCCGTGCTGATCTTGTCAATGTGATCACCTACAGGTTCGGTGACCCAAATGTTTCCGTCGGGTCCGGCCGCGAGTTGGTAAGGCGTGCTACTGCCCATTGGCAGAGGAAATATAGTGACCGTACCGGAGAGCGTCATTCTACCTACGACAGCGGTATCATAGCCAGTGAACCAGATGTTGCCATCGGGACCTGAACCCATGAGCACTGTCGTTCCAGTCACGGGAAACGTAGTAATCGTTCCGTTCGACTTCAGTTGGTAGAGAATGTTGCCACCTCTGCCCGGAGACCAAATGTTGCCGTCAGGACCACGCGTGAGATGATCGAGAAAACCAGGATATCGCGCCGTACAAATAGTGTTCTCCGCAGCGCGGGCCGATGAATGAGTACCGGTCGTGAGAACAGTCAGCGCGATCATCAATACAACCATGCGTGATGTACAGCCAAACGTGCGAAAGTATGTAGTCACCAACATAACGCTCCATCTATTATTTGCTGATATTATAATCGCAATACTCAGATTGCCATACGTCAACACCTCCCACCAGTATTCAATGAACTTTGACACACATCGCGCGCTGAACTATACTAGCAGCAGTAGCAGAAGCAGTTCTGGCGAAAGTGGGTGTAGGTTGACCCACTTTTGTTTTTGTACGGCGGGAGGACGTTGGATGTTATGAAGAGTGAATTTCAAGCCGCAATCAATCAGCTCGCCAGCGACCGCAACTTGCCGCGCGAAGTGATTGTTGACGCGATTCGCTCGGCGCTGGTTTCGGCGTACAAGCGCGACTTCGGCGGCTCGCCGAATCTCGTCGCCACGCTCGATCCGAACACGGGCAACGCGCGCATCTTCGCAGAGAAGCAAGCGGTCGAACTGGTCGAAGATGACACCTTGCAAATGCCGCTGGAGGAAGCGCGACAAATTGATCCCGAAGCCGTCGTCGGCAGCATCGTGCGCATGGACATCACGCCCAAAAATTTCGGACGCATCGCCGCGCAGACCGCGAAGCAAGTCATCTTGCAGCGCATCCGCGAGGCGAAGCGCGACCATCTGTACACCAACTACGCCGAGCGCGAAGGCGAATTGATCATCGGCATCATACAAGGCATGAGTCCGAAAGGCGTGACGCTGGCGCTGGGCGATGAAGCCGAAGCCGTGCTGCCCGACGACGAGCAAATCAAAGGCGAGTTCTATCGGCGCGAGCAGCGCGTGCGCGTGTACATTTATAAGGTCGAGCGCAGCACGAAAGGACCGCAAATTTTTGTGAGCCGCCGCCACAAGAAAATGCTGCTCCGATTGCTCGAACTCGAAGTGCCTGAGATCGCCAACGGTGTGGTCGAAGTGCGTGCCATCGCGCGCGAACCGGGTCAGCGCTCGAAGGTCGCGGTGAGTGCGCGACAACCCGGCATTGACCCCGTGGGGTCGTGCGTCGGCATGAGAGGCGGCCGCATTCAGCACATCGTTGACGAATTGAACGGTGAGAAGATTGACATCGTGCCGTGGAGTCCGGAGGTCGCGCAGTTTATTGCCAACGCCCTTAGCCCCGCCAAGGTCGTGTCGGTCACGCTGGGCGAAGGCAAGACAGCGACGGTCATCGTGCCCGATAAGCAATTGTCACTCGCCATCGGCAAGGAAGGACAGAATGCGCGGCTGGCAGCCAAGTTGACAGGCTGGCGCATTGACATCGTGAACCAGACCGACGCCGCCGAGCGCACACTGCGGATGATGGAAGACCAAGCCACGCGAGCGGCGCAAGAGCGCGAGCGCAGCACGGTCGAAGAGGAGCAGCGCCAAGCCGCCGCAGCATTGCTCGCCGAAGCGGAAGCCACGTTAGTAGGCGATGAGGATCTAGTGCACGCCGTTGGCACGGAAGCGACCACGCTCGAAGGAGAGCGCGCGATCTTCGATTTGGACAGCGTCGCACCCATGACCATCGAGGAGCCGCCGCTGTCACAAGTCGCCGATATCAGCTTCGACGAGATTGATCTGAGCGTCGTGCCTACCGCTGCCGCTGAAGAAGAAGAGACGCCCGCCAACACCAAGGGCAAGAAGAAGGTCAAGAAAGGCAAGCGCGAGATTGTGCTGGAGCAGCGACAGGCGGCAGCGAAGAAGCGCAAGCAACCGGTCGCGCGCCGCGCCGATGGGTCAGTTGAGGAAGATTTGGATTGGCAGCATCTACGCAACGTGGACGCCGAAGAGATTCTCGCAGAAGAAGAAGTGCCGGTCGATATAGTGGATTTAACGGATGTTGACGTGACGGATGAGGATGTGCCGGAAGTCGTAGCAGAGGCAATTGAAGGTGAAGAGTAAGCTCAAGCCCGTTCGCCGTCAGCCGCAGCGCACTTGCATTATCTGCCGCAGCACGTCGGACAAGCGCAGTCTGGTGCGCATCGTGCGTGCGGCGGACGGCAGCGGTGTGCAGATTGACGAGCGCGGCAAAGTGCCGGGGCGCGGCGCATATCTGTGTCAGCAAGGATCGTGTTGGCAAATGGCGCTGAGCGGAACGGCCCTTAGTCGCGCGCTCAATACGACGTTGAGCGACGACGAGCAGCACCGTTTGAGTGAGTACGCGACGAAGCATATGACAGCGTTGAGCACGCAACGGGAGACGAGCCAGTGAACACGCTTCACGGCTGCGCCGAGCCATGAGCAGTCAACATCTGCTCCCAGGGGGCTGTATGAGATAGGCATCTATTACACCATATTGCCCACCTTCTCTCCCCCTCTGGCTCGGTCTCCTAAATACAATTGAATGGTTATCACGCATGATGCCGTTGCGCGTGCCTGCTTGGCTTCATGCATCGGACTGCCGATTCCGCGCCGCGCGTCTGCACGCGCAGCATACGGCATGTGATTGTATCTGCGTAGCGTGTTAGAATGTTTTTTGATGTGTTGAACACATCGGGGAAGAAGGTATGGGATGCCACGAGCCAAGAGCGAAGTAGAAAAGACCACCAGACAGTCCGAGTCTGCCGCCGAGAGCAAGACAAAAACGAAAGACGCTAGCAGCGGCGAAGCAACCCGCAGGAAATCTGCGTCCGCTGCGAAGAGCAAAGCCGACGACGCTGAGGCTGCACCGCGCCGCCGCGCCGCGCCCGCCGCGCCTGCTGCGCGTCCCTCACTGTTTGATGCCATCACACAGACGGCCAGCAAAGCTGAAGCGGAGCGAGCCGCGAAAGCCGCCGCCCGTAAAGCGGCGCAAGCGACACAGGCAAGCCAGACAAAGCCGGGCGCACCCTCAGCAGCACAGACCAAGCGGCCTAGTAGCCCATTTCTGAACACGACCATCCGGCACGCAGCGACGCCGCCAAGCACGATGCCGAGCGCCGAATCCTCCAGTCCTGCGATGGATGCTGCGACTGCCACGCCGATAAGCACGTCACTCGATGCAGCCCCCACAGCCCAAGCAACGACAGTGGCACCGACCGCCGTAGGTCCAACCGATACGACCGCAGCCATGCCGACCACGCCAACCACGACACCCGCTTCAGCCGTGAGCACAGCGGCTGCGCCGACCACTGAACCGATTGCGGACATCAAGCAAGAGGACCTGTCGCCAAGAGTCAGCCGCGCCACGACGACCGTAAAGCCGACGGCGCAATCGAATGTTGCTACGAAAGCGGGACCCGCAACGACGATGCCATCGAGGCCCGGCAGTGCACATTCAACCGCACGCGCAGGCGCACCGACAAGATCACAGGCACCTGCGCCAGCTCGCCCCCCGAGGCCTTCAACACCATCGCGCAATACGCCGAGCACCACGCGACCGGCATCACCTCGCCCCGCGCAGACCGACACGCGTCCGACTGCGCGACCGACCCAAGCGCCCGCGCGTCCCGCTCAGAGGCCCGCAGCCAAGCCGGCCGAAACGGTCGTACCGAAACCCGTCGTGCCCCTCGCGCCGCCGACACCTGCGGGTCCCATCGCTATCCCCAACATACTTTCCGTGCGTGAGTTGGCGACGCTCCTGCATGTGCCATTGGGTGATTTGATCAAACGTCTGATGACGATGAAAATTTTCGCTACAGTCAATCAGGCGGTTGACTTCGATACGGCCACGCTTATTGCCGAAGAGTTCGATCTCAAGGTAAAGTCCCAAGACGTGCCCACACTGATAGCCGAAGTAAACTCATCATCGCTGCGCGCGATGACATCCAACGGCGATCAAACTACAGCGCAAGTGCGTCCGCCGGTCGTCACGGTATTGGGACACGTTGATCACGGTAAGACTTCATTGCTCGACGCCATTCGCCACGCAAAGGTCGCTGCGGGCGAGGCGGGCGGAATCACGCAGCACATCGGCGCATATCAAATTGAGCGCGGCGAGCGCAAGCTCACGTTTCTCGACACGCCCGGCCACGAAGCGTTCACCGCGATGCGCGCGCGCGGCGCGCAGGTCACGGACGTGGCGATTCTAGTCGTTGCGGCGGATGATGGTGTGATGCCACAAACCAAAGAAGCCATCAATCACGTCCACGCGGCGAATGTGCCGATGGTCGTCGCACTGAACAAAATTGACCGCGAGACGGCAGACCCGAACCGCGTGATGCGTCAATTATCGGACGCCAACGTGTTCGTCGAGCAGTGGGGCGGCGATGTGCCGATGGTGCACGTCTCAGCCAAGACACTGCAAGGTATCGAAGACTTGCTCGAAATGATCCTGCTCGTCACGGACTTGGCTGAACTCAAAGCCAATCCGGACATGCCCGCCGTCGGCTCGGTGATTGAATCGCAAGTTGATCGCAGTCGCGGACCGGTCGCCACGCTGCTCGTGCAGAACGGCACACTACGCCAGAACGACTACATTGTGGTTGAAGGCGTGGCAGGTCGCGTGCGCGCAATGTTCGACGACAAGGGCAATCGCTTGACTGAAGCGGGTCCCTCGACACCCGTGCTCGTACTCGGCTTGCCGAGCGCGCCGCCGGCCGGCAACACCTTCAAAGTTGCGCCGAACGAGCGCAACGCGCGCCAATGGGCCGATGATGTGGTGAGTGCGCAAGCGCAGACTACGCGCACGAGCAAGACGCTCAGTCTCGACGAGTTGTACACGCAGATGGAAGCGGGCAAGATACACGACCTCAACATCGTGCTCAAGGCAGACGTGCAAGGTTCGCTCGAACCGATTCGCAATTCCATCGCCAAATTGAGCACCGACAATTTGAAAGTGCGACTGCTGCACGAAGGACTCGGCAACCTCAGTGAGTCTGACGTAAGCCTCGCGCTCGCGTCGCAGGCGATTGTGATTGGCTTCCACGTGGACGCCGACCCGGCCGCGCGCAAATTGGCTAACAGCGAAGGCGTGGACATTCGCTTGTACGACATTATCTACGAATTGATCGAAGACGTTGACAAGGCGCTCAAGGGTCTGCTCGAGCCGACGTTCAAAGATGTCGTATCGGGCAAGGCTGACGTGCGCCAAGTGTTCAAGGTCAACAAGCGCGCCGTCGCGGGCTGCTACGTGACCGAAGGCAAAGCTTTGCGCGCGGGCATGGCGCGCCTGTTGCGCGGCGGCAAGCCAATCTTCGACGGACGCATCGCATCGCTCAAGCGATTCCACGAAGACGTGCGCGAAGTCGCCACCGGGTTCGAGTGCGGCGTCATGCTCGAAGGATTTGAAGCGGTGCAGGTGGGCGATGTGATTGAGTTCTATCACAAAGAGAAGGAAGAGTAGAAGGGTGGGTTGTCGGATAGGCAGCAGCATTGAACTCACGAACCAACCGACAACTCACCCAACCAGCAAACGCTAATGGCAACTTCGCGCAGACAGGAGCGCGTCAATCACGAGCTCCAAAAAGAAATTTCCAGTCTCATCGAATTCGACTCGTCGGACCCGAGGCTGGCAGGCGTGACCGTGAGCGGGGTCGAGATTTCACCCGACTTGAAAATGGCGCGCGTGTTTGTGGTCGCTACAAACAACGACGAGCGCAATAAAGAAATCCGACGTGGATTGCAGAGCGCGACGCCATTCTTCCGACGGGAGTTGGCGCGGCGCGTGAAGTTGAGGCTCGTGCCTGATCTCGACTTCGTATTTGACCGCTCGTTTGAGCAAGGCGACCGCATCGAGCGACTGCTGCGCGAGTCGCAGCGCGAGCAGGAAGCAGAATAACGGCGAGGACGAGATTGCATACCCATTCGCACGGTTCTGCACTCTTGACTTCGCAGCGAATACTCGTCGCGCTGCTGATCACGCTTGCATTCATGCTCGTCGAAGCCGCTGCCGGGCTATACGCCAACAGCCTCGCGCTGCTTACTGACGCCGCACACAATCTCACCGATGTCGCCGCGCTCGCATTGAGTTGGTACGCGCTGCGCCTGACCGAGCGTCCCGCCAATTCCGGCAAAACATATGGTTACCACCGTGCCGGCATCCTCGTCGCGCTCGCGAACTCAATGGCGCTGGTCGGGATCGCGCTGTTCATTTTTTTCGAGGCTTATCAACGTCTGCTCGCGCCGCTGCACGTCGAAGAAAACGTTTTGATTGTCGTCGCCGCGCTGGCGCTGCTCGTCAACATGGGCACCGCGCTATTGGTGCAGCGGGGCAGCGCGCACGACCTGAACGTGCGCAGCGCATTCGTGCACCTGCTGGGCGATGTGGTGGCGACGTTCGGCGCATTGGTCGCGGGCATCGCCATCGCGCTGACGCATCTGGATGCGCTGGACGCGCTCGCGAGCATGCTCATCGGCGTATTTATTTTGTGGAGCGCGTGGGGCATCGTGCGCGAGACGGTTGATATCCTACTGGAGAGCACACCGCGCGGCATTGATATGAGCGAGATGGTGCGCGACCTGCTGCGCGTCAACGGCGTGCGCGGACTGCACGACCTACACGTGTGGAGTCTGTCGCAAGCGATGCGCGCACTCTCGGTACACGTCTTGACGGAAGATGTTTCGTTGAGTGCGGGCGCAGACATTCAACGCAGCATCAATCAGCTGCTTGCCAATAAGTATGGCATCGCGCACTCCACGCTGCAGCTCGAATGCGCGGGCTGCGAGCCTGACCAGTTGTATTGCAACCTCAACGGTGGAAACGGTCACGCGCATATATCGTGAGTCGGCGCGCCAATCAACAATTGAGATAGGGCCAATGTCTTCTACTCGTTTCCTCACCTCGCCCGTAGCGCGCGAGGTGATTGATTGTATTCAGCGTGCGCCCAATATTTACATCACCGCTCACGTCATTCCCGACGGTGACACCATCGGCTCTGCACTCGGCTTGTATTGGGCACTCGTGCAGTTGGGCAAACAGCTGCGTGTCGCCTGCGCCGACCCGGTGCCCGAAAGTTTCAGCTTTCTGCCCGGCCACGAACTGATCAAAGCGCAAAAGCCGCGCGACGACGAATTGCTCCTCATCCTCGATTCGAGCGATGTGCAGCGGCTCGGCTCGCTCTACGATGAGGCGATGTATGCTAATCGTCCGCTCATCAACATTGACCATCACGTTACCAACGTGAAGTTCGGCACGCTGAACTGGATCGAGCCACGCGCGGCTTCGACGGCTGAGATCATGGTCGAGTTGGTGCAGGCGCTCGGCGCGACGCTCGATCACAATGTCGCGCTGTGTTTGCTGACAGGCATCACGACCGATACGCTCACCTTCCGCACCTCGAACACGACACCCGAGTTGATGGAAACTGCCGCGCAATTGATGCGCGCGGGCGCGCCGCTCAACCTCATCATCGAGCGCACGTTCAACACGCGCGATCTGAGCGACATCAAATTGCAAGGCATGATGTATGCCAACCTGCATGTCGAAGACGGCATGATTTGGTCGGACAATACGATGGCGATGCGGCGCGAAGCGGGCGCGAACGAATCGAGCGGCAGCGGCAGCGGCACGGCACTGCTCGCGGCGAAGACGGCGAAGGTCTCCATCATCTTCATCGAGAAAGAACCACAGCGCGTCGAAGTGAGTTTCCGTTCGCGGCCGGGCTATAACATCTCATCCATCGCTTTCGCGCTCGGCGGCGGCGGTCATCCGCAAGCGGCCGGCTGCACGCTCAACGTGAATCTCGATACGGCGCACGAGATGGTGCTGCCCAAAGTGCGGGCGGTATTACAGAACCCAGTCTCCAGTCGTCAGCAGCCAGATAAATCGGTCTGACGTCTGGAGACCGGCGAACGACGACTGAGCATGACTAACGGCATCATCAATCTCAACAAGCCCGTCGGGCCCTCCTCGTTCCACATGATCGCACGCTTGCGGCGTATCACGGGCGTGCAGAAGATTGGACATGCGGGCACACTCGATCCGCTGGCGAGCGGCGTGTTGGCCGTGTGCGTCGGCAGCGCAGCGCGTCTCAGCGAATACTTGCAAAGCGATCACAAAGTTTACGTAGCCGAGATCACCTTCGGCATTCGCACCAACACCGACGACGCCGAAGGCGAAATCATCGCGCAGCAAGCAGTGAACCTCGCGCGCGAGCAGGTCGAGCGTGTCTTGCGCGCGTTCGTCGGCGAGCAGGCGCAAGTGCCGCCACAATTTGCCGCCATCAAAATTGACGGGCAACCGATGTATAAGATGGCGCGGCGTGGCGAGACGATTGAAGCCGCGCCACGCCGCATCACCATCGAACGGCTCACATTGCTCGATTGGCAATCGCCGCGTGCGCGCGTCGAGGTGGCGTGCGGCAAGGGCACGTACATTCGCGCACTTGCACGCGACATCGGCGAGCGACTCGGCTGCGGCGCGTACCTATCCGCACTGGTGCGCACACAGAGCGGCGTATTCGCGCTGACCGATGCAGTCACGCTCGAACAGTTGGCAGGCGATTGGCGCGCGCGTCTGCTGCCGATGGATTTTGCGCTACAGCATTGGGACGCCGTCCAGCTGAGCGCCGAACAGACGAAGCGCATCCAGAATGGATTGAGCGTCGAAACGAATCAGGCTTACGCAACATTGGTGCGCGCGTACAACGACGCGGGCCAATTCTTCGCCGTGTTGAAATTCGATGCGGCGCAAAATGTATTGCGGCCAGAGAAAGTGTTTCAGCCGTAGTGGCACGTTTGAATTGCGCCCCTACAATCACGGATATTCATGTGAACACAACCAATCAGCCCATCAGCGCGGACGAAGTGCAGCGCGAGGTAAACGAAATCGTGGCGACAGCCGAACGGCTCGGCGTCGAGGTGAAGGTGAATGAG
The DNA here is from genome assembly GCA_038198935.1 of Anaerolineae bacterium. Taxonomy (GTDB): domain Bacteria; phylum Chloroflexota; class Anaerolineae; order JACRMK01; family JACRMK01; genus JBBPZQ01. The sequence continues at coordinate 81,752 of JBBPZQ010000040.1, forward strand.
GCGATGCAGTGGATTGTCGCCGTCTCTCAAGCGGAGCGCGAGAGCGCGTTCGCGCAGGACGCGCAATCGGGTGTGTTCGGTCATCGCATCTCGCTGCTTGATTTCGATACGCACGAACTGGATCACTTGCGACACCTCGCGCAGAAGGTGCGGCTCGTGCGCCGAGCCAACGTCGAGTCTGCCATCGCCATCGCGGGCAGTACGGCGCAGGGCAAAGTGCAACTGTTCCCCGGCGACACGGACTTCTTCGAGCGCGTCAACGTCAAGGCGGCAAGCGAACACGAAGCGCGCGAGACGCTACGCGTGCTGCTGCGCGAGACGGCGCTGCGTGCATTTGCCGAGCCGGATGTGGTGCTGCTCGAGGTGAACTTCGGCGTGTATGCGCAAGCGGTCGTCGAGCGCGGCGTGCCGCGCGCGGCCGGCGACCCGATCACGTGGATGCCGAGCGATGTGCTGAACGGACATATCACCGTCCAGACGAGCGACGGTGTGCCGCTGACGATTAGGTGGGACGAAGCGCAATCGGGCATCGGTTGGTCGTATCTCGGCTACATCGTCGCCGATCGGCGCGCGGGCCGCATCGCGCTTGCCAGCAACATGCTCGACGTGACGTGGGAAGCGCCCGACGGAAACATCGTGCCGCTCGACGGCTCGCTCGATCCGTTCTTTCAGGAAATTTATCTGGAGCCTGACGCGATGCCGGTGTTCAACAAAATCATTCGGCATGTTGACGGCGGCGCGATGAGCACGTACATCGCGGCGATGCGCTGGCAGGCTTTCCACTACACGCATCAGGAACCGAATTACGGCAAGGCAGCCAAGCGGCTGTACAACTTGTTCCGATTGACCGATCAACTCGAAGCGGCCGCATACGTGCGCGAGTTGTTCGACGAACCCGGCGCGAAGTTGTATCAAGTGCCCGGATTGCTCGACGCGGTGGACGTGGCGCGCACCGAGCCTACGCGCATTGACCGTGAGACGGTGATCCAACAGATTGACGAGATCATTCGCGCCGTGATCGTCGCCGCCGAAGGTCCGGCGGAAGTGGAGCTGGTGATGGCGCTCATTCACTTGCGCGATCACGTCATGGGGCGCGCCGGGATGGCGAGCGACTGGGGCGAAGTTTTGCAGCGCCTGCGTCAGCAATGCAGTGCGCTCATCAACGAGTTTTTCCGTGTGCGCTTGCTGGGCTTGCCACAGATCGCGTCATACGTCGCATCGCTGACCGCTCCGACTGATTAGTTACTCACCTTACGCCGTCGTTGAAGCATCCCGAGCGGAGCGGCGTTCTGTGCCGCGCAGTCGAAGGATGCGGTCTAGTCCATCCACGCATCCTTTTACTCCGTTCCGCCAAGTGCGCGGAACTCCGCTTCATCCTGTGCCGCAGCCGAATGCCCGCGGCACACGACATGGCTGCTTGTCCTGCGTAACGTGAGTGAGTTGCTCATGCAGATTTACCGCGAACTGCCCGCCACTCCGCTCTCACACGACACGACGCTGACCATCGGCGTCTTCGATGGCGTGCATCTGGGCCATCAAGCGTTGATCGGCGAAGCCGTGCGCCGCGCGCGCGACAGCCATCGTCTGTGCGGCGTGCTCACGTTCGATCCGCACCCCGTCGAGGTGCTCGCGCCCAACGCGCACATTCGCTACCTCACAACCATTGACGCGCGCGCGCAATTGATCGAGCAACTCGGCGCAGACTTCCTATACATTATCCATTTCAGCCACGCGGTTTCGCAATTGAGCGCGCGCGAGTTCGTGCGCCCACTCGTCGAAAAGTTTCGGATGCGCGATCTGGTAATCGGCTACGACTTCACGTTGGGGCACAACCGCCAAGGCAACGCAGACTATTTGCGCGCGCTTGGCGACGAATGGGGCTTCACGCTAGAGGTCGTGCCGCCCGTGATGGTCGGCGGCGAGATTGTGAGCAGCACGCGCATCCGCAAGTTGTTGAGCGCAGGCAAACACGACGAAGCCGAGCAACTGCTGGCTCACTCAAGCCTCGCCACGCTGCCTTACGAAGAAATCTCTCACACGGCGGATGTGGCACTACGGGTGCACGGACGCACGCTCGAATCACTGTTCGTCAATGCGGCGCGCGGCATGTTCGCGCTGATGACGGATAGCAGCCAAATCGCCACCGAGTCGGAGTTCTCAATTGAAGTGGATGCGCCCGACCATGAATCATTGCTCGTCAATTGGTTGAATGAATTATTGTTTCAGCACGAGATGAGCGAGCAAATGTTTTGTGACTTCGACGTGAGCATCACGTCCGAGGGTCACCTGCGCGGCACGGTACGCGGCGGCACGGCACACGCGGAAATTCGCAAACACATCAAAGCCGTGACCTTTCACGATCTGCGCATCGTCGAGCACGGCGGTATGTTCGAGACAACACTTGTATTCGATATTTAACCGATAGCCGCTGGGCAAATAACGCTTTCTCAAACGCGAAAAGCACGGTGAGCGGCACGGCATTGATACGACGCCGTGAAACGCCGCCGAACCATGCGTGCCCTTTCATATCGCATCCTTCGACGGCGTCGCATCAATGCCGCTCAGGTTGCTAAATATTAGTTGAAGTATGAGAGTGTTAGGTACTCAGCCGATTGCCCACAGCGAATCGCAATTTGCGACTCATCATCCGCGATTCGCCATCTGCCATCCGCGAGGACACATGGTCAACAAAAAAGATTTCCGCAAACTGAGCGATTACTTATGGGAACTGCCCAGCGAGTTCCGCACCGACATGCGTGTGCCCGCGCGCATCTACGCCGACGAGCGCATCCTCGAAGAATCGCTCAAAGACAAGTCCGTTGATCAGTTGGCGAACACGGCGACCTTGCCCGGACTCGTCGGCTACACACTCGCCATGCCCGACATCCATCAAGGCTACGGCTTCCCCGTCGGCGGCGTCGCCGCGACCGATGCGCGCACCGGCGTCATCTCGCCCGGAGGAATCGGGTATGACATCAATTGCGGCGTGCGGCTGCTCGCGTCGAATCTGGAGCGCGAAGAGGTGCAGCCGCATTTGAGCAACCTAGCCACCGCGCTATATCAAAACTGTCCGAGTGGCGTCGGCGGCAAGGGCCACGTGCGCTTGGATGAGTCGCAGTTGAACGAGGTGTTAGAGAAAGGTGCGCTGTGGGCGCTGGGGCGCGGCATGGCGCGCGAAGAAGACTTGGAGATGACGGAGGAGAATGGCACGATGCCCGGCGCGCGCGCCGACAAGGTGAGCAGTCACGCGAAGGAGCGCGGGCGCGATCAACTGGGCACGCTCGGCGCGGGCAACCACTTCATCGAAGTGGACGAAGTGGAAGAGATTTTCGACGCAGAGGGCGCGGATGCGCTCGGCTTGCGCGTGGGCTTGGTCGTCGTGCAGATTCACTGCGGCTCGCGCGGCTTCGGGCATCAGGTCTGCACCGATTACGTGCGCGATTTCCAAACGGCAATCCGCAAGTACGACATCCACCTGCCCGACCGCGAGTTGGTGTGTGCGCCGCTCGACTCACCCGAAGGTAAAGACTATCTCGCGGCGATGAGCGCGGCGGCGAACTTCGCGTGGTGCAATCGTCAGATTCTGGTGCACGAGATTCGCCAGAGTTTCGAGCAGGCGCTGGCGGGCAAAGTGAAGGACTGGGACGTGCGGCAGATTTACGACATCGCGCACAACATCGCCAAGATCGAGGAACACAACCCTGATGGCGGCCGCAGCGTGCGCGTGTGCGTGCATCGCAAAGGCGCGACACGCGCGTTTGGTCCCGGCTCGTCGGTGCTGCCCACCGACTATCGCAAGGTGGGCCAGCCGGTGCTCGTGCCCGGCTCGATGGGCACGGCATCGTGGGTGCTGCTCGGCACCGCAGGCTCGATGAACCAATCGTTCGGCTCGACGTGCCACGGCGCGGGGCGCGTGCTCAGCCGCACGGCGGCGAAGAAGCAAGTGCAGGGACAGAAGCTGCGCGATCAGATGGAACACGACGGCATCCAGGTGCGCGCGGGCAGCATGGCGGGTCTGGCCGAAGAAGCGCCGCTGGCGTACAAGGACGTGGATCGCGTGGTGAACGTCGTGCACAAAGCCGGCATCGCGCGCAAGGTGGCGCGGCTGAGACCGCTGGCGGTCATCAAAGGCTAAAGGTGCAGAAACACAAAACCCGTTTTCGATTTGAAAACGGGTTTTGCAACGTCGTCGGCGCACGGCTTGTTATTTCGGCGGTGGCTGCGGCAGCGGCTTGCCCAGTTGTTTCATGCGCGCCACGTTCGCCTTTATCTTCGCCAACACTTCGGGCGACGGGCGCGGCGGCAGCGCCGGCTTTTTCTTGTGCGGGATGAACTTGTTGAAGCGCATCAGTTCCGGTACCGATTTGTACTCGTCGGGGCGCATCGAGCGCAGCACGATGGCCGCGTGCTGCGGGTCGCCTTCGATCAGTTCGCGCGCCTTGCTCGGATCGGAGAAGTACTGCATCGCCATCGAGACCACTTCGGCGACGTTGCCAAACTTGTAGGTGCGCGACGTGTATTTACCGGTGACGTATTTGCCGCCGAAGCGTCCTTCCGTCCACGTCGTGAAGATCGGCGTATCGCCAGACTTCGCGCCGCCGCCGCCTGCGGCTTGATGGCGCGTGCCCAACAGCATGTGGATGTCGTGCCAGCGCTTCACGGGCAAATGCCGCTCGACGGCGTGACCCACTTCGTGCGCCATCGTGCCCTCGTCCTGATTGTACGCGAGGTTCACCTCTTCGTCGTTGGCGTTGGCGCGATAACCCCAAGGCGCGTCAATATCCTGCGCCGCCGTCGAATGTATCTTTATCTTGGGACGCGGCGCTTGAATGAGCAGCTCGGGTCCGACGACGACGCGCGTGAAGTTGTCCACGCGATCAATCTTGGTGCGGAAGGTTCGGCTCTTCAGTCGCTTCTTTGATAGGAATTTTTTCGGCTTCGACAGATCGTCCACTTCCTCGATGTTGTTGACCAACCTGCCGCCGTCTTTCCACTGCGAGGTCTGGTGTCGGGTGTCCGCCCCGTGCGCGGTCGGATGCAAGATAAGCTTGACGGTCGGCAGCTTTTTCAATGCATCGGCAAACGCCACACGGTCTTCGGGCGACAAGTACGCCTGATTCATCTCGTACTTGTCGCGATCCTCCCAGAAGGCTTGCTCGGGTGTCTTGTTCCCGGCGGGCGCAAAGTATTTCTGTTCCTTCAGGTGCAGCCCCGTGCTTTGCGGCGTGACGGTCGCGCCAACTTGTTGCGCAGAATATGCTTCTTGCGCTTGGAAGAATGCTCTGCCGATCAGATTCAGCGCCGCGCCGTCCGGCTTCGTCGTGGTGCATTCGAACGTGACATCGCTGAACGGTTTGGACAAGTCGTTCGGGTCGGCAGCCGTGTAGTGCTTCTTGATGATGGCGCGCACGATCGGGATGTGTTTGTTGTCGGGCAGCCCCACACCCTTCGCCGTCAAGGCTCTGGTTTTGTTCCGGTCGCTGCCAGCGGTGACGACAGCAGCTTTCATGACGGTGTCATCATCCACCAATGTGAGCACATCGCCGATCGTGCGCGCCTTGCTCGCCAGTTGCTTATCGGACCTCATCTTAGTCTTGATTTTGTCGAGACGCTCGGTCAACAGATTGGTGTTCATGCTGCCCAGGTCCGGCAGCTCCGCGCCCTTGGCCACGTCACTGCTGTCCGGCGCGTTCTCGTGATGCGCCAGAAACTGTCCCGCCGCCAATCCTGCGCCGAAGCCGCCGACAAAGCCGCCGCCGATGCCTGCAAGCACGTTGCCGATCGTCTTACCCGTGCCGCGATTGTTGGCTTTGCTCTCCTTGTACCCTTTGATGCCGCCCATCACCGGACCCGCGACCATGCCTGCAGCGGCGAACACCAGACCGGCCGGCACGCCTAAGAAGATGCGCTTCGTCCACTCCCACGTTTTCTTGCCCGCCTGCTTTGCCGTCACGCGCTGAATCGTCCCGTCGGTTTTCTTGGCAATGACGTTGCTGATGGGTTTGCCCCGCACACGGTTCGACTTGCGCTGCACGCTCGGCGTCTGCTGGACGACGTGCGTCAACTCGTGCGCGAGCAGCCGCTTGCCATCGCCGGAACTAGGATTGTATTTGCCCGCGCCGAAGTAAATGTCGCGTCCATGCGTGAAGGCGTGCGCGCTGAGGTCACGACTGAGCTGCACTGCGTCGCCGCCCGTATGCAAGCGCACCGCGCCGAAGTCCGCGCCAAAGCGGCCCTCCATATCGGCGCGCAAATGATTCGGCAGTGCGCCGCCGCTGCCCGTCTGCGCGCTCAACTTGCATTCGATGCGCTGACTCGCTTGGAAGCTATCGCTCGCCGAGCTCGCTTTGCGCCGTACCGTCTGCTCGTCCTCTTCATCTTCTTTAGGCAATCGCTTCGGCGGCGGCAAGTGATGGCGCTGCACCAGCGGTGTGATTTTCGCCGCCAATGGTTTGCGCTGTAAGCCGTGCTCGTCGTCGTCGTGGCGCTGCACCGCCGGTCGCTGCGCGGGCGCACTCATCACTTGCTGCGCGACGCGATCGGCTTCGCGCTCGTAGGAGTCGTCGGCAGCGCCGACGGTGAGCGAGGCTTGGATGCCGTGCTTGGCGAGCACGCGCTGCACGGCGCGGTTGCCGATGCTGCGCTGTAGGGCGAGCACATCGGCGGGCGAGCCACTTTGCGCGCGCTCGACGGTGAAGCCGCTGACGGCTTGCGGTGCGGCAGCGGCGGGTGCTGACTTTGCGGCTGGCTTCTTGACGGGCTGAACTTTGCTGTTGGATAGTGGCTGCTTGCTCACGATGCAAGACTCCTGTGCGGCACGAGAGTGGTCGGACTGATACAACCGATGCGGCTGGTGCGCTTCAACTCATCAACGAATTCAATGGCTCGCTTTGTCCTTGGAACCGGCCGTCACATCGGGCTTTTGTGCGTTGAAGGCGGCCAAGGCTTCGTCCTTTTCGCGCTGGGGCACTTTGAAGTGATCCAAGGCGTGGCCTAGCTCTGCCGCGACCTCGTCGAATACTTCGGCGGGGATGTGTAAATCGAAATGGGCGTCCTTGAGGGGTTTGCCTGTGTATTGAAACGGTCCGCCTGCGACCGCGCAGACCCACAGCGTCCGCAAGAACTTGAGCCCTGGCAGCCGCGCCTTGTATTTCTCGGTGTGCCATTCTTTCAGTTGCGGGTTTGCATTGACGATCTTCGGATTTTTCAGCAGTTGGTCGCTGAAGCGATCCACCACCGCTGCGATAGCGAAATCACCACCGAGACGTTCGTAAAGACTCTTCTCTGTCATCTTTCACCGTCCTACGTACTCAGTTTAGGTACTGTCTGATATTCTACTCTCGTTTTTCGGTTTGTCTATCCCGGCGGCAGCCGAAGTGGAGGCACAGCAGACCGTACCTCTACGCGGCTCCTTCCACAATCTTGATTTCGTCGGCGTTGAATCCGTACAACTCATACACGAGCGCATCAATCGCCTTGTCCGTCGCACCGCGATGTTGCCGCTGTCTGCCGCTGAACCAATTCGCGGTCGGCGGTGGACTTGGCGGCGATGCCTGTAGGTTTGCTGATGAGCGCGTCGTGCGGTCTTATGAAGGCGACATTTTACTTGAAGTGGATGGAGATGTTCAAGTGGACAGCAGGCGTCGCGCGGAGCAACGTCGGATGCACGCACGTTGGGTAGCTAGGGCAATCGCGTTTTATTTCAAGAAGCAAGTCTATATTTGTGCAATCGGCTGGGGCTAAACAAGCGTTGGACGAAGTGGCCTTCTCAAAATCATCGGTAAATGCTTCATCGTTGCGACCTCAAATTAAGACGCGCTTGTCCTACGTGCGATTCAACCTAATTGGACAAAGTCCAGTTAAGGATTACAATGATGCGACTGTAAACCCTAATTGGATTGGCCGAAAGGAGCCTAACGATGATGTCACTTGCTTGTCGAGATATGGGAGCGGTGCTGGCACCGGGGGAAAAAGAAGCCGATCACGTCGTGACGGGTAACACGGCCGACGAGGTCGTCAAGAAAGCGATGGAGCACGTCAAGCAGCACCACTCCGAGATGCTGAAGCAGGCCAGCACGCCGGCTCAAATGGCCGAAATGGAAAAACAGATGCGGAGCAAGATCAAGTAAACCGCATCCGCTGTTGAAGCTGCTGAACCGGGCCTCTGCTTTCACCCCAACAAGGTCGAGCAGGGGCCCATCGCTTTTCTTTCGCATGGGCGCTCGCCCGCTTCAGCATTCAGGGTGATGACAATTCCCGAAAATCTGGAGAGTTCTGGCATTAGTTTTTATAGTTCTATATCAGACACTTGCTTCGACAATCCCGATCTCCTCCTCCGTCAGCCCATACAACTCATATACCAACTCGTCTATCTGTTGATCCGTCGCGGCGATTTGACGCTGCAACAGTTCGCGGTCGGCGGGTGATGTGGCGGCGTGCAGGCGTTGGTGCAGGTCGATGCACAGCGAAGCGGTACTTTAGTATCTGCGTGACGAGCGCGACGATGCGGTCGTGGCGCGCGCGGTCGGCCGGTTTGTTCCGATTGCTGCACAACGCGTGGTTAGGCCGCTCCGCCCCTACGACTTCACACCACTCACCATGAGCAGGACGCTAATCCCCTCCAACCTGATAACGCCCTGCTCAGACCATCGCTCCCACGACTTGAACTTGACCGTGCGGCGCTATTGTCCGGGCGGGCGGTAATTGACCGTCTGCTTCGTCGCCTGGTCAACTTCTTCCGGCGTAATGAGTACCGTTGTGCGCGCCTTCACTGCTCCGCTGGCGTTGACTGCCAACGACACGGCCACAGCGTCCACGCTGCTCGGCACATCTACGATGATGAAAAAGTCGTCGCCCCCAAAGGCATTGTAGAAGACCTCTAGCCTCCCACCCATCCCTTTGACTAATTGCTCGACGGCCTCCCGGCGTTTCGACCCGCCGTCTTTGAGAAGCCCCTTCACACCCTGCTCCGTATAGGAGCCCTGAAAGAGATATTTCGGCATTTGATTTCTCCTTTTAAGGTTATGTCCGTAGACATATTTATCTGACAACTCCGGGCCCAACACGCCTCGGCAGTGTATCGCATTCAAACAATCATAAGCATCACCTCGCTTTCAGATCGCAAAATGGGTCAACCCGTGTGTCAGGTGTCATGTGTCAGGGGGCGATGGCGCGTCAGGTCTTTTCGATGATGCTGATCTCCTCCGCCGTCAGCCCGTACAACTCGTACACGAGCGCATCAATCGCCTTGTCCGTCGCGTCAATCTGCCGCTGGAGCAGTTCGCGGTCACTGGCGGATGTGGCGGCGTGCAGGCGTTGGTGCAGGTCGAGCATTTGCGTGACGAGCGAGACCATGCGGTGGTGGCGTGCGAGGTCATACTCTGGTAAATGAATAGATGACAGCGCCGAGATGTGCACTTGAGGAAAATCATCCTTCTGCGCGATCATCGAAGTATTTACGTAAGCCCATGAGATCAGTTTTGAATTCAAAATCGCAAGACAGAATTCTACGCTAGCTTCCGCACTTTGCGGAATCATGTTGAGAACGTTGTCGGTGGTGATCATCGTATCGGTGGCGACACTAGCCTGCAATCTAAACTTTCGCGTGAGCAAGCGCCGAAGGACGACGCGCTTGCCTACAAACATTTTGATTGGACGAGTCGAAGCAATGTCATCACTGTATTTGATAAATGATGTGCGCTCCGGTGCAATAAAGTAGCGCGAAAGTTCACTGCCCTGTAACTCTGGCATATATCGCTTGCTCTTTTGTATTGAGGCGTGAAGAAAACGACTTCTGATTTGTTCCTCAGTGTGTTTGCTCCGAGCATAAGGTTGCACTCCGCGGGAAATCTCGAACCAATCTCCAAAGGTTGTCTTCGGAGCATCTAGCTTTTGTAGAAGCGATGCGGTCTCTTGCGCAAGCACGGGTGATAAACGACTTTGGGAGTCCGTCCGGATGTTTTCAATCGGAACTGGTTTTCCAATTCCAGTAGGTATCGAAATGAGACGCTCCTTCTTAGGAAAGAAGTGAATCAAGCAATTCTTTGTTATTGCTGAAGACAAAACAACAATCGCAGTATCAATGTAAGCATCTTTGAATACATCGAAAGGTAAAGCGTAAGCCACGCTTGGATATAATTCGGTCACCAACTTCTGTCTTGAGGCCTCATACTTTTCTCCAGTCAACCAAGATGATGGAATAATCATGGAAATATGACCGTCATCTCGAAGCAATCGCTTAGCCATCAACAGGAAGAGTTCATAGGTATCATAGGATCGTGACTCACCTTCAAATTTTCCGTGAAAGTAATCTTTCTGAGGCACTTCCATTTCTGCCCCATACGGCGGATTACCAATCACGCAATCAAACCCGCCCGCCTTCATCACGTCGGGATATTCGCGCGCCCAATCGAACGGGTTGACGCGCCGCAGTTCTTCCTCGTCGTGCTCGCGTCCCGCGAAGTAGTCCGTGCCGATCAGACTGTTGCCGCACTTGATGTTGGCGTCGAGGTTCGGCAAGACCCGCTCGTGCGCCGCGCGCATCTCCGCGAACTGCGGCGCGAAGTTCTCGGCCTGCTCGTCTTCGAGCACCTTCAGCAGCAGGCTCAACTTCGTCACCTCGACGGCTTGGCGGTCAATGTCCACGCCATAGATGTTGTTGACGAGGATGCGCTTCTTCTCGGCGGTGGTCAGATGCCATTCGGGGTCGCGCGTGCCGTGTGTGGCATCATAGATCGCTTTCTGTTTCTGCGGCTCGTGCTCCGCGTACCATTGCAGATGCCACGCCAACAGAAATTGATACGCGCCCAACAGGAATGAGCCGCTGCCGCACGCCATGTCGAGCACGCGCAGACGCGCGACTTCTTTGGGTGACATGCCCTGTGCCACGCGCGAATGCGCGTCGGCAGGCGTAGCCTGCGGCACAGGGTTGCCCTCGACCAATTTGCCGACCGTGTTGCGCACGATGTAGTCCACGATGTAGGCCGGCGTGTAATAGACGCCGCCCGCTTTGCGTACGGCGGGTTTCTCCTCAATACGCGCTTGATGCGTCGGCGTGAGGTGGATGACCTTGCCGAGAAATTGCTCATAGACGTTGCCGAGAATCTCGACGGGCATCATGCGGAAGTTGTACACCGTGTACAGGTCGGCGATGAGCGAGCGCAGCACCTTGTCGTCAATGACCAGTTTGCGCGTGTCGCTTTCGTCAGCGGCGAAGTCGAACAAGCCCGCGTTGTACTTGGCGTTGGCTTGCTTGAACAAGTCGAGCAGGCGGCGATACACGCCGTCGCCACTGGCAACTTCCTGCAACCGCTGGTATGGCTCGATGTCGCGGTCTTCGGCGATACGCAGGAAGATGATGCGGTCAATGGTGCGCTGCACCGCATCGTTGAGTTGTGGGACGGTGAGCGCGAGGTTGCGCGGCGCGATATTCTGCGCGAGCGCCTTGCGCCAGTTCTCGATCGTGTCAAGAAAGTCGTCGTCAACGGTAAGCGTGCCGCGCTTGCTCTTGCTGTGCTCGGCGAACTCGTCGTAGCCGCGAGAGAGGACGGCTTCGCGCGAGAAGGCATCCCAGATTTTGCGCCACACATCGGGGTATTGGTCGTAGGTAAGATACTCGACGCGCGCGACGTTGGCTAAGTCATATTCGGACGGCTTCTTGCGGCAGTCGTAAATGGCGAACTCTTCAAAGTCGGTGAGAATGGAGAGCGGCAGTTTGGCATTCCAACCATACGAGCGCAATTGTTGAGCGGGCGCAGGATCGGTCTTAATCGAGACGTGCGGTTTCTTGGCTTCGGCGAGAAACTTGCGCTCGGTGACGATGCGGAATGTATAGTCAGGCGACTGCTTGCGGCGCTCGCCTTCGAGCGATTCTTCAAGGTCAACGTCGCGGTACGTCGGCACGGCGCGCTGCTCGTTGCGCACATCCCAACCGAGCGCAATGAAGAGCGGATCAATGAACTCATTGCGCGCGGCACGCTCGATGTAAGTCGAGGAGAGATAGGTGTCGCGGTTGCGGTGGAAATCTTTGACCAGCCGCGCGATTTCGTCCTGAGATTGCGAAAAGGTGAGAGCCATGCCTGGCGGCATTCTAGCACAGACGAACGGAAGGCGTCAACGGATAGGCAGACCAGCCTTCAGCTTATCCCTTATTTTTGATGCACCGATACCGCATAGCGATCAGCGCTGCTCCACGCCGCTTGCTCCCACGTTGACCATCGCGCGACTTTTGTTAATGCTGCAGTTTGCGCCAACTGGTCATAGGCTTCAATCGTCAAATTCGTCCAGGGCTGCGGTGTTAGCTCAAAGGCCGCGACCAGCAAGCCACCGGGTTTGAGATGGCGCGCCATATTGGCTAGCGTCGCTGCTTCCGTGCCGGCCGTGACGTAAATCATCACATTCCCTGCCAGCACAATCGCGTCGAAACTTCCGTCCAGGCTAATGCTGGACAGATCACCTAGCCGCCAATCCAACTGTGGCGCTTTTTTGCGTGCCTGCTCGAGCATCACCTCATCCAGATCAACGCCGACAATGTCTATGCCCCGTCGCGCCAGTTCAATCGCCACGCGCCCCGTGCCACAGCCGGCATCGAGGATGCGGTAGGGTTTGGTCGAGGTGGTTTGATTCAAATCTGAATGCAGCAGTTTCTCGATCAGATTGGCCTCGCCATGCACATCCATACCCGCCGCAGCGCGGGCTTCATACGGGGCGTCATAGTCGCTGCCCGTACGTGTGCGTGTGGCTAGCCACGGGTTCGGCAAGGTTTGTTTTCCCATCGTGCTCAATCGCCTCCAAGTCAGTATTGCCTACGGCTAGATTGGGTTAGCCCACATGTATTGAGTGGGCGCGGCTAATGCTTCTGCACCAGAAAATGGTGGTATTCATCGCCAACCGTTTCGTCAATCAGGTGAAAGTGCGCCTGTTGCACCCATGCTTTGACTTGCTCCATCTGGGGATAGTAATGATAACCGCCTTCGTGCACCCATTCGCCATAGACCACCGGCAAGCCCAATTGCTGTCCGGCGGCAAAGGCGTTGGCCGTGTCCTGCTCCGCGGCAAGTTCAACGGTGAAGTAGAGATAGCCTGTGGGTTTGATGGCGCGATAAAGATTGGCCAGCACGCGGAGCCAGTCTTCGGGAAAAACCAGTTCCAGCGCATCCATGCATAGTGCGCCCGCAAAGGCTTCTTGATAGCGCATTTCCTGCAATCCCACTTTCTCTACCGGCACGGCAGGAAACTTCGCTTGTGCGCGGGCAAGCATCCCCTGCGATTGGTCCATGCCGAAAACAGTTCGACCACTGGCAAGTATCAGGTCCCAATACTTGCCAGTGCCGCAGGCGGCATCCAGGCTGAGGCTGTGCGGCGGACACACGCTCAGGAATTTGGTGATAAACCTTTGATGGGTCGGCGCAATAGCGCCCCAATTTTCGCCATAGATGGGCGCGTAGCGGGTGTCCATCCGCGCTTCAGCCAAACGCCGTGTTTCTGTGAGCCATGCTGATCGGTCCATTGCTGATGCCTCGTATCATTGTGCGCCGTTGTGGCTTGCAACCCTCTGTACCGCAAGTCCAGGCGAATCGTTTGCCGCGTCAAGCCTATAAACGAAAAGTCCCCCGATGGAGGGGACTCGTCGCGTGTGGGGCACGGTCGTGTATCGCTGCCGCGCCGAGCTGTGTCCTCACCGCAGGCGCCCCAGGAGGACGGCTGGGATCTTGCGATTGCTCTTCTCCTCATACTCGGCGAAGCCCGGATTGCGCGCCACCATCAGGGCATACAGGCGATCACGCTCGGGTCCTTCGGTGACGGGGATTGCGCGCGCTTGAAACTTTTCAGTGCCCTTCTCGACTGTGACGATTGAATTCGCCAGCAGATTGTAGTACCAGTCCGGATGGCTGTGTGCGCCGGCTTTGGACGCGATGACGAGGACGCGCTCGTCGTCCATCACATACGCCAACGGATTGGTACGCGCTGTGCCGCTCTTCGCCCCCACTGTGTTCAGCAGCACGAGCGGCGTGTTGGCGAAATGTCCGCCGACCTTGCCGCCGTTGGCTTGAAACTCCGCGATCATTGGCTTGTTGAAATCATCAGCGTTGCTTATATCACTCCTAATAATCGAGGCGTAGTCGTTGTTGTCACTACGCCTCGTCGAATGATACGCATTGCTGCGAGTGCTAAAGTTGCTTGCTGCATTTATTCTAACACAGATCGTTCAGCGCGAGTCGGTTGGGAGGCTGGGCTGAAAGACGAGATGGGTCAGCAACAAGCCAGTGATGCCAGCGGCGAAGATGGAGCCGCCGATGGAGTGCATCTTCCACCAGATCGTGTCGGTGCGCGCGAGCAGCACGAAGTAGAGCGCGTATATCACGACGGGCACGACGAACGCGAACGCGCGAATGTGCCACACCCGCAGTGGCCGCCAGAGCGCGAGCAGCAGGTCGGCGGCGACACCGCCGAGAATCAGCGCGGGCATGAGTCGGAACTCGTAGTGCTGCGTCACCATCAGCAGCGCGTTGAGCGTGAACATCAGCGTGAATGTGCCGACGGGCAACCGCCGCCAGCGCCAGAGCATGAGCAGTACGATTCCCATTTGCAGCGCGCTCATCAAGACGATTTGCGCCGTGCCCATTAGCTGAAATGTGTCGCGCTCCAAATTGCTGCGCGGTACGAATTGTTGTCCCGCACCCGGATAGACGAACGGACTCCAGCCTTGCATGATGAACGTGATAATGGACCAGAATAGCAACGCGGACAAGATCATCGGCAGCAGCGCGCGCCAGCCGCCCACATCATCGCGGCGGTGCCACACCGCGCGCCACGCGCCGCTCACGACGAGCGCGATACCAATAACGAGCAGGTGATGCGTCGGACTGAGCAGCACCTCGACGCTCGCTTCGATGCCGAAGAGCGTATGCCACAGCAGATCGCCCACGCCGCCGAGCGCAAACACGATCACGCCGAGCAGCGATTGCTCGTAGCCGCTGGGCACGGCATGCCGCCAGTGATAGCCGCGTGCGAGATTGCGCGCATGGGTGCCAAACAGAAAAATGGCGCACACCAAGAAGCCGCTGTACAGAACGGCGTGCCACGGCGTGAAGAACGATTCGAGCCGCGAGCCGATGTGATTGTGCGCCCAGCCGTCCAGATACGCGCCGCCGACCAGCCACGCCGAGAGCGCGACACTGATCCAATCGAAACGCAAGTCGCTGACGAGCAGGCGGGCGGGCGCCGCGGCGGGCGCGGCGCTTAGACGTGAGGCGATAGTGGTCATGCATGAACCTCGTATCAAACAATGGATGGGCATTCGGGCAAAGGCCTGCATCCATTTTACCGTCAGTCGCCGAGATGAATGAAAAGCGTGCCCGTCTGCATATCGTCTTGAGAGATGCCTGCGCTGATGCTTACGCTCTTCACCGCGCTAAGCAGCGGCTCGGTGTTAGTTTCAAAGTCAGTCAACTGTGCGCGGCTCAACGACGGCTTGATGAGCGCGAGCAATTGCGGCAGCGCGACGAAGGCGAGCGCGCTGCGCGGCGGCGCAAGCGCGCGCATGACCGGCTGAAATTCGGCCGACTGACTGAGCGGTGTGCTGCGTGCCGCCACCGCCGCCGCGAGCACGTCGCCGCTGCTGCCGACGACGAGTTGGTTGTCCACGAAGCCGTAGCCGAAGGTGACGCCTTGCGCTTCTATACCTTTCACTTGCTGCATCTCGATCTGGCTGATGGTCGTGCGCGCGAAGACGACGCCTTGCTTCGCGAGCGCGGCCGTGAGTTTGTCCATCTTCTGTTGCGCGGCGTGCGCGTCTTTGACTTCGCTCACGAGCAGCACGCCGACAGACGGCGCGTTGCGATCTAACGCACGCAGCGGCTTGGCGGGCAGCAAGCACACAGCGTACGGGCCCGTCAGCCAGCCGAACACATCCTCGTCAAGGTCTATGCCCCACTGCGCGTGCCACTGAGCTAGGTTGCGCTCGGACTGTGGGTCACGGTTCAGCGTGGTACGATACAATTGCCACAGCGCGCTCAGGTTGTTGGCGGAGACGGCGAGCAGTGTCGAGGGCGGCAGTCGCTCGAACAGCGCGCTCGGATCGGACTCGGATGCACGCAACACATCACGGAGCGCGGGCGCGACGCTGGTCGTGTCGTAGGCAATGGCGTAGTCGGCGCGCAAGCCATCACCGTTCAGCGAGAGCGCAGCGCCAATGCCCTGCACACCGTTATCGTCTTGCGCCGCTGGCGCATCGGAATAGATTGTCGCCACGCGCTCTTGCGGCAAGTGAGCGAGCACTCGCCAATAGATGGCAGAGCTGCGCACGCTCACGCCGCCCCGCTTCGCATCAATCGCCTGCTTGAGCGCATCGGCGTTGCGGGCAATGAGCACCTGATTTTCGTTCGTCGCGTATGCCACATCGCCGAACTGCACTGAATGTGCGCGCACAATCGTGATCCCTTGATAATGCTCATCCACAGAGACAAGCGATGCATCGTTCCGCAAGCGCGTGAACATCTCGTCGGATTTTGCTTTGTCGCGTGTGGAGATGACGATCACCGCATCCGAAACGTCCGGCGCGTTCGCAATCGAATGGCTCAGTTCGATGAGCGCTGCGTCTGCGCCAAGCCACGGCACTACATCGCGCTGAAAATCGAAGATGACTCCCTCGAATCCGGCAAGAGGCAGCGATTGATTCACGCGCTTCGCGAGCGCCGGGTTGTTGTCCAAAAGCGTATTCAGTTTGCTCAGATTGTTCAGTTGCGTTAGGTTTGTGTTGATCGCCACGACCATGCGCGTGTTCGCAGGCGCGTACTCCAGCGCCGCCGATTCGCCGCCGATGCCCACCAGTTGGCGCAGCAGCGCGATCTGACTTTCGGGCGCCAGCTCGACGGCGACGATGCCAGCCATGCACATGCAGACGAACAGGGCGAAGTCGACCACCAGCCATTTGCGAAATGCACGATCCATTGTCATTCTCTCCGCACGAATTCACTGAATAGAACGCGTGCGAGTGTAGCATGTGGGCGTCGTGCACACAACCATACTGTGGTCATAGAACAAAAAAGGACGACTGTCATCCAGTCGTCCTTTTGCTCTGCCGCCGCCCACTAGAATCGCCGCAGCAACAACTCCTGCTTCACTTCGCCGATGGCGCGCGTGACCTCGATGCCACGCGGGCACGATTCGGTACAGTTGAAGATGGTGCGGCACTTCCACACGCCGCTCTTCTCGTTCAGAATTTCCAGCCGCTGCTCTTTGCCCTCGTCGCGGCTGTCGAAAATGAAGCGATGCGCGTTGACGATGGCGGCGGGTCCCACATACTGCGAGTCGCTCCAAAAGATCGGGCACGAAGTCGTGCAGCACGCGCACAAGATGCACTTGGTCGTGTCGTCAAAGCGCGCGCGCTCTTTGGGCGATTGCAGCCGCTCTCGCTCGGGCGGCGTGTCGTCGTTAATCAGGTACGGCAGCACCGAGCGATACTGCTCGAAGAACGGCTCGAAGTCCACGATCAAGTCTTTGATGACGCGGAAGCCGAGCAGTGGCTCGATGGTGATCGTGCCTTTGAAGTCTTGAACGAGCACCTTGCACGCTAGCATGTTGCGCCCGTTGATGCGCATCGCATCCGAGCCGCACACGCCGTGCGCGCACGAGCGGCGCAGCGTGAGCGATCCGTCGTGCTGCCACTTCACCTCGTGCAGCGCGTCGAGCACGCGGTCAGTGCCCTCCACCTCGACATCATACTCGCCCCACCACGGCTTTGCATCCTTCTCCGGAGTAAAGCGACGAATCTTCAAGTGGACTTTCATTCAGTATGACTCCAACAAAAGTAGTGAGCCGTCAGTGGGCAGTAGTCCGAGCAAGAATATACGGGATACGCATGGCTAGGCACTATCTCTACCACTTCCCCGTTCGCCAGTACAGCCTCATGCCGACGAAGGTGCCGGCGAGCAAACCTGCAACACCGCCAACGCACAAACCAACAACACACCAACCATCAACAAACGCTAACTGCATTTACCAATTCCCGCTGCGCTTAAAGACAGACATGCCGAGACCGACGCCGATCACGAACGCAATGGCGAAGCCGATCGTAAAGCCGATGAGAAGCGAAATTGGCATATGGCTGATGGCGAATGGCAAATGGCTAACAGCGTATTGCAAATGGCTATCAGCTATCAGCCATCAGCCATCGGCTAATACGTGCGCGCCTTAGGCTGATACGTCGTAATGCGCACGGGCTTGTACTTGAGCACGATACCGTCTTCGGTGTTGAAAGCGAGCGTGTGCTTGAGCCAGTTTTTGTCGTCGCGGTTCGGAAAGTCTTCGCGCGTGTGTGCGCCGCGCGACTCTTCGCGGGCGAGTGCGCTCGTCACCGTCGTCGCCGCGCAGTCAAGCAACCAGCCGAGTTCGAGCGCCTCGAGCAGGTCTGTGTTGAAGCCCTTGCTCTTGTCCTCAATAGAAATCTTTTCGTAGCGCGTTATCAAGCTTTCCAGGCTGTCGCGCATCTCGCGCAATTCGTCGCGCGTGCGGAACACGCCGCACTTCTGCGTCATCTCGCGCTGCATCTGCTTGCGAATGTCGGATGGCCGCTCGGTGCCTTTGCCGTTCATGAGTGCATCAATCGCCGCACGTGTTTGCTCTTCGGGCTGCGCGGGCAAATCGCTCCAACCCGCGCCGTCTCGATCCGTGCAGTAGCGCGCCATGTCCATGCCCGCACGCCGTCCGAACACGAGAATGTCCACGAGCGAATTCGTGCCGAGCCGATTGCCGCCGTGCACCGAGACGCACGCACATTCACCCGCCGCGTAGAAACCATGCAGCGGCGTCGCCTCGCCATCTGCCATCACACGTGAGTCGTTGTCGGTCGGGATGCCGCCCATCGCATAATGCGCCGTCGGCTCAATGGGGATCAATTCCTTTTCGGGATCAAGTCCCATGTAAACACGCACGAAGTCCATGATATCGGGCAGCTTCTCGTCAATGACTTTTTTGCCGAGGTGACGCACGTCGAGATAAACGTAGTCCTTGCCGTCGCCGCCCCGCCCTGCGCGTACTTCCCGCACGATAGCGCGCGAGACCATGTCGCGCGGCGCGAGTTCCTTCAACGTCTGCACGCCGTATTCTGGATACTCCATGAAGCGCTCGCCCTTGCCGTTGCGCAAGTACGCGCCCTCGCCGCGCGCCGCTTCGGAGAGCAGGATGCCTTTCTGATATATGCCGGTCGGGTGGAACTGGAAAAATTCCATGTCCTGCATCGGCACGCCATGCCGATACGCAATGGATACACCATCGCCGGTGAGCGTGTGCGCGTTCGAAGTGACAGCAAAAATTTTGCCGAAGCCGCCCGTGGCAAACACCACCGACTTCGCATGGAAGATGTGCAACTCACCGGACTTGATGTCCATCGCGACGACGCCCTGACACACGCCGTTAGTCACGATCAAGTCAAGCACATGATACTCGTTGCAGAATTGCACGTTGCGCTTCACGCACTGCTGATACAGCGTCTGCAAGATCATGTGGCCCGTGCGGTCCGCCGCATAGCACGCGCGGTGTACGGAGATGCGCTTGTTCGGGTCCTTCGGATCGGGCCGCGTATGTCCGCCGAAGAAACGCTGATCAATCTTGCCTTCCTTCGTGCGATTGAACGGCAAGCCGAGATGTTCGAGTTCGTAAATAGTTTCGACGGCTTCGCGCGCCAGAATTTCCGCCGAGTCTTGGTCGGTGAGATAGTCGCCGCCCTTAACGGTGTCGAACATGTGCCATTCCCAGTGATCCTCTTCGACGTTGCCGAGTGCGGCACAGATGCCGCCTTGCGCGGTGCCAGTATGCGAGCGCGTCGGATAAATCTTGCTCAACACCGTCACGGGAATGTTGCGCTTCGACAATTCGAGCGCGGCATACAATCCGGCGCCGCCCGCGCCGACCACCACCGCATCAATCTTATGAATCATAAACCAGTCTCCGAATCCTGTTGTAAACCAGCCCACGCACCTTTGATAGATTCAAAGTTGCGACGAAAGCGCGCTGGGTCTTGGCGCAAACTGTGCTGGCCGTAGCGCGTCATAATTTCGTCAAAGTATTGTTGCAGCAAATTCCATTCAACGCGCCCACCACGCAACAACGCAAGCACGTCCGCGCGATCTAAGTCTGAGCCACGTTCGATTTTACTTAAGGCGAGGCTGTACAGGTCGTAATGGAAAACATCTATCTGCCCATAACGCCCGACAAATATCGCGCGGTCTGCATGACCTTGGGGCAACGGAATGAAATCAGCGGGCGACGCTTCCTCGACATTGATTGACAACTCGTGCGTCAAGTCGCGGATGGAGCGCAACAGTTCGCTATGATGATCGTCCGAAACGGACAGCGCAATGTCCACGTCAAGCGACTGCTGACGGAAACCCTCGTACACCAACGTCGTGCCGCCGACCAGATAGATGCGAGCAGGATGGTGGAATCGCTCGCCGAGCCGCCGTAAAAATTGCTCAATGCGTTCACGGCTTACGGGTGGTCGTTGACTCACGCCGGCTGTTCGACCTCGCGTTGACGAATGAAATCCTCGAACGTCTTGCTAAACGCACCCCAATAGTCACTTCCCTTGTTTTGCGACGACAGCTGTTCAGCCAAGCGGTACAACGTCAATCGGCCAAACAATTCATCGCACGATGCCAGCCCGAACTCCGCCGAGAACCAATCGGGCAACGGCGACGTCTCGCCAATCGTCTCAGCCAGCCGCGTGCGCCAGAATCGCTGCAAGCACACCGCTGCCGTGTAGCGCTGTTTCAAGTCGAGCGCACGCGCTGGCGCGAGATGCTCGATCAAGGGCGGAACATTTGCGGACAGTTCAGGACGCGAGAGCATGAGTGGAATGATCACCAATCGCAAGCGCGCATCGTCTGACTCAACGAGCGCACGAATCAACTCGTCATCACTCATGCCACTCGGCAGTCCACGCCCACCCGTCAGATACGTCACGCCGCGCTCATTCAGCGCATCAACGATTCGATCCCAATCTTCATCCCTCATCCTTCTGTCTTCATCCTTTACTTAAACGGCGTCTGCATGTTCGGCTGGAACGTGAAGATGATCCATGCGCCCATTCCGATCAGCACGGCCCAGAATATCCAGATGCTTGTCTGCAGGAACGCATTCCAACCGCGCGACTCGACGTAATCGTCAATCACTTGTCGCATGCCGTTGATGCCGTGCGTGAACGCGAATACGAGCAGCATCAGATCGAAGATGCGCCAGAACGCACCCTGCGGCCCCGTCCAGCGTTCGACGATGGTATCGAACGTGATCGTCTCGACGCTCACGACGAAGTGCATCCAGAGCATATGGAACAGCGCAATAAAAATCAGGATCACGCCTGACACGCGCATGAAAAACCACGCCATCACTTCGAAGTTGCCCGACGGCCGCACACGATTGGCGCGAATCATTTGCCACCTCCGGCTTCGCCGACGTTCAGGTTGAGCGGCGGCGGCGCGGCATATGAGCTGAGATAGGCGAGCGGCACGAGCGCCCACATGATCGCCGCAGCAAGGAAGCCGATGACGATGCCGAAGAATGGGTTGAGCATCATGGTCGCGCCGGGCAAGAAGATGATCGTGAAGATGACGACCTCACTGTAGAATAGCCGCTTGTGATGGCGCATCAGCGGCGGGAAGAAATCCTGCACGATGATGCGCAAGCCGTTCAGCGCATGGAAAAGCAAGCCGAACAGCAGGAATACTTCGAGCACGCGCGCAATAGGTCCTTTGTACAGGAAGAGTAAGGCGTTGAATACTTCGGGTCCAAAACCGAGCAAGTAGATGTCGAAGATGTGCAGCGCGAGGAACGCCAACACGCCGATGCCCGCGACGCGATGCACGAGGTACGCCCATTGGCCCTCACGCCCGCGATAAACAAGGCTCTCGGCGATCACCGCGGAGAAACGAGAGATGGCTGACACGTTTGCGTCTCCTAAAGAACTTTTACCGCAGAGCCACGCAGGACACGGAGTTATTGTCTAACTCTGTGTGCTCTGTACCAATTTGGTGAAATCCGTTTTGATCGGTCGAAAACCCTTTGCGACAAAGAACACTTCGCGGCTGTGCTTGCGTGTGCTCTCCGGCCGAATCACGCGCACACTGGTGAAATGTTTTTTCAACTCACGCAAGTATTCGTCGAACGATTCGCCCATGAACAACTTGACGACGAGCGTTCCGCCTGCTTTGAGATACGTCCGTGCCGTGTCGAGCGCGAGGTTCGCCAGTTCCAGCGAAAGCGCCACGTCGCGGTCGTGGATGCCGCTCGTGTTCGGCGCCATGTCGCTCAGCACGAGGTCGGCACGCGCGCCGTTCAGCAACTCGGCAACGTTCACATCCTGAATCGGTTGCTCGACGAACGTGATGCGCCGATCCGAGACCTTGAGCGGCGAGCGGTCAATCGCAAGCACGCGCGCCTGCGGATTCTTCATCCGTTCGAGCGCGTACTGCGTCCACGAGCCTGGCGCTGCGCCGAGATCAAGCACCAGATTCACGCCATTAAAGATATGCTCGCGCTCGTCAATCTCTTTCAGTTTGTAAACGGAGCGCGCCAGATAATGCTCGCGCTGCGCCTGTCGCGTGAAGCGATCGTCGTTCCAGTGTCGCCCTCGCGTGCCCGCTCGACTCACGACAAAGCTCAAACTGACGACTGACGACTGACGACTGACGACTGATACTGCTGCTTGCCCAGCTCAAAAATGTCGCCGCCGTAAATGTCGTTGCCGACGATAGCGGGAAAGTTTTCGACGCGCAGTTTGCGCACGGCTTCCGCGCCCAACTCCTCGAACGCGACAACCTCCGACGATCTGATGTATTGCGACAGCAGCGCGCCCGCGCCGCCGATGGCGACGAAGTACACGGCACGATACTGCTGCATCGCTTCGCGCACTTCGAACGAGCGATTGCCTTTGCCGATCATGCCTTTCAGTCCGAGCGCGAGCAGGCGCGGCGTGTATACGTCAATGCGCCCCGCCGTCGTCGGGCCCGCGGAGCCAATGGGTCGACCGTCGGGCGCGGGTGTCGGACCCATGTAGTACAACACTTGCGCTTGCAGATCGAATGGCAGTAGCTCGCCGCGATCCAATGCTTGCGCGAAACGCTTGTGCGCCGCATCGCGCGCGACGAAAATCTCGCCGCTGATCTCGACTTCATCGGCGACTCGCAACAACGACAGCGTGCCGTCGGTCAGTGGGGTTGTGATCTGAATGGCAGTGCTCATCATGCAACATTGGCGACGAGTGACAAGTGACGGGAACAAATCGTGTCACTGGTGACCCGTCACTCGTTACGTTGGTTTATATCCCGTCTGCCGCTCGTGCTCGTGCCGCGCCCACGACCAACCGCCGAGCCAGCCAAAGATTGCAAACAATGCGACGACTAAAACGCCAGTGCACGCAGGCGTAAAATACTCGCTAGTGCTTGCAAACAATATCACCACGACTTGCCCTAGCGCCGCGAACACGCCCGCGATCAAGCCTGCCTTGCCGCCACTGCGAGCGATGCGCGCGGTCTTGGACGGATCATCTTTCTGCCAGTACGCGCCGACGTAACCCGCCGCGATACCGAGCACTCCCGACAGTGGCAACGCACACAGCGGCACGTTGATGCGTGAGAGCAACGCGAATACAATTAGCGCGATGAGGCTGAACAGAATGGTTGCTTTGCTAAAACCTGACATGCTAAACCTGTGTCACGGCGCGACGAAAGGCGCATTCATCCTTCATCCTTCCGCCCTCATCATTTCATAACACTGCCGATTTCGTGCGCGCGCTGTGACATTGCAAGTTCACCGCGACGGGCAGCGATGCGATGTGGCATGGAAACGTTTCAGCGTGCACCGCGAGCGCCGTCGTGGTGCCGCCGACGCCGATGGGCCCAATGCCGAGCGCGTTGATGCGTGCGAGCAACTCGCGTTCCAATTCCGCCACTTCCGGATCGGAATGCGGCTGACCGACGGGACGCAGCAACGCGTGCTTGGCTATCTGCATCGCCTTGTCCGCCGAGCCGCCGATGCCCACGCCCACGATCAACGGTGGACACGGATTCGCGCCACTGCGATCAACGCAGCTCACGACAAAATCCACCAGACCGTCGCGCCCCGCAGCGGGCGTCAGCATCTGGAAGTAGCTCATGTTCTCGCAGCCCCCACCTTTCGGCATCAGCGTGATCTTCAAGTGATCGCCCGCCACAATGTCGGTATGAATCATCGCAGGCGTGTTGTCCTGCGTGTTCAATCGCGACGAGAAGGGATGATCCACGACGGACTTGCGCAGCAAACCATCGGTGTAGCCGCGCCGCACGCCGGCGTTGATCGCGTCGTACAACGCACCGCCGACGATGTGCGTGTCTTGGCCCAATTCGAGGAACACGACCGTGATGCCCGTGTCCTGACAGAGCGGCAGCGATTCAGTGCGCGCGATCTGCGCGTTCTCCAATATTTTTCCGAGAATGCGTTTGCCGAGGGGCGATGCTTCGTTCGCTTCGGCAACTTGCAACGCGCTCACTACGTCGTCGGGGAGATAGCGGGTGGCTTCGATGCAGAGGCGAGAAACTGTTTCTGTAATGTCGCGGATGTGAACGTCTCTCATTGTGAGGCTCGGCACAATTATACACCGTTGCAAAATGAGCGGCAAGCAATCACCAGACCTGACAGGTTTTGAAAACCTGTCAGGTCTGTCATCGTCACAACTGATAGCCCAACCGCCGCAACTCGCGCTCGTCCTCGCGCCACTTCGCGCGCACCTTCACGCGCAGTTCGAGATAAATTTGGCCATCTAAGAATCGCTCGATTTCAATGCGCGCGGCTTGGCCAATCGTCTTCAGCATCGAGCCCTTGGCGCCGATCACGATGCCCTTCTGCGAATCTTTCTCGACCAGCACGAACGCCTCGATGTAGTGCACACCGTTCTCGCGCGTCTCCCAATCTTCGATCACAACCTCAATCGCGTGCGGCACTTCCTGTTCAAGATACTTCAACGCCTTCTCGCGGATCAGTTCCGCGACCATCGCTTGTTCGGTCTCGTCGGTGATTTGATCGGCGGGGTAAAGCCGCGGACTCAGTGGCAATCGCGCGACGATCAACTGCATCAAGTTGTCGAGGTTGTCGCCGCGCCGTGCAGAGATCATCATCCACTCGTCGAATTCGCCGAGTGCGCGATAGGCGTCCGTGTGGGATAGCACGTCGGCGGGGTTTAAGTGATCCTGCTTGTTCATGGCGAGCAGCTTTGGCGCGCGCACGTCACGCAACAAATTGGCAATATGTTTGTCCTCAGAACTCGGCGCGTGGCTCACGTCCGTCACGAACAAAATGAGATCGGCGTCGGGAATTGCCTGTTCCGCCTCGCGCACCATCGTGCGGCCCAGTTTGTGCAGCGGCTTGTGAATGCCCGGCGTGTCCACGAACACGATTTGAGTATCGGCTCGCGTCAAGATGCCACGAATGCGTCGGCGAGTGGTCTGCGGCTTCGGCGAAACGATGGCAATCTTTTCGCCAAGATACGCGTTGAGCAGCGTGGACTTGCCGACATTCGGCTTGCCGATGATCGCGACAAAGCCTGCGCGGAAGTTTTCGGGATAAGTGTTTTCAAGTTCGGTCATATTGAAAAAATGTGGGGTGTGGAATGCGCAAGCCGTGATACGTAAGACGGAATGCGCGATGGGTGGCACGTGTTACGAATGATGTTGCATGGCGAATGACGCATCGCGTGCTGGTTCATCGCCGAGCATCATCGCAATATGGGTTCCTCGTGGCTAGCGATTGCCAGTGCCAGCCGTTCGGCTTCTGCTTGCGTGCTGATTTGTTCGTCGAGATGCGCCGCGCGCACGGCGGAAAGTATCTGACGATAGATGGGACCCGGCACGATGCCGAGTTCTTGCAAGCGCGTGCCATCGAGCAGCGGCGCGAACTCGCGCCAGTGCGTGCGGTAGTACGCGATACGCTCACGCGCACGCTCGTTCCCCATGAGCGATTGGGCGACGCGCAGCACCTCATCGGTGAAGATTTCGAGCGAATGCACAATCGCGCTGGGCGTGAGCGCCGCATCGCCCAACTCGGCGTCGAGCAAAAGCACGCGCTGGAGCTGCATTACGAAATCGCGCTCTGGTCTGCTCAGGCGTAAACGTTGCGCGAGGGTCTGAGCCACATCGCTCGATAAGCGCGCGAGCCACGCCGCCATGTACGCGAGCGGCTCAGGCGCGCCGATGGCCGCACGCAGTTTCTCAAAGTCAACATCGAGCGAGTCGCTCAGCGTGAGTGCGGGATGAATCGCGCGCAGGATGCGGAGATCGTCTAGCCGATGTAGCGCGCGTTCGGGAAATGCTTCCGCGCCGATGCGCTCCAACTCGTGCCAGATGCGCTCGCCGCTTACATGCGCGATGACGGCAAGCGCGGGCGCGACGAGCGATTCGGTATGCGGCTCGATGTGAAAGTTGTAGCGCTGCTCGTAGCGCGCCGCGCGTAAGATGCGCGTTGGGTCGTCCATGAAACTTTGGTCGTGCAAGACACGAATCACGCCAGCGTGCAAATCGCGCATCGCATCGAACGGGTCGAGCAGTTCGCCAAGGTTCGCGTCATCTAACAAAATTGCTAGTGTGTTAATTGCAAAATCGCGGCGTGCGAGGTCGTCGTGAATCGTGCCCGGCGTAATGTTGGGAAGCGTGCCGGGCTGTGCGTAAGTTTCGTGACGCGCAGTGATGAAATCGAGCGAGCGCACCTCGCGCAGATCGTCCGCGCCGACAAACTGCGAATGATCGAGTGTCCAGGTCGCCGTCTTGAAGCGTTCGTGCGCGAGCACGCTGCCGCCAAAACGACGCTGCATAGCCTTTGCCGCCTTCACGGCATCACCTTCAATCACCAGATCAACGTCGAGGTTTGGGCAGCCGAGCACGAGGTCGCGCACCATGCCGCCGACCAGATAGACGCGCTCATTGCGTTTCATGCCAACCGAGCCGGCGGCCGCGATGAGATTGAACACATCGTCGGGCAGCTTGTGCAGAAGCGACAAGCCCAATTCGAGCGCGCTGGTTTGCGTCATAGTCGAGATGATAACACGGCGAGTGTAGAGGAGCAAGACGCGCGCATTTTTCCGAAATACTCTGACCCGTACAAATTGCACGAAGCATTCATTACATCAACGCGGGTCAACTTCGCGCGCGGGTCATTCTCGGTTAGCTGTCATTATTCCCTTTAGCTAAAGTTGCTTTACAATAGTGGCATGACATGGAAACCAACGAAACTCACACGCGCACAAATGGAAGAACGACGCTTGGCAGGCGGTCGCCTCCTGAAACGGCGTAAACTTTCCAAAGCCCGCA
>JBBPZQ010000041.1:0-194329 GCA_038198935.1 Anaerolineae bacterium
CCACGCCTGATAACCGTGCCGCTCTGCGTCAAATGGTTGATCGTGGTTTTGCGCGACTGCGCCATCGCCGCGATCTCCTGCTTGGATTCTTCCATCAAGCAGGTTTAGTTGTTAAGCAACTTTGGTGAAAAGGAATAAATCGCAATAAGGTGTCGCCGACGCTCTCGCCGTGCAACGCACGCCGTCCGGGCAGCTGGCGCAGCGGCAGCGGGTTGTCGTGTTCGTCGCGCACGACAAATCGAAATAGCGCGTCGTCGGCCCGCGTGCTTAACATTTGCTGAGCCGATTCAAATCCCGATAGGCGGGCAGCGGCATCGTTGACGTAGATAAATTTGCCCGCCGGGTTCACGACGCTGATCCCGTCGCTGATGCCGGCCAGGATGACGCTCAACTGATCGCGCGAGTTGCGCAACTCGGCTTGCGCCCGCGCACGCTCAATGGCGAATGCGACCTGCGAAACAATCGTCTGCGCTAAGTGCAGCTCCTCAGCCGTGAATACGTGAGGCGCATTGCAGTAAAGCATGAATTTGCCGAGCAAGTGTCCTTGATGCGTGAGCGGAATGAACGCGAGCGCGCGAATGCCTTCCGCGAGAATCGTGTTGCGCAGTTCACCGAGACTGTTATCTAGCATAACATCGTTAATGCAGACGGGCTGCGGGTCTTGCGCGTCGCGCGACCACGAGCTATGTCCTTCGATGCTGCTGCGATATTCGTCGGACAATCCGCGCCACGCTTTGAAGCGCATCACGCCGTCGGCGTCGAACAGCAAGATAGAAGCACGAGCTACTCCCACCGATCGAATCAGACCTTCGAGTGCGCTGTCGTAGATTACCGGCATGTCTTGCGCGCGATTGAGAGTATCGGTCAGGCGATATAGATATTCGAGTTGGCGCAGGCGCTGCGCTGATTGCTGCTCGATGCGCTTGGGTTCGCTGATGTCGTCGAGGATAGTCATGCAGCGTACGTCGCCGTGACCGTCGCGCAGCGGCGCTGCCCAGAGCCGCACGGGAATCGTCTCTATGCCGCTCGCCGTCGCCTTTTTGTGCCGCTGCGTTTCCTGACCGTCAATGGTCTGTCCACCACTAATGACCTTCAAATGTCCTTCAAACTCCTCGCGCTTGTGTGCTGGCACTGCCGGCAATAACTTGCCGAGCACTTCATCCGCGCGCCAACCCAAAATGCGCTCCGCGGCCGGATTCCACAGCCGCACGCTGCCGTTCATGTCGAGCAACATCAGCGCGAGCGGCGACGCTTTGACCAGCGCGTTCAGAGTCTGATTGGATTCGTACAGTGCGCGTTCGACGTCTCTTCGCTGATGGGTCAACCCACTGATGAAAACGGCGACGAGTAAGAACACCAATGTCTGTAAGATTTCATTCATGTCGACAACGACGACCGAGTTCGTAGGTTCGATAAAGAAAAGCCATGTAGCGATGACTGCCAAGGCGCTGCTCAACAAGCCGCCGAGCAGTCCGCCATAAATCGCGCTGATAATCACGGCGGTGATAAACAACAGATACGGCATGTGCGTCACAAACGGCTGTAACGCAAACGTGAGCGCCAGCGCAGCCAGCGTGCTCGCGACGGCGATGGTCACGCGGCGCAGCGCATGAGGCGGTAAGCAGAACATACGGATCACCCTTTGATGTTAGCGGCTGAATGAAACAATGCCGATATTCGCCCGTGCCCTGAGTCGGCAGCGAATATCGGCACTAATGTGGACGTGCGAATCGAACCCAGCGTGCAGTGCTTGAAACTTACGGTGTGCGAGGCAATTATGGAGGCTCGCAGTTCTCCACTCATTATAGTCTGCTTTGGAACTCACCACAACGCGCCCCACAACAAAACACAACCGCGCAGTATCCTGTGCGGTTGTGTTCATACACCGAGGGCGCGTGCTAACTATTTCAGCGACAGCGCCTGGTCTAGTGGGATGTTGTTAATGAAGATCGCCGCTTCTTTGACGGTTGGGAACTGTAGCGCGGTCTGCATCAATTGCGCCTTCACGCGTGGGTTATCGCACTCACCGCCGAGCGTCATCGTACCCGTGAGTTTGATCGTCGCTTTGCCGTTGACCAGCGTCACGCTTTCCACGCTCAAGCGCGATTGATACAGCGCGTTGTATAAACCTGACTGGCCGTAATTGCGGTCATGGATCGAAAGCAAATCGCTCATCGTCGCCGTCAGGATCGCGGACGTTTGTCCAATCTGACGAGTGACCGCCGTTGCGGCATCGCCGCAGCCAACACTGTTGTTGGGTGTCGCGCCGTTCAGCGTGATGAGATATACCTTCGTGGGCATCGTGCGGCCCGACACCGCAGTGGGCGTCGCAGTTGGTTGCGGATTTACGACAGCCGTGGTGGGAGTCGAGGTCGCGACTTGTGGCTGCACCGCTGCGCTGGTGCTGGTGGCGCGCGCGCCGCTCGTCGGCGCGCCAGTCACCGGCGTGCTGGCCACGAGCGTGGCAGCCGAACTCGCCGCCGTCGTAACGCCTGTCGTCGCGATAGGATAAGCAGACAGCGTTGGCAATTGACTTTGCGGAACGACTGTCGTGGCTTGGCGCTCGCACGCGACACTGAAGATGGCGAGCAACAGTACAGCGAAAATCATGCGCCCATGCGAAAGACGTAACCACAGAGACAGCAAATTTTTCACGGTGACCTCTTCTTGAAATTAGAAAGTGTTACCCATAATTTATGGGTAGTTGAGCGAAAAGTCAATGCGCGGATGGGGATTCGCCTGCCGCCGCGTACTCACCTCGTATGCACGGGCGATTGTAGTATAAACGCTGACGCTTCACAGACGTAATTGACGACAGTCGCGCCGATTCGGATGACTACACTAAAATCATATTTTTTGGGATAGCGAGCCGCGCGCGTATCGTATATGCTGTGTACCGTAGAGATCAATATTCGGATCGGCGAGCGGAGGCAACGATGTCGAACATTTCGGTACAAAGCACGCGCGAAGAACCACAATTGATTGCAGTGCATCGCGGACAGAGTCGTGCTGACGACACCGTTCAAGACATGCGCGCCGTCGGTGAGCGTCGGCGCATCCTCCGCATCATGCTGTTGTTGTGGTTAATGGCTTCCGGATCACAAGGCGCGCACTTTCTCGCGTGACGATGAGGCGGCAACGCGCCTCTAGGTATTGCTGTTGAGCGATTTGCGCTTGGGTTGGACTTACACTTGACGTTGCGTATTCGATGCTAATGAACTAACGCAAAGAAGCATTTCTTATTTTCACTTGTGATGCTGCTCACCCGCCTATACGACGGGTGTTTTCATTTGCGTTGACCCGCGCCGACGAAACGTGCGTCCTCGTGCTCCAGTGTGCCGCGCGCTCGCCACGCGAAGCGCGGCGCAAACCCATTCGGCTTGCGCTCAAGCACGTCCGCGATCAAATCTCCCAGTATAGGCGCAAACTTGAACGCATGGCCACTGTCGCCAGCGCACACGACCAAGCCTTCACGCTCAGGGTCATAGTCAATCCAGAAGTTCCCATCCCAACTATCACAATACAGGCACAAGCGCGTTCGCAACAATGGCGCGTCAGCCGCGCGCGGAAACGTCTCGCGCAAAAATGCGCGGAAGCGTGTTTCGGCATCGGCGTCCACCACGCGCGGTTCGTCGGGATGCACGCGCCGGCCGGGACCATGGTTCGCCACTTTGAGCGTGCCGTCCTCGAGCGCAGGGAATCCGTACCAACCGCTATTTGCGATGTCGGCCGACCACACGCTGAATTGCGGCGGCTGAAATAATTTCACATCGTCAACCTTAAAGTGCAGCACGGGTTGGCCCGTCGCCCACAATACGTCACTCAATTGCGGAAGCGCCGTTGGCGTCCACGCGCCGACACACATCACGACGAAATCAGCGCGATGTGTCTCGCCATCGTCGGTCACAATGCCCGCGACGCGGGACGCGCTTTCGTGCAGACGTGCAAACTTTGCGCCATCGCGCAGCGCCACACCGCGCGCTATTGCTTCTGCCAGTAAGTGCGCGACCACCTTGCCGCTCTCGGCCCAGCCCGCACGCGGATTGAAATAGCCTTCGACGAATCGCTCCGCATTCCACGCGGGGAAGCGCCGCTTCAATTCGCGCGGGCCGAGATGCTGCGGCTGATGACCATGCCGCTGCAACAATGTGAACGATTCATATTCATACGTGCCATGCTGCATCGGCTCGCGCGCCATGATGACGAAACCGGTTTGATGGTACAGCCGCTCGTCCCATTCGCGGTTCCACTGATCCCAACCGACGAACGCGTGCTCCATCATGTTCAGATACAACTCGTCGCCGCCGTAGTCCATGCGGATGACTTTGCTGATGTCGGTGGAGGCTGCGTTCGGGTGGGGCAGAGGGCCCGCATCGAATAGCGAGACCGCGTAGCCGCGCTTCCGCAGTGCCAGCGCAGCGGTCACGCCATAGATGCCGGCACCGACGACGATGATTGATTGTATATGGCTCATCCTCATTCCTTTGGGGCACTGATGATCAATGGATTGTAATCGTGCCGACAGGGTTGGCGCAAACGCATGTACTTCGAACTCGCGCCTCATCGCTTGGTCCTTTGATACATCTGTGCGTTGTGGGCGCGATACAATTTGCTTCGTGTATAATGCGTGCAAGCCACACAAGGAGTCCAGCATGCCACTGCATCCCCTCGCACGCGCATATCTCGACGAGCGAGCCGCACTCGGCTCACGCGCCGTCGAGACGTTATCGGTTGACGAGGCGCGCGAGCAACAAATCCGATTGAGCAAATTGATGGGCGACGGCGAGCCTGTTGCCCGAGATGAAGAGCGCATGATCGCGGGTCCTGCCTGCGAAATTCCGATTCGCATCTACACACCGCACGGAGAGCCGCCGTTTCCCGTGCTTGTGTATTTTCACGGCGGTGGCTGGGTTGTGGGTAACCTTGAAACGGCGGACGTAACCTGCCGCGCGTTGACGAACGCCGTACCGTGCATCGTCATGTCGGTAAACTATCGGCACGCGCCCGAGCACAAATTTCCTGCGGCGGCGGAGGATGGGTATGCGGCGACGCAGTGGGCTGCCCGGCACACAACAGAGTTCGACGGCGATCCGTCTCGCGTCGCGGTGGCTGGCATGAGCGCGGGCGGAAATCTCGCGGCCGTCGTCGCATTGATAGCGCGCGAGCGCGGCGGGCCCAAGCTCGTCATGCAAGTCTTGAACGTGCCCGTCACCAATTTTTCGTTCGACACTCAATCGTATCAAGCCAACGCTGAGGGCTACGGCTTGACGCGCAACGCCATGCGCTGGTACTGGCAGCAATATTTGCACAACGAGCGTGACGGCGCACAGCCATTCGCCTCGCCGCTGCGCGCGGACAACTTCAGTAATCTGCCGCGTGCGTTCGTGCTCACCGCCGAATTCGATCCACTGCGCGACGAGGGCGAAGCATACGCCGCGCGCCTGCGCGAAGCGGGCGTGCCTGTCGCGCACAAGCGCTACGACGGCATGGTGCATTCCTTTATCGGGCCCGACGGGATTCAGGACATCGCGCGCGAGTTGCGAAAGGCGTTCGGCATCACACGATAGGGGCGAGACATGCTTCGCCCGTTCACAACGACGAAGGAATACTGGTGACCAAACTCCAATACCCAACAACTCGCAGCGTCGAGCAATTCGACGACTATCACGGCACGCGTATGCGCGATCCGTATCGCTGGCTCGAAGACTCGGATGCGCCGGAGACGCGCGCGTGGATCGCCGCGCAGAACGAATTGACTACCTCATGCTTGGAGCGGATTCCCGCGCGCGAGCAATTTCGACGCCGGCTATCCGAGTTGTGGGATCACGCGCGCGTCGGCGCGACATGGCAGCGCGGCGGACGATACTTTCAGTTCCGCAACAGCGGACTGCAAAATCAAAGCGTGCTGTATGTGATGCGCACGCTGGACGACGACGGCGAAGTGCTGCTCGACCCGAACGCGCTTTCGTCGGATGGAACGGTCGCGCTCACCAATTGGAGTCTCAGCCGCGATGGCCGATTCCTCGCGTATGCATTGAGCAGCAGCGGATCTGACTGGCAGACGTGGCGCGTGCGCGACGTGCACATGCGCGACGACTTGCCAGACCGCATCGAGTGGAGCAAGTTCGGTCCCGCGACATGGCTGCATGACGGCTCCGGATTTTATTACACGCGCTTTGACGAGCCTGAACCGAGCGCGGCTTACACGGCTGCGAACTTCAACCAAAAAATTTGCTTCCATCGCTTAGATAGCGAGCAAGCTGACGACACGCTTGTGCTCGCGCGCTCCGATCATCCCGACTGGCGCTTCGGCACGCAAATCAGCGACGAGGGCCGCTATTTGATCGTGCACGTGCGCAATTCGACGGCGCGACGCAATCGCATCTTTTTCAAAGACCTGACTTGCAGCGCTGAGTTCGTCGCGTTGATTGACAACTTCGAGGCAGGTTATGATTTCGTAGGCAATGACGGTACGTGCTTTTATTTCTGGACGAACCACGATGCGCCGCGCGGCGCATTGATCGCGATTGACATCGCGCAGCCGGATGCGGCGCACTGGCAGATGCTCATCGCCGAGGGTGACGACGCACTCGAAGCTGTCAGCGTTGTGCACGATACGTTTGTCGCGTTGTACCTGCACGACGCACATCACCGCATGACGCTATTCGACCTGAACGGACAATTCGTCCATGACATTGCGCTGCCGACACTTGGCTCGATCCTCAGCCTCGATGGTGAGCGCGACGACCACGAAATGTTCTACATTTTTCACTCGTTCGCGCATCCGCCGTCTTTGTATCGCTTCGACTTCACGCAACGCGCGATCAATTTGATCGCCGCGCCTGAACTCGATTTTGATTTGAGCGTGTACGAGACGACGCAAGCATTTGCGACGAGCAAAGACGGAACCCGCGTGCCGCTGTTCGTGGTGCATCGCAAAGATTTGCAGCGTGATGGCGAGAACCCGACGCTGCTGTATGGCTACGGTGGATTTAACATTGCATTGACGCCGAACTTCATTGTCAATCGTTTGCTGTGGCTGGAGTTGGGCGGCGTGTTCGTGATGGCGAACTTGCGAGGCGGTGGCGAGTACGGTGAGGCGTGGCACGAGGCGGGCACGATTCACCACAAACAAAACGTATTCGACGATTTCATCGCGTGTGCTGAGCATCTCATTCGCGAGCGCATCACGACAACCCCGAAGTTAGCCATTCAAGGCGGCTCGAATGGAGGCTTGCTGATTGGCGCGTGCATCACGCAACGACCAGAACTACTCGGCGCAGCCAACGTGGCTGTCGGCGTGCTCGACATGCTGCGCTATCACCAATTCACGGTCGGCGCGGCGTGGGCGACCGACTACGGCAGCGCAGACGATCCCGAACAGTTTAAGACATTGCTCGCATATTCGCCGCTACACAATCTGCGCGCGGGACGCTGCTACCCGCCGACGCTCATCACCACCTCCGACCACGATGATCGCGTCGTGCCCGCGCACTCGTTCAAATTCGCCGCGACGATGCAAGCCGCGCAAGGCTGCGATAACCCGGTGCTGATTCGCATTCAGACGAAAGCAGGACACGGCATGGGCAAGCCGACCAAGATTATAATCGAAGAAGCGGCGGACGTGTGGGCGTTCTTTGCAGAGGCGCTACAGCTGACGACAGACGACGGACCGCGGACGACGGAATAAGGGTGTGGACTATCGTCCATCGTCTGTCGTCCCTTCTCACTTTCCGCCGTCTATAGATAACACCTGCCCTGTAATCCAACCCGCGAAGTCAGACGCGAAGAACAGCACACCGGACGCGATGTCCTCTGGCGCGCCGAGCCGCTTCAACGCGATACGCTCGACCAGCGCGCGCTGACCTTCCTCGCCATACGATTGCCACTGCTTCTCCGTGTTCGCATTGGAGCGCACGAAGCCGGGCGCGATGTTGTTGACGGTGATACCGAAGGGCCCCAGTTCGTGCGCGAGTTGGCGCGTCAGTCCAATCTGCGCCGCCTTCGCCGACGCATACGCTTGAATGCCGGTTAGGCTCACGCCGAGTCCTGCACCGCTCGAAATGTTGACGATACGGCCATTGCGCGCAGCCTTCATGTGCGGCGCGACCGCTTGCGCACAGTAAAACGCGCCAGTCACGTTCACGTCGAAGATGCCCTGCCACTCTGTCGGCGCGACCTCTTCGATTGGCTTGCCGACTTGGCCCAACACACCGCCCGCATTGTTCACCAAGATGTCAACGCGCTTCGTTGTCGTGAATGCGTCATCCACCAGCGCCGTCACCTGAGCGCGATTGCTCACGTCCACCGCGCGCACCTCGCAAGCGCCGCCGCGCTTGGTTATCAACGCGCGCGTCTCATTCAATTCTTCTGCGATCACGTCGCACGCCCACACGGACGCGCCGCGCTCCGCGAACGCGAGCGCTATCGCGCGGCCGAAGCCGTGCGCCGCGCCGCTGACGACGACCGTTCGATTTTCAAATGTGATGTTCACGGATCGCTCCCAATAAAAATATAGGGACGCGGTTACCGCGTCCCTACGTTTATGCCGCTTGGACTCCCGATCGTCAACGGCGCTTACTTGACGGACACATCGTCCACACGGAACGCCGTTGTCAAAGATGAGTCAGACGTCGCGTGCAAGTTGATGCGGATCGTCTGCCCTGCATACGCCGCCAGATTGAACGGACCCTTCTGCGAGTAAACACCGGCAGTGCCTTTGTTGAGATTGCTGTATTGTGCGAGCGTCGTGAGCAATGTGCCCGCTGTGTTGCGCACCTCGACATTCATCACGTCATACTTAATGCTCGTCGTCGTCTCGTTCGAGGTCACGTTGAGCCAGAAAGTGAGGTTCGGCGAGGTGCCGCTCGGAATGGTGATGGTCTGATACAGCGTGCCGTCTGCCAGATCGTAGTAGGCAAGGATCATGTAGCCCGTGCCGCTGTGTGGGTAGGCACCCGTGCTGTAGTACGCATCGCCCGACAGCACCCAAGGAGTTGTGCCGCCCTCGAAACCGCCGTTTGTGATGAGCTGCGCGCCAGAAGGTGTGGGCGTGGACGTGGGTGACGGCGGCGTAGGTGTGGGCGTGGACGAGGGTGGCGGGGGCGTAGGTGTGGGCGGCGGAGTGGACGTGAGCAACGAGTAGAGCAGTACGTTGGGTGAACCTACGCCCGGGTTCACAACTTTGTTAGGCGTCCCACCGTTTACGAGCGCGTTGCGCACTGTGGCGGGAGATGCCGAAGTATTGCCTTGCAAGTACAGCGCCGCAACCCCTGCGGTGTGCGGCGTTGCCATCGAGGTGCCGCTGATGGTGTTGGTCGCCGTGTCACTTGTATTCCACGCGGAGGTGATGCTCACACCGGGTGCGAAGATGTCCAAACACGTGCCATAGTTTGAGAAGGAGGCGCGATTATCCGACGAGTCGGTTGCGCCAACCGTAATTGCCGCCGCCACATCCGCGGGCGATGAGTTGCACGCGTTGGCGTTGCTGTTGCCGCCCGCGATTGCATAAGTCACGCCCGAGTTGATGGAGTTGTTCACGGCGGTATCGAGGGCTGAGGAGACGCTCCCGCCAAGACTCATGTTTGCGACAGCGGGGCTGACGTGATTTTGCGTGACCCAGTCCACGCCGGCGATAACACCAGAGTTGGTGCCCGAGCCGTTGCAGTCGAGCACTCGCACTGCATGCAATGTGACGCTCTTAGCCACCCCGTAGGTGCTGCCGCCAATGGTACCTGACACATGAGTGCCGTGGCCGTTGCAGTCGTTGGTGCCGTTCCCGTCGTTCACGGCGGTGTACGCCCCAGATGCACGTCCACCAAATTCCGTGTGCGTGGTGCGGATGCCGGTGTCAATCACGTAGGCGTGGACACCAGCGCCGGTTGCGGTGTAATTGTAGGTGCCATCGAGTGGCAGGTTGCGCTGGTCAATACGATCCAGACCCCAGGTTGCGCCCGTCTGCGCCGTCGAAGTTGGCGACCAGTCGCGCTCGCTGATAAAGTTCTGTTCGCGGTCTGCTTCTATGAACTGCACATTCGGATTGCTGCGCAGTGCGGCAAGCGCGGCTTGCGGAAGCGTTGCCGCGAAGCCCTTCAAAGCGGCTGAATAGTTAAAGTGCACCGTCGCTCCACGCCTTTGTGCATCGGTGGACGCCGTGTTGATGGACGCGTTGAGCGTGTCTAACTTAAAGACGACTATATAACGGTCGGGAATGACACCGGCAGCGGTGGTGCCATAGAGCGGAACCTCGCTGCTGCCTGCATGAACAGTGGACATCGGGATGCTGGCGAGTAGCATAGCGACCATCATGACAAACAGATTGCGGACACTGATTCGCATTGCGGATCCTCCTGAGATATTGGAACGCATGACACTCAACGTCTGCCGCACTAATCGATCTGGGTATCTTAGGGCAATGCTATCACCCCCATCCTGACCGGCATACACGCCATTGCCTAACGTGCGCGCATACTAGCACAAGGAACTAACGGAAGTCAATAATTCAAGTTCACCGTTTGATAGAGGTGATGACCCCCTCGGACACCCAGTCGCAACTCAGCATATCGCGCAATCAAAGGGAGCCGTGCCAGCCTTACTGATCTAAAATTGCTTCGTACTCGTGATGCACAGGATCGGTGAATGCATGACGTCGCCCGTGTGCGACAAACGAACACTCACGTCGCTAATCGAATCATTCAGTCACACGAGCAATGCTGCGGATGCCTGTGCGGCGGTCTTAGCGGTGTTCGGCGCGCGTGCCCTGGACGTGACTGTACGGCGCGAGACCCGTGCCTGCCATGTCGCTGGCTCCGACGTACTGTGTTGATGACATGAACGAGATGGCATCGAAAATGTTACACGCCAAGCGGTGATGGCAGGCGACGGCTTACGCTAACTTCTTGGTGCCGGGGTAGCCTTGATTCGGCGGCATGAGCAAGAAAGGATGAAACCAACCGTCCTCGCGCGCCATCTTGTGGGTGCTCGTGTTCACGGGCGTGTTGACTGCGCACTCAAAATGCAGATGCGGTCCCGTCGTGTAGCCAGTCACGCCGATGTGGCCGATCACTTGCCCGCGCTCCACGAACTTGCCCGCTGCGATACCGGGCGCGAACTCGGACATGTGGCAGTAGCCGGATGTGACGAACTTCAGGTTGCGAATGAGTGGATTACTGCTGGTATGTTCCAGTACAACCGCGTTGCCCCGCCCGACACCGGGCACTCCGGGCACGTCGTACATTTTTCCAGCGTACGCGACCTTGCCGTCTGCAACAGCGTGAATATCCACGCCGATTTGGATACGCGAACCGCCGAGATCGAGTCCGGTGTGATTGGGTTGGCCCGAATATGGCTCCCAGAAATCTACGCCCGTCCGCACAAACGGCTCGAACAGCGGGTTGGTTGGCTGCAAATCCCAATACACAAGTGCCATATCCGCCCACGACTTATCGAGATAATCTTCTTTCAAGCGGCGTGGCTCCTTCCACAGCGCGACGATTTGCTCGGCGTACTGCAGCGTTTCGGGCGGCGTGAACGTGCGGTTGGGGCCCGCATTGTAATCGTAGAGCGTCTTGCGCGCCCAGTCTGGATCGCCGTCATGCTTCTGACGATACGCGGTGAAAATCTGCGCCATCTTGACAAGGTTCGTCTGCATGTTCGTCAAGTCGAGCACGCTGCCATCGTTCTCGCGCGCGTGAAAGTACATGACTTGGCCCAAACCAACTGCGCCTTTGGCATAACTGTAGCGATTGTCGGCACGCACCTTGCTGCGGTCGGTCGGGATGTTTGTTGATTCGCGGAAAAGGATTGCGTGCAGCAAGTCTTCAGGCACATTATATTGTTTCGCAATCGGGCTGACGAGATCAGAGGCGAGATAGAACAATCCTTGCCAGTCGCCTTTGCGCATTTGCTCGATTTGCGTTTTGTTGCTGGCAAACAGCGAGGGCAGTGCAGCAGTGCGCGGTGCGGCGCTCGTGACCAAAGCGGGCGCAACACTCTGCACGGCGTTGCTCGTCGTTGCGACGGTCTGGGCGATAGCGCGTGATTCGTCAATGCTGGACGGCATGAAGTTCTGCGCGACGTCGCCAACCGCTTTGCACACCATCATCTCCAGCATTGCACCCGCGCCAAGCGCAACCGCCGTGCGCAAGAAGTCGCGCCGCGAGAGCGTGTCACGTCTTGTAAAAAAATCTGAGCTTTGCATATTCGCCTGCTTTCCTTACTTACGGCGCACACTGACGCGCGTTTGCGCCTTTTGCATGGTGCCAATGACGCCGGTGATTAAAGGCGAAGCACGACTACGGTTGCAGTCACGCTTCGCCTTTGATGCTGAACCAATCTTGAGTTGAACCCAACGTTGCGCTGCCATGCGCTGATTCAGCACATCGCAATATTTCAAAATGCGATTCGCATTCTGGCGTGCGCGCGTCTCACTTCGAGAGGTGAGCGAGCGCACTCGTCAGCTCAAGGAGCTTCAACCCGAGCAGTGGAGACAGCAGTGCGAGGCCGACGAGAAATGAGAGACTGACCTCAAATGGTCCGACGCGATAGCGGGCGTGGAGCAAATTACGGTAGGCGTTCCAACTGTTCACGAAAGCCTCGCCATAATTCGATTCGTGACCAGTGATGCGCAAATACAATGCCATGAGGCAGGTGTGCACGAAATGGCCGGGGGCCATCAAGATGACTAAACCGACGAGCGAGAAGACGTGCGCTGCCAATTCGGCAAGGTTCACCGTTACCACCGCTGCGCCCACGAGTAGATCAGTGGTCAATTTGTGAATAGTCTTTGCCAGTTCAATTGTCGAGAGCGTGCTCGGCGCTTCATCGGCTACGGGCAACTCGTCCACACGAGCGCGCGGCAGCGGTGCAGCGCGACGGGATGCGGGCGGCGCTTGCGTTTGCGTGTGGGGCTCCGCGTGACGGACGGGAAGCTGCTTGATATTATCGCGGCGCGGTGCAGGTCTGCGTAGCGAGTCGCTCTCTTCCGCTTCGGTGAATACTCGCTGCGCGCGAAAACGCGTGCGCTGTACGCGCTCGTCTGTCTCTGAGGCTTCATCTAATGGCTCGACGTCTTCGTCGGAAAATGTACCCACAATGCGGGGTGGCTGCGTGTCCATCATGACGGTTCTCCTTCCGGTCGTGTAACCAAGTCAATTTGGCTTGGTGGCCATAGCAATATATCGGACTGGACGACCCAACATCGAATAACATTTTAGAACAAGTGTTCTGAATTGTCAAGTGTTGCGTTCGCGTATTTACAAAGAGCCTTCAGCACCCGATTTGACGAGTCATGTTAAAATCCATCGCGTATTGGTTGAACCAAATTGTGTGTGTGCAGTTGTTTCTGAACAGAGGTGACTTTCGTCAATGGATGAGCAACGAACTGAGGGGAGTGTAACTGCCGACGGTGCGACGCAGCCAATCCGGGTACTGCTGGTAGATGATAGTCAGACGTTTTTAGATTCGTGTACGCGCTTTCTGTCCGGACAAGACGCGCGTTTCAACATTCGTCAAGCGACGCGCATTGACCATGCGTTGGAAGCGGCACGAGTCTGGCAGCCCAACTTGGTGCTGCTCGACTTCATGCTGCCCGACGGCACAGGCGTGGAATTGATTCCACCGCTGCGCGCGCATTGGCCCGACGTGCCGATCGTGATGCTGACCTTCTTCGAGACGGACGTGCTGCGCCAGCTTGCGCTGACACGCGGCGCGAATGGTTTTGTGCGCAAGACAGAAATCTTCGCAGAACTGATGCCGGTCATTTGGCAGTTGTTCCCCGATCATCGCCCCGACGATTCCGCTGCGTAGTCTCGCTCGAATCTTTTCTGCGCGTTCCTCGACCCAGCGCACCATGCCTGCATCTGACGCGCGATTCTTCGCGCCAGCGTGATGATACTCAATGCGCTAGCGATCCAAAGTCTCATCGAGCACGCCCACCATTTGACCGTTGCTCATCTCAGTTGGCTTCGACGCGCTGCCAAACCATCTCACGTCTGGTGCGCCACATCGTATTTACCTAAATCCATGCGACGCGAATCATAGTTTCATTGCTTAACGCGCAATGCGGCGAGCCGCGACGGGTGCGAGCCGTGATATGATGAAAGCATGGACGAGCGGCCAATTGGTGTGTTCGATTCGGGGGTGGGCGGCTTGACTGTCGTCAAGGCGATTCGCGAGCGGCTGCCGCACGAAAGCATCATCTACATCGGCGACACTGCGCGCGTGCCATACGGCACACGCAGCAGATCAACCATCACTTCGTTTGCCAGTGAAATTGCGCGAATGCTGCTCTCCAAAAATGTCAAAGCATTGGTTGTTGCGTGCAACACGATTTCGGCAACGTGTCTTGCCGACGTGCGCGCCTTGTCTCACATCCCGGTGGTCGGCGTGATCGAGCCGACGGTCGCCGCGGCGGTGCAGCAGTCAGAAACCAAGCAGATCGCCGTGATCGGCACGCCAGCCACAATCCGTTCCGGCATTTACGAACGGCGCTTGAAACAACTCGATCCGGGTTGCATGGTGTCCTCCATTGCGACGCCGCTATTCGTGCCGATTATTGAGGAAGGTTTGCACGAGCATCGTGTTGTGGACGTGATGATTGAAACGTACTTGTCACCACTGCGTGCTGTGCGCGAGGTGGATACGCTTATTCTCGGCTGCACTCACTATCCGCTCATCGCGCGTAAGATTCAAAACTACGTTGGCTCACTGGTGCGCGTGCTCGACTCGGCGCTGCCGACCGCTTATGCCTTGCAGCAATTGCTGTGCGAGCAACAACTCGAAGCCGATCACGGCAGCCCGACGCAAGTTTATTTCACGTCCGACGAGCCGGACAAAGCGATGAGCCTCGCCAAAGATTTTCTCGGCAGCAACCTCGAACTGCATCGCATCGCGCTGCAATCAACACAGTCCTAAATCACTATGCGCGTGCGGCGCTCGCTCAGTCGTACGCAGACAGATACTTCAGGCGCTCGGCGTCGGGTACGCCAATCTCAGACAGCAGGTTTGCGAAGTCGAGTGGCTTGCGGCTGAACGAAAGCGTGCCGTCGCGCATGGGCCAGTCTTCACGCGGGCGATCCCACGCCAATTCGATGCCGTTGAAGTCCGGGTCGTGCAGGTAGATCGCTTCGTGCGTGCCATGGTCGGACGCGCCGTCAATGCCCCAGCCGCCATCCAACAGACGCGCAAGCGCAGTTGCTAAGTCCTTGCGCTGTGGATAGTTGATTGCGAAGTGATACAGCCCTGTCGTGCCGCGCGCGGGTGGATCGCCGCTCGCGCTCTCCCACGTGTTCAAGCCGAGGTGATGATGATAGCCGCCGGCGGACAAGAACGCAGCGCTGCCAAAGTTCATCAGCAAATCGAAACCCATCAGATCGCGATAGAAATGCACCGCTCGCTCCAGATCGGCGACCTTGAGATGCACATGCCCGATGCGGGTCTCGGCTGGAATCGAAATGTGTGTCATGCTTGATGCCTCCGAATGATTGTGAGCGACGAAGGCAGCGCGCGCCATTGGCGCTTACGCTCCATCCTTCAATGAAGTACGATGCTATAACCGAATGACGCTGCCGCAAAACTCGCACTTGATGCTATCCATGCCGCGCAGAATTGGCTGCGTGACTGCGCCGCCGCAGTACGGACACTTGCTGGGCGCAGTCTTCACTTTGTCGGCTTGCTCTTGCGCAACGGGCGTGATGCGCTGCGCGTCGAAGTCGTGCGCTTTCGCGCGCATCACCAAGCCTTGCCACAAGTTCGAGTCTTGACCGTTGATGTGA
Source organism: Anaerolineae bacterium (assembly GCA_038198935.1). GTDB lineage: Bacteria > Chloroflexota > Anaerolineae > JACRMK01 > JACRMK01 > JBBPZQ01. Next base: position 15,774 of record JBBPZQ010000041.1, read on the forward strand.
AAGTGCGTCGCGTGCAGGGGCGCACCACTGCCGTATGTGATGTCAATGTGATCCTCGTGGCCCATCAGCCCTTGCTTGCTCGCCTGCGCGTTCTGCACTTGCGCTATGGGCGCGTTGACGAGCAACTGCTGTACCTTCTTCTTCTCAGTCGCGATGAATAGAATCTTCTTAGTTGCGACCTCTTGCTTCTGCTCGAACAAGATACGCTGGTCGGTGAGAAACAGCACGCCTTGCGGATCGTCGCCGCTGGGTTTGCCCTGCTTGCGCCACAGCGCGTTGACCGCCATGATTGCGCCTTCGCTGCGCAGCAGTTGAAACGACGCTTCGCTCAACTGCGATTGCAGCCAGTCAATCTGCTTCAAATGATCGGTAAATTGCTGCGCCTCATTTTTGAACGCGCTATACAATCCGCTGATACTGCTCTCGACGGCACTCACCTTGCTTTCCAATTCACTCGTGCTTGCTTTGGCTTGCTGCACGAGCGGCTGCGCGATGTCCGGGTTGTTCGACCACGCATTGATCTGCGCCAATTGCGATTCGATGGGGCGCAGCTCGGGTTCCAATTGATTGGCTTGCATGTCAATCTGCTGCTGCGCGCTGACGCGCAGCGACGACCAACGATTGGCAAAATCGTTCGCCTTCTCCTCCAAATCCTTCTCGAAGACGTAGCCGCGTGTGCGGATGTCGCGAACGTGCTGCGCCAATCCGCTCATGTTGGTATCCATCTCGGCAAGCGCATTGCGTGCATCGTTCAATCGCACCTTCGACTGTAACGAATTGACATTGCTTTGCAGCGAACTGACGTCCGACTGTAATGTTTGCATCGGGTCTGGATTTGACATATACGCTCCTGTGCATCACTGAGAGCGTGATCGTGCCGACGACTGGGTTGACTGGCGTTCGCGATAGTCGTCGGACGATTCAGTGATTGGGATTTTCGTCTGCACGGATTATAATATTCACGAGGCGGCAATGTCTAGCGAACAAGACTTGTATCACTCCATTCTGGATACACTCGCGCATGGCGCAGCGGTGGCGATTGCGACCGTCACCAAAGCGAGCGGTTCCGTGCCGCGCGGCGTCGGCTCGAAGATGCTGGTGTGGCGTGACGGAACAATCGAAGGCACAGTCGGCGGCGGCACGATGGAAGAGCGCGTCATTAAGGAAGCTCAAGACGCCATCACGGATGGCCGCCCGCGCTATCGCGAATATCTGTTCACGAGCGATGCCGAAAACTCTGTGGGCTTGTGCGGGGGCCAAGCCGAAGTCTTCATCGAAGTCGTGCGCCCTCGTCAAACATTGATGCTGATTGGTGCGGGCCACATTTCCAACGCGCTCGCCAAGATTGCCGCGCTCAATGCGTTTCACATCAGTGTCGTTGATGACCGCGCCGAGTTTCTCACCCAAGAGCGCTTTCCCGATGCCGACGAACTGATCCACGTTCGCTATCAATCTGACAGCGAGCAGCTCGATCCGATGCCCGTCAACATTGATGCGGCGACGCACGTCGTCGTCGCGACGTGGGGCTGGGACGAGCCTGCACTCGCGCAAGTGCTTCAGTCGCCCGCTCCATACATCGGACTGGTGAGCAGTCGCCGCAAATTCAAATTAATCGCCGATAAATTGCGCGAGCGCGGCTGCACCGACGCCGACATCGCCCGCATCCACGCACCCATCGGTCTTGACATCGGCGCGGAGACACCCGCAGAGATCGCGGTTGCCATCATGAGCGAGATCGTCATGCAGCGGCGCGGCGGCGATGGCAGTCCGATCTCTCTGCGTTGGCAGCCGAAAGCGGCGCGACGGCAGACGGCAGACGGATGACGGCGGACGACATTTCTCGTCTGGATTCCTTCATCATCTCTAGTCCGTCGCCGATTGTCGTCATCAGAGGCGGCGGCGAGATGGCGAGCGGCGTCGCGCATCGGCTGCACCGCGCGGGCTTCGCGCTCGTCATCACGGAATTGGTTCAGCCATTGGTCGTGCGGCGCACGGTCGCGTTTGCCACGGCGATTCTGCACGGCGTCATTGAAATCGAAGGCGTGCGCGCGCGCCACGTCAAGGATGCCGACGACGCGCTGCGCTGTATCGCACGCGACGAGATAGCCGTGCTGGTTGATCCGTGTGCGAGCGCCATCGCGCAGCTGAAACCCTTGGGCATCGTGGACGCGATCATGGCAAAACAGAACACAGGCACGACGATTCACGATGCGCCCATTGTCGTGGCGCTGGGGCCGGGCTTTTCGGCGGGCGTGGACTGTCATGCGGTAGTCGAGACCAATCGGGGACACAACCTTGGTCGCGTCTATCACACGGGCAGCGCGGAGGCGGACACGAACGAGCCTGCGCCCGTGCAGGGTATCACCCATGCGCGCGTGCTGCGTGCGCCGCGCGGCGGCATCTTTCAATCGGGTTGCGACATTGGCCAAATCATCGGCGCGCAAACGGTCGTCTGCAACGTGGATGGCACGCCTGTCACGTCAGCCATCGCGGGCGTGATTCGCGGCTTGATGGCGAGCGGCACGTCGGTGCGCGCCGACATGAAAATCGGCGACGTTGATCCGAGCGGCGACATCTCGCGCTGCTACTCGATCTCCGACAAAGCGCGCGCCATCGGCGGCGGCGTGCTCGAAGCCATCCTGCATCTGAGGGCACAGACTGGTGATCGGTGACAGGGCATGACGGTCACTCGTCACTCGTCACTCGTCACTCGTCAGTCGTCATCGCGCATGAGTCGCATTCGCTTTCATCTAGTACTTCTGCTCTTTTTCCTCCTGCTCACCCTCATTCTGACGTATCCGCTCGTCACGCGCATCACGACACACGTACCGGGCTCCGAGTTGTGGGCGTTTGACGAATACACCTTCGTCTGGAACATCTGGTGGTTCAAGTACACGCTGCTCAACTTGAATCAATCGCCGCTCGCCAGCAATTTCATTTTCTATCCGGTCGGCGTGAATTTTGCGCTATACACCATGACGATGCTCAATGCTGCGCTCGCGCTGCCGCTAGTACCGTTCCTTCCGCTGCCGCTCCTTAGCAACCTGATTACCATTCTTGCGTTCGTCATGTCGGCGTATGGCGCGTACTTGCTGATGAAATTCTTGCTGCTGGATGTTCGTTTTCAGATTGATCGCTTCAATCAAGGATCACGAATCGAAAATCAGAAAACCGAAATGGCGGCGATTGCGGCGGGTATCGCGTATGCGTTCACCACGAGCAAGTTCGTGTATGCGGCGATTGGCCACTACAATCTGGTCGGCACCGAATGGATTCCGTTTTGTGTGCTGTATTTTTTGCGAACACTGAAGCGCGGCGCGCTGCGCGACACGCTGTTGGCGGGGTTATTTCTCGCGCTGGCGATGTACGTCGAAATGCAAATCGGCGTGCTGCTCGCGTTCTTCATGTTGCTCGGGTTACTGGTCTCACGCCGGTGGCGGCATATCAGCTGGCCGCGTCTGCTCACTCAGTTGTCGCTGATGGGTGTGGTCGTGGCACTGCTTTATTTACCCGTGCTGCTGCCCGTGCTCAACGAATTGCTCTTCGCGGATTACACGCTGAAAGGGTGGGGCGATGCGCAGAAGTTGTCGGCGGACTTGCTCGGATTCGTCTCGCCGAGCGCGCTCAGTTCTTGGGCGGGGCTGAACTGGAATCAAGAATTGACGAACGTCGTGCAGGGCAAGAGTCGTTTCAGCGATGTAAACACGCTCTTCGTCGGCTACGCGACGCTCGCGCTCGCGCTCGCCGGCGCGGCTGCGTATCGCCGCAAGGTGAGCCTGTGGGTAATTGGCGCGCTCACCTTTGCGCTGTTCGCGCTCGGACCGCTTTTGCAGATCAACGGCGTGAGCACGTTCGATCTCGAGGGCGTGAAGTTGAACTTCCCTCTGCCATTTATCATCCTGCACTACATCCCAATCGTGCAAGCCAATCGTGTGCCCAACCGCTTCAGCGTCGTGCTGATGCTCTGTATCGCAATGCTCGTTGGATTTGGAGCGCACTGGCTTGCGGGTCGGTTTGGAGCAATTGCGGGACGTGTGGGCACGCGGATTTTATTCCCCGTTGCCGCCATGATCTCTCTCTTGCTCATCGCCGATCATCTTTCAATTCCATTGCCATTGACCGATGCGCGTGTGCCCGAGTTCTATTCACAACTGGCGAACGATTCTGCTGATTACGCGATATTGGAACTGCCGCTCGGCTGGCGCAATTCGTTCGGCACACTCGGCGCGGAAGATACGCGCGTGCAATACTATCAATCCGTGCATCATAAGCGCCTCCTCGGCGGCAACACCTCGCGCAATCATCCGTTCAAGTTCGACTATTTTGCCTCACTACCGATTGTCTCGTCGCTGATTGCGATCGAAGATTATCAGACAGTGCCGCCCGATGTGCGTGCCTTCGACAAGACGTATGCCGACGAGTTCGTGCGCTTCTTCGACCTACGCTTTGTCGTTGTGCATCCACCCGTCGCGGGCCGCCATCCCTATGACGACACCCGTGCCGCCGCGCTGCAATATGTGCTCGACGTGCTGCCGCTCGATCCCGTAAGCGCGTCGGAGGATTTGCTCGTCTATCGCGTGCGGCGTACGCCGATGCCCGACGACCTCATCATGGATTTCGGCGAACCAGCCGCGCGTGCGTATCACGGCATGGGGTGGGATCGTGAGGAAGAGATCAGCGGCGCGCGCGCGAATTGGGCGACGGCGATGCGCGCGCAGGTGTATGTGCCGATTGAGACCGTTAGCGACTTTCAGCTATCGTTCTCCGCGCTGCCATTCACGTATGCCGATGCGCCCACGCAAATAGTGACGGTGGTCGCGAATGATCGCGTTCGCCTCGCGCCAATAAAATTATCTGAAGGCTGGAATACCTACGAGATGCGTGTGCCTGCGTCGGCGCTGCAACGCGGCCTCAACGTGCTCACGTTTGAGTTCGCCTATGCACGCGCGCCGCGCGAGGTGATGGGATCGGACGATGCGCGCCCACTCTCGGTGGCGGTGGATTGGATGCGGTGGACGAGGAAGTAAAGACAGAAGGCAGAGGATGAAGGAGGATACACAGGATGAAGGCAAAAGGATGAAACAAAGGATGAAGGATGAAGGCAGTAGGTTGAATGGAAAAACAGGTCCCGCTCTTTTACTACCATTCATCCCTCATCCCTCATCCTTCATCCCTCATCCTTCATCCCTCATCCCTCATCCTTCATCCTTTATCTCGGCACGATATTGAAGAGAAACTTCTTCTTGATCATCAGATAAATTGCCGCGAGTGTGACCAGTTGCGCGATGGTGTTGATCTCGGTGGCAAAATTGTTGTAGAACGGCAGGAGCGCAATCAGCGCGTAGAACACGACGAGACACACAACGTGCATCGTGTACGCATATAAGGAGTTCTGACCCATCGGCATGAACCACGTCAATTTCGACAGCGGCTTCCAGAACAGCGTGATGGCGAGGAAGGCGAACTGGAAGACTATAAGCGCGGCGATCAGCCGACCGGGCGCGAGCGAGCTCTTGTCGAACAGCGCGGAGACGAGCGCTTTGCTTTGCTCTTCGGGCAGCACGTAGGCGAAAATATTTTGTTGCTGCACGTAGAGCAGTACCAACACCACCAACAACGCGCTCGTCACGGCGAAGTAAACGTAGCGTGTGGTTGGGCGCAGCATCCTCAGACGGTTGGAGAGATAATTGCGATGATAGCCGATGACCATCGCGTTGAAGAATAACAACTGCCAAGCCGGGACTTTGAAAATCCAGTTGCCTTCGATCACGGTGGGGATCGCTTGCTGAATAGGCGAGAGTTGATAGCTGAGCCACAATACCCACGACGCGAGCAGCAGCAGCCATGTGCGCCCGCCACGCAAGAGGAACAAGCCCGCAGGCGCGAGCAGCATCAGCAGCGTATACATTAGCGGGATGTCCACAAACACGAACGTGCGTCGCAGCGTGACGACACCCAGCAGAAATTGCGTTGGGTCGGTCGGATCGAGCCACGATGCCCACGGCAAGTTCTCGCGCAGCACGACGGCGACGAAGGCAATCGTGAGCACGACCGTCAATTTGTAGAGCGTCCACGCGCGCAGTAATGCCTTGCGCGCGGCCGAGGTGAAGCCTTCTTTACGCAGCGTGTCGCCATACACCACGCCGACGATCATCCCAGAAATGAAGACAAAGCCTTCGGCGGCGGACACGTAGAAGACATTGCCGCCGGTGATGGCGTGCAGGTACGAGGTGTCGCCGAGGTGGTCCACGACCATCGCCATCGTCGCGTAGCCGCGCAGCCAGTCGAGGCGTAAGTCGCGGGCGCCCGGCACGTTGTATGCCCACTGTGGATTGATGATCGGCATGGATAGCCCGCTCGTCCAGCGTTGGATGTGAGGCATTATACCTGAACGCATATACTCTCCATAATCAATACACTGGCTTTGAGCGTCTTTGGTTTCAGGTTATACTCGCTCTGTTCATTGCGAGGGATATTGAAAGTATGAGCGTCTCTAGTCCATCAACCTCGGCGCACAAGCAGCGTGTGCTGCGCGGCGCGTGTATTGTGACGCTGCTGGTCACGGTGTGTGTCGGCTCTATCGCGTTCGGCATCTCGCCGCGCTCGATTGCCGTGCCGCGCGTCATCCGCGATGCGCTGCCGTTCTTTGACGCGCCGTCTGAAACGGATGCCGTCATGTTCAATGGCGCGACGACCGGCGCAGGCAGCGCCGCTCGTGCTGAATCGAAACAGATGTCGCTGTTCAACAAATCCGAGTTGCGCGCTTTGTGGGTGGATGCTTTCAACCCCGGCATCAAGTCGCCACAAGAAGTCGCGCAGTTGATTGACGATGCACACGCTGCACACGTGAACGCCATCTTTGTGCAGGTGCGCAAGCGCGGCGATGCGTATTTCAACCAGAGCATCGAGCCGCGCGCCGACGACTTGAAACGTGCGCCCGACGATTACGATCCGCTCGCGTACGTGATCGCGCAAGCGCACGCCGCGAACCCGCCCATTGAAGTTCATGCGTGGCTCAACGCGATGCCCATCGCCAAGGCGAGCGACCCACCCACGACCGCGCCGCACGTCTTCGCATCGCACGGAACGAGCGCGCAAGGCGACGAGAACTGGTTGAGCAAGAACGTGAACAGTTCGTTCGTCAGCGACAACTTGCATTTTCTCGATCCCGGTCATCCGCAAGCCGCGCAGTACACCTCCGACGTGTACCTCAACCTCGTGAAGCACTACGATGTGGACGGCATTCACCTCGACTTCATTCGCTATGCGGGCGTGCAGTGGGGCTACAACGACGTGAGTGTGAATCGCTTCAATGCACAACGCGGTGCAAGCGGCGTGCCTGCACCAAAAGACCCGCGCTGGATGCAGTGGCGGCGTGATCAGGTCACGAACGTTGTGCGGCAGATTTATTTGGAGGCGATTGCGCTCAAGCCCAAGATCAAAGTCAGTGCCGCGCTCATCACGTGGGGACGCGGGCCCGTGAGCGACGACGATTGGCATACTAGCAGCGCCTACAGCGACGTGCTGCAAGATTGGCAGGCGTGGCTGCAGGAAGGCACTCTTGATCTCGCGGTGCCGATGAACTATGACACGGACAGCAAGCCGCAGCAGCAACAATGGTTCGACCAATGGGTTGCGTTCGAGAAGGCGCATTACTTTGATCGGCAGTTGGCAATCGGACTCGGCGCGTTTATGAACGAGCACGATGGCACAAGCGCGCAGCTTCAGCGCGCACTCACGCCGAACAGTGCGGGACAGAGCGCGAGCGGCGTGTCGTTATTCTCCTATCATCAGACGAGCGTACATGACCTAGCTTACGAAAAATTCGCGCGCGCGCTCACGCAAAGCGATAACCCATCGGCTGCGTCCGTGTTCGGCGACTGGGCGCGTATACCCGATATGCCATGGAAGACGAAAGCGGCGACTGGCTATCTGAAAGGTTTCGTGCGACTCGACGATGGTCACGCAGCGGACGGTTATAACATTCAACTGAGCGGGCCTGCCAATCGCACACTCGTCACGTCGGGCACGGGCTTTTACGGCGCGCTCAATCTGCCGCCGGGCACTTATATGGTCAGCGTCGTGCGCGACGGCACAACGCTTGTGAGCGCCAACGCAGCGGTGGCGGCCGGCAATGTGGCGAGCGCAGATTTTACATTGGGCAGCGATTGAGATTGCGTTTGTGTAGAGGAGTCAATCAACACGCATGACGAACTCGAACGCACACGTAACCCTCAATCAAACGTGCGCGGGTCTTGTCGGCAGCGCTGGTCGCTTTCGATGGGCATAACTTCCATTTTTGATTGACGCGCGTTTTGCGGCTGTGCTATACTCGCCGCACGGAGGCAAACTATGGATGTGACGATTGCTGAACAAAAAGCCTATGTTTTGAACGACCAGCTCACCGATCAGGCGGCGCGCGAGAAAGCCATCGAAAAAAAGGGTGACGTATTTGGCACGGTGGCAAAGTTCTTGCAGCGTCCCAAGACCGAGGAAATCCAAATCACCGACTCGGAAAAACGCTACGAGCCGTTCTGGTACGTCATGGCGAAGGCGACGTACATTTACGAGCGCATGCAAAAATATCGCATCGTCACGCCCGATCCCGCAATCAGAAAAGTGACGATTGCAAGCCAAGAGTACGCGCCGCAAAAAGAGAAGGATGGCATGGGCCTTTCCTTAACGGGTCTTGAGCATTGCGAGGATATTTTCGAGCGGCAGATATATCTCGACGGCGTTACCAGTGAAAAGAAAGATTTTTCGGCGTACTTGAAATTTCCTGCAACTGAAATCACCGATCTGAGCACATTTGCCCCCGACCATGCGACGGTGGTCGCGCCGCAAGTGCGCATCGCGCAAGTCGTGCGCGAATTGATGCAATCCATGATGAAAGCGGTGCAGGCGGACAAGATTCATCAAGAAAAAGTCGAGATCACTGCCGTCGGTCTTTATTTCCACCCAATCTACGCCTACGAATATCACTGGACGACGAAGGGCCGCAAGCACGTCATCGAATTCGATGGATTGACCGGAACCATGCGTGCGGAAGGGCAGGCGCTCCACACGACCATTAAGAAAGTCATTGATAACGATCTGCTATTCGACTTGAGCAGCGAAGCCTTGAACCTCGTCGTGCCCGGTGGTGCGATTGCCATCAAGCTCGCGCGCGCGGCTGCCCAGCGCGGCATGGGCGTTAAGCCGCTGTAGAGAATGGTAAGGGCGGGAGTCATGCCCGCCCTTACCATTTTGGTGGAAGGAGTATCCATGCTCGACCGAGCAAAGAAAATCGAGAAACAACTGATTGACATTCGGCGCGAGATTCACGCCCACCCCGAGTTGGGCTTTCAAGAATTCAAGACCTCGCAAAAAGTTTCTGACGTGTTGAACTCGCTCGGCATCGAGCACCAGCGCGGCATCGCCAAGACGGGCATCGTCGCCACGCTTGGCGATGGCAACGGTCCCACGGTCGCGCTGCGCGCCGACATGGACGCGCTGCCGATCAATGAAGCGAACGATGTGCCGTACAAATCTCAAACGCCGAACGTGATGCACGCGTGCGGACATGACGCGCACACCGCGTTGCTGCTCGGCGCGGCGATGCTGCTCGTCAACGAAGATTTACACGGCACGGTGCGGTTCATCTTTCAACCGTCGGAAGAAGGACAGGACGCGGAGCAGAAGAGCGGCGGTATGCGCATGGTCGAGGAAGGCGCGCTCGACGGCGTGAATGCGGTATTCGGTCTGCACGTTGCCAGCGACTTGCCCACGGGATTTATCGAAATCGGCGATGGACCGACGATGGCGGCTGTGGACTCGTTCAAGGCGCGTGTCATCGGGCGCGGCTGTCATGGCGCGTATCCGCACAAGGGACTCGATCCGGTGTGGCTGTCGGCGCAAGTCATCAACGCGATTCACGGCGTCGTGCCGCGCCGCATTGATCCGACGCAGCCCGCGCTCATCTCCGCCTGCACAATTCACGGCGGCATCGCGGACAATGTCATCCCCGAAGAGATCACGCTGAGCGGAACCATTCGCTCGTTTGATACGACCATTCGTCAACAACTGCACGACGAGTTGCGGCGCGCGTTCGCCGTCGCGAAGGGACTCGGCGGTGATTACGATTTGAATATTATCGCGGGCTATCCGCCGACGGTAAACGATGCGCTGCAAGCCGCGTTCCTTCGCGGCATCGCGTCCGACGTGCTGCGCGACATGACGGTGGTCGCCAATCCGCCGCTGAAGATGGGCGCTGAAGATTTTTCGTTCATGGCGCGCAAAGTGCCCGGTGCATTCGCGCACATCGGTGCCGCCAAAGGCGACCGCTCGCGCCCGCATCACAATCCGCACTTCGACATTGATGAGGCGGTGATCGCAAAAGGCGCGGCCTTGCTGGCGGAGACGGCGCGCAGATACTTACGTAATGCGTAATACTTGATTACGCATTTGGAGAATAGATGCTTGATCGCGCCAAACAATTGCAACCCAAACTCGTCGAAATGCGGCGGCACATTCACGCGCATCCAGAGTTGGGTTTTCGCGAAGTGCAGACGAGTCAATACGTCTCCGACCAGTTGAATGCGCTGCACGTAGAGCATCAGCGCGGTGTGGCAAAGACGGGCATCGTCGCCACACTCGGCAATGGCGACGGACCCATCGTCGCGCTGCGCGCCGATATGGACGCACTGCCGATTGAAGAAGCCAACGATGTGCCATACAAGTCGCAGAACCCCGGCGTGATGCACGCGTGTGGCCACGACGCGCATACCGCGATGCTGATCGGCGCGGCGCAATTGCTGTCGCAAGAAAAACTGCACGGCACGCTCAAGTTGATCTTCCAGCCGTCCGAAGAAGGCGGCAGCGAAGACACAAGCGGCGGCTTCTTGATGGTGAAGGAGGGTGTGCTCGATGATGTGGACTCCGTATGGGGCGTTCACGTCGGCAGCGGCGAACCAAGCGGCAAGATTTTTGTCGGCGATGGCCCCATCAACGCGGCGGCCGATTCGTTCTACGGCTCGGTCATCGGCATGGGCGGACACGGCGCGTTTCCACATCGCGCGCTCGATTCGATTTGGCTGACCTCGTTCGTGCTGCCTGCGATCTACGGCATCGTGCCGCGACGCATTGACCCAACGAAGCGGGCCGTCATTAGCGTCGGCACGCTCAGCGCGGGCACCGCCGTCAACATCCTGCCGCCGAAGGTTGATTTGACTGGGACGATTCGTTCATTTGATCCTGATGTTCGCCAGCAACTGCACGACGAACTGGATCGCGCGTTCGCGCTCGCGCGCGAGATGGGCGGCGACTACACGCTGCGACACGTTTGGGGCTATCCGCCCAACGTCAACAGTCCTGAAGCCGCGCAATTCATTCGCCAAGTCGCCACCGACTTGCTGGGTCCCGATCAAGTGGAGGACAAGGCCGGCTCGATGGCGGGCGAAGATTTCGCCTACATGGCGCAGAAGGCGCGCGGCGGTTTCATCGGCATCGGCGCAGCCATCGGCGACAAGCCGCGTCCACATCACAACCCCGTTTTCGACATTGACGAGAACATGTTGTACATCGGCTCGGCCATTCTGGCGGAAACAGTCAAACGATATTTGGCGGCTCACTCAAACTGAACCGCGAAGCACGCGAAGCGGATTCACGATAACGTCGCGCCATTTGTGGTTAATTTTGTTTTAGGGATATGGACTTGATGACCCGTGACGACGCTTGGGCAATCGTATGTGAATACGTGAAGAATGAATCGCTGCGCAAGCACATGCTGGCAGTGGAGGCGTGCATGCGCGAGTACGCACGCCATTACGGCGAGAACGAGGAAGAGTGGGCGACGCTTGCCGTGCTGCACGACTTCGACTTCGAGATTCATCCGACGCTGGATCAACATCCGCAGGATGGCGCAGCAATCCTCCGTGGGCGAGGCGTGCCCGAAGACATCATCTATTCGATTCTGTCGCACGCCGATCACTTGCAGGATCAATTTCCTCGTCGCGCGCTGCGCGAGCGTGCGCTCGTCGCCTGCGATGAGCTGAGTGGCTTGTGCACCGCCGTCGCGCTCGTGCGTCCGAGCAAGAGCATCTTCGACGTGGACGTGCCCGCCGTGAAGAAAAAGTGGAAGGAAAAGGGATTTGCGCGCGGCGTGAATCGTCAGGAGATCGAGCGATATACTGCCGAACTCGATGTGCCGATGGACGAGCATATCGCGCGCGTGGTCAAAGCACTACAGGACAATGCCGACGCACTGGGCATTCGAGGCAACAGTGACAGGGCGAAGGCTTGACGAGGTGCGCGGGTGATGTGCAGAGCATTATTCACCTGCTAGCCCTTTCACCGGCTCACCCGCGCACGGAGCGAAGTCTATGGGCATCACTCAAATCCTCACCGCGTTTGGTCTGTCTGCATCGGCGGGGCTGAATGCGTACATTCCACTGCTGCTGATCGCGCTGCTGGGGCGCTTCACGAACTTCATCTCGCTCGCACCGCCTTTCGATCTGCTGACGAACGAATGGGTGATTGGCGCATTGGCGCTGCTGCTGCTGATCGAAACGTTTGCGGATAAAATCCCCGGCGTGGATCACGTCAACGATTTCATTCAGACGTTCATCCGTCCGACTGCTGGCGCAATCCTCTTCGCAGCGAACGCGAACGTGTTGCGCGATATGAACCCCGTCGTGCCGCTCGTCGCCGGTCTCATCATCGCCGGCTCCGTACACGCGACGAAAGCGACGGCACGTCCTGTTGTGAATGTCGCGACGTTGGGCATCGGCGCGCCGATCATCAGCACTATCGAGGACGTGATTGCGCTTGCCACCAGCCTACTGGCAGTGTTTCTCCCAATCGCCGTGCTCGCGTTTGTCCTGCTATTCGCATTCGTGATTTTCAAGTTGCTCACGCGCCGCCCCACGCCTGCGGCGACATAAGCGCACGCTATTGGCTGCCGCTCGCATGCTCGATGCGAATCTTGTAAATCACTCGCTGCTGATTCGTCACCGCCTTCCATGGCTTGTCGCTGTAGCGCCGAGATAGCGCGTCAATATGCTCGAGCGCGCCGTCCGTCGTGATCTCGACGACACTGCCACGCACGTGCAATTCACGGCCCGAACGCTCAGGGTCGTCAATTGAAAGCGCGACGCGTGCATCGCGCCGCATGTTGCGATCCTTCTGTCGTCCTGCGGCCGAATTGACGCGAATAATATCGCCATCACAATCGAACCAGACGGGCGAAACCTGCGGCGAGCCATCGGGCATCAGCGTGGCAAGGTGCGCGATGACCGGACGCTCTAGCAGTTCACGATACGCTTCGCGAATAATTGACATGGATGGACTCCACCAGTTGGATGAAATCATTTTACGTGACGGCGGTATTGATTGTCGAACCGCTCCATGCGACATCAGCATCTTCGAGGACAGGCTGCGACGTGCTGCCTCACATGCTGCGTTAATGGTTCACCGTTGGGGCGCAGCACGCTGCACCCTTACAATCATCAAGATACGGAGTTGAAACATGGCTGGACAACTGAACGGCAAGGTCGCAATCGTGACGGGCGCGAGTCGCGGCATCGGCGCGGAGATCGCGACGCTATTCGCGCGCGAGGGCGCGAGCGTCGTCGTCGCGGCGCGCACGCTGAGCGAGGGGCAGCACTTCCTGCCGGGCACGCTCGAGCACACCGTCACAGCAATCACGGAAGCGGGCGGGCAGGCGCAGGCGCTGCAAGTGGACCTCTCGAAAGAAGAGGACTGTCGCCGACTTGTGGATGAGACGCGCAGCGCCTTCGGGCAGGTGGATGTGCTGGTCAACAACGCGGCGGTCAACTGGTACATTCCCATCAAAGATTTCAAGTTGAGCCATTGGCGCGCGATGCTCGCGGTTGATCTGACCGCGCCCTTCTTGCTCACGCAGCTGGTTATCCCCGAAATGATCGAGCGCGGCGGCGGGCATATCGTCAACGTCAGTTCGGGCGCATCGCGCGGACCCGGCGCAGGACCGAATTACACGACGAAGGCGCGCGGCGGCACGGTGTATGGCACGGTCAAGTCGGGCTTGGAACGCTTCACGCAGGGACTCGCGCACGAGTTGTTCGCGTACAACATTGCCGTCAATTCGCTCGCGCCGAACAAAGTCGTGCCAACGCCGGGCACGCTGCATCATCATCTGGTCGAGAGCATGGACGACCCGCGCGGCGAGCCGCCCGAACTGATGGCGCGCGCTGCGCTGTTGCTCGCCACCGCCGATCCAAAACTACTGACCGGACGCATTGCGTACAGTCAGGACTTATTGAAAGAATTCGGGATGCTGTGATGGAATACCGTCTGTTCGGACGCACAGGCGTCAAAGTTTCGCCGGTCTGCATTGGCGCGATGAACTTCGGCGGCGTGACCAACGAAGCCGATTCGATTCGCATCATGCACGCCGCGCTCGACGCGGGCATCAACTTCATTGACACCGCCAACGTGTACAACGCCGGGCAGAGCGAGATCGTCGTCGGCAAGGCGCTGCAAGGACGACGCGACCACGTGTTCCTCGCGACGAAGGCGCACGGTAAGATGGGAGACGGTCCCAACGACGAAGGCATCTCGCGCCTGCACCTGACGAAAGCAGTGGACGATTCGTTGCGCCGCTTGCAGACTGATTACATTGACCTGTATCAAATGCACCGCCCCCGTCCCGAAACGGCGATTGACGAAACGTTGAGCGCACTGACCGATCTGGTGCGCATGGGCAAGGTGCGTTACGTCGGCTGCTCGACGCATCCTGCGTGGATGGTGATGGAAGCACTGGCGACCAGTGAGCGTCACGGCTTCGTGCGCTACGTCAGCGAGCAGCCGCCGTACAATTTGCTCGACCGCCGCATCGAGAATGAACTTATCCCGCTCGCGCTGCGCTACAAGCTCGCCATCATTCCGTGGGCGCCAATTGCGCAGGGCGTGTTGGCGGGCCGCTACAAGCCCAATCAGCCGATGGAGCCCGACTCGCGCGCGGCACGGCTCGCGAGCAGCATCTATGCCGAGCGCGTGACGCAGCGCGGCGTCGAAGCGGGCGCAAAGTTCGCCGAGTTCGCGCATGCGCACGGCAAGTCGGCGGGCCAACTCGCGCTATTGTGGTGCAAAGACCAACCCGGTATCACCGCGCCGATCTACGGACCGCGCACGCTCGAGCAATTGCAAGATGTGCTGCCCGTGCTGGAGATGAAACTCAGCGACGAAGAGCGCGCATTCTGCGACACGATCAATCCGCCGGGCAGTGCGCTAGTTGATTTCCACAACACCGCGCCGTGGATGAAAGCGAAATTGCATCTATAGGATGGAGCCATGACGACAGTTGCCGAGAAGGTTCAAGACAAGTATGTCACGCTCAACGGTTTGCGATTTCATTATCGAGAGTGGGGCGACGAAGGCGCGCCGCCGCTCGTGCTGCTGCACGGCTACACCAGCCACGCGCACTCGTGGGACAAATTCGCGGCGGCAATGGGCGACACCTTTCGCGTGCTCGCCCTTGATCAGCGTGGGCACGGCGAGACGGAATGGGCGAGCGACTATGCGCCCGAGCGCATGGTCGAGGATGTGGATGTGTTTGCCCGCGCGCTGCATCTGAACAAATTTGCGCTGGTCGGACTTTCGATGGGCGGACGCAACGCATACTGGTACGCCGGACAGCATCCCACTTCGGTCGAGCGTCTTGCGATCGTAGATATCGGACCCGCCGTGAACGCGAACGGCGGCGCGCGCATTCGTGCTGGTGTGTTACAAAGCGATGTGTTCGCCGATCCCGATGAAGCCTTCCGTCGCGCGCGAGCGGCGAACCCGCGTCCCACCGACGATGACCTGCGCCATCGCACCACACATGGCATCACGCAGCGCGACGATGGCCAGTGGACGTATCGCTACGATAAAGCATTGCGCTCACCGACTCATCCGCTGCCTCGTCCCGATCCGGAGAAAAGTTGGGCAATACTCGCGCACATCGCCTGCCCCACGCTGCTCGTGCGCGGCGCGCAGAGTGATGTGCTCAGCCGCGAAGTGGCTGAGCGCATGGTGCAGGTTATGTCGAACTGTCGGCTGGTCGAGATTGCTGACTGTGGTCATTCCGTGCCGCTAGACCGACCCGACGAGTTCCTCGCCGCCGTGCGGCCATTCCTGCTTGAAGGTACCTCGTAGGGATGAGGCATGACTCAGCCCCACAGCCGACGATGTACCGCTGGAACCCCGCCGACTATCGTCAGCACTCGACGATGCAGGCGCAGTTCGCCCGCGACCTGCTGTCGCTCTTGCGATTGCGCGACGACGAGCGCGTGCTCGACATCGGCTGCGGCGACGGCAAGATCACGGCGACGATTGCGGAGCGCGTTCCGCACGGCGCGGTCGTCGGCGTGGACATCTCGCTGGAGATGATCCGCTTCGCGCAGCAGAATTTTACAGAACTTGATAATGTCACGTTTCAGGTGGCCGACGCCGCGTGTCTGCCGTTCGCGAATGACTTCGAATGGGTCATGTCGTTCGCCGCGCTGCATTGGATTCACGATCATCGTCCCGTGCTGGCGAGCATCGCGCGCGCGCTGAAGCCGCGTGGTCGTGTGCTGATGCAGTTCGGTGGCGAAGGGAACGGCGGTCGGCTGTTCGACATCGCGCGCGATGTCGTGAATGCACCGCGCTGGCGCGATTACTTCCGTGGCTTTACATTCCCGTGGTACTTTCCTTCAGCCGAAGAATACGAGCCGCTGGTGCGCGGAACAGGGCTTTTGCCCGATCGAGTCGAGGTTGTCCTGCGCGAGGCAATGCATCAAGGGCGGGAGGGCTTTGTAGGCTGGATGCGCACGACGTGGATACCGTTCTTGCAGCATCTGCCCGACGATTTGCGGGACGACTTCATCGCCGACGTAATTGATCGCTACCTCGTAGTGTGCCCGATGGACGCCGACGGCATCGCGCGTGTGCCGATGATGCGGCTCGAAGTCACGGCGCACAAGCCGTGCTGACGATGCGGTTGCCGGAAACGATATGCGGGGCGCAGTGATGCGCCCCTGCGCATTTGTTGTGTACAATGAAACCGTGAAAAATTTTCTGAGCCTCTACGTTCACATCCCCTTTTGCTCGACGCGCTGCGGCTACTGTCACTTCAATACGTATGAAGGCTTGGAAAAACTTTTCGAGCCATTCACTCGTGCGCTGTGCGCCGAAAGCGAATCGTACGCGAACGTGCTCGGCAACAGCTGGACGATTCACACCATCTTCATCGGCGGCGGCACGCCTACGCATCTGCCCGTCGAGTGTTTCGAGCAGATCATCAAGACGCTGCGCGCGCAGTGGACGTGGACACACGACAGCGAGATCACGTCCGAGGCGAACCCGAGCTTCATCAAGCCAGCGTATCTCGAACGGATGCGCGCGGCGGGCGTCAACCGCATTTCGTTCGGCGCACAGTCCTTTGACAACACACTGCTGAAGATGCTCGACCGCGAGCACGATTCGGCGCAGATCGGCGCGGCGGTGCGAATGGCGCGCGCGGCCGGCTTCGACAATCTCAATCTGGATTTGATGTATGGCTTGCCGCAGCAGTCGCTCGCGCAGTGGAGTGACTCGCTCGACGCTGCGCTCGCCCTTACACCGGAGCATCTCTCGCTATACGGCTTGACCATAGACGAGGGCACGGCGTTCAAGAAGCGCGTGGAGAAACATCTTCTGCCCGAGCCTGACGACGAGCTGGCTGCCGATATGTATATCCTCGCAGAGGAAAAACTGGCGAGCGCGGGTTATCAGCAGTATGAAATTTCAAACTGGGCAATAGCGACGACGGACGAGGGACGACCGACGACAAAACGATCATCCGTTGTCTGCCGTCCGCCGGCACCCCTCTATCAGTGTCGCCACAATCTGACGTATTGGCTCAACGATCCGTATATCGGATTCGGGCCAGGTGCGCACTCGTTCTTCAATCACGAACGCTATTGGAATTTGAACGCGCCGCAAGTGTACATTGAGCGGATCAATCGCGGTGCGTCGGTCGCCGCGGAGCGCGAGCCGATTAATGAACGGTTGGAGCAAGCAGAGACCGTAATGCTCGGCTTACGTATAAATGAAGGCGTCAGTCGCGCGCGATTCGCACTGCGATACGACGCGTCGCTGGATGAAATATTCGGAGCGACGTTACGCCAATGTGCTGGCTGGGGATTGCTCGCCGACGACGGCGAGCGCGTTCACCTGACTCAACGCGGACGATTGCTGTCCAACGAAGTGTTCATGCGTTTGTTGCCCGACTAATTGCGCTTGGCGAGCATGTTGCGCAGCGCCTCGATATTCTGGCGAACGAGTGACACGTCAGGCGCGTCGGGCGCCAGCGCGAGGTAGTGCAGCCAATCCTCCTCCGCCGCAGCCCACGCGTGCAACTTATAGTGTACCAGTCCGCGCGAGCGCGTCAGCTCCGCGCGCAACGTCTTGTCGGGTTGCAGACTGAACAAGTTGGCGATGACGGTCTGGGCGGCGTGCCAATCCTCGTTCTGCAAGTGGATCATCTGCAAGTTCGTCAGCATGCGCGTGAGGAATGCGCGCTTGCTCACAGGCTCGAGGTACTGCGGCAGCAATGGCATCGAGCGGCCAAACACTTGCGCCAGCAGCTGCTCGCAATCGGCGCGCGTCAATTCCACACCGCGATTGAACGGATCCACCAGCGTCTGCCAATCGTCGCCACGCACGCGCACAAGAAAGTGGCCTGGCAGTCCGACACCTTCGACCTGAATGCCCGCGCGTACCGCAATCTCGATGTAAATCAGACTGAGCGTGATCGGGATGCCGGTGCGCCGCTCGATGACATCATTCAAGTAGCTGTTGCGCACGTCGTAATAGGTTTCCGCATTCGCATGAAAGCCAAGCTCGTCGAAGATGAGATGCTTGAGTTCACTCACGATCAGCGGTGCTCGGCTGCTCGGGTCGAGCCGTTCACGCGCGCGCTGGCCTTGTGCGTCTAGCCAATGCAGGTAGCGCGCAAGGTCCAGCTGTGGATACGCATCTGCCGCGATCAGCAGTGCCGCCGTCGCCAAGTTGACGTTGTGCTCAGGTTGTGAAACATAGCGGGCGAAGAGTGAGTTAGTCATATCAACTTGCGACGACAGACGGCGGACGGCGGATGGCGGGCATACTGTCGTCTGCCGTCCGTCGTCCGCCGTCAACTCCATACTCCGCTTTCAACTCCAAGAATCGCCCCGACGCAATTGCCTCGCGAATGCTCTGCAACATGCGCGACATGAAGCGCAGATTATGGATGCTCGCTAAGCGATAGACAACCAACTCTTTGGCACGAAATAGATGATGCAGATATGCGCGCGAGAAGTTTTGACAGGTGTAGCAGTCACACGAGTCGTCAATCGGCTGAGGGTCGCGCGCGAACTGCGCGTTGTAGATATGCAGCCTCCCACGCCGCGATATTTTTACTTCGGGGCTGACGCTGCTTGCGGCTGGGTGGATCAGCAGCGAGCCGTTGCGCGCCCAGCGCGTCGGCGAGACGCAATCGAACATGTCAACGCCCCGCTCGACCGCCTCAAAGATGTCGTCAATCTCGCCGATGCCGAGCAGGTGGCGCGGCTTGTCGTCGGGCAAGAGCGGAATCGTCCAGTCAAGTATTTCGTGCATCTCGTGTTTGGATTTACCAAGCGAGCCGCCGATGCTGTACGCGCGAAAGGGCAGCGACGCGATGAACTGCGCGCTGTCTTCACGTAGCGCGCGATACGCGCCGCCCTGTACAATGCCGAACAAAGTTTGATACTCGCGCCCATGGTTTGCGAACGCATCCCACGAGCGGGCTGCCCAGCGATGCGTGCGCTCCATCGCGCGCCGCGTATACGCTTCGTCGTCGAGCGGCGAGGTGCACTCGTCAAAGGCGAGGAGGAAGTCAGCGCCGAGCTGCACCTGAATTTTGATCGAAGTCGCGGGCGTGAGGCGATGCAGCGAGCCGTCAAGGTGCGATTTGAACGTGACGCCTTCCTCGTCAATCTTTGTTAGCATCTCGCCGACGGGCCGTTCAGTGTGGCGCGCGTCTTCGTCGGGGAAGATGTCGCCGATCTTGCCGACGCCGTCGCGCAGCGCCGAGCCGAGCGAGAACACCTGAAAGCCGCCGCTGTCAGTCATGATCGGGCGATCCCAGCGCATGAAGTTGTGCAGTCCACCGAATTCCGCGATCACGTCCGCACCGGGTCGCAGGTAAAGATGATAGGTGTTGGCGAGGATGATCTGCGCGCCGACGGCTTTCACGTCGTCGGGCGTGAGCGCCTTCACGCTCGCCTGCGTGCCGACGGGCATGAACACGGGCGTCTCGATGTTGCTGTGCGCCGTCTGAATCGTCCCCGTGCGCGCGCGGGTGTTCGGATCGCGGGCGTGCAACTCAAATGAGAACATACGGGTTGCGAATGATAACTGGCGAGTCGCGTTTGTCAGGCGGACGAGGAACGCAAGTCGCCAACGGCTCGTCAGTAGTAGATAGTGCGCGTGCGATGGTACGGCTTGCCGTCGGGTGGCGTAGCCTGTGCCGCGTCCCACAGCGCCCAGTCAATTTGCACGCTGTTCAGGTTCACGCCGCGCGCATGGAGACACTCACGCAGTCGCTCGACCGCAACAATCGTCGCCGCACGAATCTCGATCTCTTCGTCTCTGCCTGCGGGAATCTCGGCTTGCTGATCTACCATTTCGGCGAGGGTGTCTGCATAGCGCAGCACGCCCCAGTGCCGCAAGATTTGCGGCAGCTTGTAATCGGCGAAGCAGGTGAGCGCGTCGAGGTTTTTCAATGCGCCCCACTGCTCGCCGCCGAACGCGCCGTAGAGATCGGCTGCGACAATCTGCGCGCGCTTGTAAAATTTCACGATGCGTCCGCGATAAGCGCTCTCGTCGCGGAACGACAAAAAGTTGGCGACGACTAACTGCGCGACGCGCGGCGCATCGTCATCCGCCGCTTCGATCAAATTCGCGAACTGGCCCCCGAACGTTTCGTTCAGCACTTGCCCAACCTCGCGCGCATGCTTCGCGCGCTCGCTCAACAGTGGAATTGAGTTTTCGCCGCGTAAGATGTGTGCAAGTTGCGCGTATTCCAATTGCGCGAGGTAATCTGCATCGGCGAGCGGGATGCCATCTTCAATCGCTCGCTTCAGCGCAGCGGCAAGCGCCCAGTAGCCTTGCAGCGTCTGGCCGTGATACTCAATGCGCCAGCGCGGCTCGCCCCAGAACGAAAAGTTCAGCGCGTCGAGCAACAGAATGTAGTTGGCCGTACGCGCCGTGCCATCGTCAAAATGATAGCGCACGTTCCATTCGGGTACGCGCAGTTGGGCATCGAATCGCGCGCATAGTAGTTGCAGCACGTGCTCGTCAATTGTGACGAAACGCGCCTCACGCATCACGAACTGTGCGGACTCGCGCACACCTAATGCATCACTCATCGTTCAACCAAGGAAAATAGGGGAGATGGGTGGAAATCATTTCCGCCCATCTCCCCTAATCTCGCGTTCAACTTGAGTTATGCCACGGCGGCAGGAATCGGTTTCTGCCACGCCGCGACTTGGTTCATCAAACCGCGCACTTCTTGCGCAACCTCCGTTCGCCCCGCTTGGTTCAACTCGTTCGCGAGGCCCGACAGCGCGCGCATCACGTCGGGCGTGAAATCGTCGGCGTGTTCGCGCAGATATGCGGCGCGCTCACCGGGCTGCATCCGCAAGGTTTGGTTGATCAATTTCATTTCGGGCGGCATGCGCGCTTCGAGATGCGCCACCACTTCCTGATAGACCTCACGCAGCACGCTCGCCACGCTGTCCTGTTTCTGCTCCTCGGCTTGCTGGATGTTCGCCTGCAACACCATCATGAATGCATCGTCAATTTGTTCGAGGTTTGCGCCGACCGCTTGCTTGACGTCGGGTGCTTGCAAGATTTGCTGGAGCAACTGGCTCGACTGCCGCAGCGCGGCTTCGGTCTCGCGGTCGAGTTCTTGGGTGAGGTCGAGCAACTTTTCGCGCAGCCGCTTCAATTGTTTCGCGTCGTCTCCCTGAGCGGCTTCCATGCGGCTGGTGAGCGTCTGATAAAACTTATAGTCGAGCGCGGGCCGCGCGCTGGCGACGAACTCCCGCAGTTCGTCGTCGCTCTGCACCTGGCGCAGTTCGTCAATCAGTTCTTCGGCGGACAGTTCGCCCGTCGGCGCTTTCAGTCCGACTTCGCGGGCGAGCATGTCTGCCACTTGCAGCAGTTGTGCGCCACTCTGTTCGTCGCCCTGTGCCACCGTGGACTGCGCGAGGGTTGTCACCAGATCAACGAACTCCTGATTGACCTCGGCCTTGTGCTCCTCGACGATGCGCTTGAAATTTTCTTCACTGGTCGCGCTCTGCAATAGCGTTTCGAGCAATCGGATTTGCGCCGCTTGCTTATCGAGCATCTCGCGCGTGACGCCGTCGGCTTGCATGATTTCGTCGGTCAGACTTTGGAACGTCAACAGGCGGCGCGGTTGCAGCATGTACATTTTGCGCTGCTCAGCCACATAACTTTCCATCAGCGCGTTGCTCAATCGCCCAATCTGCCGCTCCTCTTCGTCTCGCTTCATGCCTAGTTCCATCGGCAGTAGCACGAGCGCGAGCTGCTTGGCGGGGTCGTGATAGATGAACGGATTGGCGATCATGCCGCGATAGCCACAGTTCGGGCACGCAATTGCATTGACTTGGCCGCGCAGCAAGGCGCTCTTGAGTGACGGCTGCTTGCCGACATCAACGATGGCATAGACGCTGGCGTTAACGGGATTTGCACAATTGGGACAGCGAACAGTAGTGCTTTGCGGCGACGACATAATTTCTCCTCAGTGTAGATGAGTCATTGTAGCAAGAGCAAATAGCCGATAGCAAATGGCACGTGATGAATAGCCCATTGCGCCGCGCATAGCGCACATTGTAAACCGCCTTTGCGGTGACAACAAAATGCGGATGGCATAACCCATGCGCCATCCGCGAAATGCGAAATGCGATATGCCATCAGCCCTCTTTGTCTTGAATGCACTCGCCAAGTTTCCAGTAATGACGATCGGAGTAAAGCAGCGGCGACCGCTCGTTCAGGATGCCGCCTGCCTCGACCATGCCGAGCAAAATCACATTCACGCCGATGTCGTATTCGGTGACGACATGACAGTCGGCGAACGCGAGCGCGTTTTCGAGGATCGGCGCGCCCGTCGCTTCGGCGTGATACGGTTCGCTCGCGAAACGCTCGTCGGACTCTGACACGCCTTCGGGATGGGCGCGCGATGTGCCTGCGAAGCGATTGGAAGACTCGACTTGATGCTCGCCCAAGATGTTTACGGCGAAGATGTGCGACTGCTTGATCATCTGATACGTGTTCAGTCGTTTCGCCAGTGTGACCGTGACGAGCGGCGGTGTTAGCGAAACGGACGTGAACGAGTTCACCGTGCAGCCGTGAATCTCATCGCCGAGCCGCGAGGTGACGACAGTCACGCCCGCCGCCCACGTGCGCATGATCTCTTTGAAACGATCGGGTTCGATGGTCGGCATGACGGATAGGGTAGCGAAGGATAGAGGAGTTGTCAATCAGTGCACAGACAGGCGACTATAGATTGAGAGATTAGCGATGAGTGTCTAGTCGCCTATCTCTAATTCCGCAGTCGCGGATCGAGCACGTCCCGAATGCCGTCGCCGAGGAAGTTGAAGCCGAGCACGGCGAGAAAGACGGCAGCGCCGGGACCAATCAGCAGCCACGGATCAATTTCGAGGTAGCCACGGCCAGCACTGAGCATGCTGCCCCAACTGGGAGTTGGAGGTTGCACCCCGAGACCGAGGAACGATAAGCCGGCTTCAGCCAACATCGCGCCCGCAATGCCTAGGGAGGATTGCACGATGAGCGGCGCGGTGATGTTCGGGAAAATATGTCGCCAGATAATACGCGCATCCGATGCACCGATCACGCGCGCGGCTTCAACGTATTCGCGCTCTTTGACCGAGAGCACCTGGCCGCGTGTCAGGCGCGCGTATGCCGGGATGCCGACAATCGCTATCGCGAAGATCACTTTTGGAAAAAGGGTGTCTTGTTTATCTACGCCAAATGCTGCAATTAGTGCGATGGCGAGCACTAACTGTGGAAACGCTAGTAACGAGTCCATTGCTCGCATCACGATCGTATCCAGCCAACCGTTGCTGCGATAGCCCGCGAGCATACCGAGCATGATGCCGAAACACAAGGCGAGGAAGATAGAGGTGAGTCCAACTTTCAACGAGACCTGTCCGCCGTAAAGCACGCGCGACAAAATATCGCGACCGAGTTCGTCGGTGCCTAGCCAGTTGTCGGCGCTCGGCGGTTTGAGCGCATTCGTGAGTTTTGTTTTCGTCGGACTATACGGCGCGATCACCGGTGCCAGAATTGCGAGTAGAGCGAAGACCACGACGAACAGCAAGCCGAGGCCCGCGAGCCGCGTGCGAATCAGTCGCGCAAAGAATTCGCTTGCGCCGCCGCGCTCGCTCATACGCCGCTCGGTGCTGAACGTGCTTGCATCAATCGTAATCGGGCTGGCTGCTCTCGGTTCGACGGCCATCGCTTCTCCCATCAACCATATTTGATGCGTGGATCGAGAAAAGCATAAAGCAAATCCACACAGAGATTAATGAACAGAAAGATAAACGCCAACAGTAGCACGCCACCTTGCACCAGCGGAAAATCACGCTCGAAGATTGACTGCACGATCAAGCGCCCGACGCCGGGGAACGCAAAGATCGTCTCCGTGATGATTGCGCCGCCGAGCAGGCCGCCGACTTGCAATCCGACGATAGTCACGACTGGAATCAACGCGTTCTTGAGTGCATGGGTGACGATGACCGTCCGCTCGCGCAGGCCTTTGGCTCGTGCGGTGCGAATGTATTCCTGGCTTAGAACCTCCAACAGACTCGAGCGAGTGAGCCGTGCAATTACTGCGGCCGCCGCCGCGCCGAGTGTGATGCCCGGCAAGATCATGCCTTTGATATTCGCGCCGATGTCCTGCTGGATCGGCGTATAACCGATGGGCGGCAGCACGCGCAGCCACAGCGAGAAAATCAAGATGAGCAACAGCGCCAGCACGAAGTTTGGCATCGAGACGCCGATTAATGCGAGTGTCGTAGTAATCAGGTCGGCACGTGAGCCTCGGCGTGTTGCAGAGAGTATGCCGGTCGGCAGCGCAATGCTGAGCGAGATGACCAGCGCGAAGAGTGTCAACTCGATCGTCGGCGGCAGGCGTTGCGTGATGGCTTCGAGCACCGGTTGATTGGTGCGGATCGAGCGACCGAGCTCGCCGCGCAGCACGTGCCCGAGCCAGGTCACGTACTGCACGGGCAATGGTTGGTCGAGGCCGAGCTCATGACGCAGCGCCTCCACTAGCTCCGGACGCGCCTCTTCGCCCAGCATGATGGTCGCTGGATCGCCCGGCGTGAGGTGAATGATCAAGAACACAACCATGCTTACGATGACCAGCACCGGTATCATCGAGAGCAGGCGCTTGAGGATGAAGGCAGTCATTGTCTAATCGCTGTTGACCGATGGCTGATGGCAACAACTATCCGCTATCAGCCATCGGTTATACGCTATTGTGTGCCCTTTACGAGCCAGACCCGCTTGAGGCGCATCATGCCGTCCGGCACATGCACGAAGCCGTTCAGTTTCGGCGTGTACGCTTTGTAATTGTTGCCTGTATCGAGGTAGACGATCGCGACCTCACTGACGGCGGTCTGCAGCGCTTCTGTATAAAGTTTCTTGCGCTCGGACTGATCATACGTCGCCCGCGCCTTGTTCAACAGCTCATCCACTTTTGGATTGGAATACTGGTCGCGGTTCAGGCCACCGTTCGTGACGAGGAAGCTGAAGATGTTGCCGTCCGGATCGGGGCGGCCGCTCCAACCAATCTGAAAGCAGATGTGCTCCTTGTTGTTGTACTTGGCGAGAGCGGTTCCAAATTCGAGCAGTTCGAGCTCCATATCGAGCCCACCTTCAGCCAGCTGCTCTTTGGTCGCTTGTGCAATCTGTATCGCCTGTGGGGTGTTGGAAACCTGGCACGAAAACTTCACCGGTGGGGTCAGCCCGGCTTTCTGCAACAGTGCCCTGGCACCGACCGGATCGTGCTTGAAGATGTTGTTGATCGACTGGTCAAATGCCCACGAACTCGTCGGCAGCGGTCCCTCTGAGGCTTTGACCGTATCGAAGAACAAGCTCTTTGCCAGAGCGTCTCGGTCAACCGACATGGCGACTGCCTGCCGCACCTCGAGCTTATCGAATGGCGGTTTTTTCAAATTCAACGAAAGCCCGTCGTAGCCCAATCCGGGCACTTCACTCAGGACGAAATCCTTTTGCTGGCGCATGGCCGGAATGTCCTTGGCCGCAAGTGACTGAATAATGTCGAGCGTGTTGGTCTTGAGACTGTTCAGGCGCACCGTCTGATCCGTTACCGCTTTATAGGTAACTGCATCTAGATAGGGAAGCGCTTGGCCGTCGTCGCCTTTTTCCCAGTAGTCGGCAAACTTTTTCGTGCTGAGATGATCGTCGCGAATCCATTCGACAAATTGGAAAGGGCCTGTGCCAACCGGATTACGTGCGAGGTCCTTACCAAATTTGTCAATCGCGGCAGGTGAGATCATCATGCCGGCTCGGTCGGTCAGTTGCGCCAGTAAGGCCGCGTCTGGTTGCGTGAGGTTCAGCTGGAGTGTAAAGTCATTCACCACCACAACTTCTTTGACGGTAGCGATTTCGCTCGCGCGCGGCGACTTCGTGTCAGGATTCATTATGCGATCAAAGTTGGCCTTGGCCGCTTTCGCGTTGAAGTCGGTGCCATCATGGAATTTAACACCCTTGTGCAAGGTGAGGACGAGTGTCTTGGGATCAGTGAACTCCCACTTGTCTGCGAGTTCCGGCTTGAACGTCAGGTCCTGGTCGAGTCGCACCAAGCTATTGAAGATGGATTGATAGACCTGTCGGTCAACGGCGGCGGTGGACATGTGCGGATCCATCGTCGTCGGTTCATCCTCGAGGCCGACGCGCAGCGTGCCGCCGCGCACCGGCGCCGCCGCAGGTGGTTTGTTCGGAGGATTGACATTCCCGCTCGGCGCAGTGGTGTTGGCGGGAGCAGGTGCCGTGGTGGCAGGCGCACCGCAGGCAATCAGTGTACCGAGTAGTGCGGCGAGAAGCGCGAGAAGCAAAACGTGCTTGTGCATGATTCGTTTTCTCCTTCCGTGTTTAAGACCGAATCCAACGTGCGGTTATGCTGACCAGAGGTTGCGAGGTGAGGCGCCCACCTCCTTTCATCGCAAGGGTTGCCGCAATTCTACCTGATGTGCAATATCAGCGTCAAGGATTGTGATGCCCGTCCACCAGAGAGTACGACAGCCGACCTGTGTCAGATTCTTACGCAATTGTCACGTCGTCTGCATCTTGACACATACCACGGGGCGCGGCAAAAATTCACGCGCTTTTCAGCCCAGCGCCGAAACGAGTATAATCGCGCCATGCTGCAATCCATTCGCTTTACGAAAATGCATGGCTTGGGTAACGATTTCGTCGTCGTGGATGCGCGTACGCTTGTTGTCGAAGACTGGCAGTCGCTCGCGCGCGCGATGTGCGACCGACACCTCGGCATAGGCGCGGATCAATTACTGCTCGTATGCGAGTCGTCGCGCGCGGACGTAAAGATGCGCCTCTTTAATGTGGACGGCTTCGAGGCAGAGATGTGTGGCAACGGCATCCGCTGCGTCGGCAAGTTCGTGTATGAGAATCATATCGTGCGCCGATCAGACCTGTGCATCGAAACACTTGGCGGCATTAAGCATTTGCAGTTACATAGTGATGGCGAAACCGTCACGGGCGCGAGCGTGGCGATGGGCGTGCCGCGCATCCTGTTTGCCGATGAATATGTAAATTTCGTAGCGACTCATGCATCGCCTTTATGCGTCACAGGCGTTGACATGGGCAACCCGCACGCTGTCGCATTTATGGACGAGTCCGTTGATGCGTTTCCGCTCGCACAAGTCGGCCCGCTCGTCGAAAATCACTCGCGGTTCCCGAACCGCACCAATATTGAAATCGTCAACGTTCTGTCGTCGTGTGCTTTGCGCGTGCGCGTCTGGGAGCGCAGTGTGGGTATCACGCTCGCCTGCGGCACAGGCGCGTGCGCCGCCACCGCCGCCGCGCGACTGAAAGGCTGCGTCGGCGACGACGTGGCCGTCCACCTGCCGGGCGGTATGCTCCACATTCAGTGGGACGGCGTCGGCGAAATGGTGATGACGGGACCTGCAACCCGTGTGTTCGATGGCGATTATCTGGTGGTCGTCCGCCCGTAGCCGCTTACGCTCGATTTAGAGCATTTGGGCATCAACGGACTCACGACTCATAACCGGCAATTCACGTCTTGCAACTTGCAAAAATCTATTGACAAGCCGATGGTATTTGTGTTAAGGTTGCTTTAAAGTTTCTGGCAGTTTGAACGTCGGGATTGCCTGGATTAAATGTCTGGGCATTTTTATTATGCAGCGCTGCGGCGCGAGGAGACTTGATGGATTCGAAACTGTACGTCGGCAATTTGTCCTACAGCGTGACGGACGATGACCTGCGCGAGATGTTCAGCCAAGCGGGTCAGGTGAAGGATGCCGTGGTGATCACGGATCGGGAGACGCGCCGCTCGAAAGGTTTCGGCTTCGTGGAAATGTCCAGCCAGGCTGAAGCGGAAAAGGCGATCCAAATGTTCAACGACCAAGACCTGCAGGGTCGCCGCCTCATGGTCAACATCGCCCGCCCGCGCGAAGAGCGCAGTGGTGGCGGCGGTGGTGGCGGTGGTGGCGGCGGCGGTGGCTATGGTCGTGGCGGCGGTGGTGGCGGTGGACGCGATTATGATCGCGACCGCGGCTCGCGCCGTCGCTAATTACTGACTGGGCCACGCCAACAGCGAATCATCCCCGAACCGAGCGTGGCGCTCAGCACGCGCTATTTGCAGACATGCGCGCCTCATCACGAGGCGCGCATTTTGTTTGTGCCTCCACTAGAATGGTTGCCATGAGAGGACAACCACTGCTCGCGCATGGACGCACCGCTGACGTGTACAAGTGGCACGACGGGTGCGTGCTCAAATTATTTCGCGCCGATTGGGCGCGTACCGATGTCGAGCATGAAGCGCGTGCGGCAAGTGTCGTCGCGGACGCGGGACTCGCACCGAAGGTGTACGATGTTATTCAGTCCGGTGAGCGCGTTGGCATCGTGTATGAGCGAGTGTACGGCACGACCATGCTGCACGCACTCGCGCGTGAACCCTGGAGCGTGTTGCGACACGCGCGCCTCTTGGCAGAATTACACGTGCAGATGCATCGCTGCGTCGGACAAGCGCTGCCATCGCAACGCGCGCGACTTGAGCAGCGCGTGCGAAACGCGCCGAGCGTACGTGAAGCTGTGCGCGAGATAGCCTTGCGAACGATCGCCTCGCTGCCCGACGATAACAAGCTCTGTCATGGCGACTTTCATCCCGACAACGTGATGCTCTCGCAGCGCGGGCCCGTCATCATTGATTGGAGCGATGTGACGTGCGGCAATCCTTTCGCCGATGTCGCGCGTACGTCTCTGCTTCTACAGGTCGGCGAAGCGCCGCCTAACGCAACGTTATTCATGCGCAGCTTGATCGCGCTGCTGCGTCGCGTGTTTCATCGCACCTATTTACGTCAGTACGCACGCGCGCAGCCATCTGCGCGCACGCAGATCAATCGGTGGCTGCTGCCTCTCGCAGTGGCGCGGCTGGACGAAAATATTTTGGACGAGCGCGCAAAGTTGATGCCTCTCATCGAAAAGCTTGCCAATAACCGTGAGCATTGAGCAACACTGTACGCTTGAAAGTTGTTAAGCCGCTGGGGGTTGTATGCTTGCCCGCAGGCTATCCCTAATAGGCGGCAAGTTGCCGTTGAAGAAGGCTGCATAAAACTATCACGACAGTCGAATAGCGAATCAACGATGCCACGAATAGGGCGGAGCACTTTTATTTTGCACGTGGTCTTCGTAATAATCGTGGCAATCGTTTGATAGGAGCAGATAGATGAACGCTGCTGACGTTTTGAAATACAGTCACACGTTCGTGCTCGGCACGATGACGGCGTTTCCCGAGGACGAATGGGAGACTCCGAACGTGTGCGGCGCATGGTCCACCAAAGACATCATTGGCCACCTCGCATCGTTCGAGCACATGCTGATTGACGTGCTGCACACGTTCATTGATGATCCACCGACGCCATGCTTGAACGAGTTTCTCGAAGTTGGCAATGAGCGTTTCAACGACATCGAAGTCGGCGCTCGCAACAACACTTCGCCGCGAGCGGTTTGGGATGAATATCAAAGCGCGCAAGCCGAGACGATGAACATCATCGCGCGCATTGCGCTGGCACGGCGGCGCGAGTTGGGCACGCTGCCGTGGTACGGTGCGGAGTACGATCTCGAAGACTTTATTGCGTACACCTATTACGGACATAAGCGCGAGCACATGGCGCAGGTCAACGTATTTCTCGATTCGCTCAAGCGGAGGGCATGATGCAAGCGGGCAGTGTCGCATCAGCCGTCGGTCAGGTCTGGGCGAGCGGCGACGCGTATGAGCCATACGTCGGTCGCTGGAGCCGACTCGTCGCACGTGAGTTCATCGCGTGGCTTGGCGTGCTAGCGGATCGTGATTGGCTCGACGTAGGTTGCGGCACCGGCGCGCTGTCTCAGGCGATTGTAGAGTTGGCGCAGCCACGCAGCGTCACGGGTGTGGATCGCTCGGACGGTTACGCCGCCCATGCGCGCGCGCACGTCAAGTTTGATCGCGCGCAGTTTGAAGTCGGAGACGCAACGGCGCTGCGCTTCGCGGATAGCGTGTTCGACGTGGCCGTTTCGGGACTCGTGCTCAACTTCGTGCCCGATCATGCGGCAATGCTGCGCGAGATGCGGCGCGTCGTGCGTGCGGACGGCGCGCTAGCGCTGTACGTGTGGGACTACGCGGGCCAGATGCAGCTGATGCGCTACTTCTGGGATGCCGCAGTCGCACTCAATCCCATTGCACAGGCATTGGACGAAGGGTTGCGGTTTCCAATTTGTCAGCCTGGGCCACTGTCCCAACTCTTGCGCGATGCCGGTCTCCACGATGTTGAGACGCGCGCGATTGACGTACCCACCCACTTCAAAGACTTCGACGATTATTGGTCGCCGTTTCTCGGCGGCCAAGCTCCCGCGCCGAGTTACGCGATGTCGCTCAACGAAAACGAGCGAGCCGCCTTGCGTGAATATATTCGCGCACACCTGGCATTTGGTGACGATGGCTCCATTCATCTGACCGCGCGCGCATGGGCAGTGCGTGGACGGACGGCATGAGCACGCGCCGCGAAACCGAAGCCGAGCGACGCGCGCGTTATGCTGTGAAAGATGTCACCGACAAGCTTGGCATGCGAGCGAGTACGCGCGTGCGCGTGGTTGGCAAAGGCGACGCGTCGTTGCTCGCGAAGGTGCGCGCGAAGCTGGGTCGCCGCTTCGTCGGCGAACGCGCGCGCGCGGAAATTGTTTTGTTTTGGCCCGCTTCACCTGACGAGATCACGCCAATGTTGCAGAAACTCAAAACGCAAATCGAACCGAATGGCGGCATCTGGGTCATCGGCGCAAAGCGCGGGCACGAAGCGAACAGTTACGCGCCGTATATGCCCGACACCGTTCTGATTCCGCTCGGCCTCGCGGCGGGCTTGGTGGATAACAAAATCCGTTCGGTGTCGGATCACGAGAGCGCGATGCGGTTTGTGATTCGTAAACAGGATCGCGTGTCGGCGCGGCGATTCGCATGAGGAGACACATGACCCCCACAGACGGCGATGTCGCCTATACGATTCGCGGCCGCAAAATGAATCCGCCGCGCCACTTGAAATGCTTGCGAAAGTTTCTGCGTGTGCGTGGCAAATGAAGACCCGTCAGGGTTCTGAAACCTGACGGGTCTGCTTACTTCAATAGTAAAACTTCTGCAACTTTGCTCGATCTTGCTCGTATTGCTGCCGCAGTTCCTGCGTCACCCCATCGTCCGTCACTTCGGCGGCTGCCACGTCCCACCAGATGCCGGAGTCGGGCAAGTAGCGATGCTTCTCGATTTCGACGACGATCACGCATGAGCGCGTCTCGTCGCGCGCTACACGCAAAACGCGGCGCACCTCGTCTTCCGAAGTGACACGCCACGCGCGCGCGCCCATGCTCTCGGCGTTCTTCGCAAAGTCAATCGGCAGGTATTCGCCTTCGAGGCGATTCGTCTGCGGGTCGCGCATGCGGAACTCGTTGCCGAACGAACGCCCAACACGATTCATCTGCAAGTTGCGGATGATCTGATAGCCATGATTGTCGGCGACGACGACGGTGACCTTCAGGTTTTCCTGCATTGCCGTCACCAGTTCCATCGGGTTCATCAAGTACGTGCCGTCGCCGATGAACACGATCACTTCGCCTGTGCGTTGCGCGAGACGCACGCCGAGACCGGCCGGCAGTTCGTACCCCATGCACGAGTTGCCAAACTCGATGTGCACGTTTCGCCCGATGCTCGCGTCCCACAGTTTCATCACGTCGCCGGGCGCGCCACCTGCCGCCGCGATGATGGTGTCGCCCGTGTGCATCTCTGCATTGATGATGCCGATCAGCTGCCCCTCACTCAATGCTTCGCCGCTGTGCTGCACAAAAACGTCGCTGCGCAATTTGTCCTGCCACGTCTCGCGGGCGTTTGCCACTTCGCGCAAGTAATCGGCATTCGGCGTGATCCCCACTTCACGCGCTTTGCTCGTCAGCGCGCGCAGTGCTGCGCGCGCGTCCGCGACTATCGGCAGCGCGCCCAACTTGTAGGCGTCGTGCTCAGCGACATTTACGCTGATGAATTTCACTGTGGGGTGTTGAAACGCCGAGTGCGAGCCGGTTGTGAAATCCGTCAGCCGCGTACCGATGCACAGCACGAGATCGGCGGTGCTCTCGATGCGCGCGCTCGCAGTGGTGCCCGTCACGCCGCCGCCGCCGAGCAGGATCGGCGTCGCTTGCTTGATCGCGCCGCGTCCCGCGAACGTCTCGACGACAGGAATGCCGCACTGCTCCGCAAACGTCTGCAACTCGCTCCACGCTTCAGCGTAATGCACGCCGCCACCCGCGATGATGACTGGACGCTGCGCTTGCTTCAGCATGGCAATCGCTTCGTCAACGCGCTGCGGATCGGGCAAGCGTCGCTCGATGCGCCAAGTCCGCTCCTCAAAAAAACTCGCAGGATAATCGTAGGCATGCGCTTGCACGTCCTGCGGCAGCGCAATTGTCACCGCACCGGTTTCGCTCGGACTGGTCAGCACGCGCATCGCTTCGGGCAGTGCGGTCAATAATTGCTCTGGACGCGCGACGCGATCAAAGAAACGCGACAATGGACGAAACGCATCGTTCACGCTGACGTCAGCGGACACCGGGTGTTCGAGCTGCTGCAACACGGGTCCCTGATGGCGCGTGGCGTAGTAATCTGACGGCAGCAGCAAAACGGGAATGCGATTGATCGTCGCTGTGGCTGCGCCCGTCAACATGTTCGTCGCGCCGGGCCCGATAGACGACGTGCAGGCGAACGTCGCGCGGCGCAGGCTAGCCTTTGCGAAGCCAATCGCGGTATGCACCATGCTCTGCTCGTTGCACGGCTGGTAGTACGGCAGGTCGTGTCCGTATTCGAACAACGCTTGACCCAGTCCCGCAACGTTGCCGTGCCCGAAGATGCCGAAGACGGCTGGAATCAATCGCTGCCGCTTGCCGTCGCGCTCGCTGTATTGCACTTGCAAATACTTCACGAGCGCCTGTGCCATCGTGAGGCGGATTGTGTGTTGCGTGGTTGAGTTAGTGCTGCTCATCGAATCCCTTCCAATTAAGACTACGAAGACGCGAAGAACGCGAAGGCTCGATGCTTACTTCGCGCCCTTCGCGTCTTCGCGGTAAGCGTAAATCAAAATCCGCCGCGCGCGTCCACAAACTGCATCACCTCGTCATGCGTGGGCATGAAGTTGGCGCAGCCGTGTTTGGTCACCACGATTGCGCCACACGCGTTGCCGAGCCGCGCCGATTTGTACCAGTCCCAACCACTTAGATAGCCGAACAAAAATCCTGCGCCGAACGCATCGCCCGCGCCGAGCACGTTATAGATTTCAACGGGAAAGCCGGGCGCGTCAATCATGTCACCGTTCGGCAGATAGAGGCGCGCGCCGCGCTGGCCCCGCTTCTCGATAACCGCTTTCACGCCGAAAGTGAGCAGCGTGTCAACCGCGCGTTCGGACTCGCCGCTCACACGCGCGTCGGACTGCTGGTTGTGTGTGACGTGCACCTGCCCGCCTTCACTCAACATCGCTGCTTTGATCTCGTCTTCCGTGCCGATCACGATGTCCACGTTTCGCAGCAGCGCGCGGATGCACACGCCAAACGCGCGCGCATCGTGCCACTGGTCGGGACGAAAATCCACGTCGAGCACCACGTCGCGCCCCGCCGACTTCGCGCGCTCTGCCGCGAACAGCGTCGCGCTGCGGCTCGGCTCGTTGCTCAGGTTTGTGCCCGCGATTTGCAGCACGCGGCTCTCGGCAAGCGGTGCGGCAAGCACGTCGTCAATGTTCAACTGAAGGTCGGCGCAGTTCTCGCGATAGAACACGAGGGGGAACTTGTCGGGCGGCTCGATGCCGAGCACGACCGCGCTCGTGCGGTGGCCCGCTTTGCGCGGAATGAATTTCGTTTCGACACCTTCGTTATTCAAGAAGTGCAGAACGAAATCGCCGACGGGATCAGCGCCAACCGCCGTGAGCAGCGCGGGCTTCATACCGAGCCGCCGCAGCCCGACGCTGATATTGGTCGGCGAGCCGCCCACGTATGCCGCGAAACTTTTGATCTCAACGAATGGCGCACCCACGTCGTTCGAATACAAATCGAGCGAGGAGCGGCCCATGTGCAGCGTGTCGTACAAGTGGTCGGATGGCTGGAGGGTCATTTAAGATTTTAGATTTTAGATTTGAAATCTAAATCTAAAGTTTGAAATTAGTAGAGCGGCAGTCTCTCGTCGCGCCGCGTGTACGACTGCTTCACCCACGTGTACTTCGGGTCGTCTTGATTGGCGAGACTCTGCGCGCTGCCAGCCAGCACGTTGAGGTAGTACGTCGTGCAGCCGGGCGCGCCGACGACCGGATGATAGCCTTCGGGCACGAGCACAGCGCAATTGTTTTGCGCTCGCACCAGCGCGTCAATTTGCTGACCGTTCTGATGCAGCGGCGAGCCGTCGTCGGTATACACGCGCTGATACGCGTAGCCTTCGGGACGATCAAACTTGTAGAAGTATATCTCTTCAAGATCGGCTTCGATCAGTTGACCATCGCGTTCGATGTGCATGTCGTGCTTGTGCGGTGGGTACGAGCTCCAGTTGCCGCTCGGCGTATAAACTTCGACCAGCACGAGCCGATGCACGGGCGAGCCGGGCGGCAATAGGTCGTTGATCTGCCGACTCACGTTATCGCCGCCGCGAATCGAACTGGGCACTTCGTGTGGCGTTATCAGAAACGGCTCGTGCTGTTGGTCGGTGAGTGCCAGCGCGACGGCGAGCTCGCAATTGCTCTCTGCCGTTATTTCGAACTGCGTGTCACGCGGCAGATACAAAACGTGGCCCGCGCCGCGAAACACGTCGGCGCGTCCGCCGATGTGCCGCCACGCGCCGCGATTCGATTGCACCGAGAACGCGCCACATAAGTCCATCAGCGCGCATTCCTGCTCGCGTGTGTCGAACGACCAACTCTTTCCCGCCGCCAGTCGCCGCGCCTGAAACGAAATGTAATCCCAACCTGCGCGCTCTGGCGTCACGGTCACGAGCAGATCGCGATCTATTGAATCGGATTGCGGACGGATTAGGATGTTGTCAGATGTGTATTGCAATGGACAAGCCTCGTCGTGAATTGCTGCATCGCCATTCTAACACAGCAGCGCGGATCGTCAATCAGGTCGTGTCCAAAACGCGATGAGCCTGCCAGAGAAATTTCTGACAGGCTCATTGGCTTGCGGTGACTAATGGGTTACGGCGTGCCGTTGACGACGGTGGACGTCACCGGCAGCGACTCGATTGCGCCGACCGCTGCCGTGTTCGTGATCGCCGTCGTCGAGCCGAGCGTGCCAACCGTACCGGTGATCATTACGCTCACCGCAGTGGACGGCGCAAGACTGACAAACGTGCACACGAACGCCTTGGGGACCGGGCAGGAGCCAGCGGGCGACAAGACGGGCGTGCCATATGTAATGGCTGTGGTCAGCGGCAAGGTGTCGGTGATGCGCAGACTGTTCGCCGTCGAGGGTCCATTATTGGTGATCATGATCGTGTACGTGATCAGATCGTTTTGCGCAAACGCCCTCGTGGGCTGGGATGTCTTCAGAATGTTGAGTACCGCGAGCCGTGCAACTGTGTTGGTCACCGTGACTCGCGTCGCCGCCGTGACGGTCGGGCTTTCGGTGGAGGTGAGCGTGGCGGTGTTGGTGAGTGTGCTATTGCTCTTCGCGCTCTGTAAGACCAGCGTATCCAGCACTACCGTGAGGGTTGTGCCCGCCGCAAGCGAATTCACCTGACAGCGCACCACACCGCCGCCGGCTAGCGCATTGCCCTGACTGGGACACGAGTCCGTGTTGCTCGCCGAGATGAACGCCAAGTCGTTCGGCAGCGTGTCGCTGATAGTGACGTTGCTCGCGTCGGATGGCCCCGTGTTGGTCA
The DNA here is from genome assembly GCA_038198935.1 of Anaerolineae bacterium. Lineage (GTDB taxonomy): Bacteria > Chloroflexota > Anaerolineae > JACRMK01 > JACRMK01 > JBBPZQ01. Next base: position 52,513 of record JBBPZQ010000041.1, read on the forward strand.
AGTGCATCGTGTACGTCACGTGCAGACCCGCCGTGATGACCGTACCGACCGTGCTCATGTCGAGCGCCAAGTTGACCTGCCGTTTGACCGTAGCCGAGGTCGAGTCGCTCGCGCCCGAAAGGCTTTCGCTGGTCGTGATGCTCGCGGAATTCAAAATGGATGTGCCGCTCGTCAGACTCGCACTGACGACGACGTTATACGTGATCACTTCGGTTGTCGTCGGCGGCACGCTTGCCTTTGCACACACGAGCTGAGTGCCTTGCAGCGGTGTCATGCCGTTGCAATTCCAACCCGGCGCAGACACGCTGCCGTAGGTGCCCACTTGAGGCAAGAAGTCGGTGACAGTCGCGTTCGTTGCGGCGACACTCCTCGCGTTGGTGACGAGAATTGTGTAGGTCAAGACGTCGCCCGCCATGATCACACTTCGGCTGGCGATCTTGCTGATCTGCAAGTTCGACACGGCACTGACGAGCGTGCTAGTGCTGGCGCTCTTGCCGCTCACGTCTTCGCTCGCCGTGATGGTGGCAGTATTGGTGATAACGCTGCCGTTGGCGGTGCCAGTATCAACCTGCGTGCCGATGGTCAGCGAGCCGATGCCGCCCGGCTCCAGCGCAGTCAGCGTGCAGGTGAACACACCGGATGCATTCGCACTGGGGATGCTCGAACAGCTCAAGCCCTGCGACGGAGTAGCGGACAAGACAGTGATTCCCGTCGGCAACGGATCGCGCATGTGCAAGAAAGATGCCTGCGACGGGCCCGTGTTGCTGAAGAGAATACGGTACTCGGTGAAGCCGCCCGCATACACAACATCGGGCGTCGAGGTCTTGCTAATGCCGAGTCCTACCACGCGCTGCACCGTGGTGCTGGCGCTGTCTTGGGCGCATGGCGAGCCTGCGCATCCCGACCACGAGACGATGGCATTATTCGTGAGCGGCACGTTGTCGAGTGCGTCGGCGCTCACCGTGCCCACGATGTAGATCGTCTTGGTCTGTCGGCCCTGGTTGTCATTCTTGCCGCGCAACGTGCCCAAGTCTATGACCACCTGCACCTGTCCATTGACGATGCTAGTCACCGACGGCACCGATGCGGTAATGAAGCTCACGCCGGACGGCAGCGTGTCGGTCAGTCGCACCGACGTAGCTTGCGACGAGCCTGTGTTGTTCACCGTGATGGTGTAGTTCACCGTCTGTCCGGCAATCGCCGTCGGCGATGCAAATTTGCTGACGGTCACATCGCTGCTAAACGTGATGGTCACCGTGGCCGTGTCGCTCCGCTTCGACAGCAGCGGATCCACGTCACTGCCGGAAAGAAACGCCGTGTTTGAAAGCGAGCTGCCGCTGAAATTGTCGTTCACAGTGATGCCGAGCGGGATGGACACCGATTCACCGACGTTGAGCGTCGGGATGGTGCATGAGATATTGATTGTGCCACTGCACGCGGCGCCGCTAGCGTTCAATGCTGAGAATGTTACGCCCGACGGCAGCGCGTCCGTGACGACGACGTTCTGTGCCTGCGATGGGCCCAGCACGTTTGTGACGATGATCGTATAGGTGAGTGCCGTGCCAGCCGCCGCGCTGCTCACGTTCGCGCGCTTGCTGATGGTGAGGTCGGCGATGCCGTTGACACTCGTCGTTGTCGTGGCGAAATTGTTCGCGGTATTCGGGTCGGTTTCGTCCGCAGCGACAATGCGCGCCGTGTTCACGATGTTGCTGCGAATGATTGGCGCGACTGTGACGACAATCTGGTACGTCGCCGCTTGACGCGGGGCGAGCGTTGCAATGGTCAAGGTGAGCGTGCCCGATGCATCAGGGGTACAGCCACAGTCGCTGCTGGCGAATGTCGTGCCTGTCGGAAGCGTGTCCGTCACGACTATGTTGTTGGCTTGCGATGGACCGTTGTTCGTGATGGTGAGCGTATATGTCAGGGTCTTGCCTGCGGTGGCGGTATTAGTAGTCGTCCACTTGCCGATGGTGAGATCGGCGGCTGCGCTGATTTGCGTCGTCACCGAGTCTGTGTTGTTCGACAGATTGTTGTCTGACTCGCTCGCGCTCACCGTCGCCGTGTTGGTAATGTTGTTTCGCAGAGTCGGATCAACCTGCGCCGAGAGCGTCACAGTGACGCGCTGGTTCGGCATGATCGTGCCCAGATTGCACGTCGTCGGATTGAGGTCGTTGCAGCTGCCTTGTGTCGCCGTACTGGACGGACTCTGTCCCACACCGGCGGGCAGCGTGTCAACGAGCGTAACGTTCGTCGCCGCCGAGGGCCCGCCGTTCACGACGACCAGTGTGTAGGTGATGTTGTTGCCGGCGATGATCGTGCCAGCGCTCGCGGTCTTGCTGAGTGACAACTCAGCATCGGTCGTGACGGAAACGGCCAAGGTCGTAGTCTTGCCCGTCGTGTACTCAGACGAAGCAACCGTTGCTGTGTTTAGGATGCTGTTCCGTGCGTCACCGCCAACCTGCACGACGATGGTGACGCTCCGGCTTGCGCCCACCGCCAGCGTGCCGATGCTGCATACGACGCGGGTGGTGCCAGTGCAACCGCCGCTCGTCGCAAGCGCGCTCGTGCTGACGGGCAGTGTGTCGGTGAGCGTGACGTTGGTGGCTTGCGAGGGCCCGTTGTTGGTGAACACGATGGTGTAGGTCAGGTTCGTGCCTGCCGTCACACTCGTATCGGACGCCGTCTTCGTGATGTTGAAGTCGTTCACCGCGCCGACAATGCCAACTGCGCTGGCGCTGTTGTTGGTGTTATTAAGTTCAGCCTCGTTGGCCGAAACGCTTGCGGTATTGGTCAGTGTGCCGCGTGTATCGGGCGCGACGAACACCACGATGGTGCGCGCGATGCTTTGAGCGGGGTCCAGTGTTCCGAGCGCGCAGTTCGCGGTCGTTGGGCAACTCGGATCTGCGCTGACGAAGCTCACGCCCGCAGGCAGCACGTCCACCAGATTGACATTGGTCGCTTGCGAGGGGCCGTTGTTCGTGATTGCAAGCGTGTACGTGAAGTTCGTGCCCGCGATCAACGCGCCCAGTCCCGACTTACTCACGGCCAGATCAACCGCACGCTGTACTTGCGTTGTGAGTGTGTAGGTGTTGTTGGCTGGCGCTTCCTCGAACTCGTTGCCGAGCGTCGTCAACTTGTTCGTCAAGAGCGTGCCGTTCGGCAGCGTCGCGCTGAGCGGCAGCGTGAGCACGACGCTCTTCTGTGCTTTTGGCCCGATGCTGTTCAAGTCGCACGCGACAACGCCGCCGTTCGCGCTGCACGCTGCGCCCGTCACGCTGCCGAGCACGACACTTACGGGCAGCGTGTCGGTCAGGCGCACGCCAGTGGCTGTCGAGGGACCGACGTTGCTGACGACGAGCGTGTACGTCAGCGTGGTGCCCGCATAAACCGGATCGGATGACGCAAACTTGCGCGCGACCAAATCAATTTCGGGACGCGCCTGCACTGTTACGCTCGCCGTGTTGTTGCTGCTGTCGGGATCAGGTTCGTCGCTTGTTGCGCTGACGGTATTGAACAAATTGCCGAAGGCGGTATCCGGATTGATGGTCACGACAATCGTGCGTGTGACGCTCGCGCCTGCGTTGAGGGTGCCGAAACCGCAATTGACCTGTCCGCTGCCGAACGTGCAGTCATTCGCGCTTTGGACCGTCACTCCATTCGGCAGGGTGTCCACGAAGCGCGCATTGCTGGCCGCCGACGGTCCGCCGTTGTTCTTGATGACGACGGTGTACGTCAGCGTGCGGCCGGGCACGGCCGCTGTGATCGGTGTCGTCTTGGCGATCGCAATGTCCGCCAGCGTGCTGATGTCCGTCGAGCGCGTTGAAGTGTTGTTGGATGGATCGCGGTCAAACTCGTTGCCCGAGACGCTCGCCGTGTTGAAGATGGTGCCGCGCGCGGCCGGGTCCACTTGCGCCGTGATCGTCACGATGGCGCTGTTCGATGGCAGCAGTGCGCCGATCGTGCACACGATGGCGGCTTGGCCCGTGCAGTCCACGCTGGCCGGCGACACGACAATACCGGAATGCGGCGGGCTGGCCTTGACGCTCCGAATCGCCGGCAGATAGGCAACGTGGTCTGTCTCCATGAACAACTGATATTGGAAGTATAGGTTCGGCGCGACGACGTTGTTCAATGACAGTGATGGCGGCGTGAGCGTGGCGTTCTGCTGTTCCGTGAAGTAAGTGTTGCTCGTGCCGTCGGGCCCGACGACTGCACTCGCGCCGGCGCAGGTCGAGTTCTCGCACGAGCGCACTTGGAACTTCACGCGCAGTGCGCCGCGACGATAATGATCCAGCGCCTCTTGTGCCGACATGGGGCGATTGTAGATCGCGGATTCGTCAATCGTGCCGAGGAACGCCCGTGTGCCGTCAAAGCGCGCGCCAATTGCCCAGTTCGCGTTGACGCTCACCGCGCCCACGGCGTCCGTCTGCGTGGCGACGAGCGCGCCGTTGCGATATAACTTCCACGCCGCGCCGTCATACACGCCGACCAGATGCACCCAATGATTCACGTCGCCGCTGGGAATCGCAGCGGTTGCAAAATGAGTGCTGCCATCCCACGAGCCGACTTCGTAGTTGCCGTTGTTGATGCGCAGGAATACTTCGCCGTTCGTCGGCGCGTTCGAGAAGCCGTGCGCGATAATGTTGCGCAGCCCATCGGTCGCTAGCGGCATGACCCAAGCTTCAAGCGCGATTGGACCCACGATGTTCATGTACTGCGCGTTGCCGGCGTTGATGAACGTCGAGCCATTGAAATACGCCGCCGTGTTGAAGCGGCCTGCCACGCCGAGCGTCGGACAGCTCGCGCCGCTGCAACTCGTGCTTGTGTTCTTGTTGGACGAATCCACGAACGTCGTCGCGGTGAACGGATCGTTGAGATGCAGCAGCGTCACCGTGCCGGACATATTGACCGATCCGACCGGGTAGCCCGTCTCGCTCAGGTCGTTGTTGGGTAGTTCCTTCCACTGCGGCTGCTGCGGCAGCCACGAGAGCGTCGTCCAGATGTCGGTCGGCTTGCTGCCCGACATGACGCGCGAGATGAATTGTCCGAAGTAGGCTGGCGACTGGCGATTATAGAGTGACGCCACTTCTTGCGCGCTTAATGCGCGATTGAACAGTGCGATTTCGTCGAGGCTGCCCTTAAAGCGGTTCGTGTCACCGCCGCGCTGTCCGATGAACAGCGGCGTCGTGTTCGTCGTGTTGGCTGATGTAGTGTCGGCGTTGGTGCCGTCCAGTGCGCCGTCAATGTAGAGGGAGAGCGTGCTGCCCGACTTGACGAACGCGATCTGATGGAATTGGTCGTCGCCAATGCTGCGGGTCGAGATGATCTGCGCGAAGTTGGCGCTGTCGTCCGCGCGTCCCACCCACAACTTGCCCGGCGCAAAACTGGACGGGCCCAGGTAGCGCACGAAGTATGGATAGCCGCCCGTCGTGTTATTGTTGGACTTCTCGACGATGCTGGGGATGCTCGAGTTCTGCGTCGGCGAGACCTTCGCTCACAGCGCCAGCGCAAAGTTTTGATAAGCCGCAAAGTTCAGCGCAGGCGCATCCGCAACAGTCGCATACTGGTTCACGCCGTCGAGGCTGATCGCTGTTTTCAGCGCGCCCGACACGCCGGCGGTCGGACACGTCGTGCCGCACGAGGCATTGTTGTTGCTGCCCGATGAGTCGCTGAACGTCGTCGCGTTTGCCGCTTCATTCAAATGCAGCAACACCACATTGCCGGCGGCATTGAACCAAGTATTGCCAGCGTTGTTGGGAACCTCCCATACCGTCGGCGAGATCGTCAGCGTGTTATTGATGAAGCGCGTGTCGCTGTTCACGCCGCCGCCGAATCCGAGCGCCGTGTTGTCGTCGTCGGTCTGGTCCGGCGAAACCGTCAGACTGAACACGCCCGTGGGCAGCACGTCCGTCATGATGACGCCCGTGAACGCGGATGGCCCGAAGTTGCGTACGATCATCGTGTACGTCAGCGGTGCGCCGGCGATAGTGGTGGCGGGTGCCGACTTCGTAATGGCCAATTCGCCGAACGGACAATTCGCCACGAACACGTTGCGCCCCGATAGGAATGCCGTATGCGTACCATCGGCACTCATGAACGGATGCGCGTTGAAACTCGACGCGTTCAGCGTTTGCGGGTCGCCGCCGAGCACCGTGTCCACCACGCTGACTTGCAGTCCGTTGCTGGAGATATACGAAACGCGCGTGCCATCTGCGCTGGTCGACGGCTGATCGTTGCCGCCGTTGGTCGTGAGCTGCGTCATCGCCACGCCCGCGCCCACGTTTGCCAAAAAGATGTTGCCGCCCGACACGAATACCAGCACCGTGCTATCGCCATTGAACGACGGCTGCGTATTTGCGCGCGATGGCGTGTTACTCGCGTCGCTGACTTGCGTCGGCTCGCCGGCTGCGCCAACCGTCGCGAAAAAGATTTCGCGGTTGTTGCTGGTTGCGCTGCCATTGGATACCCACGCAATGCGAGAGCCGTCGCCACTGATCGTCGGCTGATCGTTGATGATGCCCACGCCGCTGGTCGTTACTTGCACGTAAGCGATGGAGCCGTCATTGTTGATCTGCGCGCGGAAAATTTGTGAGTTGCCGTCTGGATTGCCGCCCGCCAAGTCAGCATCCGATACGAACGCTAAGTAGCGCCCATCCGAACTCATCGAAGGCAAGATGTTCGAGCGCTGCGTGGTCGTCGTGACTTGTGTGATGGCGACTTGGCCCGTCTGGCCAATCGTCGCGCGGAATACTTCGAAGTTGCCGTCGGCGTTGCCGCCGGTCAAATTGCGATCCGAGAAGAATGCGACGTAGCGGCCGTCGTTACTGATAATGGGCGACAGATTGAAGCCACCGAGAATGCTGCCGGTCGAGCTGGTGACCTGTGTGAACGACGGCGGAATGTCGAACAGATTGGCGACGAAGATTTCGATGTTGCCGTCGGCGTTGTTCAAGCCATTGTTCGTCGGGAAGTTGTAGGTTGACCAGAACGCGACGCGCGTGCCGTCGCCGTTCACCACCGGCTGGTTGTTGATGCCGACGTTGATGTTCGTGACTTGCACGTTGGTGCAGCTGATGCCGCCTGCGCTGAGCGGTGTGCGCTGGATCGCGTCCGTGTTGGTGGACAACAGCGTGCGCGCGCTCTGCGGATCTACCGCCGTTTGTGATGTGAGTAGATGCACGCGCGGCTCATCGTTGCCACTCGCGCGATATAACAACGAGTCGAGCGCTTGTGCGAGCGGCGCGCTCGCTTTCGGTGTATTTGAAGGAGCGGGTGAATTCGTTGGAGCGGTTGTCGCTTGTGATGTCGCGGTGCTCGTCGGCTTCGACGTATTGACTGGCAGCGGCGAATTGGTCGGCGTGTTCGACGGCGTGGGTGAATTCGTCGCGCGCGGTGTTGCGCTTGCAGTTGCCGTATTCTGTGCCGTCGCAGTGGCGGTCGCGGTACTCGGAGCCGCCGTCGTCGGAGTTGCGTTGTTGGCGCTGCTCGCGTTCGCACTGCTGTTGAAGCGCGAGACGAGCGGCAGATAGAGGCGCTGATTGAGATTGGCAGGGTAGCCGCCAGGATAGACTTGCGTCTTCGCCACCGATTCGCGCGTGATTGGGCACGGATCGCCCGTGACCGTCAAGCGCACGGTGTATGTGCCGGTCAGCGCGTAGGTGTGCTGCGCGAACTGGCCCACATCCACGCCGCCGTCGCCAAAGTCCCACCCGTAATTCAGCACGCCGCTGCCCGCTTCGACCGTGCCTGTGAACAATGTGGGCGCGCCCGGCACCGGCACGAGCGGATCAACAACGAATGATGCGTTGGTGGGCCACGTGCACCACGTCCCGCGCACGCGGAATGGCGGACTGATCGCGCTCGCGGACGCGCGCTGTATGGGCCCGTAACGGTCTTGATGCACGACGCGCACGCGGAAGCGCGCGTCATTGCTAATGGCTTGATCCGCACCTGCGTCCCAGTAAAAGATGCCGTCTTGGCCTGCGCGCGTCGCCGTCACAACTAGGGACGCGCCCGGCGCACGGCTGGCTGTTTGCCACGTGCTGCCGCCATCCACAGAATATTCAAAAAATGTCGGCGTGATGATGCCGATGGAAGACATGAGATTCGTGCGCATACCATCGGGATCGTACACGCGATACTGGATCGTGACGGTCGGGAATGCGGTCGTACCGATTAACTCTGACGATGAGAACAGATACGCATCGTCGGTGTGACCCGGCCGGTGCAGCGTGACGTATGGCGGATTGTTCGGCAATCGGAGCGTCGGCGTGAACACGCTCGTGAAGTTGGACGGCAGAATGGTCGTGTTGACATACACGCCGTTTTGTCCGCCGCCGCGCTGACTGGTCGCTAAGTCGAGGTAACCGTCGCCGTTGAAGTCGCCCCACGCGAGCCCTGTCGTGTTCGGCTGCTCTCTCGAACTCCAGATCAATTGGAGGCGCGGCGTGCCCGGCCGACTGCCGAAGTTCGCGTACACTTGCGTCGGTTCGCCTTCGTTGCCGATGGCGAGTTCAGGGAAGCCGTCGTTGTTCCAATCGCCCCACGCAATCGCGGTCGTCTTATGCGGCGCGTCCGATTGCCACAGCGGCGTGGTGCCGAATGTGCCGCCGATATTTTCGAAGATGACACTGCGCTGGCCGAAATTGCCGAGCGTCAAATCCGGAAAGCCGTCGCCGTTGTAGTCGCTGAATGCCACGCTGGTCGCGCTATAGACTTGCGGCGACGACCACGCGAGACTGAACGAATTGTCGTGATTGTTGCGATAGATGCGCGCAGGTCCGCCAAAATTGGCGACGGCGAAATCGGGGAACCCGTCTTTATCGTAATCGGCGAATGCAATGGCGCGCGTGTTGGCAAGTTCGGGCGTGGTGAATACAGGCGTCGTACCAAGTCTGCCGGTGCGATTGAGGAACAGCACGATTGGCCCGCCGTTGCTGCCCACCGCGAGGTCGAGCCGCCCGTCGTCGTTGATGTCGCCGAAGGCGACGACGTGATTGGGAGAGGCTGGTGCGCTGGTCGTCCACGTCGGCACGGTGCTGCTTGCCAGATACAACTGATTGTTGTTCGGCGTGCCGACGAGCACATCGAGATTGCCGTCGCCGTTCACGTCGCCGACGGCAACGCTTTGCGGTCCTAGACCGGCGGGCAGCAAATCGAGACGATTCAATGCATTGAACGCACCGTTCACGTTGTAGTAGATGCGGCTGCCCACCGCCGGCGGCGAGCCTGCGCCGAATAGCAGGTCCAACATGCCATCGCTATTCAGGTCGCCCCAAGCCACGCTGTTCGCAACAAAGTTGTCAATCGCGCGCAGAGTCGGCGAGAGGTGTGGTGTGAAGGCATTGAACATCACGGAGGGCCCATCGCGGTCGCTCAACGCAAGATCAACCGTACCGTCGTTGCGTACTTGCACGCCGCGCATGCTCCACAATTGGCCGTTCACGACGCCCGGCGGCAATTGGATCGCCGTCGCGAACGAGTCATTGCTGGTCGGCGTGGGTCCGACGTATTGATACACGACAGGCGGCGTGTCGCCCACCGCGAGGTCGAGGTGACTATCGCCGCTGAAATCGTTCCACTCAATCGAGAGTGGTGTGAGGAAAGCATTCGTGCGCTTGATGACCGGCGCATCGAACCTCAAACCATTGTTGTTGTGATAGATGCGCACTTCACGCTGCAGCGGGAACGCCGCAGCCAAGTCGAGGAAGCCGTCGCCGTCGTAGTCGCCCCACTTGAAGTCGTAAGGCAGGAACGTGATCGCGGTATCCACGACGGTTGAGATGGGTGTCGTGCCCGCGAAGTGGCCCGTGCCGTCGTTGACGAGCAACTTCACCGTGTTCGGAAACTGGCCGATTACGATATCCGGAAATCCATCGTTGTTGAAGTCGCCGATGCCAATCGCGGCGGTCGGCGAATTGCTGATGCACTCGCGCTTATCCACCGGAAAGTTTCCGCTGCCATCGTTGCGATACAACTTTACGGGGCACGGCGCGTTGAGCGTGTTCGTGCTTGCAACCACATCAATGTTGCTGCCATTGCCGCCGAACATGGATGCCGCAACGCGCACCAATTGACAGTCGCTCGTGAACACGCCGGTCTGCACGAAGTCGTTGCCCTGCCGCATGTACACGTAATTGTTGCCCGGCGTCGCCGGCGTTTTGTCCGCGCTATCGCCGACGGTGACGAGTCGCAGTGTTCCGTCGTTGGCGAAGTCGCCCCACACCACGCCAAATGTCTGGCGCGTGTTGCCCCAGAATTTTTCCATCTGGCCATTCACGTTGCGATAGACCGTCGTGCCCGTCGAAGAGGCAAGCGCAAGATCGAGCCGACCGTCGTGATCGAAGTCGCCCCAATCCTGAGCAATCGTTCCGCCGAGGTCGGACGAGAACCATGTCGGCGCGACGGACAAACTCGCGGTGCCGATCTGGATGGGCCGCACGCGCGCATTCGTGGTCACGTCGCTTTCGGCGTTGCAGCTCGTCGTCAGACAACTAACGAATGCGCGATTCGTGAACGCCTCGCCGTCGGCTTGTCCCGCGAGGCGGCCCGCAAACGTCTTGCGCACGACGGCGTTTGGTGCAAGCGAGCTAATCGTCCAACTGATCTGACGCGTGATGGTGACGAGAATCGTGCCGCCAATCGGCTGCGGCACTTCCTGTGAATCGTAAATGAATTGACAGCCGCCTGTGCACGTGATGCTGTCCTTGTCGAGCGCATCCTGTGGCAGCAGGTCGAGGATCAGCAAATCGCTGACGGTGCCGCCGCTGACATTGGTGATGCTGATCGTGTACGTGATGGTGTCGCCGTCGTAGGCAAAGGTGTTGTCGCCAGAGCCGGTGTTCACGCTCGCCAACAAGTCTACGACAGTGTTCGCCGATGTCGCGCTCTGTCGGCCCGCGCTCGGCGAGGACGGCTTTGGCGTGGGCGTGATCGTCGGCTTGGTGGTCGGCGTGGCGGTGCGCGTGCCCGTGATCAATGCCAGCGTATCCGATTGCGCGTTTCCGTCGAACGCCTGAGCTGGATCGTGGCCGGCCATGAGTGTGCCGAGCGCACACATCAATAGCAGCGCGATTGCGCTGCTGAGCAAAAATTTTAACTTTAGCGGATACTCACACTCGGGACCTGATCATGGCGTACCTTTTCGACGATTCGACTTGCTGGGAGACATACTCGCGCTTCGTTATTGCAAAAAAGATGGGCTGCACGTCAGTGGTTTCGCGCAGCCTTAATATCATTAGGGCTTTGGCGTCGGCGTCATGTAGTTACACGTCCGTGTGTACCAGAACTGAGCGGGGCGTGCGGACTCTTTATTGTCTGCTGAGATGCCGTCGCTGTAAACGGCGACGACGTAGTACGACCAGTTGCACGGCGTGTTGGTCGCGGCCGTCGTGTTGTCCGTCCATTGCAGCACGTTCGATTTGAGCGTGCTCTCGTCCGCCACTTTACTATAGTTACTGTCGTTCGTGTATGGCACCGGACCACGATAGACGCGGAAGCCCAGAATGTTGTACGAGAACGGATACTGCCACGTCGCTACAATCGGCGGCCCGTTTTGGCCATTCATGCTCGTCGGCGCTGGCGGCGCGGGCTTCGGATACAATGTGACGTTGATGAACGACTGCACCTGATCACCGGCCGAATTGAGCGCGGTCAGAACGTACGGCTGCGTCGGCTGCGAATTGATGGGCAGTGTTTGGCTGCCGGTTGGAATCTGTGCCGAGCCGCCGTTAAATGTCGCAGACCCGGCGTTGTTCGTGCCCCAGTTAAACTTCACCGTGCTGCCCGCGATGACGTTGTACGAGGCGCTGTTGGCGGAACTGCTGACCAATACCACGTCGGGTGGATTGTTGTTGGTCGTCGCGTCCAGCGTAAAGAACGTAATCTGTGGCTTCGGCGGGCGCGGCGTAGCGGTCGGCAGCGGCGTGTTCGTCGGTACTGGCGTCGGCGTCGGCGTTGGATCAAGGGCGGTTACGTTTACGTTTTGCGTCGCCACTTGCTTGTTGAGTGTCACCGACAGAATGAAATTCACCGACGAACTCACCGCAACGGTGATCGTGCCGGACGGCGACAGACCGCTCTGCGTTGGGAAGTTGTTGCCACTCAATGAAATGTCGGTGTACGCGCCGATCACCAGCCACGTCAACTGCACTGCGTTTGCCTGTGCGCTGCCTTTCACCACCGACTGCGGCAGCGCGACGAACGATTCCACTTTCGGCGGAATGGGCGAAGCAGTCGGCGTTGGCGTCGCTGGCTGTGGGTTGACTTTGACCTGTCGCTGCTGCGGCCGCACGTTTACGCCATTGCCCGGAATCAACACGTACACCGTGTCCTTGTCTGGCTTTTGCTCTACGCTGCCCTTTGGCGGGAACGTGCCGTTGCCGCCGGTCACGCCTTGAATCTGAACGTGATCTACGTTCATCACTTCCCAATCAAGCTTGATCGAATCACCCGCCGTGATGACCAACGGCGCAACGTCGAAGCGCAGAATCGTCGCGGGCGGTACCGTCGGCGTCGGCGTGGGTGTTTGCGTCGGCGGTTCGTTAACTTTGATCGTGAGACTCTTGTTGTCGGGCCCGTACTTGTTGCGACCTTCGAGTGTATAGACGGTATCTTTATCCGGCGTGAGCGTGCGCTTGCCGATGTAGTCCGTCGGCTGAATCGTTTCGGGCGCGCCATTGCTCGTCAGAATGAGCGCGTCGGCTTCGGTCACTTCCCAATACAGCGTGATCGCTTCGCCGCGCAAGATGGGCGGGATGCTGCCCGTGCCGGCTGGCACGCGCTGGCCATTCGGCATGACCACTGCGAGCTGAACGGTCGGCAGCACGGGCACGACGTTTACCGTCACATCTTTCGACGCGCTGAACCATTGCGGCGCGAGTTTGGTCAAGAAGTTTTCGGCGGTCAGGTGATACGTGTTCACTTGATTCTGCGGCACGACTTGAATCGTGCCTTGATGTGACGCAAGCGCGCCAACGCCATTATCTATTCTCAATTCGGCAAACGTAGAAGCATTCCACGTGAGATTGACCGGCTGCTTGGCCAGTACCGCCGTCCGATCCACTTTGAATTCGCTGATGGTCGGATGGAAAATCCACGCAATGAGCAGCGCCAGCAACATGAGCGTGATGACCACCGTCCATGGTCCAATGAGCGGCGCGGCGTATACTTGCGCGAGCACCGAGCGCGGAATCTGTTGTGCTTCGAGCGGCGTGGTCGTGACGGTGACGGAGAAACTGCGCGCGCGAAAGCCAAAAATATGGCGGCGGTTCGGCGTGATGCAGATCGGGATGTTGACGGCTGTGGTTGCGGGCAGCCGCAGTTCGGCTTGCTTGGCTAAACTCGAATCGTGGCCGGGCACGGTGAACTCGAAACTGCACGCGCGCTGATCGTCTTCGGCTTCGAGTTTATACGGCACGTTGCTGTTGCCTTTGTTGACAACGGTCAGCGCCGCCTGTCCAGTATGCTGCCGATATGAGATCGTCTGCTGGCGCGGCGACAACTCGCTCACCGCAAATTCATAAAACGGATTGATCGTGAGCGCGGCCGCTTTCTGGCTGACCTCGCCCGCGTAATTGAGTGACTTGACGGTCACGAGGAAGAATTGCTTACCTGCGAGGCTGTTCGGCAAGCGCGGCGGCGTGATCGAGATGCTAACGCTCGTGCGCTCGCCTTCGTTGAGGTTCACCGCCTTCGGCGAGATCACCAACCAACTTTCGTCCAGTCCTTCCACGCTTATGTCGAAGCTGGCGACGATGGCACCGCCATTGGCAATCGTGAGCGGAAAGTTGGCTGTCTGGCCGACATCCAGCACGAAGTCGCGCAACGGCATGTCGGTGACGATAACCTGACTATCACGGTCAGGCGGCAAGGTTGTCAGGCGCGGCAGGGTGCGCAGTGTCTGCGTGACCAGTGCGTTCTCATCGGCGGCATCGGCTGATGCACCAAGCGCGTCGGTCTTTTGTCGGCCAAACGGCAGTTTGCCGAGCTTGGCGGCTTGCGGTGGCAATGCCGCCGTGCTCTGTACGGCTTGAGTTGCATCCTTCGCGCCGGGCGCGCCGCTCACCGCAGCCGCTGCGCCCTTTGCACCCGCTGGCAGTGCTGGTGCTTTGGCCCCAGAGGGCAGCATCGGCGTCGCCGCCTGCGGCACGGACATTACACCCCTGCCGATGTTGACGGCAATGCCATCGCCTTCGTAGAGAATGAACAAGTAGCCGCTCAGTTGAAACGTGTCCCACAGATTGACGGGGCGCGGCGTGTTGGCGGGCAGACGCTCGCTGCCCATCATCAGGTCACCGTCGGTGCCCAGCGCCATGATGCGATAGGGCTTCTGGCGGTAGTCGAGTACGGCATGGAACAGTCCGATTTGTGGATTTTCGAGCACCAGATCGTTTTCGGGATGTCGCCCGATGTTGATGATGCCCTTCGACGGATCGAGGCTGAGGAACTTGACCTCGCCGCCTGGACTGATAATCTCTAGCTGTTCCTGCCTTGCCATCCGAACTCCTTAAACAGTCTCAACGCGCCCACGCATGAAAAGCAGTTGCACAACGCGGACTAACCTTATCCGAACAGACGCGTGTTAGTCAGCGCAAACGTACTGCAAGCAAACGCAAGCAGCGCGACGCCACCGAAAATCACGAACGGCAGCAGTCGCTGCATGGTCGAAATGCCTGCAATGCTGACCGTTCCGTTTTCGCTGGCTAACAGTTCAGGCTGCTCAAGCGGCTTCGCGATCACTTTGAAGCCGTATTGCTGAAAGTGGCCCGCGTGAAGCGGCTCGATCTGCAACTCCAGTGTGAGCGCGCCGCCCGGCGGAACGCTGGGTGTCTGCGCCCACACGTCGGCGACAAGCGGCGCTGCGCCCATCGTGACAGTGTTCGCCGTCGCAGGCTGCGGCGTGGTGCGTGTCCACGCGGGCTGGTTGCTGCCCGACGCATAGACTTGGTTCTTGGGCGCAAGTGGATTCATGCGCGCGACCTGGTTCGGCAGATTAGCGGCGCGCTCGGCGGAATATTGGCCCGAGCGCAACTGGCTGCCCAAGTTGATTAACGGCAAGCCCATCGAGCGCGGCAGCATGTAGCCAACATTAATCAATACTTCCGAAATGACTCCGCTCGCGCCTTTCAAAACACCAACGCCTTGCGCCAATCCGCCGCCGCTGCTGGCCGGCTTCGGCGCGCTCGTTTGTTGCGGCGGCGGCAGTTGCGGCGCGCTCGTGATCTGCGGCGCTTGCTTCGCACCGAGCGCCGCGCCTTGCAGCAACCATTGGAAACGCAGCGCGCCTGTTGGGTCTTCGGCTTTGAGCTCATAGCGGCCGGGGACGTTGCCGTCGTTTCGTAGTTCGAGCTTCAGCGAGCCACGAAAATTTTTACGTTGGTTGCGCGTGAACAGCCAGAGCACGATGCCAGTCGTGGCCACGAGCGCAATGGCAGCCAGCACGATCAAAAGTGATACTAGGGAATTCATAGGTCGCTCAGCCTGTGGTTAGGAAGCGCAGTTTGTGACTGTAATAGGGAAGGATGTTGATGCTTTGTGTCACGCTCGCCACTTCGCGCGGATAGGCTTCGGGCGCACTGGCGCGTACGGTGAAGCGGAACTCACCGGCGGGCGGACTGGGTTTGCGCGGATGCACGATGCGCAAGGGAATTTCTTTTTCTGCATTGGGGAACAGAATTGGACTGGGCCCGATTTCATACCAAGTGGGATCGAGGCCCTCAATTTGCAGACGGAACTGTGCGCCCGGCCGCGTGCCCTGATTGCGCACGACGATGGTGCCTTCAAGCGGCCGATCAGTCGCGAGTGGCAGTGATGGCAGCAGCAGACGTAAGCCAATCGAGTTTGCCGTGGACGCCGCATCGGTTTGTATGTCGGCGACGGTGGGGGGGGTGGATGGTGTGCTTGCAGTTGCGGCGCTTGTCATTGGCGCACTCGCGCTCGGCGCGCTCATGGCGGCGCTCGCGCTTGGCAATGCGGACGCGCCGCTCATCAGCACGTCGAGGTTCGCGAACACGAGCGTGAAGTCGCCGACTTTGATCTGTTCGCCATCGCGCAGTACAGTCGAACCAAACGGCGACAGCGCGCGATCATTCGCCACGCCGAGATGGACATCGAGCGCGCCCAAGTTGACAATACGATAGCCCGCGCCATTCGACGCGAGCGTGAGCAGTTGCAGTTGGCGCGGCGCGACGCCCGTGCCGCGTGCTCCATCCAGCACAATATCGTTGCCTGGATCACTGCCGATGTACACAATAGACTTCTGGACGGTGAATTCTTTGCGCCAGCCGTCTCTATCGGTTATGGTAATGCGGTTCATTGTGCAAGCTCCGCTCGTGTCGTAGTGCGAGGAACGCTATTATACGTACACGCGCTAAAATCACGAAATCACGCAATCAGCAATCCGGCGCGGACGAGCCGATCCAGATTGCGGGCGAGCGCGTCTTGCAACATCTGTTGACGCTGCGCCGGATCGCGCACGCTTTGTCCGTCCACTTGAATGACCAGCACAGCTTCGTCAGCCAACTTCTGAAGTTCACTCAGCAGCGCCGCGCCGTCGCGTGTGCCGTCAAGTATGCGCAACAATTGATAACTCACGTGGTCGTCAAGTGTGATCTCTTCGTGCCGCTGACTGGTCACGCGGTCCTTTTTCTCGGCTTGCAGGCGCGCGAGCGGCGAGGCGATGGGCCGCTCACCCGCCTGCAATATACAAAATCTCCAACTGATCGTCGGGCAGCACGATGTCGTCCCACGTGTAGCGCGCGGTGATCTTGCGCGCTTGGCCCGTCTAGCCTGTACTTGAATGTGAGCGCGGCGGCGAACAAATCTTCGAGCGCGATCGGCTCGCCGCGATGCACCGCGAAATCCTTGGCGGTTGCCACCGCGTCCCGAATCTGATCGCTCGTCAAATTGAACTGGCCCGCGAGCGTACTCACATCTATCTGTGCGTCAGCCTGCGCGCGTTGAATGAAGTGCGTCCACAGCGCGCGCCGCTGCTGGAAACTTGGAATCGCAAATTCGAGCGTAAAGAAGTTGCGTTCGCGGGCGATGCCGCTCGGCTGCCACGGCGCATGACCCGCGATGATGCAAGCATACGGGTGCGCGTCGAGCCGGGCGAGCAAGTGCGCCTGCGGCTCGCCTTCCTTCAATGCCGCATCCCAATTCACTGGCATCAGTACTGCGCCATTGAGCAATGCGTCGCGCGTGGCGATTACAATCGCGTCGCTCGCATTCCATTCGCGTGCGAGCGCAGAGCCGAGATCGAGTCGCAGCAGCGGCCGCCGCAGACGCGCGACCAATTGGCGAGCTATCGCCTCCTGCGCGGCAGCGTCGGGCCCGAAGAACACGATGATGGGATTCTCGATGTGCGCACGTTCGAGGATGTGCCAGTTCTCGCCGGCTAATAGTTGATCGAGATCACTAGAGCTTGGCCACGTCAGGTTCGCGTGCGGCGCAAGCGTCGCGTTCGGATGATAATCGCCGAGCAGCCAACTGACGATCGCCTCATCGGGGAACAGCGTTTGACTGAGCAGCGGTACGTTGCCCGACGACGGCTCACTCGATTTGTGCAGGATGTGATAACGAAACAGCGGCGCGCTGTCGGTGAAGTGCGACATGAGCGGCAGTCGTTCTGCGCTGCCTTCACTTAGCAGGTCGAGCGCAAGACTGACGCTGGGCCGCTTCTTCGTCACGTCGTCTTGCAAGTAGCCGTAGATGCGCTCGTAGCGCAGGTCGAGCGTCGGCGCGAGGCAGATGAGCAGCGCGTCAACGTCGAACGCGTCCAGTCCGAATGTCTGTGCCAGATGCTCCAGGCGCAGCCATTGGTGATACTGTTTTGCCAACTCGCTGATGCTTTGCGATTGGCGCGCGGCACTCTGTTGCGCGTCTGCAATCGCACGCGCTTCGTCGTCGTCCAGCGCGACGGTCTGCCCCCAACTGCTCGCAAACGGACGCGCGACGAGTGCATTCGCCTTCGTGTCGGAGATGAACAATCCGCGAAAGGTATCGGACGGGTCTTGACCCGCCAACTGGAAGCGGCGCACCTCGCGCTGAATCAGCAAATCAATACGCTGCAACTCGGCGTGCAGGTGTTTGTGGTTCAAGTCGCCGACGGGCGCGGCGCTCTTCATGAAATCAGTTTTGATTTTGTTTGCTTTCACGGTGGTCGTGCTCACTTCTGTTCTATCCACGAAGGCACACGACGATATACGAATCGGTTAATCGTCACTGCGAGGCGGCGTACTTTGCCGCCGAAGTAATCTCTCGAAGTGTGCCGCTTCGAGAGCTTGCTTCCCTTTCGGCGGCGTCGTCTCAATGCCGCTCAGGGTCGCCATGACGTGAAAGAGAAGCATTCGTGAATCTTCGTGTCTCTTCGGGGATCATCTTTCAGCGCTGCGCAAAGAAGTCGAGTGCGAGTCGCAGATATATACGAGTCGTCGCGGCGATACTTGCAAGGTCAACCCATTCGTCGGCTTGATGAAACTTGCCGCCGCGCGGGCCAAAGTGAATCGTCGGGATGCCCATCTCGCCCGAAAACAAGTTCGCGTCGCCGAAACCGGAGAAGCCGAAGTCGGGCGCGTGGCCCGCTTCGCGCTCGTAGGCGTCCGCGAACTTTACCACAAATGGGTGTTCTGGCGAAATTTCCCATGGCGGGTAATATGGTGGATCAAGCGCGAACGTGAAGTGCGCGGGCGAATGCATTGAATCGGCGAGCGATTGCATCTGCGCGAACACAGTCTGGCCCGTTTCGCCCGGCACGATGTGCCGATTGATCGTCACGCGCGCATGTTCTGGAACCGTCACGACGTATTGCTCGCTGCCGCTGTGAAATGACAGCACGCACTGACTCGATTCCAGTCGCGGATGCGTGCCCAGCGGCAGTGTCTCCAAGCGCGCGACGAACTTCGCGGCTTCGGTCGCCGCGTTGATGCCTTCGTGGGGCCACGATGCATGCGCGGCTTTGCCTTGCACGTCGGCGCGCACGAGCACCTTGCCCATGCCGCCGAGCATCGGATGCTCCCAATCGGATTCGGCGACCATGCACGCATGTGCGTTGATGTTCGCGTGTGCTAACGCGCGCGCGCCAATCGAGAATGCTTCTTCGTCCACCACCGACGTGAAGATGAGCGTGCCTTTCCACAAGTCCGGTCGTTGTGCGAGCGCGCGCGTGGCGAGCATCGTCGCCACGACGCCGCACTTCATGTCGCCCGCGCCGAGTCCGTAGAAGATATTGCCGTCACGCTTGCCTTGCCACGGATCGCACGACCAACCATCGGCGGCCAGCACCGTGTCGGTATGGCCGTTGAACATGAACGTCGGCCCCGCGCCATTGTGCACGCGTGCGATCACGTTCGGGCGATCACCTTCAGTTGCTTGGAACTCCGGCTGTAAGCCGTTGTCGCGCAGCCACGCCGCAACCGCGCGCTGCACGTCGCCTTCTTCGCCCGGATAACTTTTGATGGCGACGAGTTGCGCGGTCAGCGCTGCCGCTTCTTCGACCCCTGATGATTGTGCTAGCCAGTGTTCATCCATCATGGTGATATTGCCGAACTGATGGGATCGCCGTCCGTCATGACGTGTGAAGGTGCGGCTTGGCTTTGCAAATACGCGATCAAATCGCTGAGACTGGCGAAGCCTTGCTTCTCTCCGGTGGCTGTGCTTTCTAGCGATGCGCGCCATGGTGTGGCATCGCTCTCGCGCCAAAGCCTCAGCATGTAGGATTGATAGTCGTGCTGTTTGTCCATGCGTTCTGTCCTTGCAGCCTGATGCGCAGGCGCAGCCAGCGAGTCCGCAACGCGTAGCGGTCGGTTCAACATATCGCGCGCGCGTCAAAAAAGCGTCAAACAGGCAATTGGAGTTATGCGCAGTTGGAAGTTGGACGTTGGAGATTGGAGAAGGAGGTCTAATGCCCACCGACAACGCGCTTGATCTCGTCCACCGCGGCGGGGTTCTCCAGCGACGAGACATCGCCGGGGTCGCGGCCAAGATATACGGCTCGAATCACGCGGCGCATGATCTTGGCGTTGCGCGTGCGCGGCAGGTCGGCGACGAAGAAGATGGCTTTTGGCGTCAGTGGCTTGCCGAGTTCGTCCGCGACGATGGCGCGCAATTCGTTCCTGAGTTCGTCGCTCGGCTGTGTGTCGGGTTTAAGCATGGCGAAGCACACCACCGCTTCGCCTTTGATGTCGTCGGGCACGCCGATGGCAGCCGACTCCAACACCACACCGCTTTTCACAAGCGCGGATTCGACCTCGGCGGGACCGAGTCGCTTGCCCGCGACCTTAATCACGTCGTCGGAGCGGCCCAGAATGTACCACAGCCCATCGTCGTCCACCGCAGCCCAATCGCCATGCACCCAAACGTTTGGAATTCGCGACCAATATGTTTGCATATATCGCTCGGAGTCTTTCCAGAACCCGCGCGTCATCCCGATCCATGGCTGACGGATCACGAGCTCGCCGACCTGACCGCGCACCGAGTTGCCGTCCGCGTCAATCACGTCGGCAGCCATACCGGGAATCGGCCCCGCGAAGGAAGCTGGTTTCAGCGGCGTGAGCCAGTTGCCCATCAAGATGCCGCCGGCGATTTCGGTGCCGCCAGAATAGTTGATGATTGGCAGTCGCTTCTGACCTACATCGTTGAACAGCCACAGCCAAGGCGTCGGGTTCCACGGCTCACCCGTCGAGCCGAACGCGCGCAGCGACGCGAGCGAATGTTTGCGCGCAGGCTCCGCGCCGAACTTCATGATACTGCGCACGAATGTCGGCGACAATCCAAACAGAGTGATCGCATGCCGCTCGACCATCGCCCACACACGGTCGGGTTCAGGGAAGTCGGGCGCGCCGTCGTACATGAAGATCGTCGCGCCGGTGTGCAGCGGGGTGAGCACGAGCAACGGTCCCATCACCCAGCCGATGTCGGTCATCCACCAGAACGTGTCGCCCGCGCGCAGGTCGAGCCCGTGCACCATGTCTTGCGTCGCCTTGACGGGGAAGCCAACGTGCGTGTGCACTGCGCCCTTCGGTCTGCCCGTCGTGCCCGATGTATAGATAATCATCAATGGATCATCGGCAGCGGTGCGTTCGGTCTCGCAGTGATCGGATTGCTTGCTCACGAGTTCGTGATACCACTGATCGCGGCCCGCTTGCATCGGCACGTCATGGTCGGCGCGCCTAACGACGATGCAGTGTTCAATGGTCGGACACGCGGCGAGCGCGTCGTCGGCCACCGCTTTCATGTTGACGATGCTGCCCCGTCGCGGGAACCCATCGGCGGTGAACACTGCTTTCGCGCCCGCATCGTTCAGTCGTGTGACGACTGCGCCTGCGCCGTAGCCGGAGAAGAGCGGCAGGATGACGCCGCCGATCTTTGCGATGGCGAGCAGAGCGACGGCGACTTCAGGAATCATCGGAAGAAATAGTCCAATCGCGTCGCCCTTCCGCAAGCCGAGCGCGCGCAGCGCATTGGCAACCCGATTCACCTCTCTCTGTAACTCGCCGTAAGTGAGCGTGCGCGTTTCGCCCGCTTCACCTTCCCAGCGCAAGGCGATGCGTTGCTCGGTCGGCGTGCCGATCCATTTGTCGAGCGCGTTGTGGACGGCGTTGAGTTTGCCGCCGACGCACCAGCGCGCCCATGCCAACCCGCGCGAGCAATCAACGACTTGCGTGTACGGCTCGTAGAATTCGATCTGCAAATCTTTTAGCACGGCATCCCAGAACCAAGCGATGTCCGTCGTCGAGCGCGTGATGAATTCATCAAACGTCGTGATGCCGTGCGCGTGCATGAATTGCTTGAGGCGCGAGTGCTCTATTTGCTCTTGGGTTGGCCGCCAGACGATCTCGCCGCCGAATGTAAATTCTTGTTCTGACATGATAGAGTCCTCGAATGGAGTTACAGTTGCATTATAATTCGACGCGAGATGATTTCAAGGTCCTACTTCAAGAGAGATCCCAGCAACACGATTGCCCCTTGCTTATCCAGCCGCTCGTTGTTGCTGCCGCAGCGTGCGGACTGAATGCACGACGGACAGCCGTCCGCACACCCGCACTGCTCGATGCGAGCGAGCGCAGCACGCCATAACGATTCTAAGATTGCAAAACCTTTCTCACTGATGCCGATGCCGCCCTCGTGCGCGTCGTACAAAAAGATTTGTGGCTTGCCCGTGTCGGCGTGGTTCAGCGTCGAGAGCGCGCCGATGTCCGTGCGGTCGCACATGGCGAACAGCGGCAGCAAACTTGCGCACCCATGCTCGACGGCATGCAGCGACCCCTGCACATCGCGGCGCGCGCGCTCGACGGCGCGCAATGTGGCAATCGGAATGTCCCACCACAGCGCGACCGTTTCAAATGTCTGCGGCGGATAGTCCAAGTCCACGTCCACCAACTTATCGTCGCCGCCAATCGGTCTGCGCCGATAGCCGACCACGCGCTCGCTCACGCGCACCGCGCCCAGATAGGCGCGCGCCGCACCGACCTTGCGCGCGTGCCGCACGTGCGCGATGTGAACACTGTTCGCCACGCGTGGCTCGGTGACATATGCCGCGTCCACCACGCGCGCGTACGCCATGCCCGCGCGCAAGTCGAGCCGCGTGATGAGATATGTTTCGCCCTGCGAGAGATAAATCGCGCCATCGTGCGCGCGCAACGTCGCCGTCGCCGCGTCAATCTCTTCGATGACGACGCTGCGCTGACGCTCAAGCACGATCTTCACACTGCGCGCTGAGGCGGAACGCAGACTGACGTGCTGCGCCGGATATTGCGCGTCGCCCTGATACGTCCACTGGTCATCGGCATAGCGCACGATGTCCGCGCGCTCCAGTGCGATCATCGCATCCACGAAGCCTGCGCCGAATAATGCCTCGTCGGCGTTGGTCAACGGCGACTCGAACGCGGCGCACGGCAATTGTTTGGCGAGCACGTACGGATTGTCGGGATGAATCAGCGCGTGCTCGATGGGCTGCGCGAAGAGGGCGTCGGGATACGAGATGAAGAACTGATCGAGTGGATTATCTTCCGCAATCATGATCGTCAACGTGTCGTTGGTGCCGCGCCCCGCTCGCCCGGCTTGCTGCCACAAACTGGCGATGCTGCCCGGATAGCCAACCAAGAGTGTCGCGTCGAGTGAGCCGATGTCCACGCCGAGTTCGAGCGCGTTCGTGGCGACGACGCCGCGCAGTTGCCCATTGAACAACGCTTGCTCGACCGCGCGGCGCTCGTCGGCGCGATAGCCTGCACGATAGGCACGGATGCTGTCGGCGAGTTGCGGCTGGTCGCGCCGCAATCGCTCGCGCGCATCGTTCAAGATCGTCTCGGCGGCGCGGCGCGTGCGCGTGAAGGCGAGTGTGCGCACGCCCGCACTCACCATCGCCGCGAACAGCAGCGCACCTTCGCTGGTGGCGCTATAGCGTTGGGCTGATGAGCGCCGCGTGCGTGCGCGTTCTACAAGCGGCGGATTCCACAAGACGAACTCTTTCGCACCGCGCGGTGCGCCATCATCGCTGATGATGTTCACGGCGCGGCCCGTCAAGCGCTGCGCGTGCTCGTCGGGATTGGCAATGGTGGCCGAGCAGAGAATGAGTTGCGGCTGCGAGCCGTACTGCGCGCACAAGCGCAGCAAGCGGCGCAGTACGCACGCGACCTGCGAGCCAAACACGCCGCGATAGGCGTGCGCCTCGTCAAGCACGACGAAGCGCAGGTGGCGCAGGAACGTCTGCCACAGGTGATGATTGGGCAAGATGCCGACGGAGAGCATGTCGGGATTGGTCAGCACGATGTTGGCGTGATGACGAATCGTCGCGCGCTCGTCGGCGGGTGTGTCGCCGTCATACGTCGCCATTAGAGCCTGGAGACCGGAGACCGATTGTTTAGTGTCCGGTCGCCAGTGGCCTGTCTCCTTCGTGAGTTGTCGCAATTCGTCCGCTTGGTCTTGCGCGAGGGCTTTGGTGGGAAAGAGGTAGAGAGCGCGTGTGCGCGTGTCGCGCAGGATGGCGTCGAGGACAGGCACGTTGTAGCACAGCGTCTTGCCGCTCGCGGTGCCCGTTGCGATCAGCACTGCATGTCCCGCGCGCACGAGGTCAATGGCGTGCGCTTGGTGCGTGTAAAATTTTTCGATGCCGCGCGCACCCAATGCTTTCAGTAGCTTTGGATGAAGTGTGCGAGATAGCCGCGCGTAGCGGGCAGCGTGTCGGGGCAGGTGCGCGACGTGGGCGATGCGCGGCTGCATGTGTTTGTCGGCGGCGAGGTGCGCGAGGAACGTGCTGGCTTTCATGGTATGACTCTACGTTACTACTCAGGCATCCTCCCGCAGGTTGATAAATGGGGCGCTCGTGACAACCAGCCGGTCAAGCTCATAGATAATTGCCTGCAATGCACCGAATAACCTGCGGGAGGCTGAGTAGTTATGATTCTACTATGAATTGTGTCGCGTTTTGACATGCGCGCATCACTGGACTATAGTCCTAAAGCGCAAATGATGCTCGCGCAAATAACGCAAAGTTCGCAAGAGTTCTTTCTTCGCGTGCTTTGCGTTATTTGCGTGAGATAAAAACCGGAGCGGCGGATGCGAATTGCGGTGATGGGCGCGGGCGGCACGGGCGGATTCTTCGGCGGCTGTCTGGCGCGCGCGGGCGCAGACGTGACATTCATCGCGCGCGGCGCACATCTGGCGGCGATGCGCGCGCGCGGCTTGCGCGTCGAGTCCGCGAGCGCGGGCGACTTCACCGTCGCGCCCGTGCAAGTCACGGACACGCCGAGCGACGTTGGCGCGGCGGACTTGGTTCTCTTCTGTGTGAAGTCGTGGGACGTGGCGAGCGCGATTGAGCAAATGCGTCCGCTCGTCGGCGCGAACACGCTCATCATCTGTGTGCAGAACGGCATCGAAGCGCCCGACCAACTCGCGGCAGCGTTCGGTGCGGCGCACGTGCTCGGCGGCGTCGCGCAGATCGAGACGACCATCGCGGAGCCCGGCGTGATTCGCCACAGCAGTGCGAATCTGCATCATCTGATCTTCGGCGAATTGGACGGCCGCATGACTGAGGGCGCACAGAGCGCACTGAGCGAGCTGCAGCGTGGCGGCTTCGCGGTGCAATTGAGCGACGACATTCAAAGCGCGCTGTGGCAAAAGTTCATGGTCATCTGTGGCTGGAGCGGCATGTGTGCCGTCACGCGCCTGCCCATCGGGCCCATTCGCGAGACGCCAGAGACGCTCGCGCTGATGGTGCGCGCGATGGAAGAGGTGGAAGCGGTCGCACGCGCGAAAGGCGTTCCGCTCACGGCGGGCTCTGTCGCGGCGATGCTCGCGCGACTGAACTTGTTCGGAGCGATCAGTACGACCTCAATGGCACGCGATTTGGAGCGCGGCAATCGCTTGGAGGTGGAGACGCTCAACGGCGCGGTGGTGCGGCTAGGTCACGCGCTCGGCGTGCCAACGCCTGTCAACGAATTTATCTATGCGTGTTTAAAGCCGTATGCGAATGGCACACCAAAAGTCGTGACAGGTTTTTGAAACGTGTCATATCGGTGATGTCAAGCATGTTCCCGTTGGCCATTCTCTTTCAAGGGCGTCTGTTGCGATGAGCGCGTACGCAATTCGCGTCGAGAGCCTGAGCAAACGCTATCGCTTGAGCGAAGCGAGCGAGCATCACGATACGTTGCGCGATACGATTATGGCGGCAGTGCGGCGCAACGGCGCAGCGCGCGACACGCAAGACTTTTGGGCGCTGCGCGATGTGTCGTTCGACGTGCGCGCGGGCGAGATCGTCGGCGTGATCGGACGCAACGGCGCGGGTAAGAGCACGCTGCTCAAATTGCTTTCGCGCATAACACAGCCGACAGCAGGTAGTGCGGAGATTCACGGGCGCGTCGGTACACTACTTGAAGTGGGCACGGGCTTTCATCCAGAGTTATCGGGGCGCGAGAACATTTTACTCAGCGGCGCGATCATGGGCATGAAGCGGCGCGAGATCGCTGCACGCATGGACGAGATTATCGCGTTCGCCGAGCTCGAACGCTTCATCGAGACGCCGGTCAAACGCTACTCGGTCGGCATGTACTTGCGGCTCGCGTTCTCGGTGTCGGCGCACTTGGAGACGGAAATCTTGTTGGTGGACGAAGTGTTGGCGGTCGGCGATGTGGCGTTCCAACAAAAATGCCTCAGCAAGATCAGCAGCGTTGCAGGGGAGGGGCGCACGGTACTGTTCGTCAGCCACAACTTGCCCGCGATCAAGCGGTTGTGCCAGCGCGCGCTCGTACTGTTGGATGGCTCACTGAAGTTTGATGGCGCGGTCGAATCCGCGACGCAATTTTATTTGAATGGTGGGGTTCCCGACGCCACGCTCGCCACGCACATCTTCGTCGGCGCGCCGGCGACAAGGCGCGAGCCGTACGCGGTGCAGTCCGTCGAGATGCGTGACGAACTCGATCAGCCCAAATACCATTTGCACACGGGCGACTACGTGCGCTTTGTCGTGACGTGGCGCACGGCGGAACGCACGGAGAAGGGTGCCGTCGAGTTTGGCGTGCACTCGCTCGATGGCGTGCCGCTCATCGGCTACTCGACGCGGCCCGTCTCGACGGTGGACGTGCCGTTCGCGGTTGGTGCAAATTGCATCGCATTGGATTTTGAGCGCTTTCCGCTCGCGGCGGGCCAATATTATTTGGCGGTATCGCTCACACGCCCGCCGATCGAAGTGATGTATCGCAACGACAATTTTGCGTTACTCAACGTCGAAGCGGGCGATGTGTTCAATAGCGGATTCCCATTGAGCGCAGCGCGCTCGCTGGTCGTCGTGCCGCATCGCTGGCGCACGTTGAGCAATGGCACCGGGCACAAGGGTGGCTGAGTACCAGAGCCTAAAGACTATCAAAACCTCTTCGGGTCCGAAAAAAACTATAACTTCCCGACCGTCACTCTGAGCGGAGCGAAGGGTCTCTGCGACACTGCCTTGGAAGACAAGCCGTCAGGCAGCCAATCCTTTGCGTAAAACAGCACGCCCTTTTCCGGCTGCATGTCAGAGATGCTTCGTCGCACAGAATGCTCCTCAGCATGAGAAGGTCGGGAACTTATTCTTTAACGAACCCTAGCGGCTTTAACGGAGACATGGAGACCATGACCCAAGCAGACCGCGCGCAACTCATTTTCAATGCTTCGTCGGGACGAACCGACGACTCAGCGCAGCAATTGCTCGACGCCTTGACACTCATGCAGGACTCCGGTTTGAGCGTCGAAGTGCACATGGTTCGCCGTGCCAGCGAGTTGCAGCGCGTCGCGCGCGAAGCCGTCGAGAGTGGCACGTCGCTGATCGTGGTTGCTGGCGGCGACGGCACGATTGACGAGGTAGCGGGTGCACTCGTCGGCACAGACGCGACGCTCGGCATCATTCCGATCGGCACGCGCAACAATCTCGCGCGCAGTCTCGGCGTGCCGACGAGCAGCGTCGCCGATGCGGTTGCGCTCTTACGCGAAGGCAAGCGCGCAAAGATTGACGTCGGCTTCGCGGAGGGCAGCGCGGCGAGCCGCTACTTCCTCGAAGTGAGTGCAGTCGGTATTGGTCCCGCGCTCTTCCCGGCCGCCGACGAGATTCAACGCGGCGACCTGTCCAAGATTGGCGACTTCCTATCCACGCTCGTCTCGCATCCGCCGTCGCAGATTCACCTCGCGCTCGACGAGGACAACGAAGCGACTGCTAATGCGCACATGGCGTTCGCGACGAACATGCCGTACCTCGGCGCAAACTTCCATCTCGCGTCCGACATCGCCATTGACGACGGCTTGCTGGACGTGTATGTGTTTGCAAACTTGTCCAAGCTCGACCTAGTTGGCTACATGGTGCAGCTGACGACGGGCGGGCCCGCGGACCCGCGAATCGTACACTATCGCGTGCGCCGCGTGGGCATCTCGTCTGAGCCGCCGATGCCGACGATGGCAGACGGCTACGATCTCGGCAATGGACCGGTGAGTATCAGCGTGAAACAACGCGCGCTCAACGTGATCGTTGGGAGTGAGGTGGATACTCATCTTACGCAGCCAATCTGGGACGAACCCATCACGCCAATGGGAACGCTTTAGGCCATCTTAGCGCGCATGGTCCATCCAAAATACGTTTGACAGCCCAATTGTTCTATGTCATAATATCGCTCAGGTCATCACCGCATCGCAGTGCTGCTATTTTTTCTAATAGGAGGTGATGCTCATGGGTAGTCAGCAACCCGGGGCATCACCGATGATCGAGCGGTAGTTTCGCTCAAGTCGGTGATGCCCCGCCACACACGAGCCTTCGCAAGAAGGCTCGTTGTGTTTATGGCGGCCGCAGCCGACCGCTGAGGGTGAGTGCCAAAGAGTCTGTTGTCGCGCTCCGATGTTGTTGATATAATTGCCGCGATTCCAACCACTCGATCCACTCGCTCACACGGAGGTGAGATATGGCACTAAGCTTTCCGCAGTTTATCATCGGCATTCACGACCCCGGCGATTGGATGAGCAGCGTGAAAGATCAGAATAAGCAAGGCTGGGTGCTCATCACCGAAGACTTAAGCAGCGATCGCGTGGGACAAGACTATAGCGCCCTTGCGAATGATAAATTTGGCGTGATCGTGCGACTGAACAACGGCTACAACGACCGAGGCACGATCCCGAAACCCGATCAGTACAATGCGTTTGCGAATCGCTGCGCGGCTTGGGTCGCTAATTCGCCGGGCGCGAACATCTGGATTATCGGCAATGAGATGAACCACGCCGGCGAGCGACCGGGCGGACCTTCAGATGCGAACAAGATCACGCCGCAGATGTATGCAGACTGCTACAGCCGCTGCCGTAAGCGCATCCGCGAGACTCCAGGCCACGGAACCGATTTGGTTGTGATCGGCGCGGTTGCGCCCTACAACAATCAAACGAAGTATGACGGCAACCTCGGTGGCGACTGGGTGCAATATTTCCAAGACATCCTCACACTGGTCGGCGCCAATTGCGATGCGATCGCGTTGCACGCATATACGATGGGCGCGAACTCGGCGCTCATCACGAGCGAAGACAAGATGGACGCGCCGTACAACAATCGCCGCAAACACTTCCGCACTTATCAAGATTTCATGGGTGCCATCCCCAACAAATTGAAAAGCCTGCCGGTGTTCATCACCGAAGCGCAGTCCACGCCTGACAGCGGCGGCTGGACGAACGCTTTTCCAGATTGGATTCGACGCGCTTATGACGAGATCAATACCTGGAACAGCGATCTAGCGCATCAGCCGATTCAATGTCTCATATTGTTTCGCTGGCACGACGACAACGACGAGCGCTGGCGCATTGACGACAAGGACAGCGCGCGCAACGATTTCTCCGCGGCGATCCAGAAGGACTATCGCGTGCGCCTGCCCGCTCCGCCACAGCCGCCTGTCAAGACGTATCGCGCGACGTTTGTCGGCGACAGCACGCCGAAGTTGATCGCGCCCGATGCGCAGATCAGCATCAGCGTGACGCTGCAAAACGACAGCACATTTACTTGGCGCGCGGTGCAGGGCGTGCCGAACTTCGTGCGCTTTGGCTATCGCTGGTTCGACGCTGCCGGCAAGCTCGTTCCGGTGCGCGCTGACATTCGTACCGCCTTGCCGCGCGACGTCGCGCCGGGCCAGCGCGTCACGCTGCCGAATGCCGCGCTCGTCGCGCCGCCGAACGCGGGCCGCTACAGCGCACGGCTCGACGTGGCGGAGGAAGGCGTCGCATGGTTTTCGGATCGCGGATCGCCGGCGCACAACGACACGATTAACGTCGTGATTGGGGAGTATGCAGTCGCGTGGCTGAATGCGCCCATGCCCGGCACGATGGCTGCCGATCAAATTGTCACGCTGCCTGTCACGTTCCGCAACGACGGCGGCAAGACGTGGCTGGCCGCGGGTCCGAATCGCGTGCGACTGACATACCGCTGGTTCGACCTCAAGCGCAACAAGGTGGACGTGAAGCAAGACTTGCGCTCCGTGCTGCCGCGCGACGTGGTGAGCGGCGATACGGTGAGCAACTTGAACATTGACGTGCTCGCGCCCGATCATCCGGGTGCATATCGCGTGCGTCTCGATTTGGTCGAGGAGGGTATTACTTATTTTCAAGACAAAGGTTCGCCGCCATTGGAAAGGAGTGTGCTGGTGCAAGGCATACAAGATTATCAGGTCACGTTCCAAGACCCACAGACCGTCGTCACGGCGGGCGGCCAATTTCAATACAACTTGACGCTGCGCAATGATGGACGTAAGACGTGGAACGTCGGCAGTCCGAGCCCGGTGCGGATTGGTTATCACTGGTTCGACCAAAACAATCAGCCTGTGGCGGTGAGCAAAGATATACGTACCGCACTGCCGCATGACATCGCGCCCGGCGAGCGAGCAGTCGTCACCGCGACGGCGGTCGCGCCCGACACGACGGGCGCATATCGCTTGCAGTGGAGTTTGGTCGTCGAGGGACTTGGCTGGTTCTACGACCTCGGCGCGCGCGCACTCGACGTGTCTGTGCAGGTCAGCGCGCCTGGCAACCCGCCGCCCCCAAACGGAACGACGACGAGCGCGCCAGTTTATCGCGCGACCATCGTTCCGCTTACGGTGCTCGTCAACATGCAAGCCGATTCGTCGCGAACACTCAATGTGCAGATTCGCAACTACGGCAGCAAGACGTGGCTCGCCAGCAGCGCGCGTCCCGTTCACGTCGGCTATCGCTGGTATCGCAACAATCAGCAGGCGTTTCCGCGCGCCGACATTCGCACGCAGTTACCAAGCGACGTCACGCCCGGTCAGAGCGTCAGTTTTGGCGCGACCGTCGTCGCACCGAGTGCGCCGGATATTTACACGCTGCGTTTTGATTTAGTGGAAGAAGGTGTGACGTGGTTCGGGGACACGGGCACGTCGCAGCCGCTGGACTTGCTCGTGCAAGTCACGAAAGCGTAGAGGATAAGGGCGCTCGAGTGAGCGCCCTCACGCTTCTTCGTCGAGGAGTTGCTTCAGTCGTTGCGGAAAGTTCGTGATGATCGCGTCCACTTGCAATGCGATCATTCGCTGCATGTCGTCTGCCTCGTTCACCGTCCACGTATTCACCAACTGAGCGTGCGCGTGTGCGTCGGCGACTAACGCCGCTGACACCAACTGCGCCTTCGGATGAATGGCTTCGGGCTGAAGCACGGCGTAATCGGCTGCACTGACCTCGCGCTGGAACAGCACGCCAATGCGCAGGGCAGGGTCAACCTCGCGCACCCGCATCAACAATTCCCAATTGAATGACGAGATGATGACCTGTGCGCTCATCGGGTACTGCTGCACGCACGCGACGATGCGCTCGACTACATCGCGATTGTTAGACGTGCTCTTGATCTCGAGGTTGAGCACCGACGACGCGCCGAACAGATCCAACACGTCTTGAAGGCGCGGGATGCGCTCACCCGCGAAGCGCGCGTCAAACCAGCGGCCCGCATCCAAGTCGCGCAAGTCACTCCACGCGCTCTCGCCCACGAAGCCATGTCCGTTCGTGGTGCGCTCCAGCCTATCGTCGTGCATGACCATCAATTCGCCGTCTTTCGACAACTGCACATCGAATTCGATTCCATCTGCACCCAGTTCGCGCGCGAGTGCGAATGCGGCCAACGTGTTCTCCGGCGCCAGCGACGACGCGCCGCGATGGCCCAGATTGAGCGGACGAGAGGGGACGGACGGATTCATTTCCAGAGGCAATGGCGAGGATGATTTCAGTGGTGGAGTTTCATTCAACTGACGCGCGACTTGTCCATCCGCCCGCGCAGCGAGTCAGCGTGTTCCTCGAAATGGCCAAAGGAGTTGCCCGCGATGAACGCGAGCAGTGGACGGCCAGCGCGCCACGCGAAGCGGTTCGGCTCGTTGATGTCGTCGTCCGTCAGCGCGTTCACGACATTCAGCAGTTGCTCATGCGATTGACGAAAGAAGCCGATCACTTCGTTCAGCGGCCGATTCTTATTCGTGTCATAGAAATTTTCGTTCATTTGGTTGATCGTCTCATCGCTGAACGTCGTGGTCTGCGGCGGCGTCTCTCCGCGCATTACCATGTCGATCCAAGACGCACACAACTCTTGCCACGCCGCCATGTGTGCAAGCACGTCCTTCAGCGACCAGCCATCCTCGCCGCGCGTTTGCGTCAATTGCTCGGCGCTGGTCGTGGCAATCAGATTGTTGATGGTCGTCTCGTAATCGCGCATCTTGGTCAGGATTTCGTTCTTGTCCATGTGGTTGTCTCCAGTGGAGATTATTCGTGTCACAACATCGGACTGAGTAGACCTCTTGCAAAAGTATTTCGTAGTGGCGACTTTAGTCGCTGTTTGCGATGACATCAACGACTGAAGTCGTTACTACGGATCATCTTGCTGAGTTATGCAAGAGGTCTAGTAAAATTTACGGTTTCGGCAGCGGACGCCACGCGGGACTCTGCGCGTTGCCCGCGCCGCGCGTCCAGTTGATGGGTTGGCTGCCGTCCGAGTGCATCGTCCAGATATCAGTTGGGCCCGCACGATTCGATTGGAACGCAACCAACTGGCCATCGGGCGACCACGACGGCGATTGATCCGCCGCATTCGGCGCATTGGTTAAGTTCTTCAAATTCCTGCCGTCGCCATCCATCGAGTAAATTTCCCAGTTGCCGTCGCGGAACGATTCAAACGCGATGCGTCGCCCGTCAGACGACCACGTTGGATTGAAATTGTTCGCGCTTGTCTGAGTCAATCGCGTCACCGCACTGCCATCGGGATTCATCAGATAGATTTCATAATTTCCGGTGCGCTTCGATGCGAACGCGATCACACGGCCATCGGGTGACCACATTGGCGCGTGGTCGTCGGCGGGGTCATTGGTCAGCCGTGACGGATTGGTGCCGTCAGAATTCATCGTATAGATTTCAAAGTTGCGGTCGCGCGCAGACGTGAACACAAGCTTCGAGCCGTCGGGCGACCATGTGGGTGACCAATCGTGCGCATTGTTGCGCGTCAAGCGCGTTTGCTCCGAACCGTCGGCGTTCATCACATAAACTTCAAAATTGCCGTCGCGGCTGGAGGCGAACGCGATCTTCGAGCCATCGGGCGACCAATTGGGCCACTCGTCGTCGCCTTGGCTATTCGTCAGCGCGGTCGGATTCGCGCCGTCTTGTCCTGCGACGTAGATACGCCACTTATCCTTGTCGGTTTTGCGGAACATATACGCGAGCACGATTGATTGCGCGCGAAGGGTCGGCGCGGTTTGGGCCGTGCGTGTGCCCGTGCCGATGGGCACGGCACCTGGGATTGTGAGCAACGGCGATGACACGCCGCCGCTGCTCGTCACCAGCGATGGTCCCCCTAATGCCAGAAAGAGGATGAACAACATCAACGCGAGCCAGCCAACAAGACGTAGGGCTCGCCGCCGCCGCTGCGGTGTGAGATCAACGCTCGACAGCAAGACGGACGTGAGCGGCTTGCCCGTGACGGCGGGTAGGTTGGCGTACTGCGTCGCCCAATCGCGCAGCAGATCCGAACTGAAACGGAACGACTGCATTCCCGCTTGCTCGAAGATGTCGAGTTGTTCGAGGTGCGCCAATGCGTCGCGCGCATCATTCAAGTCGAGTTCAATGCCGTTGTTTGCTAGTTGGGGGAGCAGTGTGTTGAACGCGAGCAGCCCATGCTCGCCGCGCACCGTGCCCGCCGACGCAAGCAGCAGTTGCTCGTCGCGCGTGAAGTGTTCCCACTGCGCGTTCATCTGCTGTGCCAAACGCGCCACCGCGTCGTCAATCGCCGGCTGTACGTCGCGCGCGCTGACACGACCTTGCAGTGCGCGCTGCTCGTAGCACGCGTGACCGATGCGCTGCAGCATGTGAGGACGCCCGTT
This sequence comes from Anaerolineae bacterium, assembly GCA_038198935.1. Taxonomy (GTDB): domain Bacteria; phylum Chloroflexota; class Anaerolineae; order JACRMK01; family JACRMK01; genus JBBPZQ01. Next base: position 86,358 of record JBBPZQ010000041.1, read on the forward strand.
GGCTTCCTGTAAGATTCGCTCTAACGCGCCATAGTCATATTTGAGCAGTCCTTTTGCCGTCTGCGTGATGAGTGCGGTGGATTGCGCGCGCGTGAGCGCACCGAGTTTGGTCTGTGCGATGGGCGGCAGGCTGTCGCTCAAGCCTGCGACGCGCAGCGCCATATCGCGCGTAAGCGTATTGCTCTCCAGCACACCCCAGCCCAGTATCGTGCGCACCAGTGTCGAAGCCGATGACAGCATCGCCAGCGAGTTGAGCAAATCCAATTTGTTGCGCGGCTCCCACGCGGCGATGCCGTCGAGCGCGATGAGCACGGGTTTGCTCTGCGTGTTATGGATCGAATCGGCAAAGGCTTGCCGCAGTGCTTGCGCTGAATCCATCGCCGGCAAACCGACCGCGCTCGCCACAATGCGCGTGACTTGCTGCATCGCCGCATACGGCGACTGCGATTCGAGCAACAGGTACGTGGACTGAAACTCGTCGTTCAGCCGCTGGCACGATTGCAGCAGTAGCGACGAGACGCCGATGTGCGGCGCGCCGTGCACCACGAGGAGTGTGTGCTGTTGCAGTCGCGTCTTGATCCACGTGAGTTGATCGTCACGTCCGAAAAACTTTTCGGGATCGCGCGCAGGCTGATCGGGGATATATGGGTTCGGGGGCAGGTTTGGCACGAGGGCAGTGTATGGTTAGATAGTGGGATAGTCAAATGGCTGGCTGGTCACAACTCGGTCAACTACGATTTATTCGAGTAACCATGTGACCCCCCAACTAGCGCCACGACCAGACCGCGATGCTGCCGTCGCCGATGCGGCGTGGTTGATCGCTGCCGTTTGCGTTCACGAGATAGACTGCTTCCGTACCGTCGCTTTCATTGGCTGCATAGACCAGCGATTGGCTGTCAGGTGACCATAGACGTACGGATTGCGCGTATTGATCGAAGTATGGAACCAGCGACGTGAACGCATCGGTTGGCACAAAACTCGCCAGCGCGATGACGTTCTTGTCGGTGAGCGTGAGCACCTTCCACGTAAGTCGCATCGGGTTCCGCTGTGCGTCAGTGCGTGTGCGTTGGAGTGCGCCCTGATCGCCGCGCTGCTGCACAAGGTACGCGATCTTCTTTCCGTCGGGCGACCAAAAAAACGCGAGTGGTGTCTCGTCACTCAACAATTGATCGTCGCTGCCATCGGCTTTGATAGAATGCAGTTCGCTCTTCACGGAGTTACCCGCGCGCTGCGTTGTGACATACGCGACGAGTTTGCCGTCAGGTGACCAACTGAATGCAATGCTGCCGCTGAACGTGACGAGCGTACGCTGATGTTCGCCCTGCTCGTCGCTGATGACGAGCGTATCGTTTGCGGCGCTGCTGCCCATCAGTGCCGTCAGTACGTCCTTGCCGCCAGGCAACCACGATGGTGCGAGAAAGCTCGCGGGCGAGATGGCGAGATGCTTGGCGTTAACCGTACCATGCAATGAGTGCAATCCAATGAACGCATCGGCGGATTGACGGCGGCTGCCGCCGACGTGTGTGATGAGCGACTGCGAATCGGACGACCATGAAAAATAAAATGGGCTGCCTTTGTCGAGCGTCTTGGTGTCGCCGCCGTTTGCGCTGGCGTAATTGAGCGACATCTCGTCGGCGTTCTGCGAGAGGAACGCAATGCGTTGACTGTCGGGCGACCACGCGAGATAGAATGGAAATTCATCTTCGCTGCTGAACACTTGCACCGGTTTTGAATCTTGGATGCTGGCTGTGTATAAGAACGCGGTGCCGTCTTTCTCCGATGAAATGCCGACGAAAGCGACGCGCTGACTGTCGGGCGACCAGTTCGGGAACGCATACACCTTGCGCACAGTCGCGCTGCGCTGAAGCGCGGCGTCACTGGTGACGGCGACTTTGTTTTCGCCTTTGCCGTCCATCATATAAACGTTGCCATCCCCCGCGATCACGACGAGTCGCTGCACGCTCGCCAGCGCGGGCGCACCACTCAGCGCCGCGAACGGATTGCGGCTCGCGCCGACGCCGAAGAAGAACAGCCCCGCCGCACACAGCATGAGCGGAATCGTGAGGCACGTAAAGAATGCCAGCAAGCCGAGTCCGCGATTTTCTTTTTCCATGGGGTACTCCTAATTTCCCTGAGCTGCTTGCGACAAGAACTGGTTCGCCACAGCGCCGCACGTGCGAAGCTCGACAGCGCCCAGTTTGCGCGCAAAAGCAATGAAGCGGGCGAGCATCGCTGCGCGACTCGGTCGGCCGATCAATTGCGGGTGCATCGTCAGCACAAATATTTTCCCTTTCTCATCGTACAATGCTTGCAATTCCTCCGTCCAAATTTCAAACGCATGGCTCGCGGGCTGGATCGGGCGCGGGTTGGGCGGACGAAACATGAAGAACGGCGCATCGTCATTCATCCATTGGATCGGCAGTTCGACCAAGCGCGTCACGCGACCGTCAATCGTATGGAGATAGGGCGCATCGTCGTCCATCAGATTGGACGAATATGTGAAGCCGCGCTGTTCGAGCAGTGCGAGCGTGTGCGGCGAGAAATCCCACGACGGCGAGCGGTAGCCGAGTGGTTGGTGACCCGTCATTCGCACGATACATTCGATGCCACGTGCCAATTCTGCTTCTTCCTCGTCGCGATTCGCAAACGTCGCGGGCGGCTGATGGGTGTAGCCGTGGTGCGCGACCTCGTGTCCGCCTGCGACCACCGCCGTGATCGCAGCCGGATACTTGTCAATCACCCAGCCCGGAATGAAGAACGTCGCCGCGATATTCTCTTCGGCGAGCAGGCGCAAAATGCGATGCACGCCGACGTTGGGTCCATACCGGCCCACCGAAAGCACACCCGGCCGATTCGCATTGTTCGGATCCACTGCCAGCGCGCCCGACTCGGCATCTACATCGAACGTGAGCATGATCGGAAACGGCATAACGCCTCCTCATGGTTGAACCGCGAAGACTTTATTTTTCGTCGCGCCCTTTGCGTCACTACGGTTTACTGTTATTCCTCTTCAAACAATCGGTCGCCGCGATGGAGCCGCTACGCGATGCAGAACGCCTGATCCAACGCGCGCGGTGGGTGCATGGGCGGCCAAGTAGCGAGCCGCCGCGATGAGAAAGTGATTGGCTTGCGGCGCGCCGCGCCAGAGTTGGTGTTGGGCGAATGCCGCCTCGATGGTTTGAATTGTATGGAAGTTAGAATCCCCGCGCAACAGACGGTTGCCCATCATCACTATCAATCGCTCAGGCGCACCCCATTCCCAATTATAGATTGACAGGAAGTATTAGTCGGGTGTTTCCCGTTGCACGAACTCGACCGCGTCGGGTGTAGCAGTCTTTATCGTATCACACTCGCCGAACTCTTCAACCAGTCGCACGATGATCGCGCCGTCCCATCCGTAAATGCGCGCTTCGCTGCTGGGCTAGTTGCCCACCGTGATAAACGAGGTCTGGCGTGAGAGCAGTGCGCCGTTCTGGCGCGCGCCAATGAAAATGTTCGCATCGTCAGCGTTGATACGCGCGCGCCGTGTCGAGACCGGTGGTCGGCTTGCTGGCTGATGGGCGCATCCAAAATTTCCATCGAGAGGCTGCGCGAAACTTTTTTCGCGTTGGCGGTTTGCATCTGCGCGGCTATGCGCAACTGGCGCACGAAAATGAAAGTAGAGACGTAGCATTGCTACGTCTCTACCGCATCCCGACCGCTCTTTGGTAATCCGAGAGGAGCCGCAGACTAACTCCGCAATATGATCTGAATCCGGCCGTTCTCCACGCGCATCTCATAGATTGGTACGGGCAAAGTAGTCGGACCGCCACGAACGCTGCCATCGCGCCGCGCGAAGCGGGAGCCGTGCCACGGACACTTCACCTCGTCGCCTTCGAGCGTGCCTTCGTTCAATGGTCCGCCTGCCGTGCTCAAGCCGATCGCGCTGGCGCTGGCTTGCTCCAACCGTTTCACGCCGAACACAAGCGCTGCCAAATATGATCGCGCGCTATACGGAGAACTTTGTCAACGGCAAGTGACCCCTTATAATACTTTCAAGCACACTCAGTCTTCGCCATGTATTACGCTCCGATAGACGCTGCCTCTTAACGAATACTTTGGACTGACACGATTGCCTCTCCTCACCTGCGACGCACTTGCACCATGAGTAACCACACGCTCGCCGACTTGTCAGGCTCAGTACGTCAACATCCGATTGATGCACCGAGCTGCGGCTCGCCGGTGCGCGCCGATATTACCGTCGCCGCAGAAATGGACGCATCACTTGACAGCACGTCGGACGTGACATTGCTGTTGCCGCGCACTGGCGACATCGTGGACGCAAGCGCAAAGAACACCAACCACCTGTTAAAGCCGTTGGCCCAATTGATTGGCAGTAACATTCGCCAAATCGGTTTCGCGCCGGAGCAAGCACAGCGCGTGTGCGCACACCTCGAACGCGCACTGAACGATATCAGCCTTGAGCCATGCGAGTACGAACTGGCAGTGCCGAGCGGTGCGTATTCATGGGGAGCGCAATTGCGCGCGAGCAGCGCTAATCACGTATTGGCGCTCGTGCGAGACGTGACCGCGCAACGCGCAATGATCGCGCGCCTGCTTGAATCAAAAGACCGATTCGCCAAAGCGTGCCAGGCCAAGCCGTGCCCATGGCGCTCGCGACGGCGGACGACATTCTGCTGGACGTGAATGACGGTTTCGTGGGGCAGGCGCTCATCGCGTTGAAGATGAGTCTCGACCTCGCTCGCGGCGACTTGACGCCCGATCAATCGGCCGTGCGGCAGACGTTGCGCGAAGCATCCGCTATGGTCGCCCCACAATGGATCAGATTCGCATGATCCCACACGATTTGCGCCCACCCTCGCTCGACACCTTTGGTCTGCACACGACCATGGATGCGTACTGCCGTGAGTTCGCGCGCCGCACGGGATTAGTCGTAGATTATGCAGGCAACCTGCCGACGGATCCGCCGACCGCTGTCAGCATCTCGCTGTATCGCTGCGTGCAAGAATCCCTGACCAACGTGGCAAAACACGCGAGCGCAAAGCACGTGCGCGTGCGGGCGCAGCACGCTGAGACTCAGATCACATTGAGCGTGGCGGACGAGGGGCGCGGCTTTGCGAGCGACGGTCGCGCGCCAAGCGAAGGCATCGGCTTTTCGGGAATGCGCGAGCGCATCGAATTGATGGGCGGAGTGCTGAAGGTCACGTCACTGAGCGGGGCAGGCACCGAGGTTATCGCGCGTGTGCCGTCGAGGAGAACCGTATGATTCGCGTCATCATTGCCGACGATCATCATCTGGTGCGACAAGGTATTCATTCGCTGCTGGACAAAGCGGCTGACATCGAGGTGGTTGCCGAAGCGGAAGATGGCCAGCAAGCCATTCAATTGGTGGAGAAGAACGTGCCCGATGTGTTGGTGATGGACATTTCGATGCCGCGCTTGAACGGTTTGCAAGCCGCCGCACGCGTGCGCTCACTGCATCTGCCGACACAGATTGTGATGCTCTCGATGCACTCGGACGATCTCATGGTGAAGCAGGCGTTGCGTAACGGCGCGCGCGGCTATCTGCTGAAAACATCTGTAACCGAAGAATTGCTGCTTGCCGTCCGTGCGGTGAGCAAGGGCGAAACGTATCTCAGCCCAGCCATCAGCAAATCCATCTTGGAAGATTTTCTGTTGCACCCCAGCGAGCGCGGTGACTTGAGTCCGATAGATCGGCTCTCCCCACGCGAACGAGAGGTGCTACAACTGATCGCCGAAGGCAAGACCAACAGCGCCATTGCCCAGTTGATGAAGATCAGTGTGAAGACCGTCGAGAAGCATCGCGCCAGTCTCATGGCGAAGTTGAAAGTGCACGATATGGTCGCGCTCGTGCGCATCGCCATCAAGCATGGCTTGGTGTCGCTAGATTCCTGAAATGGCCGCGCCGCGCTCACGGCGCAGCGTGTACACGCAAAACAGAGGCGGCTCGCGAGCCGCCCCTGTTTTCTTTTTCGACGGACAAACGATGTGATGGCCTACTTGATGCTGCCCACGAACACGAGTGCGCTCAACGTCGGCGAGAGCGCGCAGCCGCGCTCTATGGTGATGCCCGCCTGATCGAAATTGCCCACCGACTCTACGCTCTGCACTTGCAAACGACCATTGCCATGCTGATCCACATTGAAGCAGCCGGCCGGAACCGATTGCCCGCCGCGAATCAACCAAAACTCATACGTTTGATCCGGGCCGAGCGGTTTCAGTCCGCCCACAGCCAGCAGCGCGCTGGTATAATCAGCCGCGACGAATAACTTCGCCTGCGCGTCATGTGGCGCATTCACCGCGGGCGGCAGCGTTGCCACGAGTGTCGAGGGATTGGTCACCTCGCTTAACACTTTGCGCGTGCGCGACAACTCATCTTGCAGTGTGAAGTTCCACCAACCGAATGCCAGCACCAGTATGAGACTAGCAAATGCCACAGCGGGTGCCCAGCCCCGCCCCCACGATGCCCACCACTCACGCGCGCGCACCGCCATTGATGTGCGCGGGCGCACCGCCGCGAGGTCTGCATCCACGCGCGCCATCAGATTGCGCTTCACGCGCCGTGACGGCGTGATCGGTTTTATGCTTTGTGACAACATGTTCGCCACACCCTGCGCTTCAGCCAGCGTTGCGCGACACTGCGTGCAAGTGGCTAAGTGCTGCTCCACCTGCGCGCGCTCATCAGTCGCCAGCGCACCGAGCGCATACCAGACGATCAATTCGTCAACGTGAGTTTCACGGCTCACTGCTCGCTCACTCTCGGATCGGACAATAAGTCTTTCAATTTCATCAAGCCTAAACGTGCGCGTGTGTGAATCGTTCCCAGCGGCTCGTCGAGTCGCTGCGCAATCTCTTGTCGTGACAAGCCCTCGAAGAATGCCAGCTCAATCACGACCCGCTGTGCCTCAGGCAACTTCGCCATTGCGCGCCGCATATCTGCGCTCTGCATCGAAGCCCACGCCTGTTCGACGACGTTCTGCGCGTCGTCGGCGATGTCGCCCGTCGGATTGCGCTCGATGTCATCAATTTCCAGTGTGGCGGGCGCGGCCCGCAGGCGCCGCAATTTATCAATCGCCAGATTGTGCACGATGCCGAGCAGCCATGTCGTGAAGTTGCCGCGCGCCGCGTCGAATGTAGTAGCGCGTTTCCAGACGCGCCAGAACGCTTCCTGTACGATCTCTTCGGCAATCGGTTCATTATGAAGGATTTTGAGCGCCAAGCCCATCGCGTGGCTTGCGTGCCGATCATATAAATACTCGAACGCGGCACGATCACGTTGCGCGACTCGCGTAACCAAGTCTGCGTCCGCGAGAGACTGAAAACTCGTCATTAGAAAAGATGGCGCATAAGACGCCGCATTCCTCTCGTGTTCTGTTCTACCTTGTACTACGATGTGTTGCACGACTTGCATTCAGTTCTAGCAATAGTATCGCCGTGCGTCAATTGAAAGAAATAGCGTGGTATGTCATTGCGAACGCGCAGGGAACTGGCTTCGCTTCGCTCGCAAAGACTTTCAACGACGCCTTGCCCGAAAGTGAACGACATCCCGCCGTGCAAATCATTTGCGCCGCCTCTCACGCGCCGATATAATCGTGAATTATTATGATTGAAATGCGTGCGCTATGCAAAAGGACGGGAGGCATCATCTTTCTCAACGCGATCACGCTCATCTTCGGCGTGCTCGTCGGCGCGCTTCTCAATGTCGGCGTGCTGTATGCGGGTGTGCAGCTGTTTCGGCGTGAGACGATCCTGACGAGATAGAAGTGATGCAGGATGCAAGATGCAAGATTAGTGTAATCCTGCATCCTGCATCTTGTATCCTGCATGAAGGAACTTTCATGTCCACCCTTCACCTATTCACAACAGCCGTCCACGCGGGCGAGCAGCCCGATCCGAGCACGGGCGATTCGGTCGCGCCGATTCACATGGCGACGACGTTCTACCTCGGCTCAACCGAAGAAGGTGCGGCGCTGTTCGCGGGCGAGCGCGAAGGCTTCGTCTATAACCGCTGGGATCACCCCAACCAACGCATGATTGAAGCGAAAGCCGCCGCGCTCGACGGCGCGGACGACGCGCTGGCGACGGCGACGGGTATGGCAGCCATCAGCACCGCCTTGCTCAGCCAGCTCTCGGCAGGCGATCATGTCGTCGCTACCGATCAACTTTATTCGGGCACGCAGCACATCTTCACACACGAGTTTCCGAAACTCGGCATCGAAGCGACGCTCGTAGATGGAACTGATCCACAGCATTTTGCGCAGGCACTGAAACCGCATACGAAGCTCATTTACCTCGAAACACCGGGCAACCCCACCTTAAAACTCAACGATCTCGCCGCGATTACGGCGCTCGCGCGTGGCCGCAATATTCTCACGATGCTCGACAACACATTTGCAACGCCAATCAATCAGCGCGCCGTCCAGCTCGGCGTGGATGTGGTGTTGTATAGCGCGACCAAATACATGGCGGGTCACGGTCAAGCGATGGGCGGCATGATTGTCGGCGCGCAAGACTTCATCACGCGCGCACGTCTCGGCGCGCTGCGCTATCTCGGCGGCGTGATCAGTCCGTTCAACGCGTGGCTCATCATGCTTGGCATGCACACCTATCCGCTCCGCGTGCTGCGGCAGAACGAGACGGCACTCGCACTCGCACGCTGGCTGGAAGACCATCCGGCCGTCGAGTGGGTGCGCTATCCTGGACTCGAATCGCATCCGCAGTACGCGCTCGCGCGCAAACAAATGCGCGGCTTCGGCGGCATGATCGCTTTCGAGTTGCGCGGCGGTATTGCAGTGGGCGCACGCATGATGGATCGCGTGAAGTTGTGCACGCTCGCGGTAAGCCTGGGCCATACCAAGACGCTCATCTGCCATTCGGCGTCCACGACGCATAGTACCGTGTCGCGCGAAGAGCGGCTCGCCTCCGGCATCAGCGACGGACTGGTGCGGCTTTCGGTCGGGCTTGAAGACGTTGACGACCTGATGATGGATTTAGATCAAGCGCTGAGCGAGTGACGCGTGACAAACGACGAGAATGCAAATCGTCACTCGCCGCTCGCCACTCGTTACTGGGAGAGTGTATGCTGCAACTGCTGTGGGAAATCTTTCTCTCGTCGGCCAAGGTCGGCGTGTTCGGTTATGGCGGCGGTCCGTCCGTCATTCCGCTCATCAAGAAGGAAACGGTTGAACTGCATCACTGGATGAGCGTGGACGAGTTCACCGATTCGCTGGCGTTCGGCAACGCGCTGCCGGGTCCCATCGCGACGAAGATGAGCGCATATGTCGGCTTCAAAATCGCTGGATTGCCGGGCGCGATCAGCGGCGTGCTCGGCATGGTCGTGCCGTCGTTCATCATGATGCTCGCGCTCGCGGCGCTTTTCTTCACCATCAAAGATGATCCGCGCGCGCAGGGTGCACTCAAGGCGGTTCGCCCCGTCATCGTCGCGCTGCTCGCGTTCACCGCATACGATCTGTTTCCAAAGAATGGCGTGACGTGGGACTATCTCGCGCTCGGCTTGATCTCGTTCGCGCTGATGATCTTCACCGATATTCACCCCGCGCTCATCATCGCGGCGGCGGCTCTGCTTGGCGTGTTTGTGTATTGACGCTGGTAATCGTCAACGTTGTTTGTAGGGGCGCACGGCTGTGCGCCCCTACATCGTTGGAGACAAACATGATTGCGATTGATCGTGAGCAACTCGTCAAAATTCTGCAAGCCCTCGTGCGCATTCCGTCCGTCAATCCGGATCTCGTGCCCGGCGCGATGGGCGAGCGGGACTGCGCGCAATACATTTGCGACCTGATGCAGTCGAGGGGACTTGAGGTGCTCAACCGCGAACTCGCACCGAATCGTCACAACGCGATTGGGCTTCTGCGCGGTAGCGGCGGCGGTCGGACGCTACTCTTCAACGGCCATATGGATACCGTGAGCGTTGAAGGAATGAGCGATCCGTTCATGGGTGAAATGCAGGACGGAAAACTTTTTGGACGCGGCGCTTTCGACATGAAAGGCTCACTCGCCGCCACGCTCGCCGCGGCGCACGCTATCGTTCGATCGGGCGTGCAGTTGCGCGGCGATGTGGTCTTCACATTCGTCGCCGACGAGGAGTACGCGAGCATCGGCACGCAAGCCATCGTGGACGACATTCAGCGCGGCCACTTGCCGCGACCGGACGGCGCGCTCAACACGGAGCCGACGGACTTGAAACTGTGCATCGCGCACAAAGGCTTCGCGTGGGCAGAGATCGAAACGCTCGGCATTGCAGCGCACGGCTCGCGGCCCGACCTCGGCGTGGATGCCATCATGCAGATGGGCAAAGTCTTGGTCGAGTTGTCGGCGCTCCAGCAGCGACTGAGCGCAGGCGCGCGTCATCCGTCGCTCGGTACGGGTTCCGTTCATGCATCACTCATTCACGGCGGACGCGAGTTGTCGTCGTATCCCGACCGTTGTACGCTGCTAATCGAGCGGCGCACCGTGCCGCCCGAAGCGGAGCAGACGGTGGCGAACGAAGTCGGCGCGATTCTGGAACGGCTCGCGCGCAACGACGATACATTTCAGGCGACGAGTCGTGTCACGTTCGTTCGCAGCGCTTGGGCAGCCGACTTGCAATCCGAGATTGCGCGTGTAGTCGAAGCCGCCTCGGCGCGCGTGCTGGGCAAACCTACGACTCGCACGACATTTCCATTTTGGATGGATACCGCGCTGCTCGGCGACGCGGGCATCCCGACCATCGTGTTCGGTCCCAGCGGCGCAGGCGCGCACGCGACGGAAGAGTGGGTGGACATGGATTCGGTCGAGGTGTGCGCGCGGGTGTATGCGGAGGTGGTGAACAACTTTTGTAGATGAACTCTAGTTGCGCCGTATGGCGACACAGTTGGCGAGCACGAATGACGTGTCCATTTTTCTCCATTCTTTCTTGTGAGAAATTCAATTCAAAAACTGAATTGACTTCATCGCTGCACGTCATCGGCGATGCGTATGCGCCGCGCAACTTGCGTGCGGCGATGGTGGATGGGGCGAGGGTTGGGAGAGACGTGTGAGAGGATTGCAAATCGCAAACATTTTTTGATGAGGTGACTCGCCGCTTGCCCCATCTGCTCTGTGGTGATATGATTGTGCATCTCTCTATGCTGTGATAGATCATGCTTGTACCTCTGGCACTACGTGATCGTCTAAATGCCTGTCGGTCTTGGCCCTGCTGGCTTCTCCACTTGCTGTACTGTGCTGCCTGCGCCGCGCCGCCATCCGCGACTCAAGGCTTTGGCACGCCGCTCAGCAACCAGGTGCCGATCCATACCGATGTGCCCGGCCAGCCCCATACTCATATTGATCCGTCGCAAGCCACTGAAACGATCAGCGTCGCGCTGGTCGCCTCCGAGTTGATTCTCGGTCCGAACCGCTTTGCCGTCGGCCTGTTGGACGGCAAGGGTCAGGCGATCACCGAGGCAACCGTCCACGTCCACTATTTCGATCTCAGCGCTCCGAGCAATCCACGAGTGGAGTCTGAGGCCGTGCGGCTGGCTTCGCCCGACGAGGTCGAGCGCCATCTGAAAATTGTGCGCGGCGACTGAGATCGTGTGTTGAGGGTATGGCACATCAGTTCATTAAATAGGAAGGAGGTGAAGGGTTTCCACTCAATCACATTGGTTCGCCCATGTTCGTTGAGAGTATCAATCTATATTCTTCGGAGGAAGAAATGCAAAAGGTATCAGCACGGCTCTTGTTCTTGTTCGCGCTTTCGATCATGATCTCAGTGCTGTTGGGCGCGTGCGACAGCGCGCCGGCCGCGCCGACGAGCGCGCCTGCAACCACGGCGCCAGTGGTGCAGACGCAGCCCACCACGGCGCCCACCGCTGTGCCACCGACCGCAGCGCCGACGGCGATTCCTGCCGCACCGACCGCTGTGGCGCAGGCGCCCAGAAAATTGCAGGTGCTGGTCGGCGCAGGGAAAGAGACGAGCGACGTGAACGTATTCTTCCCGTCGAACGTGAAGGTGCGCGTCGGCGATACCATCACGTGGAAATTGAATAGCGATGAACCGCACACGGTCACCTTCAGCGATGGCAAAGCGCCGCAAGGTGCGACGCCGGATTCGTTGGTTCCCGATCCGCGCTTCGGCGCTGGCGGTAAAGATGTGCTGCCGTATTTCGCCGTCAATGTGCCGGGCGGAGGGCCGGGTGACTTCATGGTCAATCCGTCGCTCGCGTTCCCCAGCCGCGCTCCCGGCGGCCCGGTCGAATCGTTCAGTGGCGCGGGCTTCGTGAACTCGGGGCAGCTATCGAATCAGCCACCCGCTCCGAACGCGCCGCCGCCGAACACCTTTGACCTGACCTTCTCCAAGCCGGGCATCTACCAGTACATCTGCCTGCTGCACCTTAACCCCATGATCGGCTGGGTCGAGGTCGTTCCCGCTACTACAGCCGATGTGCCCTCGCTGCCCGATATTATCGCGCAAGGCAATAAAGAAATGGAGCCGCTCAACGCTCTGCTGAGTATGGCTCGCGGCGAGTTCAAAGACCCGCAGAAAGATGCGGGCCCGAACAACACCACGCTCTGGTATGTACATGCTGGCTTCAGTGAAATCGTATCCGGCGATCAGCGAGCGCAAGTGCTGGAGTTCGGACCGAAGTCGCTGACGGTCAAAGCGGGCGATACTGTGGTCTGGGCCTCCACCTATTTCCACACCGTGACATTCAATCCGACGCCACCGCCGCCGGAGTTTGTCATTCCAAAGCCGCAACCCAATGGGCCGCCACAACTGTTGCTCAATCCGCAGATCGGCGCGCCGGCCAGGCCATCGCCAACCTATGACCCAACGAAGTTTTACAACTCGGGTGCACTCGGCCCCTTCGCCGCTGCGAATAGCTGGTCGCTGGCGTTCGACAAGCCCGGCAGCTACGACTACTTCTGCGCGGTGCACCGCGATCAGGGCATGAAAGGCACCATCGTCGTGCAGCCGAAGTAAACGATTGGTGATAACGTTGCAGACCTCACAGGTCTTCACGACCTGTGAGGTCTAGGTTTTCTGAGGCGTAGGGGCGCGGTCTCCGCGCCCGTTGGGCGAGGTAATCTCGCGCCCGTTGGGCGAGGTAATCCCGCGCCCACTGGGCGGGGCAACCCCGCCCCTACGACATTTTCCCGTTCGGAGATTTTTGTGATTGAACGATCCGCCACAGCGCGCGCATCGCTCATCGGCGCGCTGGCGTTTGTGAGCGCATTGTTGTATGGCGCGCTGGCGTTGCCGCACGTCGAGATGGGCAGCGAGCACGTGCTGGCATTTGCGCCCGTTGTCTGCGCGCAACTGCTGTACGCGCTCGGCACGCGCGCATGGCGCACGCGCGCGTATTGGCTGCTCGGAAGCGCGGGAAATATTTTTCTGCTGTCTATCTTTCTCGCCAGCCACATCACCGCGCCGTCGCTCTCGCAGAGTTCGCTGGTTCACGCGCATGGCAGCGCGCTGCGACCATTCACTCTGCTCGAAGCGCATTATCTCATCGTCGAGTTGTTGTTGCTCGCGCTGCTGACGCGCATGCTGTGGCTGACGCCGCGCCACGCCGCGCCGCGCTATTGTCCGTTGTCACGCTTGAGGCGTTTCGCCGGCGCGCCGTTGTTCGCATCGCTGCTAGTGTTGAGCGCGTGCACGACCAGTTCGCAAACCGACCTCGCCACTCCTACCACGACCAGCCCGACGCCCGCACCGACCGCGCACGAAACGAGTGAAGGACTGCCGCTCGGCAGCGACAACACGGAGAGCGTCTATGCCGGCGCGCGCTGTCCCGCGAATGCAAAGGTGCGCGCCTACGACGTCGTGGCCATCAATGTCGAGATGACGCTCAATCGCTATCTCGATTACGATCCGCAGGGGCGCATGTATGTGCTCGCCGAAGATTTGAAGCGTGTGCGCCAGGAGGAAGCGCAGAACCGCGACGCGCGCGCCGACAAAGCCGAGCCGGCCGTTTCGATTGGGCTACAGGGCGACGCGATTCAACCGCTGACCCTGCGCGTCAATCAGGGCGAGTGTCTGCGCATCACTCTGACCAATCAACTGAAAGATGGCGAGCCGGCCAGCCTGCATCTGCACGGTTCGAGTTTGCACATGCAGAAATCGGGCGCGCCGGCCATCGCCACCAATCCCGAGGCGATTGTCGGCGCGGGCGCGTCGGCCAACTACGAATGGATGGTCAGCGCGGACGAGCCGGAGGGCACACACTACTTCCACAGTCACGGCGAGGACCGCAATCAGACGAATCATGGTCTATTCGGCGCGCTGATCGTCGAACCGAAAGGGTCGGAGCATCTCGATCCACGGCGCGGCGGCGCGCTGCGCAGCGGCTGGGACGCCATCATCAGGCCACCATCTGGCAGCGCGTTTCGCGAGTTCGCCATCTACTATCACGAGATCGGCAACGAGCGCTTTCGTCCGCTCGACAAGAATGGCCGGCTCATTCCGCAAGTTGATCCGTTCACCGATGCGTATCGTCCCGTCGGGCGCGCGCTCAACTATCGCAGCGAGCCGTTCATGAATCGGCTTGGCTTGCAGCAGAAAACATTTTCGTTCTACGACAAGTCGCAGGCGTACAGCTCGTATGTGTTCGGCGATCCGGCCACGCCGATTGCGCGCAGTTATCTGGGAGACCCGGCAAAGCAGCGGGTTGTCCACGGCGGCTCGGAAGTATTCCACGTGCATCATGTTCACGGCGGCGCGATTCGCTGGCGGCGACAGCCCGGCGAAGAGTCCGCGCATTTCGACAGCGGGCTCGACAAGCATCCGCCGCTGTTGCCCGACGCGAGTGAGCGCACCGACGCGCAGTCCATCGGGCCCTCGGAAACGTATGACGTCGAAAACGAATGCGGCAGCGGCGGCTGTCAGCAGAGCGTAGGCGACTACTTGATCCACTGTCACGTCGCCCATCACTATCTGGCCGGCATGTGGATGATCTGGCGCGTGTACAACACTCTGCAGGACGGCAAAGTTTCACAAGATCAGTTGCCGCCGCTCAGCGAATTGCCCGACCGCGCCGAGCGCATGAAGCCCGCCGTCACATCCGACGCGCTGATGGGCAAGACGGTTGATTGGAAAGGCATGTCGTTCACTATCACGAACGCAAACTTCGCCGAGTGGGTCGAGCGCCAACTGCCACCGCGCGGTGTGCCAAAGGGCTACGACGCATCCGTGCTCGACTGGCAGCGCAGCGGTGACGTGTACCTGAATGAGCCTGAAACGGATCAAGTGTGGCCGGGCTACCGCTCGACACAGCCGACGGCGCGCTTGCCGATTTATTTTGATCCGGTCACGGGTAAACTCGCTTATCCGTTCTTGCATCCGCATCTGGGCAAGCGGCCGCCGTTCGCGCCGGATCATGGACCCGCGCCGTTCCTTGAGCCAATCCATCAAGGCACCGATGTGGCGCAGCCCGGCGAGAATGGGCCCTGGAGTTTGTGTCCAAGCGGCACGACCGTCAAGTCATTATCCATCGAAGCGATTGAACTGCCGATCACGCTCAACAAGAAACTCAATATCCTCGATCCGAGCGGGCGGCTGTTCGTGCTGCGCGATCAAGCCGATGCGGTGCGCGGCAACGACAGCCTCAAGACGCCGCTGGCTATTCGCGCCAACGCCGGCGAAGATTGCGTGGACGTTCTGCTCAAGAGCGAACTGCCCGACGAGCGCGAGAACGCATTCTTCAGCAAAGTCAACGTGCACATTCATTTCGTGCAGTTCGACGTGCAGGCGAGCGATGGCGTGAACACCGGCTTTAATTACGAACAGTCGGTGCGGCCCTACACGGTCGAGGGCGAAAAACTGACGGCCGCCACCGAGGCGGGCGCGACTGCCATTCGCTTGAGCAGCACACGGCGCTTCCAGTCCGGTGTCGTCGTCGGGGTCGGCATGGAACAGGACAAGACGTTCGAGATCAAGCGCATCAAGGCTGTCAGCGAAAACGTATTGACGTTTGACGAGCCGCTGCGGTTCGCGCACGCGCAGAACGAGATCGTGAGCGCCGAGTTCGTGCGCTATCGTTGGTATCCCGATGTGCAGTTCGGCACGGCGTACTTCCACGATCACGTGGACGCATTGCATTCGTGGCGACACGGCCTCTTCGGCGCGCTCATCGCGGAGCCGCCGCACTCGACCTACCACGATCCGCACACAGGCGTCGAGGTCAAGAGCGGCACGCTCGCCGACATTCACACGACTTCAAAAGTTTCGACCGACGTGAGCGGCAGTTTCCGCGAGATGGTCATGTTCGTCCAGGACGACAATCCGCTGACGCGCGTCGGCAATTCGAGCGGCAGTTCGCTCAACTTGCGCGTCGAACCACTGTGGGTGCGCCGCGGTGATCCGGCACAATTGTTCAGCAGCAAAATCTACGGCGAGCCGGAGACGCCGATCTTCGAGTCGTTCGTCGGCGATCCGCTCGTCGTGCGGACATTGGTCGGCGGCACCAACGACGTGCATACGTTCCACATTGACGGCCACTGGTTCCGAGCGGAACCGTACAGCGCAACTTCGCCGCCGATCAACACCGTCCACCTCGGCATCTCCGAACGCTACGACTTAATCATTCCGCAGGCGGGCGGCCCGCAGCGCGCGGCCGGCGATTACCTGTACTACGACGGCCGCCAATTCAAATTGCGCGAAGGCAGTTGGGGGCTGCTGCGCGTGTACGACGACGCGCAGAACGTCTCGCTGCAGAAATTGCCCGGCCATGATGCCGTCGCGCAAACTCAAGCGCCAGTGTGTGCGAGCGATGCGCCCGTCAAAGAATTTTTCGTGGCGGCGATTGAGGCGCCGCTGCCGATGCTGGCCAGCGCAAACGTGGGCGGCAAGATGTTCGTCTTGCAGAGCGACAAACTGGCGGTGCTCAACGGCAGCCGGCAGCCGCAGCCGCTCGTGCTGCATGTCAACGTCGGCGATTGCCTCAAGGTGCATTTGGCCAACGAAACGCGCGCGGGCGCGGTCTCGCTGCGTGCCGACCTGCTGGCATTTGATCCCAGGGATTCGTATGGCATCGCCGCCGGCAACGATCCGCTGCAAGTCACACGGCCGGGCGAGACGCGCACGTACACATACTTCGCGTCACCGCAAATCGGCGAGACGACCGCGCTGCTGATGGACGGCGGCAGCCCGTTGCTCAATCCGCGCGTTGGACTGTACGGCGCGATTATCGTGGGCCCGCGCGGCGCGCAGTATCGCGATCCGATCAGCGGCGCAGATATTTCTTTGAAGGCTAGTTGGCGCTCGGACGTGCTGCCAGCCAGCGGCAGCGCGTATCGCGACTTCACGCTGTTCATGCAGGATGAAGACGAAGTGATCGGCACCGCCATCATGCCATACACTGAACATGTGGAAGGCGTCGTGGGCTTGAACTATCTGGCTGAGCGGTTAGACGCGCGACTGGCGAAGAACGACGACACGTCAAAAGTCTTCCGCAGCGATGTGCATGGCGATCCGAGCACACTACTGCTCGAAGCCTTCGCCGGTGATCGCGTGAAAGTTCATGTGCTCGTGCCGTACAGCGAGCAGGCACACGTATTCACGATCGAAAATCATCAATGGCCGTTGGAGCCAGGGCGCGCGGGCAGCGACTTGCGGCGCTCGCAGCACGTCGGTGCGCTTGAAGCGATCACCATCTCGCTCGACAGCGCGGGCGGACGCGCGCGGCTGCCGGGCGACTACCTCTACGGCGATCATCGCGAGCCATTCCGCGAGGTAGGCTTGTGGGGACTGTTCCGGGTCTACGCGCGCAACGCGCCGAACGTGAAACTGAAAACGCTGCCGTAGGCATTAACTGTCATTGCTCACGACAGCTAAGGTGAAAACCTACCAGTCATCCCGTTCCGTTTCTGCTCGCGTAAGCGCTGCAATCGCCATGTTATAATTCTCTGATGATTCGTCAGCGTTTGTCCCTCGTTTATCACACGCTCGTCTTTCTTATCGGTCTCGCCGTCCTCGTTCAAATCACATCCCTCGCTGCGCTCGCTCCGCACCTGAGCGAGTTGTTCATCTTCCTGCTGCTCTCGCTGACGGTGAAGCGCGCGGGTTTTCACGTCGCGCCCAAGGTGACGCACTCACTCGTCGGCGTGGTGGACGTGGCGACGCTGATCCTCTTCGGCGCAGCGGCGGGCGGTTGGGTCGCTGGGTTAAGCAGCTTGCTCTATCGGCTGATCTCATCCGTGCGTCGTCGCAACGTCTCGCGCGGCGCAGTCGTACAACTGGCCACTTTCAATTTTGGATTGAAGGCGTTAATGGCAGCTGCGGGCGCATTCGCCTACCAGACGCTCGGCGGTACGTTTGCGCCTGCGCATCTCGCCGTCGCCGACCTCGTGCCGATTCTCGCGCTGTGCCTCGTGTGGTTCGCACTCGATCACGTCGGTTGGGGCTTGAGCGAGGTGCTTGAAAAAGGTCGCGCGGGCGCACTCGCATTCATGCGCTCGATTGTTAAAGCATCGCTGTTGGCGGAATTGCTGCCCTTGCCGCTTGCCGCATTGCTCGCATATCTCTACGTCACGCTCGACTTCTCGATGTTCCTCGTGGTCGCGCTCGGCATCGTACTGGTCAGCATTGCCGTGCAGCGCGCGGCGGATTTGGGCCAAGTGCTGCTGCGCCGTGAAGCCGAACTGCAAATGCTGAACGAGTTCGCACGCGCGCTCAGCGCCGCGCGCTTGGATGAAATCGAACTTATCGAACTGGTTGACAAATACACGGCGCGGGTGATGGACACGGCCAACTTCGCCATCTCGTTGGTGGACGAACGCACGCGCCAAGTCGAACTGGCGCGCTGGTATCGCCATGGCGTACGCCAACCGTCGCGTCACTACGAGCGCATGGCCGGACTGGCCGGCTGGGTGGCGGAGCGGCAGCAGTCGTTGCTCGTGCGTGACGTGCGCAAAGAAGCATTACCCGTGAGCGGTGTACTGTACACAGCACAGCACACACGTTCGGCATTGTTCGTGCCGATGACCGGCTCACAAAAAGTGCTCGGCGTGATCTCGGTACAGTCCGACCTGCCCAACCAATTCACGCGTGAGCACGAGCGCATCCTCATCTCCATTGCGCAGCAAGCCGCACTCGCCGTCGAGCAGGCGCGTGCCCACCGTGCCGCGCAATACCGCGCGATGCAGCTCGAAACCATTGCCGAAGTCAGTCAGCGAGTCGCGGGCATCTTCGAGCTGGATGACTTGATGGAATTTGTCGTCGCCCTCGTAAAGGTCAATTTCAATTACTACCACGTTGACATCTACTTGCTCGACGGCGATGTGCTCGTGCATCACGCAGGAACCGAAGCGGACGAGACGGCGCACGCTTTTGTGAACATCGCCGACGAGTCGCTCATCAGCACCGTCGCGCGCACGTGCGAGCCGCTAATCGTTAACGACGTCGCGCGTGAGCCGCGCTTCCGTATGGACCCGTCTGCGCCCGACACACGCGCCGAGCTCATCGTGCCGTTGATGGCGGACGGCAAAATGCTTGGTGTGCTCGAAGGGCAGTCCGAGCAAGTGGACGCTTTTCAAGAAGGTGACCAGTTCGTGATGCAGACGCTTGGCGATCAGGTCGCGCTCGCCATTCAGGAAGCGGAACTGTTCTCCAGCGTGCAGCAGGAAGCGTACATCTCCAACGCGCTGCTGCAAGTCGCCGACGCGATTGGCACGCTTGCCAGCATTGACGACATTCTGCAAACCATCGTCCAACTGACGCCGCTGCTTGTCGGCGTGGAGCGCATGTTGATTCTGCTCACGGATGCGACGGGCGCACTGGTCGGACGCGCAGCCTATGGCTTGAGCGCAGAGTGCGCGCGCGCGTTCGCTCACAGCCACGTTCCCACTGACGTGATCTTCGCACGCGGCGAGCTTCCGTCGTCTGGCGCGGCTTATGAAATCACGCTGGCAGAAGATTTGCAGCAGCAGTGGCAGATGGTGGCAACGCTGGTGCTGCCGCTCGTGGTGCGCGGCTCGCTGCTCGGAGCGTTCTGC
Organism: Anaerolineae bacterium; assembly: GCA_038198935.1. Lineage (GTDB taxonomy): Bacteria > Chloroflexota > Anaerolineae > JACRMK01 > JACRMK01 > JBBPZQ01. The sequence continues at coordinate 106,353 of JBBPZQ010000041.1, forward strand.
GTGGATCCGATTGCCGCGCTGGAACCGCGCCGCATTCAACTGCTGGCGGGCATTGCCAATCAAGCCGCGCTGGCGCTCGAAGCGGTGCAGCTTGAAAGCGAACGCGATCTGCGCGCGCGCTTCGACCAAGAGTTGTCCATCGCGCGTGCGATTCAGTCGTCGTTGTTGCCCGACCAGCCGCCGAGCATCGCGGGCTACGATGTGGCGGCGATCTGGACGCCCGCGCTGCAAGTGTCTGGCGATTTCTACGATTTTCTGCCGTTGCTCGACGGCCGCTGGGGCATCACCGTTGCGGACGTGGCTGACAAAGGTGTGCCCGCCGCAATTTACATGACGCTTGCGCGCACGATCATTCGCGCCATTGGCCTGGGCCGCACGACGCGGCGCACGCCGCACCAAGTCTTGGAGCGCGCAAACGAAATTATCGTCGCCGATGCGCGTACAGATATGTTCGTGACCGCGTTCTACGCCGTGCTCGACCCCACTTCACACACGGTCTGCTACGCAAGCGCGGGTCACTGTCCGCCACTGCTGCTGCGCTATCACGACCATTCGGTGGAGTGGATGCGTGGGCGCGGACTGCCGCTGGGCGTGCTGGCCAACGTCGAATTACTAGAGCGTGATTTGTTCTTGCAAGCGGGTGACGTGATAGTGTTCTACACCGACGGCATCACCGAAGCCATGAACGCCGACAGCGATCTTTTCGGCAACGAGCGATTGCAACAAGCCATTGTCAGCGCGCACCACTATGACGCGCACACCGTCATGCAGAGCATCATTGACGCGGTGCAGTCCTTCGTGGCTGGCCAAGAACAGTCGGACGATTTGACGTTGGTGGTGTTGAGGCGCATGTAGGACGTACACACGTACACAGGTAGATAGGTCTGTGGCTAACTGTGTACCTGTTTACCCTTCCCACTTCCACTTGTATAATCCAACCATGCCACTCACGCAGACGATTGCGTTGGACCTCATCCGCCGCGCGCTGACGAAATCATGTCCGGGTTTGCCCGCGCAACTCCACATGTCACCGCCGTACCGCGAGCAGAGCATCCCGCGCCAGATCGTGAATCCCAATCACGGCGGAGTGTTGATTCTCTTGTATCCGTGCGACGGCGAGTTGTGCTTCGTGCTGATGCGCCGCACCGATCATCTCGATCATCACAAGGGCCAGATTTCGTTGCCCGGCGGACGCTACGAACTTGAGGACAAAGATTATCGTGAGACGGCGCTGCGCGAAGCGCGCGAAGAGTTGGGCATCACACTGGCAGACGTCGAAGTGCTGTGCTCGCTGACCTCGCTCTACATACCGCCGAGCCATTTCCACATTTACCCAACCGTCGGGTATTGCGATTATCGGCCAGGCTTCAAACCCGACCCGAACGAAGTTGCGGAGTTGATCGAGGTGCCGCTCTCCACACTGCTCGATCCGCGCACGCGTGTGGTGGAGGAGTGGACGCGCCCTGAGTACAATCTGACAGTGATGATGCCATTCTACTCAATGGGCGCGCACAAAGTGTGGGGCGCGACGGCGATGGTGCTGGCTGAGTTCGCCGCAATGATTCAAGCGGAGTTGGGCGCAGCGCCCGGCATTGAGATTGCATCGCTCACAGCCGCAGCGGTCGAAGCCCAGCGTCACGCCCTGCTCGGCGTCTATCGCGCCGCGTTTGCCGCGCCGCCATACCACGAAGGCGTCGCCGAGTTGTCGCGCTTCGCCGAAATATTGACGAAGCACGCTAGGCGCGAAGGCTTTCGCTGCGTGGTCGCGCGCGAGGCGAGCACGGGCCAGGTCGTCGGATTCGCCTACGGTTTCGCAAGCAAGGTCGGGCAGTGGTGGCACGATACGATTGCGCACGACTTCACGCCTGAGCAAAATCAGGAGTGGCTGGACGATGCGTTCGAGTTCGTGGAATTGGCGGTCACGCCCGTGATGCAGGGTTATGGCATTGGCGGCAAACTGCACGACGCGCTCATCGCCGACCTGCCGCAGCGCACCGCCGTGCTCTCGACTTATCAAGGCGACACGAGTGCGATGCAGCTGTATCGCAAGCGCGGCTGGGTCAGCTTGCGCGATAACTTTGTATATCCCAGCGGCGACCCCAGCAGCGATAAACCGTTTGTGATTATGGGGCTGAGGTTACAGCGAGACAATCATTGAGGAGCAGAGTATGTCCATCCTTGCGCAACAAGACCCGGAAGTGTATCGCGCGATCAAACTCGAAGAAGGTCGGCAGAAAGACAAGATCGAGTTGATCGCATCGGAGAATTACGTCAGCCCGGCGGTGCTCGAAGCGGCCGGCTCGGTGCTGACGAACAAGTATGCCGAGGGTTATCCCGGCCATCGCTACTACGGCGGCTGCGAGTACGTGGACATCGTAGAAGACCTCGCGCGCGAGCGCGCGAAAGAATTATTTGGCGCGGCGCACGCCAACGTGCAGCCGCACGCCGGCGCACAGGCAAACCTCGCAGCCTTCATGGCCACGATCAATCAAGGCGACACCGTGCTAGGGATGCGCCTCGATCAGGGCGGACACCTTACGCACGGCTCGCCCGTTAACTTTAGCGGTATGTGGTATCACATCGTTTCGTATGGCGTCTCGAAAGAAGATGAGCGCATTGATTACGAAGAAGTGATGACGCTTGCCAAAGCGCATCAGCCGAAGTTGATTCTCGCGGGCGCAAGCGCCTATCCGCGCTTCTGGGATTTCGAGAAGATGAGCGCCATCGCGGACGAAGTTGGCGCCTACTTGATGGTGGACATGGCGCACTTCGCAGGGTTGGTCGCGGCGAAGCTGCACCCTGATCCGGTTCCGTTCGCGCATATCGTGACCACGACGACGCACAAGACATTGCGTGGGCCACGCGCGGGCATGATCTTGTGCACGGCTGAATTAGCGAAGGCAGTGGACAAAGCCGTGTTCCCTGGCTCACAGGGTGGACCCCTCATGCACATCATCGCCGCGAAAGCGGTCGCGTTCGGCGAGGCATTGAAGCCGGAGTTCAAGCAGTACCAGCAGCGCATCGTGGACAACGCACAGGCGTTGGCAAGCGCGCTCAAGGCGGAAGGCTTGCGTCTCGTCTCCGACGGCACCGACAATCACCTGATGCTGATTGACACGCGCTCCGCGAACACGACGGGCAAGATCGCGGAGAAAGCATTGGACGACGTGGGCATCACCGTTAACAAGAACATGATTCCGTACGACCCCCAGAAGCCGATGACGACGAGCGGCATTCGCGTCGGCACGCCCGCCGTCACGACGCGCGGCATGGGCGCAGACGAGATGCAACAAATCGCGCGCCTGATCGCGAAGACGTTGAAGCATCTCGGCAGCGAGGATGTGTTGAATGATGTGCGCGCGGAGGTGAAGCAGTTCACGTCCCGCTTCCCGGTGCCGGGCATTGACGGCGCACTGTAAAGCATCAGACCTCGCGGGTTTGCAAAAGCCGCGAGGTCTTCTGGTGGAGCAACATGGGCAAACTTGATGGCAAAGTCGCAATCATCACGGGCGCGTCGCAAGGACTGGGGCGCGCAATCGCGCAGGCGTTTGCGCGCGGCGGCGCGAACGTCGTCATCGCGGCACGCAGTCAGGAAAGGCTGCGCATGCTCGCGGATTCGATTCCGTTAGACGGTGGTTCATTGCTCGTCGTGCCAACGGATGTGTCGGACGAAACGCAAATTCAGAATCTGTTTGCGCAAACGCTCCAGCACTTCGGCAAGTTAGACATCTTGGTCAACAATGCCGCGTTTCAGGGCGGCGCGCCGATTGACGAGTTCACGACCGAGATGTGGAACCAAGCCGTCGCCGTAAACTTGACCGCGCCGTTTCTGTGCACGCGCGCTGCGTTTCGCATCATGAAGCAGCAGCGCGGCGGGCGCATTATCAACATCGCGAGCATCTCGGCACAGCGCGTGCGCGCGCATAGCGCGTCGTACTCAGCCACCAAGCACGCGCTGTGGGGCTTGACGCAGGTCACGGCGCTCGAAGGGCGCGAGTTCGGCATTGTGTGCTCGTGCATTTACCCCGGCAACATCCGCACCGAGAATCGCGCCACGCCCGATTCGGATTTCAACCGCGAGCCGATGATGAGTGTCGAAGAAGTGGCGGAGGCGGTGCTGTTCATGGCTGCGCAGCCACCGCACGTCAACCTGCTTGAGTTGACGATGCTGCCGACCGAACAGACATTTATCGGACGCGGCTGATTTAAAATCTGAAGGGGTGATGCGGTAAGCGGATGATTTCTTGGTCCCTGCACTCGTTCACCCGTTCACCCGTTCGCCTCGTCATGTCCAACAAACGTGCCGTTCAGCAGATCGCCGCCGACCACGAATCCGGTGCCGTTGAGCTTGCGAACCGCGCCGCGCAAATCATCATGCGGTTCTGCGACGAATGGCACGGTGACGACGAACGCTTCAAGTCAGAACTGATTGCGCTGTGCCGCAACCTCATCGCCGCGCAGCCTAGCATGGCTTCGCTCGTCAATTTGTGTAACGACGTGTTGTATGCGACCGAGCGCGAAGTTGTCATGTACGTGCAAGGCAAGCCGCAGCGCGCCACCGTCCCGCAAGCCGCCTCCAACGCGGCGCTGAAGTTCACGGCGTTTCTCGCACACCACAGGCGCCGCATCGCCAACGAAATGCTGCCCTACATCCACAGCGGCTCTCTGCTACTCACGCATTCATATTCGGCAACGGTGCGCGCCGCATTGCTGCGCGCGCACGATGTCGGCAAACGCTTCGGCGGCGTCTGCACCGAGTCGCGCCCACAGTTTGATGGCGTGCAGATGGCGCGGCACTTGGCAGAGGCGGGTATCGCGGTCGAAGTGATCGCGGACGCGGCAGCGTCGGTATTCATTCACGGCTTCTACACCTTGCTGATTGGCGCGGATGCGATCAGCACGGAGGGTGTGGTGAACAAAGTCGGCACGCTCGGCATGGCGCTCGCCGCAAAAAGTTTGGGCGTGCCGCTGTATTGCCTCGCCGGCAGCGAAAAGTTTTTGCCGCACGGCACGCCGTTCACGATTGCGGAACAAGACCCAAACGAAATCATCGCCGCCGCGCCGAACCTACACGGCTTCAATCTCTACTTCGACCAGACGCCGCTCCAGCTCATCACCAAATTCTTTACTGAAGACGGCGTGCTCAACGCAAGCGACATGCATGAACGACTTAAGGCGAACGTGCTGCACCCCGCGTTGGGCGCTTAACGCATGTTTCGCTTGCGCGCGCCGTCGCCTGAAGTCATGGCGCGTTTTCTCGCCGCCATGAATGACGCCAAATTTTCGTTCGCGGAAGTCGGTGCGTCGCGCAACGATTCGCTCGCTGGCTACACGCGCGATCAGCATCGCATCCAATTGGGCGAGGGCAGCGCGACATTCGCGCGCGCCGTCGAAGCGGTGCGCGCTTGGCAGATGTTCAAACTCGGTTGGGTGCGAGTGTTCCAAAGCGACGCGCCGATTCAAGTCGGCAGCACCGTCATGGTGCTTGCGCAACACTTTGGCATTTGGTCGCTGAATGCGTGCCGCATCGTGTACGTAGTTGATGAGCCGCGCTGTTTTGGTTTTGCGTACGGCACGCTGCGCGAGCACGTCGAGCGTGGCGAGGAACGCTTCACGGTCGAGTGGCGCGACGACGATTCGGTGTGGTACGACATGCTCGCGTACTCGCGGCCGAATCATTGGCTGGCAAAGTTGGGTTATCCCGTCAGCCGCCTGTTCCAAAAACGATTCGCGCGTGACTCGAAACGAGCGATGCTGAACGCGGTTGGCAACACGAACCCGCACTCGACCTCAGCACGAAGTTCGTGACAGAGGATGGGGTGATGGCGTAGGTAAGGGGAAGGTTATCAAATAGTAAGTTGCACGCCGCTCTACAAACTGCTCGGTGGCATACCAATGTTTGATATGCGCTGTCGCGGGAGGAATCGCAAACATGAACGATACACAAAGCCAAACCGAATCTTTGCTCGATATTATCAAAGGCATAAATTCCCAAACGATCATGCTGCCCGAGTTTCAGAGGGATTTTCGTTGGGAGTTGGAACAGACCTATGATTTGTTCGACTCGCTAATTCGGGACATCTTTATTGGCACATTAATCTATGGCAAGCCAACGTTTCAAATGACGCTTCGTGAGATTGATCAACGCCCACGAAGGGGTAAAGGTAGTAATGCACGCCTCAAGACATATGACTATTCATCTGCTGAAATTTCTAAAAAAGTTCAAGCGGAAAGTTTGAGAATCGTTCTTGACGGTCAGCAGAGAATTACATCCATTTACCGTGCTATCGTCGGTTTAGACAACGTGTATGTTGTACTAAACGAAGAATTAGATGCTGAAACTGTAAATCAGTTGAGGCTCGAAGAGATGGTGAAGGATGTTGGTGGAGAGGAAAGCTCTCTGTCAATTACTGTTAAGCTGGTTGATGCTTATCAGACAGAATCGGACGGACTCGATGACGACGATCTTAATAAGCGATTTGCGCTAACGCAATACGCGCGTCAGCGTTTGCAGAATGCGGAAGAAAGCCAGCGAAAAAATGCGCAAAAAATCTATCGCCGTGCTGTGCGTAAACTGATAGATTTATTCAAACAGCAGAAGATGGTCGCGTATTATTTGCTCGATATGAGCTTGGAAAAGTTTTGCACATTCTTCGAGCGTAGCAATAGCCGGGGCATACAACTCAACTTCACAGATATTCTGGCAGCAAAACTTTACAAGGGCTTTAATTTACGGAAGAAGATCGAAGAGTTTGAGAGTCAGAGCAAGATAGAACTCAACCGCGAAGTTATCATTCGTGCGATTGCATATATCTGTGGAGCGGAACGAGGCGAAACGATTTCAATTGATAAAAAGTTTATTTTGGAACAGCTTGAGGCTACGGACTTTCAGGCTCATTGGGATTCAACGTGCGCGCTATATTCTGAGAGTCTGAATTACCTGACCAGTCAGCACTACATTCTCTCTCAGGACTGGATGCCCTCAGAGAACATGATCATCCCGCTCATGATGTTTCGTAGGCAAATAAAGGGATTTGATCAGGTCAATCAAGAACAGCGTGCATTCTTAGAATATTGGTACTGGGCGTCGATATTTGCTAATCGGTATAGCTCGGCATCCAATGAGGTGATTGTAGTCGATAGCACTGCGTTAATTCAGGTGGCGCAAGGAAAGCGAATAGGTGCACGTGGTTATTTCACGAAACTACGGTCGCTAGTTGCTGAATTCGAAGACCTCTATAGCTATACAAAGAAATCGAGCGCGATTTACCGAGGGATTCTTAATCTGCTTGGGTATGCTGCGCAGGGACTCAATGATTGGAATAGCACCCAAAGGATGGATACCACCATGCGCCTCGAAGATCATCATATCTATCCGCGCGCTTATATCGCTAGCACTCCAGACCTCGACGTAGATCAAGCGGAAGCTGAACAGTTAGTTGACTGTGTTGTAAATCGCACCTTGATACCCAAACTGCTCAATATTCAAATTGGGAAAAAAGCTCCGCAGGTTTATCTATCGGAACTGAAACACAACGTAAACAAGCAGCTTGAGATATGCTTACCTGGTCATCTGATAGAGCCGAGCATGATCACGGAAACATACTGGAATGGCTATTTCAAACTCTTCCTCGAGGAACGCGCAAAAGCAATTTACTCGCTTATCCAACGATATGCTGTGGGTCCGGCGGAAGAAATGGCGACGCAATATAGCGTGCAATCGGAGCCCGCTGAGTCGCCTCAAATAGGAAGCAGGTCACGGTTGAAGGATATGCTGGCTGATGGGCGAGTGAAAGTGGGTGACCATGTGTTTGTCCGCAAAAGCCCAGATCGAGTTGCAACAATCGTTGACGGTGATATGGTCGAGTTTGAGGGCAAACAGATGCCAATAAATGCCTGGGGCACAATGATGACGGGTTGGCCTACAATAAGTATTTACGAGTCTGTGTTCTTACAGCGTAATGGGAAACCACTTAAGAGTCTCCGTGATGATAAAGCGAGCGATAACTAACAACGCCATCAATTGCGAGGTCATTGCAACCCGCTTTGAACTGTTGATTAGCGGAGCGCAGCCATGAACTGAGGAAACCTGATGACATTACCGACACCGGCGCTTGAGCACGAAGCATTTCGACTAACCCCCGTCACGCCCGAATTGCTGGACGACATCGTTCGTCGTATCGTTGCGGTCGCGCATCCGCTCAAAATCATTCTGTTCGGCAGCCATGCGCGCTGCGACACGCATCCGAATAGCGACCTCGATATTCTGGTCATCGCAGATTCCGATCTGCCGCGCGATCGTCGCTCGCCACCGCTGTATGACGCCTTGAGCAAGATCATGATTGGGATGGACATCATGGTCTATACCCCTACAGAAGTCGCAGAATGGAGCGGCGCGCGACAAGCGTTTGTGACGACGGCGATCCGTGAAGGGAAGGTGTTGTATGAAAATGATGCCCATTCTCAAGCGGAAGTCTCGCATGGTGCGGAGGTGTTGATGAAGACGAGTCTTGATGTGGTCAAGGGCTGGATACAAAAAGCGGAAAACGATTTGATCACCGCCAACCTTTGCATCACAAATCAACAAAGTCTAGATACGGCTTGTTTCCACGCGCAACAAGCCGCCGAAAAATATCTGAAGACGTATCTGACCGCTTACGAAATCAAATTTCCCTTCATTCACATTTTGGAAAAATTGATTGACCTGTGTGTTTTGCGTGATCCTGAATTTGAAACACTGAAACCCACAGGCGCGCAATTGACTCCCTATGCGGTTGATCTGCGTTACGATAATAGTTTCTCGCCCGAATTGGATCGCGCGCAAGAGGCATACAGGCAAGCGGTGGAAATCAAGAACTTTGTGATGGATCGGTTGCCGGCTGAGGCCAAAACGTGATCAGCTGCGAGATCATCGCCATCGGCAACGAGTTGTTGATCGGCGACGTGCAGGACACGAACACGCACTGGCTCATTCAACAGTTGACCGGACTGGGTGGCTTCGTGCGCCGCTGCTGGATCGTGCGCGATGAGTTTCCGGCGATTGGCGAGGCGTTGCGCGCAAGCGTCGCCGCGCAGACACAACTCATCATCACCAGCGGAGGTTTGGGGCCAACGGCGGATGACCTGACACTGGCAGCGGTGGCTGCCGCGTTCGACTTGCCGCTGGTCGCGCACGCCGAGGCGATGGCGATGCTGACGAAACGTTACGCGGAACTCGCGCAGGTCGGCTGGGTCAAGTCGAGCGAGATGAACGACGCACGCCGGAAGATGGCGTTGTTCCCGCAGGGCGCGGAGCCCATCTACAACCCGGTTGGCGGCGCGCCTGCCGCGCTGCTGCGCGTGCAATCGTCAGCGATTGTTTGCTTGCCCGGCGTGCCGCCGGAACTTAAAGGTATCTTCACGCAAACGCTGAACCCGTTGCTCAGTCAACTATTTAGTGGCGCGGCGTATCAACTTCGCTCGCTGATCGTCGATTGTCAGGATGAATCGTTCATGGCGCAGCAGTTGCAATCGGTCGTGGAGCGACAGCCACGGGTGTATCTTAAATCGCGCGCGCGACGCTTCGGCCCCGACATTCGCATCAAGGTCACGCTGTCCGCGACGGCGCGCGATGCGCCAAGCGTGAACGCACTGCTCGACGATGCGCAACAAGATTTGCAGCGCACCTTGGCCACGTTAGGCTTGACCTGCGAAATGCAAAAAGAGTAAGGGCGTGATTTGAATCACGCCCTTACGTTTCACATCTCATGGCTGGCAGTTCACTGCGGCTGGATGGTCACGTTCATCGTCACGTTTCGGCGCATTTACGTCATTCGCTTGCCTCTACAACTGTTGCGTTGGTGAAGAGTAAAAGTTACAAAGCAGACCTGACCGGTTTTCAAAACCTGTCAGGTCACTAGCGGGGAAGCGTGATCTTGCGCTTGTCCTTCTGCGGATGCGCGCGATATAAGATCGCGGTGTTGCCGATGAGCGCGACGAGTTGACTGTGCGTGCGCTCCGCGATTTGCTCGGCGATTTGCTGCTTCGCGTCTTTCGAGGAAACGAATTTGATCTTCGCCAATTCGTGCGCGAGCAGCACTTGTTCGATGCTGCTCGTCAGCGTATCGGTCAAGCCTTGCTTGCCAACCTGCACGCTCACTTTGAGCGGGTGCGCGAGTTTGCGGAGGTAGGCGCGCTGCTGAGGTGTAAGTGTGGACATCGCTGCTCCTTAGGTCTGATAGCGCGCCGCGAGTTGGCTCATGTTGCTCTGCATGAGCAACTTGCGCTTGCTCTCGTCATTCTGCGCGAGCAACGCCGCATCGTCCAGCGATGGAATGCAGACCACTTCGCCAAGTTGTAAGCCAGCCAGCGCTGCCGTCACCACATCCTCAGCCGACATGACGATGTTCGGTGGGAAGCGCGACGGGTCTGCGCCGACAATCTGATGAAATTCTGTGCGCACTACGCCGGGGCACAGCACTTGAACGCGCACACCGCTGTCCTTCACCTCGTCGGCAACGATTTGCGTGAACGTGTTGATGTATGCCTTCGTCGCCGCGTACACGGCACGTTTGGGCAGCGGCGGCGACGACAGCGGCGCGCTGAACGCGAGCCGCGACGAGACGTTGATGATGTCGCCGTGCGCGCGTGCGATCATGCCCGGCAGTGCGGCACGCGTCAGTCGCGTCACGGCGAGCACTTGCAGGTGAATCAATTCTTCGGCGCGCTCGGGCGGCAGTTCTACGAAAGGCATGTAGCCGCCGAAGCCCGCGTTGTTCACGAGCATGTCAATGGTGGTGTCGCTGATGCGGCGCTCGACTACTTGCAAGTCAGCATGGTGCGCGAGATTAGCGGCGAGCACCTCAACCTGCGCTCCGTGTTGTGCGCGCAATTGCTCAGCCAGCGCCTCGAGTCGTTCGCGGCGGCGTGCGACGACGATCAGGTCGTAACCGTCACGCGCCAACCGCTGGGCGAATGCTTGCCCGATGCCGGCCGATGCACCCGTGACCAGTGCGCGGCGACGACTGTTTGCATTTTGGGTCATCGTTTTCCTCCTGACGTAAATTATATCATCCAAAACACAGCGTTATTGCGCCCTCACGCGTGTAGTCAATTTACCGACACACTTATTCACGTTCCAATGACAATAATTTCATATTTTTGCCGATTTCAATTGACGCGCGAAAGACATATGCTGAGAGTGTACGAATCCATTTTATCCACTTGCGGAGGTCAGCATGAGCGAAATCGTTCCAGGTCCCGAACCGATGGACCGTCGTGAGCAGGTGATCGTGAATCGTCAACCGGGCTTTGAGGAGAGCCAGCACATCGTCCAAGACATGGCGCAGGAGCGGCGGCTCGGCATGTTGCAAGTGACGCGCGTCGTCTGGCTCATTGCAGGCATCATCGAAATCCTACTTGGGTTGCGCTTCGTATTGAAGTTGATTGGTGCCAACGCCACCGCTGGGTTTGCCGCATTCATTTACGGCGTCACCTCGCTATTTATGGTGCCGTTCGTCGGACTCACGGCGACGCCGGCGGCTGGCGGCGTGGTGCTAGAAGTGCCAGCGCTGATCGCGATGGCTGTGTATGCATTGTTCTTCTGGATTATCGTGCGTGTGCTGGGGTTGCTGTTCGAGCGACCCAGCGCGCGCATGGTCACGTCCAGCATTCGAGAGACACCAGTGCAGCGCGTCGTCACCACCGAAGTAGCGCCGCCCGTCGTGAATCCGGCGACGATCACGACCACGGAGACAACCCAGCCCGTCGTCGAGAAGCGCACGACACGCATCAGCAATCAATAATCACAACATCGCAAGAAGTTGCACAACTCCACAGACCGCCATTGCTCAATGGCGGTCTGTTTGTTTGCTGCGCCACCTATGACGCTGAGCGAGCCGCCGCGAGCGCCAAGCCGCTCACAATGCTCGTGAATACTTCCTGCTTCTTGACTTTCTCCGCGCCAAACTTGCGCTCCAACATTGTTTGAATCGCGGGGATGAGCGACGAACCGCCTGTGCGCAGCACCACGCTAATCTCGTCGGGCGCAACACCCGCCTCGTCGAGCGTGTGCTGCATCGCCTCCTCAATCGCGTTGAGTCTTGGCGATATCAGCCGCTCGAAACTGCGGCGTGACATTGGTTCGCGGATGCGGATCACTTCGCGCTCAAAATCAATTTCAGTCTGCGTCTCAGACGATAACGCGATCTTCGCGCGCTCGATCTCTTTGAACAACTCCCAACCGTAGTTGCGCTGCGCGAGACAGAGCAGCGCATCCACTTCTGCGCGATTGTGCCGGGCGATGTTGCGGAACTCGGTGAGGAAGCGAATCGTCTCGCGCTCGTTCAGCAGTTGGATCGTGTGCCACGTCCGCAGCTGTGCGAGCAGCCACTGTGGATACGCGACGGTGTTGCCGGACAGGGTTTTGGCGACGGCGCGGCTGCCGAAATATTCGAGCAAGCGCCGCTCCATGATGTCTTCGTCGAGCGTGTTGCCGCCGATGACCACGCCGCCAACGGCGAGTACGTCGTCTTTGCGCTCGACATCTCGCGCGCGCTGCGGGCTGAGTCGAATCACGCTGAAGTCGAGCGTGCCACCGCCGAAGTCGAATACGAATGCCAGTTCTTCGCTCGTCACGGTGGACTCATATTCCAGTGCCGTGCCAATCGGCTCGTACATGAATTGCACGTCGTCGAAGCCGGCCAGCGTCGCCGCTTTCAACATGCGCGCTTCCGCCGCCGCATCTTTGCCGCCGTCATCCGAGTAATGCACCGGGCGGCCCAACACGACGGCGTTGATCTCTTGCCCCAGTGCTTCGTCGGCCTGTCGCTTGAGCATGCTCAAGTAGAGTGCGATCAATTCTTCGAGCGTGTACAGCTTGCCAAATACGTTAGTGCCCTCGAAAGCGTCGTCGCGCAGAAATGATTTTAAGGATTGGAAAAAGCGGCCGGGCAAATTCAGATCGGCGTCGAACTTCGCCATGAAGATGTGACGGCTCTCGTTATAGAACTGCTCGATCACCTTGCCTGTGTTCACGCGCTGCTTGACGATCTCGCGTCCCGCATTGCGCGCGACGAATTGCTCGATGGCGTCGCCGCCCATGTGTGTGCCACCTTCGCGCGCGATGAACAACACCGTCGGCGTGACGGCGGGATTGGGCGCGAGCGGATCAACGACGAGCAAGCGCGCGCGTCCGTGCTCCGCGATGGCAATCGCCGAGTTCGATGTGCCGAAGTCGAGACCGTATCGAAGCGTGGGCATAGGACTACTCCGTTCGCGCACCGCAGACGGAAGATGGACGGCGCGGCTAACCTTCTGTCGTCTGTCTGCCCTTATTCGTCGGGCACTAACGACTTGATGACAGCAAGATCAATCAGCGGCATCCAGCCGTACACATAGAAGCGCGCAACCTCGTTGAAGTCGTAGCGGCTGACGACGCGCCGCGACATCGGCTCGGCGTGAATGGCGGCGATGTTGAATCCGCGCGCGTGTGCGTCTGCGAGGCGGCGGCGGAGCAAGGTGGAATAGATTTTCTGGCTGCGATACTCCGGCAGCGTCGCCGCGCCGCCGAGATACGCGATTCCGCCGCGCAGTTCAAGGCGCGCGCCTGCGACAGGCACTCCGTCCAATCGCGCGAGATAGTCCACCGATTTTTCTTTGATGCGCGGATTGCGCAGACTCTCGAAGAAGCTAGGTCTGCGCTCGTCAATTTGTTCGATTGTCCATTTGAAACAGCGCGCGACGATTTGCAGCGAAGCTTCAATCGCGTCGTCGTCATCAGGGTCAAGCACCTCAACGGCGACGTTGGGATTGGTCGCAATGTCGAGGTCTTCGAGACCCATGCGTGCCATGAACGCTTGATCGCCCGCCATGATCAGACCGTGCCGCTCCAAGCGCTCGCGCAGATCGCTCGGCGTGTCGAAGGGACTGACGAACCACGTGAAGCCAATGTTGCGCTCGCGATGATACGCGATCATCTCTTCGATTTTAGCGTCGGCTTCGTCCGTGCTCCAACGTGCGCCGCCCACGCCGTTGCTGCCCGGATGCGCGTCGCCAGAACCGCCATGCCCGCCGCGCAAGCCGCCGCCCCAATTCGCGTTTGGCGGAATCCATTCGCGCACGTCGAACGTGTTTTGGAACGACTCACACAACTGTTTCAATTCGTCGTGGCTCAATGTTGCGGGCGCGATCCAGTTGCCCCGATGCGCGCTCGGCGTCGGCTCTGGGCAATACAGGTCAATCGCCTGCACCGTGTCGTTTTGGATGGTGAGGAATGCCGAGCGATTGTGTTCGACGTAGCGCTGATGCTCGGTCGCTTGGATGCGAAACTCGATAGCAGCCCGCTCGCCTTCGGCGATGACACTCAACGTTTCCAGTGTGGGATCGGGCCACGCCGACCATTCATCCATCAGTTGCGCGACGACGCGCTCGCGCGGGCGACGCACGTCAAGGCCTTGCCAGTGCCAGCTGCGCATAGCGGCTTGCGCGTCGAGTAGCTCGGCGTAGCGGCTTGCGTCGTTGGCGGCGAGCGCATCGAGAAATTGTTGCGCGACTTGCCGGGTATCAGCCATAGATTGCTCCTTGAAATTGTCTTGATCGGTCTTTATACTGATTGATAGACAGGAAATTCTGAGCATACAGGTCGCGCCATTCCTTGTCAAAAAAAGTTTAAGGTGGTCACGATGAGTAATCAACCGCTTTCACCCGAAGATGAAGAATCGAAGGATCAAGCGAAGTCGGCATTGAAGCAAGCCATCGCCGCTGTGGACAGTCCGCAGAAGGCGGAGGAGGTCGTCGCGCGGCTTGAGGCGCGTGCGGGAACCGCCACGGTAGTGCAGGTCGCGGAGCAAACACCGACACCCCATGATGCGCAAGCGGCTGCGTCCGCCATTCAGCAGTCCGCGACAACGGCAGCTAGCGAGACCGAGGATGTAATCACGCAAACGGCTGCCCAGATCGCGGCCGCCGATCCGGAAGAAGAGCAAGTCATCGCCGAAGCGGTGCACGAAGCGCTCAACCCGGAGTCCGCTGCTGAGGAGCCGACGCTTGTCCAGCAGCGGCGCTGGCTGCGAGACGCGTTGCTGAAGCGCCTCGATCCGACCAGCGGGCTAGACGTGCGGTTATTCCTCGCCATCAATCAACTGAAGCACACGAAGCTGCTGAATCAAATCATGTACACCATCACCCAGTTGATGACCGGCGGACATCTCTGGATGCTCGGCTTGATGGCATATGCACTAACGCGGCGCAAACGGCGCGAGCGCCGCTACGCCTTGAAGGCGTTGGTCGAGTCCATGCCGTCGCTGCTCATCTCGACGACCATCGTGGACTATCCCATCAAGTATTACTTCCGCCGCCGCCGTCCGTTCATCAATGTGGTGCGCGCCGTCGTGGTCGGACGCAAACCGGGCAGTTACTCGTTTCCCTCGGGCCACTCGGCGTCGGCGTTTGCGGGCGCGTTCCTGCTCAGTCGCTACTTTCCGAAGGGCAGACCCTTTTTCTATGCCCTTGCTTCGCTCGTCGGCTTCTCGCGCATCTACGTCGGCGCGCATTATCCGGGCGACGTAGCCATTGGCGCCACGCTCGGCATCTGCTTTGCCTTCATCCTGCGCCGCGTCTTCGCGGCGCTGCGCGCGACGTTGGATTGAACCACAGTCGGTACGAAACATGCTTTGCCCCGACTGCGTGCCGATAAAAATTCGCAACATGTTTGCCTCGCGCTGCGCGGATGTGCTATCATCCCACGCGCACGCCCACAACAGCCCGCGAACAATGGTATGAGCACACTTTCGCTTGCACGGAACGACCCACAATCAAACCCACTGCGCTGGATGAGCGCGCTCACATCCAACTTTCTCGTGCGCCGTTTCGCCAAAGCGCTGTTCACCATCTGGTTCGTCGCGACGATTACGTTCTTCATGGTGCGCGCCATGCCGGGCAATGCACTGGACGTGATGATTCAGGACCTGACCACACAGGGCTACTCCCCGCAAGATGCGCGCGACCGCGCGGCGGCACTGCTCAGCATCAATCTCAATCAGCCGATCCACGAACAGTATTTTGCATATGTCGGAAACGTCCTGCGCGGCGACCTCGGCAAGTCGTATCGGTCGCCGAGTCTGAGAGTATCTGACATCATTGCCGCCGTGCTGCCTTGGACAATCTTTAGCGTGGGCGTATCGCTCGTGATTAGTTTTGTGCTCGGCATCGCGCTTGGCACGATCATGGCGTACACGCGCGACTCGTGGATTGACCATGTGCTCAGCAATCTCGCCGCGACGCTGGAAGCGATCTCGCCATATTTGATCGGCTTGATCGTATTCCTGCTGCTGGGCCCCGTCTGGAAACTCGTGCCCATTGCGCACATGCGCGGTGCGCTGTCGCCGGGCGTACAGGTCGGCTTCACATCCGAGTTTTTCGTTGACGTCATCAATCACGTTTGGGTGCTCGTGCTCGTGTACGTGCTCACGTCGGTCGGCTCGTGGATGTTGATTATGAAAAGCAGCACGGTCTCGACGCTCGGCGAAGATTACGTCACCGCGGCGCGCGCGCGCGGCTTGCCGGACTCGCGGATCATCACGGCGTATGTCGGGCGCAACGCGACACTGCCGCTTTTCACGCGCCTCGCCATTCAAATCGGCTTTGTCGTCGGCGGCGCATTGTTGGTGGAATCATTGTTCACCTACCGAGGCATCGGCTTCGTGCTCGCCGGCGCGCTTTACGAACGCGATTATCCGATCATGCAAGGTGTATTCCTGATTATCACCATCGCCGTCGTCCTCGCCAACCTGCTGGCCGATTTTCTGTACGGTTATCTCGACCCGCGCATCCGCATCGTCGGGGAAGGGAATTAGTCGTTAGTCTTCGACGCGGAGGAACTATCACCGCTGAATGACTAATGACCGATGACGAATAACGTACTGCCTGTATGCCCTATGGAAACTCTGTCTAACATCGGCCGCGAACTCCTCAAGACGTTCAAATTGCTCGCGCGCAACAAGATGGGCTTCGTCGGATTCTTCATCGTCGTGCTCATCGTGTTGCTGTCGTTCGTGGGGCCGTTCATCTGGCCCCCCGAGCAATCTGCGAACGTCGCCGACATTAACCAAGGTCCGTCCACCAAGCATTGGCTCGGTACCGACTTTCAGGGCCAAGACAACCTGTTCAAGCTCGTCAATGGCGGACGCGACATTGTCATAACGGCGTTCCTCACCGGTCTACTCGCAACCGTCATCGCGGTGTGTGTCGGCGCGTTTAGCGCATTTGTCGGCGGCCGCGTGGACAGTGTGCTGATGGAATTCGTCAACATCTGGCTGACGATTCCCAAATTCCCGCTGCTGGCAGTGCTGGCGACGGTGCTCAATCTGAAAGACATTATCTCGCTCTCGATTCTGCTCGCGCTGCTCGATTGGCCGGGCTTGTCGCGGCAAGTGCGCAGCCAAGTGCTCTCGCTCAAGAAGCGCGATTACATCGAAGCCGCGACGATGCTGGACCTGGGCATGCGCAACATCATCTTCCGCGAGTTGCTGCCGAACATGATGTCGTTCATCGCCATCGCGATGATCTTCACGATGACCTCGGCGATCTATCAGCAAGTCGGTCTGGTGTTTCTCGGCATTGTGCCGTACTCGGGCGCGAACTGGGGTGTGATGATCAACGCGGCTCAGCGGCGCGGTGTGCTGTTCACGGGCCAGGCAGCGTGGAGCATCATCGCGCCCATTCTAGCCATTGTACTATTCCAATTGGGGCTTGTCTCTTTTGCGCGCTCGCTCGACGAAGTATTCAATCCACGTCTCAGGACCGGTGTGTAGAGACTGGATGTAATCTCGTCCCAGTCTCCAACCTCGCCCATGTTAGCCACACTGTCCGTCCAAAACCTCACCATCGAATACGCCGCGCGTCGCGGCAAAGTGCGTGCCGTGCGCAACGTCTCATTCGATGTGCAGCGCGGTGAAGCTGTCGCATTGATCGGCGAGAGCGGATCGGGCAAGACAACGCTTGGACTCGGACTGGTGCAATTGCTGCCGACGACGGCGAAGATCACGACTGGCAGCATCACGTATCGTCGCTACGTTGCTGCACGCCAGAACGGCAAGAGCCAGCCCGTGCGCGAGATTGACGTGTTGGCGTTGGGCGGCAAGCAACTGCGCGCGTATCGCTGGCAAGAGTGCGCGATGGTTTTTCAGTCCGCGCTCAATTCGCTGAATCCGGTGCTGCGCATTGAAGACCAGTTCGCGGACACGGCGAAGGCGCACGGCTACTTGCAGGGTAGAGCCTTGCGCGAGCGCGCATACGATCTGCTGCAAATGGTGCGGCTCGATCCAGAGCGCGTGTGGCGTTCGTTCCCGCACGAATTGTCGGGCGGCATGAGACAGCGCGTGCTGATCGCGCTCGGCTTGCTGCTTGAACCGCAGTTGCTCATTCTCGACGAGCCGACGACCGCGCTCGACATTCTCACGCAGCGCAATATCATGGACGTGCTCAAAGAGCTGCGGCAGAAGTTGGACTTCTCGCTCATCTTCATCTCGCACGACCTCTCGCTCGCCGCCGAATTGGCAGACCGCGTGGCGACGATGTACGCGGGCAAGATCGTCGAGATGGCGGACGTGCAGACGATCTTCAAATCGCCCGTGCATCCGTACACGATTGGTCTCATCAAC
The DNA here is from genome assembly GCA_038198935.1 of Anaerolineae bacterium. Taxonomy (GTDB): domain Bacteria; phylum Chloroflexota; class Anaerolineae; order JACRMK01; family JACRMK01; genus JBBPZQ01. The sequence goes on from JBBPZQ010000041.1 coordinate 124,991, forward strand.
GCCGTGCCAACGCTGGTGAGCACGAAAGAAGACCTCACTTCTATTCCCGGCTCGCCGCCCGATCTGATCGAGATGCCAACGGGTTGCAAGTTCCATCCGCGCTGCCCGCTCGCCGACGAGCGCAGCCGCACGGAAGAACCCGATTTGGTGTCAGTGGCGCGTGGGCATGAGGTTGCGTGCTGGCACTGGCAGACCTCGCGCGAGGCGCTGCAAGCGTTCAAGGTATCCGCATGAGCGAATCGCTCTTGTCACTCGACCACGTGAGCCGCACATTCGCCGTGAAGAGGCAAAGCGTCAAAGCGGTGGACGACTTGTCGCTCACCATCAACGCAGGCGAGGTGCTGTGTCTCGTCGGCGAGTCGGGTTGCGGCAAGACGACGACGGGCAAGATCATGGCGGGCGTACTCGCGCCGTCGGCGGGCGCCGTCGCGTACATGGGACAGGACATCGGCAAACTTACGAAGTCCGACTACAAAGCGTATCGGCTCGGCGTGCAGATGATCCATCAGGACCCGTATGCCTCGCTCAATCCAGCACATACGATACAGGACATCATCTCCACGCCACTCAAGTATCATGGCTTCACCAAAGGCGACAGCGCGACACGCAGGCGCGTGCGCGAGTTGCTCGAACTGGTTGATCTCACGCCGCCCGACGACTTGCTCGACAAGTATCCACATCAACTGAGCGGCGGTCAACGCCAACGCGTCTCGGTCGCGCGCGCGCTCACGGTGAATCCGCGCTTCATCGTAGCGGACGAAGCCGTTTCGATGGTGGATGTTTCGATTCGCATCTCGTTGCTCAAGATGCTGACGCGCTTGAAGGAGCAGATGGGCTTGGCGGTGCTGCTCATCACGCACGACCTCGCGCTGGCAAAATACTTTGCGTGGGAGGGGCGCATCGGCGTGATGTATCTGGGGCGCATGGTCGAACTCGCACCTGCGCGCAAGTTAGTTGATGACCCGCAGCATCCATACACGCAAGTCTTGCTGTCTGCGATTCCCGAAGCCGACCCCGACATTACGCGCCGCAAGACGCGCATAGAACTGCGCAGCATGGACGTGCCAAGTTTGATTCGGCTGCCGTCGGGTTGTGCATTCCATCCGCGCTGTCCGCGCTACGCGGGCGAGGAATGTCGGCTGGTCGTGCCTGAATTGATTCCGTTCAGCGATGGCGGCGCCGTTGCGTGTCATCCGGTTGCGCGCGAGCACGGCTTGCCGAACGCGTCGGCGCAGTCGCTGCACGAGCAGTCTGCGCGCGTTCCACAATCGGCGCTGGCATGAATCCCGAGGCGGGCGCAGCGTGGTTCCGCATCGCCATGTTCATCACACTCATCTCGGCGTTCTTGCTGTTGTTTCAACAGCCCGACACGGCGGAGTTCGTCATCACCGTCACGACCTTTGTGATGGGACTGCTCTTCGTTGCGCTGATTGCTTTGATGGTAAGACGTGGAAGTCATTAACTCGCCATTGGTTTCAGCCTGACGCCGCAAATGAAAGGAGGTGATGGTTAGCATGTAATACAAGCACGCCAAAGAGTCATTGACTGTAAATCAACCCATTTCTACGGAGTATCCATTCAGGAGGAGAAATCGTATGAAAAAGTTTGCAGCAGTATTGACACTGCTTGCTTTGGTCTTGGTGGCGTGCGGCGCGCCGGCGACGACGGCGCCCACGACTGCCCCGACGAGCGCGCCTGTCACGCAGCCCACCAGCGCACCCACTACCGCACCGACCCGCGCAGCGACGACCGCGGCGACAACGGCAGCAACCAGTGCCGCCACCACTGCGGCGCCGCTCGGCGCCGCCACGCTTACCCTTGCGCTGAAGAAGGGCGTAAAGTGGAGCGATGGTTCCGCGTTTACATCCAAGGACGTGATTGGCTCGTACAACATTCGCTGGATGCAGAGCAGCAGCACGTGGAACTCGCTGACCGATGTGGTCGCGGTGGACGACAACACCGTGAACTTCATCATCTCGAAGCCCGGTCCCGCGATTCTGGACGTACTGATTCGCTCGGAAATCATCCGCCCGTCGTCGCAGTACGGCAAGTGGATGGATCAGGCGGCGGGCTTCCGCAAGAACAACACCGACCGCAAAGGCGACGACGTGAAGAAGGCGCTCGACGACTTGAATGCGTTCAAGCCCGACAGCGCGGTCGTGTATGGTCCTTACAACGTTGACCCCAAGAGCCTAACCGAAGCGCAAATGACGCTGAATAAGAACGCGAGCGGCTTCAACGCAGACAAGATTGATTTCGATAAAGTTGTCGTCTATTGGGGCGACACACTGCAAGACATGCCGCTGTACCTGTCGGGCGAACTCGATTACACGTCGAACGCCTACACGCCCGCGAACCTCGATGCCTTGCGCGCAATCGGCCCGCACATCCAAGTCATCGGCGGGCCGGGCACCAATGGGCCCGGCATGTACTTCAACAACGACGTGTATCCGCTGAACCGCAAGGAAGTGCGCCAAGCATTCGCGTATGCGATTGACCGCGTGCAGAACTGCAAGGTCGCGTTCGGCGAATCGTGCCGACCCGTGAAGTACGAAGTCGGCTTCACCGACGTGTCTGTTCCGACGTGGCTCACGGCCGACCAAGTTGGCAAGCTCAATCAGTATGCCTACGATCCGAAGAAAGCCGAAGCACTGCTGACGGGTATCGGCTTCAAGAAGGGCAGCGACGGCGTGTGGGTGGACGACAAGGGCAAGAAGATGGAGTTCGAGCTGTCCGTGCCCGCCGACTTCACCGAGTATCTCGCGTCGTCGGAAAACGTCGCGCAGCAGTTGAAAGCGTTCGGCATCAATGCTACCGTCAAGCCGTATCAGTCCGCGCAGCGCGGCGAATTGCACAAAGGCGGCAAGTACCAAATCTCGATGGACATCGGCTTCCGCTTCACCTACTTCCATCCGTTCGTTTCGTATGATTACAACTTGCGGCCCGGCATCGGCGACAAGAACAACCCTGAAGCCGACACGGGCGCGCGGGGCATGAACTTCCCGTTCAAGCAGAAGACCGCCGACGGCAAAGAGATTGACATCAAGGCGTGGGTGGACAAGGCGGCGGAAGGCTTCGACGTCGAGAAGCAGAAGCCGTTCGTGCAGGACCTCGCTTCGATGTTCAACGACAATCTTCCCGTGCTGGAAATGTTCGAGCGCTATCTGACCGATCCCATTGACACCAAGACGCGCGTGACGGGCTGGCTGCCGCTTACCGACAAGATTTACAACAACAACCAGAACAACTCACCCATCGCACGCCAGTTTCTGAGCGGCTCGCTGAAGCCGAGCGCGACAAACGCTAAGAAGGCGTTCCACACCTCGTACCCGTACACGCAGCCGCCGAAGGCGAACTATAACTTCTACTCGCCTGACAACATCATGCAGAACGGCGCGGTGCTCACCAACATGCTCTATCCGCCGTTCACGTACTACGACGTGAACGAAGGCAAGTACATCCCATTCTTAGCAGACAGTTGGACGTTGAAGTAACTTACGTTCGCGTCCAGATGCATCAGAGGGGCGCAGTATACTGCGCCCCTGTTCATCGGAGGGAACGTGGCCTGCGTTTCGATTGTGAGGGATGTCGAAGTCTTGGGCTATCATCGGCTGCACGCTGAAGAGAAATGGCAAATTGAAGAAATCATTCCTGCCGCAGCCATGCTGCCGCTCACGGATGAAGTTGCACGCATCGCCGTGCGCTTGCGCCAGCAGCGCAATATGACGTTGGGAGGTGCACTTATTGCGGGCGCAGCTTGGGTCACTGGATTACCGCTCGTCGCTCGCAAGGTGGACGAGTTCAAGACAGTAACTGGATTGAGGTTGATTGACCCGCTAGAGCAACACTGAAAGTGATACGAACGGCTCTGTCTCAGTGGCAAGCGGGTTATTATCTTGACTTTTGCTTGCGTTACTTGTGTGGATTGATTATGCTTTGAAGGCAGAGCATCTGATGAAAGGATAATTTCATGACCCAATCACAAACGCCAGCCGGCAACGGCTCAGGCAAGGAACTCGCGACGCTCGGCGGCGGCTGCTTCTGGTGCACCGAAGCGGTGTTCGACGAGGTGCAGGGCGTGAGCGACGTCGTCTCGGGCTATGCGGGTGGCGCGAAGCCGAACCCGTCGTATCAGCAAGTGTGCAGCGGCAACACCGGACACGCGGAAGTCGTGCAGGTCGCGTTCGACCCCAACCGCATTTCATATCGCGACGTGCTCGAAATCTTCTTCAGCGTGCACGACCCGACGACGCTCAATCGGCAGGGGCACGACTCGGGCACGCAGTATCGCTCAGTGATCTTCTATCATTCCGACGAGCAGAAACGCGTCGCGGAAGACTTGATTCGCGAACTGAACGCGGCGAAGGTTTTCGACAAGCCCATCGTCACACAAGTCGCGCCGTACACGGCGTTCTACGCCGCCGAGGATTATCATCAAGAATACTTCAAGCGCAATCCGTATCAAGGTTACTGCCAAGCGGTGATCGCGCCGAAGATGTCGAAATTCCGCCAGCATCACGCCAACGTGCTCAAAGCACCGGCGCATTGAGCGCGCATTGGCGGCGCAAAAAGTTCGTGCTACAATCACGGGGATGCTCACGACGAGCATCCCCGTTTTGTTTCCGCGAGCGCTCATGAACTCGATGCAGGCGAAGGTCAAAGCATTTCACGAGCAGTTCGGCGGCGGCGACTCAGACTTCCTAACCATTCGCGACGAAGGCGCACAAAAGTTGCGGCTGCGCCTCATTGAAGAAGAGACGCGCGAGTTTGCCGAAGCCAGTGCGGCGGGCGATCTGCCGTCAGCCGTCAAAGAATTATGCGACTTGCTCTGCGTCGTGCTCGGCACCGCGAACGCTTATGGCATGGACATCGAGCCGTTCTTCGACGAAGTGCACCGCAGCAACATGAGCAAACTCTGGAGCGACGATGCGATTCACAAAGACGCATTCGGCAAAGTGCTCAAGCCACTGACGTACTCGCCCGCCGACATCGAACGCGTTATGTCCAATCTGCAAGCTGAAATCTCGTCAGAGCGCGAAGCGCGCTCTGACGCTGTGCTGCTCGCGCGAGTTCAAGTCGCGAAAATCTGAAATGGATTGCCTATGCCTGAACTGATGGAAGACGGACGCATGAAAGGTCGGCAGAAAGGTGGCGACCGCACCATCGAGGATGCGTTCAAGACGATGGAACGCTTCACGCTATGGCTGCAATTCGCGCGCGAGCAGAACGTGTGGCTCACGCTCGATCCGTTGCAGACCGCGATGCTCTATCGCTTCCTCGACCATCTGCACACAGAGATTGATGGATTGAGGTTACTCGGCGGCGACGACGCGAAGAACGCACTGGAACTGTTTCAATTGATGCAAGCGCAATCGGCGCATGAGGGTCAGATTTCGTGACAACCTCGCGCGAAGCACGACGCTTGCTGTTGCAGCGCCGCCTAAAGGACCCTCAGATTGACGCGCGCGGACTGCGCGAAGCGGCAGCGTTTTATGCCGCACTGATCGCCCAACTCATCGAGACGCAGCCTGAGATCGAATTGCCCGCGCTGTCTGAGCCCACGCTGACGGACAAGTTACAACGCGGCGAGCCGATGCTCTTCGGCGAATCGCTCGGCTTTGATGGCGATGCCATTCGCCGGCTGCTCGCGGAGTTGTGTACGATCACGGAGCAGTTCAGCCAACCCGCGACAACCATTCCAACGAAGAATTCACACCTGCCCTGGGGCAAGTCATCGCCCACCGCACTACGCGAACGCATCATGCCAAGTGACGCGAGTGACGCCCGCGCCGCGTCCGCCGCGCAGATTCGGCGCGCGCTCGCCAGCGGCGACTTGAACTTCGACGCGCTGCTTGATGCGCTGATGCTCGGCCACGACGATGACCTATCGATCATGGCTGCGCAGGCGCATCTCGACGCGAATTTGCTCAACACGCTTGCCCGCTTTGCGTTCCGCCCGACGATGCTGGCGTTTGCCGATGCGCTTGCGAATGAAGTGCGCGCGCACGAGGAACTCTGGCAGCACGGTATGTGCCCGCTGTGCGGCGGCGCGCCGTTGTTGAGTGAGTATCGCGATCAGGATCAATCGCGCCATCTTCGCTGCGGCGCGTGTGGCACGTCGTGGCTGTTTCGCCGCTTGCAGTGCTCGCATTGTGGCAGCGATCAGTTTCGTCTGCTGTCGTATATTCAACTTGACGGCGATCAGTCGCAGCGCGTGGATGCGTGCGGCAACTGCCGGCACTATCTCAAAGGCATCAGCGCATCCGATCCGATGCCGAGCGATTTGCTGCCGCTCGAAGATTTACTCACGCTGCATCTTGACGTGGCGGCGCAGCAACAAGGCTTTGCGCGGATGTGACATGCAGCGGCGCAATTCAATTGCGCTCCTACACGGATAGTCTATGTTCTCCTTCGGCAAAAAGAAATCCACGCTTACTCAGGCTGATGCGTTAAAAGCACTCGCCAAAATCCCGCACCCATCGTCGGGCAAAGATTTGGTGAGCGCCAATGCGATCAAAGATTTGCGTGTCGCCAACGGCAGTGTTGCGCTCACGCTGCCGCTTACTGCGCCGAGCGCCTCGCTCAAACAAACCATCGAGCGCGATCTGAAAGCGATGGGTGCGCAGCACGTCAGTGTGAACGTCGAACTGAGCATACCCGCCGACCAACGTTTGATGGCGACGACAGCAATCGGCGTGAAGAACGCCATTGCGATTGCGTCGGGCAAAGGGGGCGTGGGCAAGTCAACTGTCGCTGCCAACCTCGCGGTTGCGCTCGCACAGATGGGCGCAGCCGTTGGATTGCTCGACGGCGACTTGTATGGGCCCAATATTCCGATGATGCTCGGCATCACGGGTCAGCCGATTGCGATGGGCGGCAAAATGATTCCGCTCTCGGGACATGGCGTGCGCGTGATGAGTATGGGCATGTTGGTCGAGGCGGGCACGCCGGTCATTTGGCGCGGACCGATGTTGTCGCAAGCGATCCAACAATTTTTGACGGACGTGCTGTGGGGCACGCTCGATTACTTGATCATTGATCTGCCGCCGGGCACCGGCGACGTGCAGTTGTCATTGAGCCAAGCGATGCCACTTACGGGGTCATTGATCGTGACTACACCGCAAGCCGTCGCCCTTGCCGACGTGATCAAAGGCATCGCGATGTTTCAGCAAGTCGAGGTGTCGATTCTCGGCATCGTCGAGAACATGAGTTATTACGTGTGCCCAGACTGCGGCCGCAAAGAAGAATTGTTCGGCAGTGGCGGCGGCGCGAAGATGGCGCAGCAATTCAAACTGCCGCTGCTGGGGCAGGTGCCCTTCGACGCGCGCGTGCGCAGCGGCGGCGACGAGGGCCAGCCCGTCGTCGTGCGCGCGCCTGCCTCGCCTGCCGCGCAAGTATTGATGCAGATTGCCGAGACACTCGCGCTGAAAATCTCCACGCAAAACCTCAGCGCGCCGAAAAAGCATCGCCCCATCTTGTCGCCTGAACTGAAGTTCATGGGGTGACGTATGACCTTCGTGCGAATGGCACAGTCGGGTGACGTGTGCGTGCTGCTCGAACCCGACGACGACGACGGAGCGGCGCTACGGGAGCGACAGGCGGCGCTGCAAAAATTTTCGGCGGGCGCATCATGGAGCCTGTGCACCTGACCTGTCAGCGTTTTGAATTGAGCGACGCGCAACTGCCTGCGCTCCTCAAGCAACTGCGATTGCTTGCAGCTTCGCTCGCACCGTTTGCACTGGCGGCGAATGCCTTGCTCACGACGTACTCGCCGTATCGCGCGCTTCACGTTTTGAAATGGGAAGTCGCAGTGACGCCTGAACTGCGCTGCTTCAGCGATACTCTGGAACGCTTGCTCAAAATGCTCGCTATCACGTCGTTGTACGGCAGCGGCTTTCAATCAACGTGGGTTACGGCGTTGGAAAGTATTCGGCCCATTGCCGATCCATCTATGCTGATGCAGCCCACGTTTCCCCATCAACTTTTCGTCGGGCGCGAAATCGAAGTTTCGCGCATTGAGGGCCCATTTGAATTTGAAACGCTTGCGCGGATCGAGCTGAAAACCCATGAGCACTGAGCGACGCATTTATCTCGATCACGCGGCGACCACGCCTGTGCACCCGCAGGTGCTCGACGCCATGCTGCCGTTCTTCGGCGAGTTGTTTGGCAATCCATCGTCGCTGTATTGGCGCGGACGCCTCGCGCTCGAAGCGATTGAGCGCGCACGCGAAATCATCGCCGACATTCTCGGCGCGCAGCCGAAAGAAATCCTCTTCACGTCAGGCGGCTCCGAAAGCGACAACTTGGCCATTCGCGGCGTCGTGTTCGAGAAGAACTTTCCCTTGCGCAGCGGGGGAGGGCAGGGTGGGGGCCACATCATCACCTCCGCCATTGAACATCACGCCGTTCTCTACACCTGCCAACAGCTCGAAAAATATTTCGGCTGCGCAGTGACGTACGTACCCGTTGACGCGCACGGTCTCGTCAATCCCGACGACGTGGCGGGCGCGATTCGCGACGACACGGTGCTGATCTCCATCATGTACGCCAACAACGAAGTCGGCACGATCCAACCGATTGCCGACATTGGCCGCATTGCGCGCGAGCGCGGCATTCCATTCCACACCGACGCGGTGCAAGCAGGTGGCGCGCTCGCGTTGAACGTGAATGATTTGAAAGTAGATTTCCTCTCACTCTCGGGTCACAAGTTTTACGGTCCCAAGGGCGTCGGCATCTTATTCGCGCGCAGCGCTGTGAAGTTTTTGCCGACGCAAACGGGTGGCGGACAGGAGCGCAGTCGTCGCGCGGGCACCGAATACACGGCGGGGATTGTCGGGATTGCGAAGGCGCTCGAAATGGCGCAGTCAGCAGTGAACAGTGAACGGTCAACAGTCCGCAGTTTGCGTGACCGCCTATTGAGCGAAATCCCGCAACGTGTCGAAGGCGCGCGCGTTACAGGCCACCCGACGCAGCGGCTACCGAACAACGCATCGTTCGTGATTGATGGCATTGAGGGAGAAACGCTCATTCTCGGTTTGGACAAAGCAGGCATCGAGGCTTCGACGGGTTCGGCTTGTACGTCAGGTTCGACCGAGCCATCGCACGTGCTCAAGGCGATGGGCGTTCCCGACGAACTCGCGCGCGGCAGTCTGCGGCTGACGCTCGGCAATGAGAACACCGACCCAGAAATTGAACGGGTGTTGGAAGTGATGCCTAGGTTGGTCGAATTGCTCCGTGTTGAGTAGTTGAACGCGCATGATGAACGAACAGACAGGCTCTCTCACTTACGTTCACGTCAATCATGGCCGCGTCGAGCGCATTGACGGCGCCGTCATTGGCGAGACACGCTGGTCGCTGTTCGTCAATCGTCGTGAACTGGTCTCGTTCATGTGCACGCCTAGCAAACTGCACTACCTCGCGCTCGGCTTCATGCACTCAGAAGGCATCATCCACTCGCTCGACGACGTGCTGCAACTGCGCGTCTATGAAGACGTGAACCACTCCTATTGGTATCAGCCCGCGCTCGGACTGAACGGCTCGCTGACGATGCGCACCTGCGAGGAATCGGTCGGGGTGATTGAGGCGCGCGTGCGCGGCGAGCCGATGCGCGACCTCGGCCCGCGCATCTTGACGAGCGGCTGTACTGGCGGCGTCACCTTCGACGATCTCTCCAAGTCACAGCCGCGACTTCGCACTGATTTCAAAATTGAGCTCTCAAAAATTTTTCAGTTAATGCAGCAACTCAACGAACGCGCGTCGCTTTACAAACAAGTGCGCGGCGTGCATACGTCGGGCTTAGGCGACGGTGAATCATTGCTTGTCGTCGCCGAAGACGTGGGGCGCCATAACACGCTCGACAAGATTCGCGGCGAGTGCTTGATGCGCGACATCGAGACGCGCGAGCGCGTGCTGATCGCGACGGGGCGCATCTCGTCGGAGATGCTGACCAAAGCGGCGAAGATGGACGTGCCCGTCGTCGTGTCGCGCACCTCGCCGACTTGGCTCTCGATCAGATTGGCGGAAGCGTGGGGCATCGCCGTCTGCGGCTACACGCGCGCGCGGCAGACGAACATTTATGCGCATCCAGAGCGCATCATTATTGACGTGCAAGCGAACGAGCGCAGGAACGGCGAACGCGAGGAGATGATAATGGATGCGGAATGAAGTAGGGGCGCGATTGAATCGTGCCCCTACGATTGGGTGATTGTGTGTAGGGGCGCACGGCCGTGCGCCCCTACGAATTTTTCGATGTGCTGCGTGACAGAAATTCCTCTAACGGCTGTAAGTGCTCTTGATAGTGCTCAATGATGCCGCCAACAATCCAGGCGGCATTCGCGTCTTTGTCGTCCCCGCTTTTGAACGGAGTTGTCTTCGTAAGCTCATGCTCGCTCTCGCTTGCGATCAGCGCGGCGAGCGATCTGTGCGAGCGATGGAAATCCTGCATCACTTTGTGCAGTGGCTGCTCACGACGCGCGGCAGTTTCGCGCTGATTGATCTCGTCGAAGTTCACGTCGAGCATCATCACGGGACGCTCACCGCGCGCAAACTGCTCGACGGCTTTCATGGCTTCCCAGTTCCAGTACGCAATATGCGCGAAGATATCCTTGATCGTCCACCCGCTCATCGCGGGCGTTTGTTCAAAGTCTGCTTTGCTGAAATCCTGAACGAGTCCGAGCAGATGGCGATGCTGGGCATTAAGCTGTTCGATCAGTTCTGGCTTGTTCATCGCCGTGCCTCACGCACAATTGGCAGCAGCTCGCGCGCGACCGCCGTCGCGTTCCGCGTGAATGAATCCACGTCGGGTTCCATGAAGACGAGCACCACGTGACTGATGCCTGCCTGCGCATACTGCTCGATGTCGCGCCGCATCTGATCGAGTGAGCCGCCGAGCCGCCGTCGCTTGCTGCCGTCGGGTCCGGTGAACTGGGTCGGCAGACGGCCGTTCAAATCCACTTCGAGCCGCGCCGAGATCGTGAACGGGCGACCATCCGTGTTGGCCTGCGCGAGCAACTCACGATGCTGCGCGATGTAATCAGCCGTCATGCCCGTCACGTGCCAGCCATCGCCGATGCGTCCCGCGCGCTGCACGGCGAAATCCGAGTTGCCGCCGATCCAAATCGGAATGCCTGCCGCCTGAACGGGTTTGGGCGAGAAGAGCGCGTCCTCGATCCGATGATGCTTGCCCTGAAATGATGCTGGCGCTTGCGTCCACAGCGCGCGCATGACGGCGATCTGCTCTTCGAGCCGTTTGCCGCGCCGATGAAAGTTCGCGCCGAGCATGTTGAACTCTTTCTCGTTCCAACCTGCGCCCACGCCGAGGATGACGCGCCCGTTGGTCAGTGCATCGAGCGTCGCCATTTCCTTCGCAACCACGATGGCGTTGCGCTGCGTGAGCACGAGGATGGATGTGCCGAGCAGCACGCGCTGCGTCAGCGCACCCGCATACGCCAGCGTCGCGAGCGCCTCGAAGATGTGACCATATGGATGCTCCTGGCCGTGCGCCATGATGACGTGATCGGTCACCCACACAGAATCGTATCCCTCCGCCTCAGCCAACTCCGTCGCGCGCACAATCGTTTCGCGTGTGGCGATCTGCTCGAACGTTGGCAAGCACAAACCAATTTGCATCGTCGTCTCCTTGAAGAAAAACCTGACAGGTCTTGGAGACCTGTCAGGATTGATTGCTCACGCCCAAACACCTTCTAGTGCACTCTCACCCTCGGGCAATGGCATCGCTTCGGCGTGCTCGACGGACTCGTTCACTTCGCGGGTGATGCGCTGCGTCATTTCGGTTTGAGTCGAGTCGTCAAGTACGCGCTGGTCGCGCAAGAAATTTTCAAAGCACACGATCGGGTCTTTGTTTTTCCATTCGTGGCGCGTGTCTTGCGGCACGTACTCGGCGTTGTCGGCGGCGGAATGTCCATGTAGGCGCAGCGTCTTCGCCTCGATGAGCGTCGGTCCCCCGCCGCTGCGCGCGCGCTTGATGGCTTGCTGCGCGGCATCATACATCGCCAGCACGTCGCTGCCATCCACGAACACGCCGGGCATTCCGTAGCCCGCCGCGCGGTCAGATAGCCGCTCGACTGCATACTCCTGATGCGCCGGGGTGCTGTACGCAAATTGGTTGTTCTCGATCACAAACACGGCCGGCAGTTTCAGGATCGCCGCGATATTCAATGCCTCGTGGAAGTCGCCGCGCGCCGTTGCACCCTCGCCGCAGTAAGTGATGGCGACGCGCGGCTCTTTGCGCTGCTTGAATGCGAGCGCGATCCCGGCACACACTGGCATCGAGTCGGGCAGCGGCGAGATGTGACCGATGATGCCATGTGCGAGATCGGCAAAATGTGTCGTGTTCTCTTTGCCACGCGTCGGTCCCGTCGCCTTGCCCATATGGTTCGCCGCGATGTCCACAATCGAAACGCCGCGCGTGAGCAGCACGCCGATGTCGCGGTGCGTCGGCAGCGCCACGTCGTCTGTCTTCAGCGCATACGCCGAGCCGACGGTGATCGCTTCGTGCCCACGTCCGGTGTAGTAGCCGCCGAGAATTTTGCCGAGCCGATACAGTATCAGCAGCCGCTCCTCGACGGCATACGTCAGGCGCATGAAGTAATAAATGTTCAGCCAATCTTCGGGCGTCAGTCCGTTCGCGGTCATGTGTGTAGTATAGTCGAAAGTCTTCGCGCTTCACGCAGCAGAACCTGTTGTATTCCGAGCCGCGTTACTTTTATAATGAACGTATGGACACTTTGTTTCACGAAAGGAACTGACATGGCAACTTACGATCATCTTCAGAAGTTAAAGAAGGCGGAAAAACTCGCCAACTCGGACAAGATTGGTCCATGCATTACTTGCCGCTTCTGGCAGGTCGAAGGAGCGCGCACTGATGCGCTGGTATCGCTGATCGCACTCTGCGTGCAACCCGAGTTGAAGAAATTCGATCTCGTCGTGAGCGGCAGCAGTGGCTGCAATCGCTGGCAGCAACAGCCCAATGTCGGCGAGCACGCCGAAGCGTATGCGAAACGACATGCTGACGAGTAACGCGCTCCGCGAGAGAACTTACGCGCGGTCATAGCCGCCGTGCGGTTGTGCCAGAATGCGATGACTCACGCAGCCAGTGGTGTGACGTGTTCAACCTCAGCGGTTGACAGTCGCGCTTGGCTAATCTTCGATTTCAGGATTTACTGCCATGATGGCTTCTGCGACCTGACACACGCGCGGAAGCACAGCCTTGACCCATTCACTGCGTTTCTGTAGATCGGCGAAGGACGTGATGCCCAAGTCAGCGAGCAATTGCCGATAGCCGGGACTGAACCGTTCTTGTAACTCTACGGGCGCATCATGGTGGAGCACTTTTTGGCAGCGAGAATAGGTGGCAACTATCCAAAAGATTGCCTCTCGATGGCAGCCGCGTTCGATGAGTTCGCGGCTGCCGTCAATCGCGATCGGTCGGGCAAGATCGCTAATGTCCGAAGCGAAAAAGAAAGGCGACTGGATCACAGTTTTGGCAACATCGAACACAGCGGCGAGTGCGGCCAGATGTTCGGCGACGCGCGGCGCGCTCAGTTGGGCGCACCCCAACAGCTCTAGCAGCGTCTCGTAAAAATCCAAGTAACCATAGTCCGCCAAGAGTTCGCGCGCCGCCAAATATCGGCGCCGCACGGTCGGGTTCTTCATCCCCGCGACGAGCAGCACGTGAGTCGTGATGCCGCTCGCGAACAGCCACGCGGTCACTTGATCGTGGAAGGCTTCCATCTCTGGCAGTGACCGCACCGAACGCAGGACGTTGTTTCTTGCGTGTTCGCATCGCCGATAAACCCAGTAGCGTTTCGCATATTCTTTGCTCACCGCCGTTTGGAGTGCGGTCAACAGACCAGATGGATCCGCAATGATGCTCGCCGTTCTGAAACTGCCAGCCAAGTGGTAGTTGCCCAAGATCATGTCAGCAGTCTCAAGCTGATCGCGTGAAATGTAGAAGACTTCGAGCAGCACGTCCCGATAGGTGAACTTACCGGGCTTGATCGGTGGATTGCTATCGGCGAGCACCACCATGACATCCACATCGGACGTTGCCGCGAGAACTGCATCGTCGGGGAGCCAATTCGTCGAACCGTGAAAGAACGCGCCGCAATAACCCTCTGTGTTTCTGCCTTCCTCGATCACCCATTGTCGAGCCGCGTCTTTGGCTTGCTGGACACGCATGGTTGCCATCACTGATTTCTAGAACCGACGATTGACTTGAAGTAACAGCACACAAGCGGTACTCACTCAATCGCTAAACGGGGTAACTGACTTCATCTAATCGGCGACTCAATCTATTCCGAGGCCGACGATCAATTTGAGAGGATCATAGACTCCATTCTACCATACAGAGTGGGGCACAATGGCTGTGCTACAATGTTGTCGCCCAAGGCATTTCAGCCCGCCGCGCGGGGTGTGCGCCATTGGTCGAAGCACGGCCGAGGCTGGTCGGCGATCAGCGCATGGTGACGCGTGCGGGCGAGCAGTGGTCGGCGCGAAAATTCTTGCGCCGCGCGCTGCGGCACGAGCGCGAGCAATCCGAACAGATTGCAAACCCTTTATGAGAAAACATCAAACCGCCGAGACGCAGAGGACGTTGAGACCAACACCAAAAAATACCTTGCGCGCTCTGTGTCTCTGCGGTGAAAAATCATGATGGAGATTCACGATACGTTTGCCGACGGGGCGCTGCCGTACTGGAATCGTTTCGCCGTTGGGCGCGCGTGGGTGCAGGAAGAAGACGGCGTGCTGCGTTTCGCAATGGGACCTGCGCCCGCACGCTCGCTGTCCGATGCGGAACTGAACGACTTCCGATTGTTCGCGCGCGGCAAGTGGCTGTGGCAGCCGCCGCTGCGCATGAGCATCCGCGCGCGCGCCTCGCACAACGCCGACCAATTGATCGGCACGGCGGGCTTTGGATTTTGGAATGCGCCCTTCGCACTCAACGGCGATGCGAGCGATGCACCGCGAGCCGTGTGGTTCTTTCACGCCTCGCCGCCATCGCACATGAGCATGTCATCCAATGGCGAGGGCAGCGGCTGGCGCGCGCAAGTCTTGAACGCTCCGCGCGTGCCAACGTGGACGATTGCGCTCGGTAATCTTGTGTGGGCAATCGCACCGCTGCGGCCATTGCTCTATCGCGCCGCGCAAACACAAGTGAGTGGTGGCGAGTGCCTCGTAAGCGCGACGCTTTCGGAGTGGCACCGCTATCGTCTTGATTGGCTGCCGTCGCGCGTGGACTTCTTTGTGGACGAGCAACATATCTTCAGCACGCAAACGCGTGTGCGCGGCCCACTCGGCTTCGTCGCGTGGCTCGACAACTCGATGCTGCGCTTGCGCGACGGCGAGTTCGCGTTCGACAATCTTGCCGTTTCCGAACGCGAATGGTTAGAATTGAGCGAGGTTCATGTTGAGCCGTTGGAAAATTCTGCATAGTGATGCGCCTCCGCGCGTGCGCGACTTGCCTCTGCTGCCGCGCACATTGCCTCGCACGTTCGCTCTCGAAGAAGGCTTCCTCCATCATTGGCTCGTCGCGCTCGACCGTTTGGGTTCCATACCCCACATGGCTCTGCTGTTTATCGTCGTCACGCTTGATGTGGCGCTCCAACCCGTACTCGGCACGGTCGCCGTCGCCGCGCTTGGAATCGCACAGGTGACGGACTGGCTTGTGCTGATGGGACTACCGCACGCGCGCATCTCGTTTGGACCGCTGCGCATTCAATGGCTCATCTTGACGGCGCTGCGCGTCGTCGTCGCGCTGTTGATTGTCGGTGTGTCCGTATTAACGAGCAGCGTTGATCGCAATTGGCTAAACGTCGCCGCCCAAGCGATTGGGACGCTGCTGGTGCTGCGCGGCTTCGTGACTGAGCCATGCGCGATTGGAGTCACGCGCATCGAGTTGAGTGTGTCTCGTCTGCATCGTAACATCCGACTACTGCACGTCGCCGACGTGCACGTCGAACGACACGGCAGACGCGAGGATCAGCTGCTTGCGCTCGCTCGCGAGCTCACACCCGACGCGATTCTGTTCACGGGCGACTTCATAAACTTATCGTACATTCACGACGCCGTCGCGCAGCAGCACGCGCGCGCGTTGTGGTGCGCGTTGAGTGAGGTCGCACCGGTGTTCGCTGTGAACGGCAGTCCGCCCGTTGACCCGCCGCACGTGGTGCAGGCCGTGTTGTGCGACGTGCCCGTGACGTGGCTGCGCGACGAAGCGCGCTGTCTCGAGGTACGCGGCGCATGCCTCCGCATTGTCGGCATCACTTGCACGCACGATCCACTGCGCGACGGCGAGAAGTTGCGCCATGTTCTGACGGCGGAGGCTGGACGACAGACAGCAGACAACCACCATCCGTCCACGATTCACAGTCCGCCGTCGGTCTTGCTGTACCACGCGCCCGATCTCGCGCCACAAGCCGCCGCGAGCGGCCAAATTGATCTGCACCTCGCGGGACACACGCATGGGGGCCAAGTGAGGCTGCCGTGGCTCGGCGCGCTTGTCACGGCGTCGTTATATCGCAAGCAGTTGGAAATGGGTTTGTATCAGTTGCAGGATATGCTGCTGTTCGTCAGTCGTGGTGTCGGCTTCGAGGGACTCGGTGCGCCGCGTGTGCGCCTATTGTGTGCGCCTGAAGTCGCACTCATCACTCTGCGCGGAGAAGGGGCGTGCGGCGAACGACAAGCGACTCACGACTAAAGTGCCATGACGAACGACGAAGAACGAACCACAAACGACGAACGCCTGACCCAAGGCGGGTCTCGCTCGGTCTCCGCTTTGATCTATTGTCGCTCGTCAATCGCCATCGTTGCGCTATGCTTCATCTCCGTACTCGCCGCATTCATCGCGCTGCCATCACTGCTCGACAGGGGAGCAGCGGCGCGCGACGAGGTGTATGAGCGCATCGTCGCGCGCGGCACGCTGCGCGTCGGCATGGATGCGAGCTTCCCCCCGTTTGAATCGCTCGACGCGCAGGCGTTGGTCGGTTTCGACGTGGAATTGGCAAACGAACTCGCGCGGCGCATGAATTTGCGCGCTGAGTTCGTCACGAGCGGCTTCGACTCGCTCTATCCCGAATTGAGCGCCGATCATTTCGACGTGATTATCTCCGCGCTGCCGTTTGATCGGTTGCGTACGCGCGACGTGGCGTATTCGGATATTTACTTCCGCGGCGGCGAAGTACTGCTCGTGCGCGCCGACGAGAATCGTATCCAACAGCTGAGTGACCTGCGCGGCCAAGTCGTCGGCGTGGAGTTCGGGTCGAGCGCGGAAACGCTTGCGAAGCAATTCGAGCGGCGCAGCGGCTACCGTGTGCAGAACTTCAGCACACTCGACGAGGCTGAGCTTGCGTTGGAGCGTGGCGACGTGCAGGGCGTGATCGCCGATGCCGTGTCAGCGCGCCTGATGCGCCGCGTGCACGGGCAGCTTCGCATCGCCGATCAACCTGTCGGCAGCGATCCGAATTATGTGATCGCCATGCCCATCACGTCGCCGCAACTGCTCGCCGCCGTCAACAAACAATTGCGCGCGATGGACAAAGATGGAACGCTGAAGATGTTGATCGAGAAGTGGTTTTGAGCAGTCGTTAGTCGCAAGTTAACAACCAACAACTACTGAAGTATCACATTCACGGTCTGTCCATCCGCCACGGCCACTTCGACGGAGATGTAGTGACCGTTGGCAAACGCTTGCACGGCGTATCGGCCGGGGTCGAGTTGTGGCATCACGAAATTCTCCTGCCATGACTCGTCGGGATTGACGCCGCGATTCGGATAGGTGTCCGTCTCGCGGAACGGTAGGCTCGGATTACTGGCGCGGCGAATCAGCACGCGCGTCAGCGGGATTGGCTTGCCGTTCTTGTCAATCAATCGGCCGACGATGTTGGCTGTGTTCGCATACGGCTTGATCCACAGCGCGGGGTTGCGTGTGTGTTCGTAGTCGTTCGCGCCGACGCGCACTTCGAAGTGCAGATGGGGCCCAATCGCCGATGTGCCTTCTTCTCCAACCGCGCCGATGCGTTGCCCCGCGATGACCGTGTCGCCCACCTTCACGTCAATCTGCGACAGGTGCGCGTACAAGTTGTACATCGTCTGCCCGCGCCACTGCCGCTCCACTTGCACGACGATCAAGTTTCCGTAAAAGTTTGGCTCCAAGCCATAGGCAATTTTGTCGTCGCGCCCCGCCACGACTACCGCGCCATCGGCGGCGGCATACACCGGCACGCCGACGTTGTTGTTGTCGAAGTCCACGCCGTGATGCAGGTAGTACGTGCCGTCGCCGTAGGTGCCGTACAAATACGTGGGGTTCATAAAGTCTTGGTTTTCGGGCCCGATCGGGCGCGACATCCAAAAGTGCTCTTCGGGCGTGGGCGTCGCTGTGGGCGTTGGCGTGTGGCTTGGCGTGGGCGAGGGCGTGCGCGTGGCGGTCTTGCTTGGCGTCGGAGTATGTGATGGCGTTTGCGTGATCGTCGGCGTGCTGGTCGTGGTAGGCGTTGCGGTCATTGTCGCGGTGGGCGTGATGCTCGGCGTGGGCGTGTTGAGAAAAGCAAGCAGGGTCTTCGCGCTCGCATCGTTCGCCAGCGTCCCAATCGCGCACAGCAGCAGGCCCGCGATGAACAGCAGCATGAACAGCGGCAGCAGGCTGCCCGACGGCGCATGTTCAGTTGGAGACGATGGTTCGGTCACGGGGAATGCAGTGAACAGGAACGGTGAATAGCGAACGGTTACAAGTGCACAGGTACACACGTACACAGGAAGACAGGTAATTGACTACCTGTGTACGTGTGTACCTATGTACCGTTCACTATTCACTGCTTCATGGCGCCCACGACAATCTTTCCGTCGTCCAGTCGAGGTCGCCGCCGTTTGCGTAGCCGTTCTCCAGTGTGAACAACTGGCGCGCCCCGCTGCCGTCGGCGCGCATCGCCCACACTGCCCAGGGCCCGCTGCGGTCGCTGACGAACGCGATGGATTGGCCATCGGGCGAGAACGCAGGCAAGCCATCCTGCGACGGACTGTTGCTCAAGTTCCGCGCGGGCCCGCCGCCGAGTGGCACGCTGTAAATCTCCCAATTGCCATCGCGTGCCGACATGAAGGCGACGTTGTTGGCGCGCGCGGCGGGCGCGCTGTCGAGACGATTGGTCGTCAGCATCGTCGGTGCGCTGCCGTCCGGATTGATGCGCACGATGCCGCATTGACCACCGCCCGCCCACACGTCACAACCCGAATACACAATCTGCCCGCCGGCCATCCACGTCGGGTAGCGGCCGATCAAATCTGTCTTGCCATAGCGCAGGGTCGTGCGCTGGTCGGACGTGTTGCTCGCGTCCACGATGTACAGCCGCCACAAGCGGTCGTCCATCTCGTTCGACGCAAAGATGAGCGTGCGTCCGTCGGGTGACCACGCGCCGTTGCGCGCTTCAATCGGCGTGTTGTCAATGCCTAGCTCGCCGCCGCCAACCGTGCGCACGAACAACTTCGCGCGGAAGTCGCCCATGCCAGTCACCACCAACTTCGAGCCGCCGGGATTGAACTGCGGCTGCCGGCTGTTCGCCGCCGCCAGTGTCTTGCCGGAGCCGTCGGCGCTGCCGATATAGACGCTGTAATTTTGTCCTGTCGGATTCAGCATCGCGAACGCGATACGACCAGTTACGACCGCCGCACTCGTCGCGGTCGCAGTCGGCGGCGCGGGCTGAGGTGTGTCGGTTGGCGGACGAGGTGTATTGGTGGGGCCCTCTGTCGGCGTTTGCGATGGCGTCAGCGTCGTGGATGGCGTCGGACTTGGGGTGGTCGTCGTCGTTGCCGTCGAAAGCGGAATCGGCGTCACGGTACTGCTCGGCGCGGCGCTCGGCGTTGGGGTCGCCGTCACCAGCGCGACGACGATGGGCGTTACGTTCGCATCGCCACTGCCCAATGTCGGCGTACGCGTCGCACGCACCGGCGTCTGTGTCGTTTGCGCTGCCGCGAACAACGTGCCATTGCGAAACGCGAAAAGCCCAAGCACGATACACAGCAGCGCCAGCACGCCAAGTCCCGCGCCGGCGATCAACTTGCGACGCGAGACGGTACGCAAGAGAACCGTCGCCGCGGCCATCTTGGCCGGAGCCGGTATGATGGGTGCTGCCACTGCTGCGACTATTGACTCTGGAACCGCCTGTGGTTCCGGCACCGACAATCGAAAGCCGCAGTGACCGCAGAACGTCGCGCCCTCTTCCATCTGCTCACCACAGCGCGGGCACACAATCGTGTGTGTGTGCGGACGCGCGCGCGGCGGGTCGGAGGGCTGCCACGCGTCCTTGTCATAGACGTACCAATGGCCCGTCTGCGCGCCGATCATCCATGTGCGCCCGCCCTCGTCCTCAAACCACAATTTCGCGACTTCGCGGCGGAACGATTCAGGCGTAATCGTCCCCGTGCTCAGTTTGTGACGGAGATCAGAGAAATGCGCTTCGAGACTTTCGACTTCGCCCATGCCTTGCGGTTCATACCTCCGGGAAATTAACGAAGCGATTATAGCAGCGAACGAGAAGACGCCAAAAGTCGTCCGCGCATTACAGGGCCATGAATCTTTTCATCGTGCGTACAGGATTGAAGAAGTGCATCGAACGCACAAAGTGCATATGAATTTAGAGCGAGTTTGTCGTAGGAATGTGCCGACCGCTTGACCGGCAGACTGCAAACCAACCCCCGTTAGAGGGACTGCGTTCAACGTCCGTTCGCGGCGAGCGGCATTGGTAGTACGAGGATTCGCTGCGTGGTCAAATTGTAAAGTTTGCCCCAGTCCGAAATGCAGCCGGATGCGCAATAGGGCAAACGCATCTAAATTTATTTTCGCGCTGTTTACCGAGAAATTCTCAAAAGCGTCCATTGAGAGATTTTCACTCATGGGCGCGCAATACTCGGTAAACACGGCGCTTCGTTATCGGGAAGAATTTAGATGCGTTCGCCCTTGATGCGCAAAAAGCTGATTGACTTACCCAAAAATCACTGATATAATTCTTCCAAGATTCTGAATCGTGTCGCAGTATTCCTCTCATCGTTCGGTCTCAAACTCGTAAGCCCCTTCAACTCACCGACTGTTTTCTGTTTCTGAGTAGTGAACTGGGTCTAACCATATCATTTTATAACCCCACGAACTGGAAATAAACCGCTTGCCCCGCTTGGCGCATCGCCGCGTCGCGCAGCATCCTCGCGCGTGCAATGCATAAGGAGGACTCTCATAGAGACTAAACTTGATGTGGCTCGTATTGCCGAACTCAACCTCAACATTGGCGACCTTGAAGACAAAACGCTGACCGAACTGCAAGAACTGGCTAAATCCGTCGCCATGGCCGGCTACAGCCGGCTAAAGAAAAACGATCTGATCTTTCGTCTGCTGCGCGCCAAAGCCGAAGCACAAGGTCTCATCTTCGGCGGCGGCGTGCTCGAAATTGTGCAGGATGGCATCGGCTTCCTGCGCTCCGACCATTTCCTGCCCGGCCCCGAAGATGTGTACGTCTCCTCGTCGCAGATTCGCCGCTTTGGCCTGCGCACTGGCGACATGGTGATCGGGCAGGTGCGCCCGCCCAAGGACACCGAAAAATATTATGGCTTGCTGCGCGTCGAGACCGTCAATGGTCAAGACCCGGAGACGGCGAAGAACCGACCCACCTTCGAGAGCCAAACACCCATCTTTCCCCTCAGCCGTTACCAACTCGAAACCAAACCGACGTTGCTCACCACGCGCTTGCTTGACCTGATCGCGCCGATTGGACGCGGGCAGCGCGGTTTGATCGTCTCGCCACCCAAAGCCGGCAAGACAACCGTGCTAAAACATGTCGCCAACGCCATATCCGCGAACTATCCGCAAGTGCATCTGATGGTCGCGCTGATCGGCGAGCGCCCCGAAGAAGTCACCGACATGGATCGCTCCGTCGAGGCCGAAGTTATCTCGTCCACCTTCGACGATCCCGTGACCGATCACGTACGCGTCGCCGAGATGGCGATCGAGCGCGCCAAACGCCTCGTCGAATCAGGTCGTGATGTCGTCGTGATGCTCGACTCCATTACCCGCTTGACGCGCGCCTACAACTTGACAGTTCCCACGAGCGGTCGTATGCTTTCGGGCGGCGTTGACCCCGCAGCACTCTATCCGGCGAAACGGTTCTTTGGCGCGGCGCGCAATATCGAAGAGGGCGGCAGCCTGACCATCATCGCCACTTGTCTCGTGGACACGGGCAGCCGCATGGACGATCTCATTTACGAAGAGTTCAAGGGTACTGGTAACATGGAACTGCATCTCAGCCGCCGTCTCTCCGACCGCCGCGTGTTCCCCGCCTTCGAGGTCGAGCGGTCGAGCACGCGCCGCGACGACTTGCTGCTGGAGCCGGAGCTGCTGGCGAAGACTGTGACCCTGCGCCGTATGGTCGAAGCGATTGGCGGAACCGACGCACTCGAAGCGGTACTGACGCGTATGGGCAAGACGCGCAGCAATAAAGAGTTTGTCGAAACGCTTACCAAGGAT
Source organism: Anaerolineae bacterium (assembly GCA_038198935.1). Taxonomy (GTDB): domain Bacteria; phylum Chloroflexota; class Anaerolineae; order JACRMK01; family JACRMK01; genus JBBPZQ01. The sequence goes on from JBBPZQ010000041.1 coordinate 147,510, forward strand.
AACGGTCGCTGATGCGACGTGATCCCTCGACACAGCTTCTCGCTATCCTAGGTTTGATGGTGCTCGCGCTCCTCGTGCAGCGCGCTGCACGACCTTCGGTTATTGCGGCGGCGGAACAAATGCCGCCCGACGGCAGCACGATCAATCTCGATCCGAATGGGCAGGGCGGCGACCCGACGTGGCCCGGCGACCTGCGCCCACTCGATCAGAACTACCTCTTCAAGTCGCCGCTGCTTACAACCTTCATCCCAGACCGCCCGCGCCGTGCGATCATTACTTACAACATTGCGGCAGGCGACACCATCGGCGGAATCGCCAAGCGTTTCCACGTGACACCCGAATCCATCGTGTGGTCGAATGACGTACTTGAAAATAATGTTGACTACCTGAAGATCGGCCAAGAGATCACCATCCCGCCGACGAGTGGCGTGCTGCACACGGTGACAAGCGGCGACACCGTTGAATCCATCGCCAAGAAATACAAAGCCGAGCAGAACAACATCATCACGCTAGAAGCGAATGGCCTCACCCCGCCATACGCGCTCACGGCGGGCCAGAAGCTTATGGTGCCCGGCGGCGAGAAAGCCATCGTCCAGAAGGTGCAGTACGGCTACAGCGGCGCGACACCCGTCACGGTGTCGCGCGGCAGCGGCAACTGGCAGTGGCCCGTCTCCGGTTATATCACGCAAGAGTATTGGTCGGGCCACCGCGCCATTGACCTGGGGACGCACATCGGCAACGCCGTGTGGGCTTCGGACGCCGGCTACGTCGTGTTCATCGGTTGGGACCCGTACGGATACGGCAACCACATCATCGTCAATCACGGCAACGGCTTCGAGACCTTGTACGCGCACCTCAGCGCGGTGCTCGTCAGGTCGGGCCAGTCGGTGCGGCGCGGCCAAGTCATCGGCTTAGCGGGCAGCACGGGCCGCTCGACGGGTCCACACCTCCACTTTGAAGTGCGCTATCTCGGCGCGCAGCGCAACCCCTTAAACTATCTGCCATGAGATGCTACAATTGATGTAGCGACGAGTGCCAAGCGGGAAGTATGGTGTTGCAAGCATCACTCATGGCTCACCACTTGCCGCTCGTCGCTGAACTTCACTCGGAGCGTCAGCATGGCAACTCTCAACCGTGAACAACTGAAAACGTTGAAGGCGTTCCGTGCGAATGGTTATCCGGTCATCAGTGCATATTGGATGCTTAAGCACAGACCCAATGATGTGACGCTGCTCGAGCTCAAGAGCTTGATGGCAGTCGGCGACGAGATGCGCATGAAGTGGCGCGACCAGATCAACGCCATCGAGCAGGACATGGCGCGCGTCTATCACTTCGCGGCAGAGCGGCAGACGCATGCCTCATCGGCGAAAGCGATGGCGGTCTTTGCCTCGGGACCTGTTGGCTTCTGGCAGGTGCACGAACTCAATGCGCCCGTGATGGATCGTGTCGTCATCGCCGAGTCGCCCTTTGTGCGACCGCTCGTGCGCTTGACGGGCGAGCAGCAGCCGTACGAGATCGTGCTTGCCGATCACACATGCGCGCGCTTCTTCCTTTGGCGCGACGGGAATGTCGACGTGCATGGCGAAATGTTCAGCGACGTGCCGCGCGAAGACGAAATCCATCGCATGTCCGAAGACCAGTTCCAGCATCATCAACACGACTGGCAGCACAAGCACGTGAAGGCAACGTCGGAGCAAATGCTCGCGCATCTACAAGCACAAAACTTCAAAGGGCTGTGGGTCGGCGCGAAAGAGGATGTGGCGCGCGCGCTCGAAACCAGTGTGCATTCTTACGTCAAAGAAAAATGGTGCGGTCAGTTCCCGATTGACGTGCACGCCAACCAAACAGACCTTCGCGAGCGCGTGACGCCGCTCATCGAGCAGCACGAGCAGCAACTGCGCGCCAACTTGTTGCAGCGGATCGAAACCGCAGCCAAGTCCGGCGGCAGCGGCGCGATTGGCTTAGACGACACGCTGACCGAATATCAATTCGGCAGGGTGATGACGCTGCTGATCGAGCGCAACTACGTCGCGTCGGGTGGACGCTGCACGAACTGCAACTCGCTCACGCTGAACGCCGACGCGCCATGTCCGTACTGCTCGTCCATCGTGACGCCTGTGAATAACCTGCTCGACGAACTCGCCGAAGACGCCTTCATCGGCGGTGCGGAGGTCATCTTCGTACCCGCCGACGAAGGCTTGGACAAACTGGGACACGTCGGCGCGCTGCTGCGCTTTGGCTAAACGCGGCGGTGGATGGCAGACGGCTGCACCTCATCAGCCGCCCACCGTCCAGCGTCACCAATTAGACATAATGCTCAATTCACGATAAGATTGCTGAGTTAGTCGTGATGAATTTTTAGGAGGCATCGTGGCAAATACCAGTTCAGCCATCAAGCGCATCCGCTCCAACGAGCGCAAGCGTCAGCGCAACATTCTGGTGCGCTCGAAAGTGCGTACCGCCGTCAAGAAGGCGCGCAGCGTCGTGGCGGAGCGCGCTGAGGGCGGCGCAGATGCGGTGAAGACCGCGATCAGCGAATTAGATCGCGCCGCGTCTAAGGGTGTGATGCACAAGAACAGCGTCGCCCGCCGCAAGTCGCGCTTGATGAAGAAACTGAATGCGATCAGTAATTAGTGGTGGGTCATCAGTCGTCAGTAGCGAGACACCAAAAACAAAAAGCGAGGGCAGGTTGCCCTCGCTTTTTTGTTTTGATGATTTAGGTCTGACTACAGAGCATTGGCAACTGATGACTGACGACCAACTGCTCACTATTCCCACCTACACCTCAAGCCGATAGCCTTGTCCTCTCACCGTCTTCAAAATTTTCGGGCGGCTCGGATTCTCTTCGATGCGCTCGCGCACCCACCGAATGTGTACGTCGAGCGTGCGCGTGTCGCCCGTGAAGTCGGTGTCCCACACTTCTTTCATCAACTCCGCGCGCGAGACGATCTCGTTCGGGCGGCGCATGAACGTCTTCAGCAAGCGCACTTCCATCGGACGCAACTTCTTCGCGCGGCCGCCGCGCGCGATGGTGCGCTTCTTCGAGTCGAGTGTCAACTCACCGCACTTAATAATCCACGGCTGCTTGACTTTGAGGATGCGACGCACAAGCGAGGATAACTTCCGGGCGCGCACCGGGTTGACGAGATGTTCGTCGGCGCATTCGAGCGGCGTGCTCTTCTTGCCGATGATGGCGATGATCGGAGCGTCCACCTTTTGGTACAGCGCGGAGCAGAGCCGCTTGCCGTTAAAGCGTGACGAGGTCGTGTCGAGGATGATCACGTCAGGCTGTTGTTGCATCGCCTCGCGCAGCGCCATCTTGCCGCTGCGCGCAACACTGACATCGTAGCCTTTATCTTCGAGGTAACGACATAACTCGTCGTTCGCGAGTCGTGTGCTGTCAATCAGTAATATTTTCTCGCGCATAGTCTATGCAATGACATCGAACGAGGAATGCGTGGAGACGTGGCGCGTATTATACTTATCGTTTGCTCGCGTGCCAAACAGTTGTTAGTGAACAGTTAGCAGTGCATGCTGTGCAATAACTGCTCAGCGTTGACCGTTGATCGTTCACGGGCACTGAGCGTTTCGCCGTTTGTCGCCCGCATTGTATAATGGCGCGGCGAATCTGTCTACGGAAATCATTCACTGATGCGTGTGTTGATCGTTATACCAACTTACAACGAAGCCAAGAACCTGCCAAGTCTCGTCGCGGCGTTGCTCGCGCTGTCGCTTAGCGATGCGCACGTGCTGATCGTGGACGACCACTCGCCCGACGGCACGGGCCGCATCGCCGACGAGTTGAGTGCGCAGAGCGCCGCCCACGTGCACGTCCTGCATCGCGCGCACAAAGGTGGACTCGGTTCAGCCTACGTTGAAGGTTTCAAGCTTGCGTTGAGTGGCGGCGCGGAGTACGTCATTCAGATGGACGCCGACTTCAGTCACTCGCCCGCCTACATTCCGCAAATGTTGGATCACATCAAAGATTACGATGTCGTTGTCGGCTCGCGCTACGTGCGTGGTGGTAAGTTGGACGAGCGCTGGAGCATCGGTCGCTACTTTCTCAGTTGGTGGGCAAACTCGGTGTGGGTGCGCCTCATTCTTGGAGTCAAGGTACGCGACGCGACGGCGGGCTTCAAATGTATTCGCCGCCGCGTGCTGGAAGCGATTGAGCTTGAGCATGTGCGCTCCAATGGTTACGACTTTCAAGTCGAGATCGCGTACTTGTGTGAACGCATGGGCTTCCGCGTTCTCGAAATTCCCATCTACTTTGAAGACCGCCGCATCGGCCACAGCAAGATGAGCATCCCCGTCAAACTTGAAGCCGCCTATCGCGTGCTCGAAATTCGCTGGCGGCATCGCTTCGGGCGCAAGGTCGCGTCGCGCATGGATCAGAAGCGTGAGACGATCTGATCTGCTGCTCGTCCCCATATTTTTCCTGCTCGCCGTGCTGTTCCTGTTCCCCGTCACGCTCGGCGGGCGGACACTGATCCCCGCCGACAACCTCTTCGCCTTCCCGCCTTGGCAATCATTCGCCGCGCAATTCAATGCGAGCGTGCCTCACAACGACCTGCTCTCCGATCTGCTGCTGGAAAACTACGCATGGAAGAAATTCATCGTCGAGTCCATTCGGCAGGGCCAGGTGCCGCTGTGGAATCCGTACTTGTTCACGGGCGTGCCATTCCTCGCGGCGGGCCAGCACAGCGCGCTCTATCCATTCTCGATTCTCTTTTACATTTTCCCAATTGAAGCGGCCTTCGGCTGGTTCGTCGCGCTGCAGCTCGGCATTGCGGGCGCTGCGATGTTAGCGTTCACGCGCACGCTCGGTCTGTCGCGCGTCGCCGCGATAATCGCTGCATTTACGTACGAGTTCAGTGCGTTCTTCACGGTCTCGATAGTGTTCCCCATGGTCATCAGCGCTGCGTGCTGGCTGCCGCTGCTGCTGTTGTGCGAGGAAAAGCTCATTCGCGGAGCGCAGCGTGCTCGAGCATTAATAGGTTGGGTGATCGTTGGCGCGCTCGCGCTCGGCGCTTCAATTCTGGCGGGCCACGTCGAGATCACGTATTACAACTTGATTGTGATAGCGCTCTATGCGGCGTGGCGATTAGCCCCGCTGCTTGTCAGGCAGAGGGGTTGGAGCGAGGGTCGCTCGCATTCTTTCAAAACTCTCCTGCTGCTCGCCGCTTTAGTCGTTCTCGGCGTGTCACTCGCCGCCGTGCAGCTCGTGCCACTGTACGAACTGGTGTCGAAAAGTTTTCGACAGGGCGCGCAGGACTACAACACCATTGTCGGCTACGCCTATCCGATTCGACAGCTCATCACATTCTTCGTCCCCGACTTCTTCGGCAACCCGTCGCATCATGGCTACTTCGATTGGTTCACGCGCGCGTGGATGCCGATCACGCACGACGCGAATGGCAACAGCATCAACACGATCTTCTGGGGCGTGAAGAATTATGTCGAGGCAGGCTCGTATGTCGGAATCTTGCCGATGCTGCTGGCGGGTGTCGCGGTGGTCTCATACTTCACGACAAGTAAATCGAGACCAGAGATGGGTAACGCACCTTTCGCGCTTCACGCGTCGCGCTTCACTCTGTTCTTTGCTGCGCTCGCTCTGCTCTCACTCGCGTTCATGTTCGGTACACCGCTCTACGCGATTATGTTTTATGGCTTGCCGGGCTGGAGCCAACTGCACAGTCCATTCCGCTGGGTATTCCCATTTACATTGAGCATAGCCGTGTTGGCCGGTATCGGTGCGGACGCGCTCGCGTCGCGCGTGACAGATGATGGCGGACATAAAACGGGAGAAATGTCCTTCTCTCGTCGTTTGTCTTCTGCCATATTCGGATGGCTGCCTCTCGCAATTGGCACACTCAGCCTGCTCACCCTCGTCGCAAGTCTCGCCGCGCCCGCCCCGTTCCTCGCGCTCGCCGATTGGATATTTCGCGGCTCCGGTCTCGCGCAACATGCATTCCCCGACACGCGCGCATTCTTCTCATACGAAGCCAGCCACGTCGCCAAGTTCGCCGTCTTTCTCGCGCTGTCCGGCATTGCAATTGTGCTGATGAGCCGCACATCTCGTCACTCATCACTCATCAGTCATCACGCCGTCATCATCGCTCATCGCTCATTGCTCATCGCTGTCATTATTCTCGTGACCGACCTGTTCGTATTCGGCTTCGGCTTTTATACCTCTGCCGACCCGCAGTTGCTCACATTCACGCCACCCGCCGTGCGGTTTCTTGAGCAGGACACATCGCTCTTCCGCATCACGACACTTGACGCGAGCGGCGAGAAGACGTTCAATGCCAACGTCGGCATGTTGTACGGCTTGCAAGACGTGCGCGGCTACGACTCGATTATCCCGAAGCAATATGCCGATTGGATGAACCTAATCGAAGGCCAAGGCGAACTCATCTACAACCGCATCGCGCCGCTCTACTGTCCGTGCAATCTCGACTCCGCGCTACTCGATCTGGCGAATGTGAAGTACGTGCTCACCACGCAGACGATTGATGATCCGAAATTTACGAAAGTCTATGCGGGCGAGATCAACATCTATGAGAACGAACGTGTGCTGCCGCGCGCGTTCATCGTGCGCGATGCGGCTGTGTTGCGTGATATATCGCAACTGAAAAGTCTTGATCCTTCAAAGCTGGTTTTGCTTGAAGGCGTTGAACCACTCGAAGCGAGTTCAACCTGTAAGCAGGAATTGCCGCCGGGCGCAGCCGTGACGAGTCGCGTGGCCAATGATGTGATTGTCGTCACGAATGTCGTGTGTGAATCGTGGCTCGTGTTAGGTGATGCCTACTCTGACGGCTGGCAGGCGTTCGACTCGTCGAATGGTGCGCTTGAGCAAGGCACAAACATCTATCGGGCCGATGGCAACTTCCGCGCCGTGCACCTGTCCGCGGGCCAGCATTCGATTCACTTCAAATACAATCCGCTCTCGTTCCGCGTGGGCTTGTATCTGTCGTTCTTCGCGGTGATGGCGCTGATGCTGCTGGCGGGCTACTGGGTATGGGGTAGAGTCTATCGCGAGCAGACGCACGAACGCTCGGCGCAGCGCGTGCTGAAAAATTCTGCACTGCCGATGGCAACCGCGCTGCTCAACAAGGCGATTGATACCGTGTTCGCCGCGTTCATGCTGCGCCTGTTGGGCGTGGAGAACGCGGGCAAGTACGCCTTCGCCATTATCGTCATCACGTATTGCGACATCTTCATCAACTTTGGCTTCAGCACACTCGTCACGCGCGAGGTCTCACGCGACCGCGCGATTGCCAATCGCTATCTATCGAACACGATTGTGATGCGCTTCGTGCTGCTGGCCGCGCTCGTGCCATTACTCGTCCTGTTCTTGTTGGAATACCGTACCTTCGCGGGACTGAGCGACGACACGACGCTCGCCATCGTTCTGCTCGCGATCAGCCTCGTGCCGAGTGCGCTCGCAGGCGCGCTCAGTTCAGTCTTCTACGCGCACGAGCAGATGGAATATCCCGCCGCGATCACCGTCGTGACCACGCTGCTCAAGGTGACGGCCGGCGTAATCGTGCTGCTCGCGGGTTTGGGTTTCGTCGGGCTGTCGGCGGCAAACATATTTGTTAATGTGGTGACACTCGGCCTGCTGCTCTATTTGTTCATCACAAGATTTTTCGTGCCGCGCTTCGAGTTCGATCCGCAGTTGGGACGCGGCATGTTGGGCACGTCGTATCCGCTCATGATCAACGACCTGCTCCAGCGCGCATTCAATCGCGTGGACGTGCTGATGTTGCAGCCGCTGAAAGGCGATCTGGCAGTCGGCTGGTACACGACCTCGTACAAGTATCTCGATGGGTTGAACATCCTGCCATCCACGTTTACCATTGCGCTCTTCCCCGTGCTGTCGCGCTACGCCGCCGGCGCACCCGACGCGCTGATGAAAGCGTATCTGAAATCGCTGAAGTACCTCGTCATGCTATCGCTGCCGCTGATGGTGCTCTCGTTCGTTTATGCCGACTTCATCATCGAAGTGTTTGGCGGCAGCGCATACTTGCCGGAGTCGGCTGTCGCACTGCGACTGATCATCGGTTTCCTGCCGCTCTCGTTTATCAACAACGTCACCCATTACGTGCTGATCGCCGTCAATCAGCAGCGCTATTTGACGAAGGCGTTTATCGTCGGCGCGCTGTTCAACATCGGCGCGAACCTGATCTTCATCCCGCTGTTCAGCTATCGCGCCTCGGCGGTGATTACGATTCTTTCGGAGTTGGTGTTGCTCATCCCGTTCTACATCGGCATTCGGAGACACGTCGGCAGAGTGGACTGGCTGAGCTTGTTATGGCGACCCGTGCTGGCGGCGGTGACGATGAGTTTGGTTGTTGGATGGTTGGCTGGTTGGTTAGGATTCAGCGGCTGGTCGTTTCTGCTTGTGATTCCATTGTCGCTGTTAGCGTATTTGCTCACGCTGGTCGTGACTCGCGCGTTCAATGCGGATGATCGGGAGATGATGCGGCTGCTCGTGCCCAAACGTCTGCGTGACGTCTCCATTTCTGTTCGGATCACATGAAAACCAACCAGCCAACCATCCAACTCAACCAACTTAATCGCGCCATCATCACCTGCACCCTCTGTCCGCGACTGGTCGCCTATCGTGAACGCATCGCGCGGGAGAAACGCGCGGCGTATCGCGAATGGGATTACTGGGGCAAGCCTGTGCCGTCGTTCGGCGACCCGCACGCGCGCGTGCTGATGGTCGGACTCGCACCCGGCGCGCACGGCTCGAACCGTACGGGGCGCATGTTCACGGGCGACGGCTCTGGCGACTTTCTCACGCCCGCTCTGTACCGCGCAGGCTTCGCCAATCAGCCAACCTCACTGCACAAAGAGGACGGACTGATGCTGACCGACATGTACATCGCGGCTTCCGCGCACTGCGCGCCGCCTGACAACAAGCCCACGCCGCAGGAAATCGCAACCTGTCGTCCGTACCTCGTGCAGCATTTGCAGTTGCTTACGAACGTTCAAGTAATCCTGCTGCTCGGCAAGATCGCGTTTGACAACACGCTGGTCACGCTCGCGCAGATGGGTTTGCTCCCTGAGCGGCATAGATACGACGCCGTCGAAGGACGCAAGCCGCAATTCGCGCACGGCGCGCACTCGCGTGTCGGACCGTACACGCTCATTGCCAGTTACCATCCCAGCCGCCAGAACACGCAGACGGGACGACTCACGCGCGAGATGTTCGACGCAGTGTTCGCGCAGGTAAAACTCTGTTTGAGGTAAGCGCACGACTTGAGTATAATCACGCCGCACTTCGTCGGGGCGCACCGGTTGCGCCCCTCGCATTCTGGAGGATCATCATCGCACGTTTGCTTTCGCGCCGCGCGTTTCTGGCATTGAGCAGCAGCGCACTCGCGGCGTTTGCACTAAGCCGTTGCAATTCAGCATCGTCAAGCACGCCGCCGCCAATGTCAAATACGCCCGCGCAAACACCAAGTCCAACTCTCGCCGCATCCACGCGCAGTTCAGAAGCGTCAGGCTCATCGTCGGCAGCGGCGAGCCTTGCCGAGATGATCGCGCAGATGGTGATGGTCGGCTTTCGCGGACTCGTGCTCGACGAGCGCAACCCGATTGTGCGCGACATTCGCGAGCGCAAGATTGGCGGTGTGTTGCTGTTCGAGCGCGATCAGCAACTCGATTCGCCCGTGCGCAATGTGCAGTCGGCGCAGCAGCTCAAATCTCTGAACAATTCATTGCGGCAGCTGACAGCCACGCCATTGCTAATCGGTATTGATCAAGAAGGCGGCAAGGTGAATCGGCTGAAAGAGAAGTATGGCTTCCCGCCGTTTCCATCGGCGCAGTCGCTTGGCGCGCAGAACAATCTCGCCCAGACGCGCGCAGTCGCAGAGCTGACCGCGCGCACGCTGGCTGATGTGAATATCAACTTGAATCTCGCGCCTGCCGTGGATGTGAACGTCAATCCCGAAAATCCGATCATCGGCAAGGTCGAGCGCAGTTTTTCGTCCGACCCCGCCAGCGTGACGGCGCACGCGCGTGCATGGATCGCCGCGCATCGCGCGCAAAGCGTGCTCACCACGCTCAAACATTTTCCGGGTCACGGCTCGTCGCGCGACGATTCGCATCTCGGGTTCGTGGACGTGACGGAAACGTGGTCGCACAAAGAATTGGAGCCGTTCGCGCAGATCATCGCCGCACGCGAGGCGGACGTGGTGATGACCGCGCACATCTTCAACGCTAAACTCGATCCGCAAGTGCCAGCCACACTCTCGAACAAGACAATCGCCGGCATCTTGCGCGGCCAGTTGGGCTACGATGGCGTGGTCATGTCGGACGACATGCAGATGCGCGCGATCACGAAGTACTACGGCTTCGAGCACGCGATTGAATCGGCGATCAACGCCGGCGTGGATATCCTCGCCTTCGCCAACAATCTCGACTTTGATCCGAATGCGGCCGCGCGTGCGATCAGTACGGTTCAATCGCTCGTGCAGCAGAAGCGAATCAGTGGCGAGCGTATCGAGCAGTCATACCAGCGCATCATGCGCTTGAAGCAGCGGTCGAGTAGGCAGTAGTCTATGGATCGTGCAGCCATTATTGAACTGGTGCGCGGACTTGATCCCGTTGACCCCATACAACTGCGCATCACCGCTGATATTTCTCCGGCACAACGTATTCTGACGGCCATGAATGCGCGCGCCTTTGCGATGGCGGCGTTTCGTGGCGCTTTGCGTCGACGCTTTCCTCAGATGCCCGTGGCCGAACTGAACATGAGAGTACTGACTCATTTCACCAATGTTCGATGGAAACGCGAATGAGTGCGTTATCGTTTTACTTCCAAGTCGTCAAGGTGCTTGAAGAGATCGGCGCTCCATACATGATTGTCGGCGCATTTGGCGCACAGGTATTCGGACTGACGCGTGTTACGTTTGATATTGATATGTTAGTGGCTCTGAAGCGTGAACACATTGACGCGCTCGTGGCGCGGTTCCCGCCGCCGCGCTATTATGCTGACGCGGAAATGATTCGCAACTCAATCGAACTCGGTGTGATGTTTAACATCATTGACACGACTGAAGGTATCAAGGTGGACCTCGTGCCGCTGACATATGACGTGGCTTACGAACCCGCTTTTGCGCGACGCATCCGCCAGACGTTTACTGACGACCAGGGCCAATCGTTTGAGGCATGGTGCGCGCAGCCGACCGATATCATTATCGGGAAATTACGCGCGTGGGCGGAGGGCCGCTCAAGCAGACATCCTAATGACATTCAACAAATGCTGATCTTCGCGTTCGGTGATGCGCAAGCAGCGCAAATTGATTTGGCAGAAGTAGAACGAGTAGCCACGGAACGGGGCATCGAGACGCTCGCGCTTTGGCACGACCTGATTGCCCGCGCGGCCATTGAAGCGCAGAAATTCAATCAGCGGAAGAGTTGAAGCATGATAACGGCTTACATCCAAGACATCGCGAAGCACATTGGCGAAACGGTCACGATTAAAGGCTGGCTCGCGGACAAGACCGACAAAGGTCGTCTGCAATTTTTGAAAGTGCGCGACGGCACCGGACTGATTCAGGCAACAGCATTCGAGAAGTCGGTCGCACCTGACGTGTTTCAACGTGCGCGCAACGTGACGCAGGAGTCGGCGGTCGAGGTGACGGGTGAAGTGCGCGAGGACAAGCGTGCGCCGGGTGGTTACGAGTTGGCTGTGAGCGAATTGAACATCGTTCAACTCGCGAAAGATTATCCGATCGGGCCCAAAGAGCACGGCGTCGAGTTCTTGATGGCGAATCGTCATCTGTGGATTCGGCACGCGCGGCCCGCCGCCATCCTGCGTGTGCGTGCGACGGTGATTCGCGCCATCCGTGAATTCTTGGACTCGCACGGCTTCATCAATGTGGATACGCCCATCTTCACGCCCAACGCCGTCGAAGGCACGAGCACGCTTTTTGAAGTGGATTACTTCGGCGAGCCGGCCTACCTTACGCAGTCGGGCCAGCTTTACAACGAAGCGAACGCCGCCGCACTTGGCCGCGTGTATTGCTTTGGGCCAACCTTCCGCGCCGAGAAATCCAAGACGCGCCGACACCTCACCGAGTTCTGGATGGTGGAACCCGAATGGTGCTATGCGCATTTGGACGACTTGCTGCAATTTGAAGAGCAGTTCGTCTCGCACATAGTCGCGTGCGTGCTCGACGAGCGCAAGGAAGATTTAACAGTCTTGGAGCGTGACACGGCGAAGCTTGAAGCGGTGACGCCGCCGTTCCCGCGCCTTCACTACGACGACGCAGTGCAGTGGCTCAATGCGCAGCCCGACGACTCTGTGCACATCACCCCCGGCGACGATCTCGGCTCGCCGCAGGAAACGGCAATCTCATCGCGCTTCGACAAGCCAGTATTCGTGCATCATTACCCCGCGGCCGTCAAAGCATTTTACATGGAAGTGGACCCGCAGCGGCCAGACCTCTCGCTCAGCGCCGACCTGCTCGCGTCCGAAGGTTACGGCGAGATCATCGGCGGCGGTGAGCGCACAGCCAATCTGGAGTTGCTGGAGAAACGCATCGAGGAACATCATCTGCCGCGTGAAGCGTATTCGTGGTATCTCGACCTGCGCCGTTTTGGCAGCGTGCCGCACGTCGGCTTCGGTCTTGGTGTGGAGCGCACCGTCATGTGGCTTTGCGGCATCCATCATTTGCGTGAAGCGATCGCGTATCCGCGCATGTTGGAGAAGATGTATCCGTAACTCTTGTCGGATAAAGGTGAATGAAAACACGACTGCTCTATTTGTCAGTCATCGTGCTCACCATTGGGATGTACGCGGCGCGGCTGGCTATCGCTCCGCTCGAAGTGGCACCGGCTCTACAACTCGACAGCACGCCGACGCGCCGCCCAACACACACGTCTGTGCCGACGTGGACGCCCACGCCGACGCTGCGGCCTGATTCCACCGCGACTCGCGCTGCTGCCATTGCTACCGCGACTGCCACCGCGACTGCCACAGCCATTCCCACCGAAGCGCGCATCTTCATCGCATCCGAGCGCACGAACGCGGTGCACGTTTATCAAGGCGAGCCGCCGCGCTTCGTGACGGCGATTCCCGTCGGCAACTTCCCGCACAACATCAGCGTGTCGAACAATGCGCGCTGGGTCGCCGTCGCTAGTCGCCACAATGCGACAGTCTCGATCATTGACACACAGACGCTCATCGAGACGGCGCGTGTGCGCGTCGGCAGTCAACCCCACGATTTGTCATGGGCACCCGACGACAAGTTCATCTACGTCACGCAGGAAGCGGCTGAATTCATCTCGATCATTGACACGAGCGATTGGCGCGGCGTGGACCTGATCCGACTTGACTCGCCGCAGCACGACCTCGCAATCTCGCCCGACGGTAATCAAATTTGGGCGACGACGATCAAATATCGTGGGCTGGTCATCATTGATCGGCTCAAGCGCGAAGTGATTGATAAGTTGATGTACTTTCCGCATGGTTCGCACGACATCACGTTCCGCCGCGACCGCAACGAGGTGTGGGTCACGTCGTCGGGTTTTATCCGCAGCGACGCGGACATTGATCCGTATGTGGTGATCTTTGATTACACGACCCATCAAATCAAAGACCTCATGCCGCTCGGCATCTATCCGTTCCACTCGGTCAAGCAGTTCCGTGACGGGCTGTTTCTGCCGCCAAACGGCGACACACTCTGGTATTCTGATCGTGGCGCACGCGGACTCATTCTCGTCAGCGCGGCACAGCGTAAAGTGCTCGCGACGATTCCGACCGGCGTAGGCCCCTTTCATCTCTCATTTGGCCCCACAGGCTTGCTGTACGCAATCAATCATGACGATGCCACGCTATCGGTTATTGATCCAGACAAGCGCGAATTGCTGCACACACTCAAGGTCGCCGCAGACCCGCACGGCGTCGTCGTCATCGCGGTGCCGCGCGACTAACTTTTGACCGCACGCGCACGCTCTCGTATAATCAATTCGCAGCGCAGGAGCCGCTAGCTCAATCGGCAGAGCAACAGCCTTTTAAGCTGTGGGTTCAGGGTTCGACCCCCTGGCGGCTCAAGCGGAAGCAGGCAAGTAGAAGGCGGAAGGATGATTGAATATCCTTCCGCCTTCTTCGTCTCTGTCGGTTTTAGCGTTGCTGGATGATTTCATCCCTCAATCTTCAACCTTCACTCGTCGCAAAATCTCCTCGGCTACTTTTCGCATCGGTGCGCGGCGCTCGCGGCTGCGATGATGGATTTTTAGGAACGCCTGCCGCTCGCTCAAACCCGCTTGCTGCATCAACACCCGCTTCGCTTGCTCCACGATGTCGCGCGCTTCGAGGCTCTCCTGAACGTCAGCCACTTCGTCGCGCAGCTGCTGCCATTCCTCAAAGCGCGCACGCGCGAGTTCGAGCGTCGGCGCGAGCATCTCTTCTTTGACAGGCTTCACGAGATATGCGAACACGGCTGCCGCCTTCGCCTGCTCGACCAACTCGCGCTGGCTGTACGCCGTGAGCATCACAATCGCCGTCGGCTGCTGCGCCATGATCTGTCGCGCGGCGACAAGTCCGTCCATCTCCGGCATCTTGATGTCGAGGATGATGGCGTCGGGCTTGAGCGACTGCGCAAGTCGGACTGCATCGCCGCCGTTGGTCGCCGTGCCGACGACTTCGTGCCCCGCGTCGTTCAACATCGCGCGCAAGCCCATGCGGATCATCGCTTCGTCGTCGGCAATCAAAACGCGCATCGTTTGTGTATCTCCGGAATTGACATGGCTCGACGGACAATAGAACACCACAAATCGGGTCAGCCGATTTCCGCTGAACCGTTGGCATTCGCGGTTTGTTTCGGGATGGTCACACTTGCGATTGTGCCGCGCTCATCGTTCGCACGCACCGTGAATTCGCCGCGCAAGTCTTCCACCACAAGCGCATTCACGATCTGCAAGCCGAGGCTGCTGTTAATCTGAAAATGCTCAGGCAAGCCCGCACCGTCATCGCAAACGCTCAGACCGATGCTTTTCTCGTCTTCACGCAATTGAACGCGCACAGTTCCAACTGACGCACTTGCGAACCCGTGCTCAAGAGCATTCTGGATCAACTCGTTGGCGGCGATGGCAAGCGTGGTCGCGGGTTGTGAGGGCAGCCGAATCTCGTCGCCGTCAATCGTGACCTGTATGTGCTGATCGGGTCGCAACATGTTCTGCGTCGCCATGTGCGCCGCTTGCTGGATCAGCGACTTCACGTTGATGAGTCGGAAGCCTTCTTGCGACAACGCCTCGTGCACAGCGGCGATGCTCAAGATGCGGTTGACGGTCTGATGCAAAACCTCGCGAGGCGAAATCTCGCCGCCACTGTGCAACTGCAAGCGCAACAACATTGCCACCATTTGCAAGTTGTTCTTGATGCGATGATGCATCTCGCGCACGAGCACGTTGTTCATGACGAGGTGCGCATTCTCGATGGCGAGCGCAGTCTGATTGGCGAGCGTCGAGAACAACTCGATCTCTTTCGGCGAAAACTCGTGCACGCTGCCCATGTAGCAATTGAACGCGCCGATGGTCTTGTCGCGCACGACAAGCGGCACAGCCAGAAACGCACGCAAGCCTTCCTGCTCTGCCAATTCTTGATTGCGATACAGCGGATCGCGGCGCAAGTCTCGCGCCATGACGGGTTGACCGCTCATCACCACGCGGCCCGTCAGGCTGTTGTGCACTTGCAGTGGCGAGCTATCCGCGTGCGCGCGACTCAAACCGTGCGAGGCGCGCATCACTAACTCGTCGCGCTCGCGGTCATACAACAGCAGCGCGCTCGCGCGTGCGCGCATGATCTGCGCCGCCATCTCACACACGAGGCTCAACATCTCCTCGAAGTAGAGCGGTGCGGTCACCGTCTTGCTGACCTGCGCCAGCGTCGAGAGTTCCTGAATCTGTCGCTGCATTTGATCGTGCAGCACGGCCCTTTCGAGCGCGCCCGCAGCCAGTTCACCAATCAGAGACAACAGTTCAATCTCAGGCTGCGTGTACTGATGGTAGCGCGCGGTCTGCACGTTCATCGCGCCGATGATGCTGCCCTGGCTGATGAGCGGCACCGCCATCAGCGATTTGTACTTCATCTCTTTCGTTTCGGGCAAATACTTGAAGCGAGGATCGCGCGCCGCATCGCGCACGGCGACAGGCTCGCCGTGCTGCGCGGCGTAGCCGGTGATGCCTTCGCCCAGCTCGAGCCGCGCGTGGTCGAGCGCGGCTCGAGCCAAGCCCGTGCTCGCTTTCAAGATGAGCGCGCGCTGCGATTTGTCGAGCAGATAGATGGAGCACGAGTCCATGTGCATCACATTCGCCGTCGTCTTGCTGATGGCTTGCAGTGTGGCTTGCACGTCGTGCGCCGCGCTGAGTGCGCGTCCGATCTCGCGCAGCGCCTCCAGCTCGGCGTGCAGATCGGATGATTTGCGATGGGTGCGTGCGGTTCGAGTCGTCATTGCCGTTCATTCTAACGCAATGCAAATGTCGGTCGCAAAACAATAAGGGCGCAACATGTTGCGCCCCTACTTTGCGCACCAGTGATCACGGGTGGGTAACAGACAAACGGATCCGTCGTCACACATGCCGTTTGTCCGTTGCGAGTCCGATCTCACGCGTCGTAATACAGGAAGAACTCATATGGATGCGGACGCAGGCGCACCGCGTCCACTTCTTTCTTGCGTTTGTAGTCGAGCCACGTCTCGATCAGGTCGGGCGTGAATACGCCGCCCTTCAACAAGAATTCGTGATCGTGTTCGAGCGCCTTGAGCGCGAGATCGAGCGAGCCGGGCACTTGCTTGACGTGCTTGCCTTCTTCAGACTCGTACAGGTCAATGTCCATCGCCTCGCCGGGATCAATTTTGTTTTCGATGCCGTCGAGTCCCGCCATCAGCATCGCCGAAAACGCGAGGTATGGATTGCATGTTGCGTCTGGTGGGCGATACTCGATGCGCTTGGTCGGCGGGTTGCACGAGTACACGGGGATGCGCACTGCCGCGCTGCGATTGCGCTTTGAATAGACGAGATTGACCGGGGCTTCGTAGCCGGGCACGAGGCGGCGATACGAGTTCGTCGTCGGCGCGCACAAGCCGAGCAGCGCAGGCGAGTGTTTGAGCAGACCGCCGATGTACCACAGCGCGAACTGCGACATGCCAGCGTAGCCGTTCGGATCGGAAAACAGATTCTTGCCGTCCTTCCACAAACTCTGATGGCAATGCATGCCAGATCCGTTATCGCCGTAGATTGGCTTGGGCATGAACGTGGCGGTCTTACCGTGCGCACGCGCGACATTCTTGACGACGTACTTGTACATCAGCAAGTTGTCGCCCATCTTCGTCAGCGCGCCATAGTGCATGTCAATTTCGCATTGGCCGGGTCCGCCCACTTCGTGATGATGCACTTCCACGTCCACTCCGGCGGCGATCAGGCGCAGGATAATTTCGGAGCGCAGGTCTTGCAGCGAATCCAGCGGGGCGACCGGGAAGTAGCCTTCCTTGTTGCGCATGTGATAGCCAGAGTTCGGCTTGCCGCCGTCGCGCCCCATGTTCCATACGGCTTCTTCGCCGTCAATGAAGTAGTAGCCGCTGTACTGATTCTGATCGAAGCGCGCGCTGTCGAAGACAAAGAACTCGGCTTCGGGCCCGAAATACGCGATGTCAGCCAGGCCGCTATCGCGCAAGTACGTTTCAGCCTTCTGCGCGATGAAGCGCGGGTCGCGTGTGTACGGCTTGCGCGAGATCGGATCGAACACGTTGCAGGTGATGCTCAAAGTCGGAATCTGCGCGACGGGGTCAACTACTGCGGTGCTCGCGTCGCCGACGAGCAGCATGTCGCTTTCGTGGATCGCCTGATAACCGCGAATGCTGGAGCCGTCGAAGCCGATGCCGTCGCCGAACAAATCTTCTTCGAGCGCGACGGCGGGCAGGCTGAAGTGCTGCCACATGCCCGGCAGGTCCACGAACTTCAAATCCACAATCGCCAACTTCTCGGACTTCACAAACGACAGCACATCCTTTGCCGACTCCAACGTGCGCGCCGACTTCTCGCCCGACAAGTCGAGCGGTGGCAGTCCCGGCGTTGCCCATTCTTTTACACTCATCGCCTCTTTCCTTTCTATGAATGAAATTTGATCACTTGTTACGAGTAAGCATCCTGAGCGGAGTGGAACGCAGTACTCCGCTCAGGATGCTAATTCTGTCAAGTCAGATTCTCTTGAATCAACTTCTCGACGATTACCACGTCGCGCCACACGTCGTCCAGTTGCGCGTGTTTCTGATACGTGCCGACTTCACGAAAGCCAAGCGTGTTCAGCAGCCCACGGCTTGCAACATTCTCGACGAACACACGCGACACCAGTTTCCAAAATCCGCGCTGTGCCGCACGCTCCAACAGCGTATCCATCGCGGCGCGGCCCGCACCGCGCCCGCGCGCCTCGCGTGCGACATATACCGAGAACTCGGCGATGCCCGCATAGCATTCGCGCGGACGATAGGTTGACGTTGCTGCGAACGCAATCACGTCGTCGCCGTTCGTCGCCACCACAATCGGATGCGCACCGTCGAACCACGTGCGAATGTCGTCCGCCGTGCGCAGGCGCGTCTCGAATGTGGCGATGCGATCGGCGATGCCATCGTTGTAAATGCGTGCAATCGCATCGGCATCGTCAATTGTGGCATCGCGCGCGGTCAGGCTCACGTCGCCAGCCACAGCGCCAGCACGCGCGCGCCGAATGCGAGACCGAGCGCGCCGATAACCACGCTGCACGCGAGCGAGACGAGACGCGCAGACGACGCCGAGAAGACACGTCGCGTGAAGCCAGCCAGCAGCGCGGCGGCGAATGCATATGCGACACACACGGCAAAGAAACTCGCGAAGAAGACCGCAGCGTCGCTCTGAGAGGCGGTCACGCCGGCCGATGCCAACGTGCTGCCGAGCGCGAGCCAGTAACCGACTGCCCAAGGATTCGTGAGCGAGAGCATCGCGCCCGTGCGGAACGCGCTCGCCTGCGAGTCGGCGACTGGCGCCGTCGCACCGTTCGCGCGGACCCAATACTGCTTCAGCCCGTTCACTGCGATATAAAGCAAATAGCCAGAGCCAAGAATGCCGAGCACACCCTCCGTAATGGGCTGCTGCACGATGAAGGCCAGCCCACCGAGCGCCAGCAGCGCATACGTCGCATCGCCGATCAGGGAGCCGAGCTGCACGCCAAGCGCATCGCGGAATCCGCGCGCCACGCCGCGCCGCAGTGTCTCCGCCGAGACGACGCCCGGCGGCACGGCGAAGGTGACACCCATCAACAGGCCGAGTGCAATCAGATTGAACATGTCGAAAATAGAGAAGCCCTTAAATGCAGCGCATGTTACGCTGCATTTAAGGGCTTCTAGGCCCAACGGGATTTTCAATTCTGGTGGAACTGCCGACATTATAACGCAGAGCGTGTGCGTGGTCAATTGCGAATGCATGGCTTCGCACTCGACATGACCTTGAACCATAATCGAAACATTCCAACAGTTGGAGGCTGTGAACTCAAGCAACAATCACCAGATGCGCACGCATGAGTTGGGTTCGCGCACGGACGGATTGGTGGTTGTGCGCCCGACGGAAGAAATCATGTCGAAGCAGCACTTGCTGTACTAACTCGGTATTTCGGGCGCGACGGTCGGCTCGCAAGCCATCTCGCTCAATCTGATCGTCATTCCGCCGGGCGGTGCAGCCATCCCGCATGTCCACAACGGCTACGAGACGGCTATTTACGTTTTGAGGGGCGAGATTGATTCGCGCTTCGGTCCCAAGTTGGAGCACTCCATCATCGCCAAGGAAGGCGACTTCGTGTTGATCGCGCCGAACGTGCCGCATCAACCCGTCAACCTGAGTCAGACGGAGATCGCGATGGCCATCGTCGCGCGCACCGACGCGAACGAACAGGAGAGCATGATTCCGTACAACGCGCCGACAGCATAAGACCCGCGAGGTCTCTGAGACCTCGCGGGTCTCCTCATGGGAACACAACACGCCGCGACCTTGAATGTTGCGGCGTGTTGATTTTGGAGAAGAAGATTTCTACTCTTTGACTTCGATTTTAGCCGTCATCTGCTCAGGATGAATCGAGCAGACGTAGTTGTACGTGCCCGCCTTGTTAAACGCGAACGAGAAGCTGCCATTCGGCTTGATCGTGCCAGAGTTGAACGAGCCGTCGCTCGCGGTGGCGTTGTGATCAATGTCGTCGCCGTTGCTGAACTTGACGCTGGTGCCGACTTTGACGGTGAGAGTGGTCGGCGCGAACGCGACGCTGGCGGCGGCAACTTCGTTCGGGCCCGTCTGCGGCGATTGGCCGTAATGATCTTTGGAGCGCCACAAGTCGGTGCGTATGATAAAGTCCGTCTGATTCGCGGCCAAGTGACACGAAGCGCAGTTGGCCGTGTTGGCAGGCGCCGTCGCCACTGTTTTGTCAGGCCGATAGGCGACGTATTCCCACTCGCCATTGCGTAGACCTTGATACGCCTCGCCGAAACCTTTCTCTTTGCGCATCACGAAAATGGTCGTCAGCGTGTCGCGGATCAGGTGGCCGTTCGCATCTTTGATCACATTGCCCTGCGCGTCTTCCTTCGGCCGCCACGACTCGAAGATGAGCACGCTGCCAAACGGCAGTGCGTCGCCGGGTTTGGCGGACGCGGCGATGTCGTTGCCGCACACCAAGCGCACCTGTTTCGTCGCCACGCGATCCGAGACGAACAGAAATTTGAATTGTGTCTGGAATCCATCGGGGAAGCCGACGCGATCGGTCTGTGGCGCGGGACGAGGTGTCGCTGTCGGCGGACGGGCCGTCGGCGTCGGCGCGCTCGGGTCGAGCGTGGGCGCGACAGTTGGCGCAATCGTCAGCGCGGGCGTGGTCGGCGGCGAGGGCTGCAATTGGCTGACGGTCAATGCGCCAGCATCACACGGCTGCAGTGCAACCGCGGATGCGGTCGTCGCGGTCGCAGTTGTCGGTTGCGCGGCGGCTTGCGTGTTCGCGGGTGGTGCAGACGTTGATGGCGCGGCGGGTGCGCAACCAATGACAATCAACGCGAGCGCGAGCAAAACGATTACGGCAAACGCGCGTCGGGACATGCTCTCCTCCTCAACCGAAGAATATTTGCGGCTATTGATTGTTACGGGTGAGGAGGAGGATCGGATCCCTGCTTATCAGTCAACCGTGACCAGTGAACAGTCAACGGTCAACAGTCATGCACGGCCATTCACTGTCCACTACTGAGCGTTCACTGGTTACTTCACTTCGCCGCGTCCCATGAGAGGATAACTTGGCCATCGGACGCGCTTGCGCCGTCGCGCTGGAGGAGGAGGCGTGCGGCGTCGTAGGTGGGCGCGTTTTTGCCCGCATTGAAGACGATGATGCCGAAGCCTTGCGCGTTGACATTCAGTGCGCCGACATCGCGCAGTTGTCCTTGCTGCGATAGCCACAGGTGATACGATTGCCCATCGGCAGGTTGGCGCAATCGCGCTGCCATCACGACGACGTCGGACAGATCAGGGCGGGTATATAATTTGCCGTATGATGGTGTGCCCGTTGGCGATTTGAGAAGCACTTTGATCGTCTTCGGTGAGTCAATCACTTCCAACACGGTCTCTTGCTGGCCAACGAGGTTGGCGTACTCGGCGCGCAGCGCGCGCTCCTGCGCGAGCGCGGTGTTCAACTGGAACGCCCACGCGAACGCGACGATCATCAAGAGCGCAGCCACCGCGAAGCCGAGCGTGCGCCAATTCAACCATGCTGACCATTGGCGCGGCGCGATGCTGATTCGTGTGCGGACTCGCGCGCGCGTGGATGTGGCTTGCGCGGATTGCATCACGCGCGATTTGAGCGATGCCGGTAACTCGATAGGTGAGGCATACGCCAACGCTTGCGGCAGCATTGCGCTCGCGTCGGCGCACTCACGCGCCACACGCGCACACTCAGCGCATGACGCGAGGTGCGCGTCAACTTGCGCGCGCTCGTCCGCATCGAGCGCGTCGAGCGCGTACGCTTCCAACAATTCGCGAATTACATCGCAAGACATACAATCTCTCATTGAATGATACTATTTTTTGCTCGTGCTGGATCCAAGCTCGAGCGCTGGCAGCAAACCTTGCGCGCGCAACGCCGCGCGCAACTTTCGTACGCCGAGTCGAATGCGTTTCTTCACGGTGCCGAGCGGCACAGCAAGCGACTGCGCGATCTCGGACTGACTCATTCCGCCGAAGTACGCGAGCACGATCACGCGCCTTTGTTCGGGCGGCAAGTCGGCAAGCGCACGCTGCGCCGCTGCGCCGCACTGACTCAGCCACGCTTGCTCTGCGATGTCAACGTCGTCGCGCGGTGTCGCGATCAACTGGTCAATGTCGTCTGCGCAGTAGGTTGGCTGCTGCCGACGGTGCCGCACTTCGTCCAGCACGTAATGACGCGCAATAGTCATAAACCAAGCAGCGAACGAGCCGCGCGTCGCGTCGAACTGCGCTGCCTTGTTCCACAGGCGCATGAAAATTTCCTGCGTCGCTTCCTCCGCGTCGCTGGGTCCAAGCATATGCGCCGCCAGCACGTACACCATACGCGCGTAGCGGTCGTACAACGCCGCGAACGCATTGCTGTCGTGACGAGCCACTCGTGCCGCGAGCATTTCGTCAGTCGGCTCGTGACTATTGCGTGAAGCAATCATCGAATGCGATTCTACTGGAGTCTGAATCGGAGCGCAAAGATTCGGGCGACCTATTCTCCCCGCAGCAGCACCGCCCAGCCGCCTCGCAGACGCGCCGCGTCGCGCAGGTACAGCGCGAACGGCAGCCACCAAATCACGTCGTTCGTCAGATTGACGAGTCCGAACGCGAGCGGTAGTTGGCCCGTGACGGCTGCCCAGATGAAACCAATCGGACCCAACACTTTGCCGAGCAAGCCAACCGCAATCAGATGTGCATGTCGTTCGGGATGACGAGCCGCCCACCAGTAGGCGGGCGCATACACCAGCACGAACATGCCGACGACTTGCCACAACGCAGGCGGATAACTGCCGAGTGACATCCCGATCAATTGAAATATCCAATTCGGAAAGAAGATATTGAGCGCACCCCACAGCAGATTGTAAATCGCCGCCGCATAGAACCACGGACGATAGCGCGCGAGAGCAGCAACGGATGACTCGGCATTGCTCATTGCGCCCATAATACATCACGCATGGCTCGCATACAACTATTGACGACTGAGCGCCGCACGTTTATCATCTGCGCATGAATGAACGCTCGAGTTGGAGGCACTTATGAATTTGCGAATCCCTGGCCCGACACCGCTGCCGCCCGAAGTGCTCGCGGCGATGGCGAAGCCGATGATTGATCATCGCAGCGCGGAGTTCAGCGCGCTGCTGCGCCGCTGCGTGGCGGGACTCAAAACCATTGCACAGACGAATGGCGAGGTGCTGCTGCTGAGTTGTTCGGGTACAGGCGGATTGGAGTCGGCAATCGTCAACACACTGTCGCCCGCTGATCGTGTGATCGCGTGCGTGGCGGGCATGTTCGGTGTGCGCTTCGCCGAGATTGCACGAGACTTCGGCGCGCAAGTTGAGCGGCTCACGTTCGCGCCCGGCGAACGCATCGAGCCGCAGCGCATCGCCGACGCCTTGAAACAATTTCCCGATGCGAAAGCGGTACTCGTCACGCACAACGAAACCTCGACCGGCGTGCTGCACCCACTGCGCGAAATCGCCGCCGTCGTGCGCGCGCAATCCGACGCACTGCTGATGGTGGACGCCGTCAGTTCGTTCGGAGCGACCGAAATCGCGATGGACGCCTGGGGCATAGATGTCGTGATCACTGGTTCGCAGAAAGCATTGATGTCGCCGCCGGGCGTAGCGGTGGTCGCCATTGGCGAACGTGCGCTGCGTGCGTCGGAGCGGGCGAAGATGTCGCGCTCGTATTTCAGCTGGAAACCATACCGCGAGCGACTGGCTGAAGGCTTCACGCCGTACACACCTGCCTTGCCTGTCTTCTTCGCGCTCGACGTTGCGCTCGGCATGATTGATGTCGAAGGACTGGACAATGTCTATGCGCGCCATCAGCGCGTCGCGCAGTTCACGCGCGATGGCGTGGCGGAACTCGGTTTCGCACTGCTGGTCGCGAACGAACGGGATGCGTCGCCAACACTGACCGCGATCAAAATGCCCGACGGTGCGGACAGTGACACGATTCGCAGACGCGCGCTCAAGCTGGGCGTGACCTTCGGCGGCGGACTGGGCGACTTGACGGGCAAGATTCTCCGCATCGGGCACATGGGCTTCGTCCATGAGTCCGAGCTGAACGCTGCGCTCAGCGTACTGCGCGAGGTGAGCGCGGACGTGCTGGCGCTCGCATCAGCGTGACGGCCGACGATTGACAACAGACGGCAGACGACCGTCAACCGCGGTCTGTTGTTTATTGTCTGCCGTCCATACTTTGCCTTCTCCATTTTTCAACCTTATAATGTGCGGCAACGGGGGCGTGGATAACGTACCCCGTTTGCTTTTATATGGTGGCCGTGAACAGGGGGGAGCGGAACGGGAGTAAGTCATTTGCTTTCGCACGCTTACCCCTCTACCCGACTTACCTCAAAGGGAGTGCCTATGCTGTCACGCCGATGGATTCTGGCGGCGCTGGGCGTGAGCGCCGCATTCCTGTTGCTCGCCGCTGTGGTGTTGGCGGCGTCATTCATCGTGCTGTCCACCCGTAGTACGGCTAGTGCTACGGTCGCATTGCCGAGTTGGCACGACCCGACTAAAGTAGATACGCTGAAAATTGATGCGCCGTCCGCGCTGGCGGTGCTCGCGGGCACCGCCGAGCCGCAAGCAATCAGCACGATGCTGGCACGCAGCGAAATTGACACGGCGTACGCGGCGACGATTTTTTCGACGGGACTCACGGACCGTCAGCGCGTCGGCGAGTTGCTGGTCGTGGGCGAACGCTACACGGCGGCGAGCAAAGTGGCGCAAGCGCGGCAGACGTATCTCGCGCTGATGGACACACTCGCGCTCAGTCCCGCTTTGTCGGATTATGAGCGCGCGCAATCGCTTGCGCAAGCGGCGAATGCACTGTATGCGCTGAAAGACCAAAGCCTGGCGGGCTTGGCGTTGAATGCGGGGCGCGACATCGCCGTGCAAAGCCCGTTCCTGAAAGACGCGCATCGCTTCATGCTGCTCGGCAAATTGCTACAAGCAGCACAGCGCGGCAAAGACGACAAGCGAGTGTCGCAGTTGAATGACGACCGCGCGAACTATGTGGACGCGAACGACGCACCGCCACCCGCACGCGCCGACGTGCCAGATCCGCTGCCCGCCATCGAAGCGCCTGCGAAGAATGACAGCGTGAATGCCGCACTGACCAAGCGGCAAGCCGCCGCGCTGAAGATCGCGCAACTCGACAAAGGCACGCATGTGAGCGACGACTTGATCAACGAATTGGCAAACGCGCTGTTCGCGGAAGACGATGCGCGCACGCGAGCATACAATGCGCCGACAAGCCAACTGACGCTGGCGCAGAAGATTGCGCTGGCGCGCGCGCAGGTTGACTGGCTCACGCTCAAGTACCGCATCGCACGCAAGGCGTTGGGTATCAGCATCATGCCCGAATGGGAAGACAGCGAGACAGAGATTCGCGCGCAGTTGGCGAAGGCATACGACAATCTGTACGCGCTGCGCAATGAGCAAGCCATCGCGTTGCCGCAGCAAAAAGATGTTGACCTTGCGCAATTGGTGCTGCTGCGACAGCAGTTGCTGGCTGCGCGTTTGGGGGTCTATCCCAATGCGTCGGAAGCCGATCGGGTTGACGATTTGAATGAAGCGAGTGAGCGCTTGATTGCGGGGCAGCCGAATGCCGCACTGCGCGTGAAGGTGGATGAGAAGAACGGCCAATTTTATTATCGCTTGGTGAACGACGCGGCGTGGCGCGGCGACAGCGCCAATGCCAAGCCGACGAGCGTGCCCACGCGCAAGCCTTAGACAGGAGTAAGTCATGCAAGCGCCTCAGCCGACGACGCCCGAAGTGTTTGTCGAAGAACTGCAAGCCAGCAACAACCGCTTGCGTATTGTGATCATCGCGCTGGCTGCGCTCACACTGTTCGTGTGCGCGTGCTTCACATTGTTCTATGCATACTCGCAGTTCGCGCAGAACCAAGTCGTCGCGCAGGGAAATGCCACGCTGACGCCGACGCGCACGCGCCAATTCGCGGCGACATGGACGCCAACGCCCACCGAGACAGCCCAGCCTTCTGGCACGCCGCGCTCCACGTCCACGAGCACGCCCACCGCGACCACCACGCCGACAGATACGTCGGTACCGCCCGTTCCGCCAGAGGCGACGATGACCAACACGCCGAAGCCGCCGACGAACACCCCGCGTCCGATCCCGACAAATACGCGCCGACCGACGAACACGCCCGTACCGCCACCGCCCCCACCACCGCCGCCCCCACCGACGGCGACGAAGACGCCCGCGCCGAGTTACCAATTCGCCATTGTCAGCCAGCGCTCGTACAACAACAATGGTAGCCTTGGCGTGTTCGGCACGGTGCGCGACCGCAACAACAACCTCATCGGCGACATGAAGGTGCTGGTCGCGTCGTCGGGCAGTGCATTCGTTGCGACCAGCGCGGTAAATTTCATCAACGGCAGCAGCGACCGCAATTACGAAATCAGCAGCGATCCGAAATTTGGCAGTATGAGCGCGGGTACGTACACTGTGTTCCTCGCCGTCAAGTCAGGAAGCGACTATACGCAAATCTCGCCTCCCGTTTCGATTAAGGTGACGCAGTTGAACGACGGCTCTACTCAGTGGTGGGGTATTGACTTCAAGGAGAACTGAGAGTCGTTTCAGATTTCAGATTTTAGGGCTTTCAATCTACAATCTATCATCATAAATCTGAAATTCTAGAGTGGGGTTTCGTACATGGAGATTACATGGTTGGGTCACTCGTGCTTTCGCCTGCGCGGACGTGAGGGCATTGTCGTCACCGATCCGTTCAGCAAAGAGGCGGGCTACGATTGGTCGCGTCCGCGCGCCGACATCGTTACGGTCAGCCACGCGCACGACAATCACAATCAGCCGCAGCGCGTCGCGGGCGACCCGAAGGTGCTCAGTGGGCCAGGCGAATACGAGATCAGCAATATCTTCGTCACGGGCATCGGCTCCTACCACGACAGCAAGAAAGGCAGCGAGCGCGGGAGCAACACGATTTATCTCATTGAGTTCGAGGACTTGAAGGTTTGTCACCTCGGCGACCTTGGTCATGTGCCGAGCGAAGCGCAGGCCGAGGCGCTGTCCGACCTCGACGTGCTGCTGGTGCCCGTCGGCGGCATGACGACGATTAACGCGGCGCAAGCCGCCGAAGTCGTCAGCCAACTGGAGCCGCGCATCGTGATCCCGATGCATTACAAGACCAAAGCCTTCACGGGCAAACTCGAGGGTCTCGACAAATTTTTCAAGGAAATGGGCTTGAAGGACGTCGAGGAAAAGGACAGCCTGAAGGTGACGAGGAGTTCGAGCGAAGAAGAAACGCAAGTAGTAGTCTTGAAGTATTGAAAAAAGGGACGGCAGACAATCTGCCGTCTTTTTGTTTGCGACGCGATGCGCCCAAGGCGATTGGTATAGGACTAAAGTGCCCCAGTCGTCGTGCCTGCTCTCTCCGCCAAAAGTAAGAGGGCAGAGGTGAGGCTGAGTGCTACGACATTGAAAGACCTCACAGGTTTCAAAAACCTGTGAGGTCTTTTGATCTCATCGGCATATCCGCTGCCTCTGCGCTGGTGGTTTCCACGCGCACGGCACTCACTTTGTACTCCGGAATCAGCGCGCGCGGATCGAGCGCGTCGTTCGTCAAATCGTTTGCGGCGGCTTCGGCGTAGTGGAACGGGATGAACACCACGCCCTTCACGGCTTTCATCGTCACGCGCGCGCACAGTTCAATCGCGCCGCGCCGCGAGGTGACGCGCACCATGTCGCCGTCTTCGATGCGCAGGTGCGCGGCATCCGCAGGATTGATCTCGACGAATGGCTCTGGCGCGGCGTCGTCAATGTGTGAGTGGCGCGTCATCGTGCCGCCGTGCCACTGATACAGCACGCGCCCGGTCGTGAGGTAAAGCGGATAGTCCGCGTCGGGCATCTCAGCCGAAGTATGATAGACGAGCGCGTGAAACTTGCCGCGCCCGCGCGGAAATGATTCGGCAAACAAGAACGCCGTGCCGGCATGATCGCGCGTCGGCACGGGCCACTGCAAGCCGTCGCCCTCCAAGCGATCATACGTGATGCCCGCGTATGCTGGCACCAGTTCTCCCATCTCTTGCAACGCTTCCGACGGCGATTCAAAACCCCAATACGCCGTGCGAGTCACGCCCAACTTCCGCTCGATGCGCGCAGCCAAGTCGCAGATGATCTCCCAATCGGCGCGCGCCTGACCCACAGGCTTTAGCACCTCGCGCACACGCTGCACGCGGCGGTCGGTGTTGGTGAACGTGCCCTCTTTTTCCAACGCGCTCGCCGACGGCAAGAACACATGCGCAAATTCACCCGTCTCGTTGATGAATAAGTCCTGCACGACGAGGAACTCCAACTTGCGGAAGCATTCTGCCGCATGGTGCAGGTTCGGTTCCGACATCAACGGGTTTTCGCCCATGATGAACATCGCCTTGACCCGTCCATCACCCGCCGCAGCCACAATCTCGGTCGTCGTCAAGCCGCGTTTCGGCTCCGGCGCGCTGCCCCATTTCGCGGCAAACTTGGCGACAACGTCTGGCTTGTCCACTTCCTGATAACCCGGAAAATGCCACGGCATCGCGCCTGCATCGCTCGCGCCCTGCACGTTGTTCTGACCGCGCAGCGGATTGAGGCCCGTGCCTTCTCGTCCGATGTGCCCCGTCAGCAGTGCCAGATGCACGAGCGCGAGCGCATTGTCGGTGCCGTGCGTGTGTTCGGGGATTCCGAGCGCCCAATAGATCGCGCCATTCTTTGCATTGGCGTACAGCCGCGCCGCGCGGATGATGTCGTCAGCGGGCACGCCGCACAGCAGTTCTGCGAACGCGGGCGTGAATGATTCCAGCGTCTTGACGTATGCCTCGAAGCCTTCGGTGCGCGCCGCGATGAAATCTTCGTTGTACAACTTTTCTTTGACGATCACATGCGCCATCGCCGAGAACAGCGGCACGTCTGTGCCCGGCCGCTGCGCGAGCCAAATCTCCGCGAAGTCCACCATCTCGACGCGGCGCGGATCGGCGACGATCAACTTCGCGCCGTGCTTGCGCACCGCTTCTTTCATTTGCAAAGCGATGATCGGGTGAGACTCCGCCGTGTTGGAGCCAGTCACGATGAACACATCGCTCTTGATGCACTCGCTCGCCGTGTTCGACATGGCGGACGAACCAATCGCCATTTGCAGCGCCACCACGGAGCTGGCATGACACAAGCGCGTGCAGTGGTCAATGTTGTTCGTGCGGAACAGCGCGCGGAACATCTTTTGCGCGAGGTAATTATCTTCGTTGGTCGCTTTCGCGCACAAGAACGCGGCGAGCGCATCGGGCCCATGTAGCCGATACGTCTCGACGAAACGCGCTGCCACCAGATCGAGCGCCTCGTCCCATGTCACGGGTTCCCACGGATCATCGGCGGGGGCAACCGTTGTGGTCGCCCGCTCACCACGCCGTGCCGATGCTCGCACAAGCGGTTCGGTCACGCGCTTCCGATTGTAAATGAAGTCCCAGCCGAAGCGACCCTTTACGCACAGGTTGCCGTGATTGACGACCGAGTTGTACGGCGAGGTCGCCTTCAAGATTTGATTGCCTGCAACGTGCAGTTCCAGCGTGCAGCCTACGCCGCAAAACGGGCAGATGGTTGAGACGACGCGCTCGGCGAGCATAGTTTTTCTCCTAGTGATTAGACGTCGCGGGTCTGCGAGACCCGCGAGGTCTTGTATCGAGATTATACCGCCGCGCGAATCGCACGCGCAACCATTCGAGTGTTGGTGAACAGCATTTCCAAAGTCGGCGATTGAAATCGCACCTGAGGGGTTTTCAGCCGAGCGTCCGCCTGGCGCGGGCGGAGGACTTGTCCGCGCAGGCGGACGTTCAGCGGAAGGCTCTTGAGGCGCGATTTCAATCGCCTGCATAGAGATGCGTACGCCATTGGTTTTGGTCGTATCATCCCTCTCCGCTATAATTCCACGCGGTCTGCCATACATGGTTCGTCGAACACTCATCCTGCTCGCCTGCCTCGCGCTCGTCGCCCTCACGCAATCCGTCGAAGCCGCGCCGCCGCCGCAAGCCGCTGCCTACAAAATCCTGTTGCGCTCGCGCCAGTTTACGCCAGCGCGCGGTATCGAGACTGCCGCACGCTCACGCTTGCAGTCAGGCGCAAGTTCGCAGCATCTCTTGCTGCAACTCGACATCATTCCCAGTCAGGCTGACAAACAAGCACTCGCCGCAAGCGGCATCCGGCTTTTGCAATATCTGCCTAGCCGCGCGTGGTTTGCGTCCGTAGATGCGAACGCAAAACTCGACGCGGCGCCCGTGCGTTGGGTCGGCGACGTGCAGCGCGCCGATAAAATGCCCGACCGACTCACTCGCAATGCGCCGTTCGCACACGCGCTCGACAAAGGATCGGTCACGTTGCGCAGCGTCTATTATGCCGACGTGAGCGAGGCAGCCGCGACCGATGCTATCACGCGGCACAACGGCGTCGTGACACAGCGCGAAGCCGCGTTGCACACGCTTGTCGTGCGTTTGCCGTTGAGCCAAATTGGTTCGTTTGTGGATGAGGACGTGATCCAGTGGCTGGCTGAAGCACCGCCGCCACCCACGCCGGCCAACGACAGCATCCGCCAAATCATGCGCGTCAATCAGGTGCAAGCCGCGCCATACAATTTGAGCGGCAGCGGTGTGAAGGTGGGCCAATGGGACTGCACATCGGTCTGGCCCCATCCGGATTTTGCGGGGCGATTGACGACCATCGGCGGCGAGAATACGTCATGCAGCAACACGGACCCGACGCAGAACCATGCAACGCACGTCGCGGGCATTCTTGCGGGCAGCGGCGCGAACAGCCAATCGCAGGGCGGGAGCGCGAATCAGTGGAAAGGCGTTGCGCCGGGCGCGCAAATCATCTCGTATGACTTTTACAACTCCACGAGCGAAACGCAATCTGCGATCAACACATATAACATTGATCTGTCTCAAAACTCGTGGGGCTTCGTGCCCGACGCCAGCATTTCGTGCGAGCTGATTTTCGGCAACTACAGCAATCTCGCGCCCGACTACGATCAAATTGTAACGGGCGCGTTGGGCAAGCGCATCGCCGTCACGTTCGCGGCGGGCAATGCGCAACAATATAACCCTACGACTTGCCACAACTTCGGCACGATCACGCCGCCCGCGACTGCGAAGAACGTGATCGCAGTCGGCGCGACCAACTCACGCGACGACAGCATGACCAGTTTCAGTTCGTGGGGTCCCACCGATGATGGACGCACGAAACCCGATGTTGTCGCGCCCGGCTATCGAGACGATTTCCCCGGCACATCATCGGACTGTACCTTGCCCGCGTTCACTGGCATTAAATCCACCTGCGTCGGCGGCGGCTACGGTTTGGACTTCGGCACCTCAATGGCGACGCCCGCCGTGTCGGGCATGCTCGCGCTCTTGCTGCAACAATATCGGCAGACGACGTGCATCACGACGCCGCTTCCGTCCACCTTAAAGGCACTTGCCATTCACGGTGCGATTGATCTCGGCAATACGGGTCCCGACTTCAAATTCGGTTGGGGACGCGTGGATGCGAAAAATTCGGTTGACCTGATTCGCGCTCATCGCGTCGTGGAGGGCGTCGTTTCGACTGGTGGGCTTATCACCTTCACGGCGAACGTGACGAGCAGCAGCCTCCCGCTCAAGGCAACGCTCGTCTGGGACGACGCCGCCGCGAGCGATGGCGCATTGGCTGCATATATCAATGATCTCGACCTCACGCTCATCGCGCCCAACGGCGCTGTATTCAATCCGTGGCTGCTCGATCCGAGCAACCCCAATGCCATCGCGACGAGCGGTGCAGATCACCGTAACAATGTCGAGCAAGTATACGTCGCAAACCCGATGCTCGGCATGTGGACGATTCGTGTCGCGGGCACTGCGGTGCCGCAAGCGCCGCAGCACTTCTCCGTTGTGAGTGACGCGTTGAACACGCCAACGCTCAACGCCCTCGTGCCAGCCTTCGTGCGTCCGGGCATGACCATTGTGCTGCGCGGAAGCCAGTTCAACTATCCATGCAGCCCGTCCAGCATTCTCGTCAACTTCGGCGCACAGTCCGTCAGCGTGGCATCTGCGAACTTCAGCAATGACACGATAACGGTGACCGTGCCCATTACATTCAGCACGGGCAGCGTCAGCGTGACCACGCCCGCAGGCACGAGCAATGCGCTCACACTGACGGTTGTGCCGCCGCGCATCTACATGCCCAGCATCGTGCGCGAGTTCCCGCCGCAGTTCAACTGGCTCGACGTGAGCGGCGGCACGCGCATCGTCAGCGACGACGACGTGACGCAGACCGTCGCGCTGCCGTTCCCGTTCAAGTTCTATGGCAATAGCTACACGAGCGTCAACGTCTCGTCAAACGGATTCATCAGTTTTTCGCCGCTGACCGACTCCTTTCATGAAGTCAGCTGCATTCCGAGCAGCGCATGGCCGAATAATGCTATATACGCATTTTGGGCTGATCTCGTACCCGCGCTGACGGCTGACGGCAACGGCAATGCGCGCGCCGTCTGGACGAAGACGGTCGGCAATAGCTTCGTTATTGAATGGCAGCAAGTGCCGCGCTATACGCTGCCCGATATCGAGACGTTCGAGATCGTGCTCGGCGCAGACAACAGCATCATCTTACAATACCTCAGCGTGAGCAACACGCGCGATGTCGTCGTCGGCGTCGAGAACGCGACAGGTACGAATGCACAGGAACAATACTGCAATCATAGCAACCCGCCCGTCGTCAATGAAGGCGTGCCCCCCGCCGATTTTCAATTGCTGTATTTCAGCACGCCGTAACCGATATGCTTGCCTCTCGCGGCTCTGACTCACGCATCGAGCGGCGCTTGTTCGCGCCGCTGCCGCCCCTCGTGCTCGTGCTGCTGATCGCATTCGCGCTCCGTCTGTGGCAACTCGGCGCACAAAGTCTATGGTACGACGAAGCGGTCAGCGTCTTCATCGCGCAGCAGCCACTCCCCGATCTCATTGCGCACACGGCGGGCGATGTTCACCCGCCACTGTACTACATCCTCTTGCACGTTTGGCTCGCGCTCGCGGGCAGCACGGAATTTGCCGCCGCGTATTTCTCGCTGTTCTTCGGCGTGCTGCTCGTCGCACTCGTTTGCCGTTTGGCGCGCGATCAGTTCGGCACGAATGCGGGCGTGATTGCAGCGTTCCTCGTCGCGCTCTCGTCGTTCAATCTGTGGTACTCGCAAGAAGTGCGCATGTACACACTGGTCGCGTGCCTCGCGGTGCTATCGCTGATGCTCATGGCACGGCTCTGGGAATTCCGCGAACGCGGCGGCGGCGCGCTCGCATTTCAAATTTCCAATTTCCGATTCTTGATCGTCGCCGTTGCCTACGTCGTCGTGATCGCGGTGGGGCTGTACACGCATTACTACTTCGCCTTCTTGTGGATATTCGAGTACGCGCTCATCACGCTCGCGCTTGTCGTGCGCTGGCTGCGCGCGCGGCGTGCGGCGGTGCGTCTTGTCATTCGCAGCGATGCGCCGAAAGATGCCACACCGCGCAGCGCCCATTACACCTCGCTGTTCGATTGGCACTTCATTCAGATCTTGATTCTCTCGCTGTTCGCGCCGTGGCTGCCGACGGCAATTCGGCAGGCAACCGATCCGCCGGTGCCGCCTTGGCGCTCGTTCGTCGCACCGTCCGCCGCGCTGCTCGAATCATTCGGCGCACTGACATTTGGCCAATCGCTGCCCATGATGACCGGCTGGTTGTTGGTGCTGATCGCCGTTGTGCTGTATGGCCTTGGCGCGCTGGCGTGGCAACGGTCGGGTGCGACACTGTCCGCGCTCGCGCTGTTTGGCGCGACGCTCGCACCACTGGTGATGATCGTGGTTGTCTCGCTGATCGTGCCGCTCTATCACGTGCGCTACATCTTCATCTATGCCGCGTTCTTTTACGTCGTGCTCGCGCTGAGTATGTCGTGGCTTGCGCGCCGCTCGATCATCCTCGCCGTGCTGCTGCTTGGACTCTATCTCGGCGGCTCGCTATACGCCGAATACTTTCGCCGCTTTGATGCTGCGTTCGCCAAGGACGATTACCGCCGCGCGGTGCAGTACATTGCCGCTCACACGCGCGCAGGCGATGCGGTGCTCGTCAATGCGGGCTACATCTATCCGGCGTTTATTTATTATTATCCGCACGCGATTGGCTGGCGCGGCCGACTCGCCGATTATCGCGGCGATGAAAGCAGCAGCACGCTCGTCGTCGCGCAGACGGGTTCACTCGATGCGTCGCCGCATCTGGGCTGGGGGAACGCCGCCTCCGATTTTTATGCGACTGACGAGGGTACGACCGCGCGCGCGCTCGACCTGCTATTGAGCAAGCACGCCCGCGTGTGGGTGCTGCGCGCCAATGACACGGTGAACGATCCACGCGGATTCATTCGCGCGTATCTTAGCACGCACGCGCTGGAGTTCGACGAAATGACGGTGCGCGGCGAGAGTTTTGTCACGGCGCAAGGATTCATCGCGCGCACGAGCGCTGCGAGCATCGCGCCAACGGCGAGTATCAACGCAACTTTCGGCGAGCGGATCACGCTGCTGGGTTGGAGCGGCACGCCGACGGCGACGGCGGGCAGTGCATTGCCGCTCACCTTGTGGTGGAAATCGAGCGCGCCAATGGACGTAGATTATCACGTCTCGCTCGCGCTGTATGACGCGACGGGCAAGCGTTGGGCGGCGAGCGACGGGCTGCCAGTGGGCGCGCTGCTGCCGACTGGCGATTGGTCGCCCAATGTCGTGCTGCCCGCCGACGCGAGCCTGACAATTCCGCGCGGCACGCCGCCGGGCGATTACGTGCTGCAAGCGTCGCTGTACGACCCGCTCACGCTCAAGAGCCTGCCCGTAGCGGCCGGCGCGGATGGCACGCGCGCGCGACTGGGCCGCGTTCAAGTTGCGCGTGCGACTTCTACAGTGCTCGCGCAGTCCACACCCGCGCTCGTCGTCAATCAACCTGTGTTCGATAATCGTGTCGCGCTAGAGCAGGTGCAGTTCTCACCAGCGCGCGTCAGGCCCGGTGAAGCGATTCACGCTGAGTTGATGTGGCACGCGCTCGATGCGCCGCTCGACGATGCTATTGTGTTCCTTCAGCTGCTCGACGACAAAGGTCGCTTGTGGGCGGCCCAAGAGTCGCCGCCTGTTGACGGCCGCTATCCGATATCTCAATGGACGGCGGGTGAGTACATTCGCGACGCGCGCGACTTGCTCGTGCCGCCCGACGTACCCGATGGCCGCTATCACCTCATGGCGGGATTGTATCGTATGCGCGATCACGAGCGCTTATCCGTGCGCAACAGCTGGCTGCCATTCACAAGCGAGGTGCTCGAATTGGGCAGCGTCGAGGTAAAAGGGCGTGAGCACGTGCTGAAAGCGCCGACGGGCATCGGCACGCCTGCGCGGGTGCGCTTCGGCGACGGCATCGCTTTGATCGGCTATGATGTGCAGTCGCCACTTGCTGCTTCGCGCAATCTCACGCTGACTTTGTATTGGCAGTCGCTCGCGCCGATGAGCACGGCATACAAAGCGTTTGTGCACGTAGTTGGCGCAAGTGAGCAAATCGTCGCGCAGCGCGACAGCGAACCCGGCGGCGGAGCGCTGCCCACGACGGGCTGGCTGTCGGGCGAGTACCTGACCGACCGCTATGTTCTGGAATTTCCGCCGAATCTCGCGGCGGGTGATTACGCGCTGTACGTCGGCTTCTACGATTCGCAGACGAACGTGCGGCTCACGATCTTTGACGCGGACAACAAAAACGTGGGCGACCGCTGGCTGTTGCGCAAAGTGACGTTGCGCTGAAAAGAAAAACGGCGGATGAGTTTTTCATCCGCCGCGCACGTTTTGTTGAAGAACGCTCCATCACTCTAACCCTCTCCCGCATGGAGATAGAATACGCGCCCTCGACTTGCGTGAGAAGCGTTGGGAGCCAGTGAGAGATCAACGACCTTTTACGTCACCACCACTGAATTCTCCGAGTCGTATGGATTGCGCTCGTAGCGATCCGCCTGCCAGTCGTTCTGCCAATCGGTAGCGTTGACGAGATAACGATACTGATACTCGTGGCCCGCGTCGAGTTCGAGCGTGACTTCCCACACGCCGTCGCTGCGCTGACGTAGTGGATGCGACGATTTGCTCCACGCGTTGAAGTCGCCCACGAGGAAAATCGAATCCGCCCACACGCTAGCGGGCATCTCGAAGGTGACCGCGACTTTGCCGCTGGCCAGTGACCGTTTGCGAATCATCGCACGCGCTCATCCAACGGCGAAAGCACCGCACGCGCGGGCGCACCGTCACTACCGACTAACTTCAACGGCAAGCACCACAATTGATAGGCGCCTGCGTGTACCTCGCTCAAGTTCAAACCCTCGACGATGACGGTATTCGCTTCGAGCAGCACGCGATGGACCGGAGTGCCCATGCCCGGCGGCGCCACCGACAAATAATCTACGCCGACCAGTTTGATGCCCGACTGTACGATCCAACGTGCTGCATCTTCGCTCAGACCCACCATATCCTTATGAAAGGTTTCGTCGCCGTCGTGCCACCACTCCGAGTTGCGCGTGCGGATGAGCAGCCGTTCCACCGGCAGCATCACCGCCGAGCGCAGATCGCGCTCCGTCACGAGCGACACGTCTGCAAGATGGATCAGCGTTGCAGGTCCGATCAGCACGTCGAGGGGTAACTGCTCGGTCGCGACACCGTCGGCGACAAAGTGAATCGGCGCGTCCACGTGCGTGCCCGTGTGCGCGCCAAGTGATAGGCGCGAGACGTTGGCGTGGTCGCCCTTGCACATGTCTTGCACGCGCTCAATCTCGACACCCGGATTGTTGGGCCAGATCGGCATGTGCGAACTGATCGGCACCGAAATATCAATATAAGTCATCACGCTGCATTAACCGCCGAGGCGCAGAGGGCGCAGACGATTTTAGAAATTTACTCTGCATTCTCTGCGGCTGTGCGGTTAAAATAATCTAGTAGTGGATGTACACCGTCGTGCCCGGGTTGCTCGGCGACGACCAGGCGACGTTCACGCCTTGCGGCACATAGGGACCGGCCCAATCAAAGAACCACTTCGCGTCCACGAGATTCTCGTTGATGCAGCCGTGACTCATCGTGTGTCCGAAGTTGTGATGCCAATACGCGCCGTGAATGCCGTAGCCCGAGTAGAAATACATGATATTCGGCACAGCGGGTAGATAATAGTAATCGCCCGCCCGGCGTGAGCCGCCCGTCATCGGCGCGGCGCGCAGCTTGACGTAGATACGAAACACGCCGGTCACGGTAGGATGACGATACGTGCCAGTCGAGACGAGCGTCGTCTTGACCGCGACGGTGCCCTCCATCGCAGTCATCGTCTGCGTCGAGAGATTCACGTCAATCCATTTGATGCCCGCCGTGGGAGATGAATAAACCGGTGTGTCCGGAGTCGTGACACCACTGGTTGGTTCGCTCGGCGGGGTGGGCGCACTCACGCCCGGAATTTTTAGCTGCTGTCCCTCGACGATGCGGTTCGGATTGCGAATTTCATTCGCTTGCATGATTGCGGTCACGCTGACGTTATAGCGAATGGCAATCCGCGTGAGCGTGTCGCCATGTACCACCGTGTACGTTGTGTCGGCGTACGCTCGCTCGGCAAAACTGCCGAGTACGACCAATACCAGTACGATGAAACCGAGGCGTGCTTTCGCGTGTTGCATAGCGCAACTCCTGCGGGGAAAGATTGCGAGGATTGTACCACAACGGGCGAATCTCGTGCAACACACTTTGCGAATCGCCTGCTCGCCTTTATACTCACACGGTTATGCCGAATCGCTCATTTGTGCTACTGGTGTGCATGTTGCTCTTGGCCGCTTGTGACGTGTCGTCTTCGGAGCCGATCACGCCGATGCCGAGCGATATATCTTCCGTTAGCACGCCTGTCGTCGGTCCGATTCAGCCCGCGCCCGTGCCGCAAGACGAGCATGGCACAATGGTCGCGTCGATTTATCGCGACGGGCACTGGGACATCTACGCGCTCTCAGCGCCAGGCGAACTGCTCAGGCGCTACACCTTCGGCGAAGGGGACAACCGCGCGCCCGTGTGGTCTCCGGATGGAAGACGCATCGCCTTCGAGTCCAAGCGCGATCACAACTGGGACGTCTACGCTATGGATGCAGACGGCGCAAACTTGAAGCGACTCACGTCGCACGCGCGCTTCGATGGCTCGCCCAGTTGGTCGCCCGACGGCAAGCAGATCGCGTTTACGTCGGACCGCGACGGCGATCTCGACATCTGGCTGATGAACAGCGACGGCACCAACGCACGCAACCTCACGCCGAAGTCGCCCGCTCAAGATTTCGATCCGAGTTGGTCGCCCGACGGCAAGCAGATTGCGTTCACCTCGATGCGCGACGGCAATAAAGAAATTTACCTGATGAGCAGCGACGGCACGAATGTACGCAACCTCACGCAGAGCAAAACCAGCGACGACGAGCAGCCCGCATGGAGTCCCGACGGCAAGCGCATCGCGTTCGTCTCCGAACGCAACGGCGCGCGCGAACTGTACGTACTCGATCTGAGCGCGCCGCAGAATTGGACGCGCGTCACGCAGTTTGCATATCATCAGTCGCCTGCGTGGATGGATGACTCGACGTTGCTGTTCGTCGCGCAGTCGTACGAGGGGCAAGTGTTGTGCAGCATCACGATGAGCCAAAACAAAACCGTACCGCTCAGTTTTGACCATCTACGCTATCGTGAACCCGATTGGAGCGCGCACGCAGACGTTTCACGCGACGACGCGAGTTTGAAACGCAATAGCCCGCCCCTGTTCAATGAGAAGACCGTGCCCAATCCGCCGAATCGCCCCGACCGCCACAACTTCGTGCGCTTGAACAACGTGAGCGTGATTGTGCCGATGCTCAGCGATGCGGTGGACGATTCGTTTTACGCGCTGCGTCAGCGCGTGCTGACCGAAAGCGGTTGGGACTTTCTCGGCAGTCTCAGCGAAGCGGCGCGACCACTGACGTTCAAGAGCAACGCATCCGATTACCTGTCGTGGCATAAGGTGGGCCGCGCATTCGATACACAACAAGACGTGCTCACACCACAGGGACGCATGATGGAAGTGGCGCGCGAAGACGTGCGCGGCGAAACTTATTGGCGCGTATACTTGAAAACGGCGAAACAGGATGGAACGCAAGGGGAGCCGCTGCGCGAAATCTTGTGGGACGTGAGCGAGGCGACGCGCGCGCGTCTCGTCGGACGCGGTGGCATCCCGAAAGGAATTCCGTTCGGCTACTACGTGGACTTCACTGAACTCGCGCGTCAATATGGCTGGGCGCGCATCTCGTCACACTCCGAGCCGGCCTTTGACTGGCATCGTGAATTTCAAGCGATCGAATATTGGCACTATCAGAAGTCGGATGGGCTGCTGTGGTGGCAGGCGCTGCATGAAGTCTATAAGCCTGAGGAGATTGGCGACCTGTTCAGTTACGAAAATCTCACAAAGCAAAAATACAACGTACTCACGATGATGCAAAAGGGGATCCCGCTGCCGACGGACGTGCTGAGCAAGTTGCAATCCATTCAACCGTGATGTGCTTTGCACGGATCGTATAACTGCATCTTGACCATGGTTGTTGTGATGAATGGTAGCAGGGTAGCCGTTCTCGGCGGATACAGGCAGCACGCCTGCCTTGCCACCCGATGCACAATGAGTGTGTTAAACGTCAACGAAGTCACATATTGCAGCGCCATAGCATCCTCAGACGGCATTCTAGTCCGCTTCCGCAAAGCTGAACTGCTCGGGATGCTGCTGCTTCCAAACCCATGATCTGCGGCGTCGGCTTGCAGTTTGACCGTCATAACCATATTTGCTACACTGCCGCGAAATTCATTGGAGGAGATTGCCGTGCTAAATCGTATTTCGCTCTCCAAGAGTGTCACGCTTTGCCTACGTGCGCTTGTCGTCGCGCTCGCAAGTCTGCTGCTCGTCAGCATATCTGCATCCGCCGACGCCGCCAAAGTCGGCTATCCGAACTCGATGGCTTCAACGGGCGACTCGATCACGCGCGCGTTCAATACGGGCTGGTTTCCATATGTGGACGCGCCGCAAAACTCGTGGTCCACAGGCACGAGCAGCACGGTTGCCAGTCACTACACTCGTATTCTGGCCAAGAACAGTTTGATCAATGGTAAGAGTTACAATGACGCGAAGACCGGTGGCAAGATGAGCGACTTGAGCGGCCAAGTTTCAACCGTCGTGACGCAGAACGTGGAGTATGTCACGATTCTGCTCGGCGCGAGCGATGCCTGTACGTCATCCGAGTCCACGATGACACCGATTGATACGTATCGAAGTCAGTTCGCTACCGCTTTGAGCGCGTTGAGTGGTGGCTTGCCCGATGCGCGCATCTACGTCAGCAGCGTGCCCGATGTGTACCACCTGTGGGAGATCTTCCACAACAATTCGAGCGCGCGCTCGACGTGGGCGCTGTTCAATATCTGCCCAGCGCTGTTGGCGAACCCAACCTCAACGCTGCAAGCCGATCAAGACCGCCGCCTGCGCGTGCGGCAGCGTGTCATAGATTTCAACACGCAGCTCGCGCAGGAGTGCGCGCAGTACATCCACTGCCGCTACGATTACAATGCAGGGTTCAATCTGCAATTCACAACGAGCGATGTCACGACACGCGATTACTTCCATCCGTCGGTCTCGGGGCAAGCCAAAGCCGCGAGCACCAGTTGGTCCGCAACGTTCAACTTCTCAGATAAAGTCGCGCCGACCTCATCCGCAACCACGACAGCGGCGAGTGGGGGGCTAAGCGTGACACTTGCTGCGAGCGATAAGTTCGGCGTGTCGGGCATCGAGTACCAGATCGGCTCGTCAGCGTGGACGCGCTATAGCTCGGCGCTCTTTGTCGCGAGTGGGAGCATGCTGACATGGCGTGCGGTTGACGTGAACGGCAACATTGAGGCGACCCACGGCTTGACTGCGCCATAAGCATCACGAAGGCAGAACCAAAAAGGCGGCCCCCGGGCCGCCTTTTTCTATGTTTGGCTGAAAGGGAGTCAACGCGCGACGGTCGCCAACTCCTGCATTGCCTTTCCCAATACCGACATCCAATTTGCAGAATGATCCTGATCTTCCTTCGTTCCCGCCGATTGCCCATCCATCGGAATCGTGATCGTGTTGCGCCCGACCGTCACCGCGCGCTCGACCTCGCGCGACGGTCGCCATTCGAGCAGCACCACTCGCTCGCGCACTCGCACGACGATGCGATTCAACACGTCGTCGGTCGTGATCGAATCAACGCCGACGAGCGCAGCCCAGACTTTGAGGCGCAACAGATACAACAAATGCATCGCCGGCTCCGGCAGCGCACCGAAGCGATCGGTCAACTCCTGTTGGAAGTCGTCAATCGCTTCAGGCGCATCGAGCTCCGCCATGCGCCGATACAAGCGCAAGCGCATCTCTTCGCCCGCCACGTAATCCTTCGGCAGATGCGCTTCGAGCGGCAGGTCGAGAATCACGGACGGCGGTGCGGTCAGTTGGCGTGCTTCTTCAGTTGCTTCGCTCGTCTGCCCTCCCACCTCGCTCATTTGCCGTTCGCTGTCAACCGCTTGCCGTCGCTCGCGCACCGCTTGCGCCAACAATTTTGTGTACAGATCGAACCCGATCGCCGCAATTTGGCCATGCTGCCGCGCGCCGAGAATGTCGCCCGCGCCGCGAATCTCCAAGTCGCGCATCGCAATCTTGAAACCCGCGCCCAGATCGCTCGCCTCGAAGATCGCTTGCAAGCGTTTGCGCGCCACATCCGACAACACTTTTTCGCGGCTGTAGAGCAAATACGCGAACGCCTGACGCGGACTGCGACCCACGCGCCCGCGCAACTGATACAACTCCGCCAAGCCGAAGTGGTCGGCTTGATTGATGATGATCGTGTTGACGTTCGGCAAGTCAATGCCGCTCTCGATGATCGCGGTGCACACGAGCACATCGTATTTTCGCTCGCCGAACTCGGTCATCACCCGCTCCAGTTCGCGCTCGCGCATCTGGCCATGTCCACGCGTCACGCGCGCGTCGGGCACGAGACGCTGAATGCGCGCCATGATGTGCTCGATGCCCTGCACGCGATTGTGCACGAAAAACACTTGGCCGCCGCGCGCCAACTCGCGCATGGTTGCTTGTCGGATGACGGCTTCGTCGTATGGTGTGACGTACGTGCGGATGGGCAGACGTTCTTCGGGCGGCGTATCAATCGTGCTCATGTCGCGCGCACCCATGAGCGCCATGTTGAGCGTGCGCGGGATCGGCGTCGCCGTCAGCGTGAGCACGTCCACTTCGGCGCGCAGCTGTTTCAATTTCTCTTTCGCCTTCACGCCAAAGCGATGCTCCTCGTCAATGACGAGCAGACCCAACTCTTTGAAGTGCACGTCTTCGCCGAGCAAGCGATGCGTGCCGATCACGATGTCCACGCTGCCTTGCGTTAACTTGTCAAGAATCTTTTTCTGCTGCGACTCGGTGCGGAAGCGCGAGAGCATCTCCACTTCGACGGGGAATGCCTGCAAGCGCTCGCGAAACGTTTTCAAGTGCTGCTCGGCCAAGACTGTCGTCGGCACGAGCACTGCCACCTGCTTGCCGTCCATCACCGCTTTGAACGCCGCGCGCAAGGCGACTTCGGTCTTGCCGTAGCCGACGTCGCCGCACACGAGCCGATCCATCGGACGCGCCGATTCCATGTCGTACTTGATCGCGTCGAGCGCGCGCAGTTGGTCTGGTGTCTCGGCATACGGAAACGAATCTTCGAGTTCTTGCTGCCAGTTGGAGTCCGAGCCGAACGCGTGCCCTTTTACCTGTGCGCGCTTCGCATACAACGCGATCAAATCATTGGCGATGTCTTCAACCGCGCGCCTCGCCTTCGCCTTTGCTGTTTCCCAATCGGCGGTGCCAAGCCGCGTGATGGTCGGCGGCACATCAGCAGTGCCGATGAAGCGCGCGACGCGATCAGCCTGATCCACGGGCACGTAGAGCTTGTCGCCTCCCGCGTATGCGAGTTGCAGATACTCGCGCTCGACCGCATGAAAGTCGCGCCGCACAAGGCCGGCGTAGCGCGCGATGCCGTGCTCGATGTGCACGACGTAATCGCCGGGCTGCAAGTCAGCATAAAACGATTCGACCGGCGTGGAGCGCTTCTCACTGGACCGTCGCGGCTCTGGGCGTGCGTAGCCGAAAATCTCGGCGTCGCTGAGGAGGACGAGTGCGGTCTTCT
The DNA here is from genome assembly GCA_038198935.1 of Anaerolineae bacterium. GTDB lineage: Bacteria > Chloroflexota > Anaerolineae > JACRMK01 > JACRMK01 > JBBPZQ01. The sequence goes on from JBBPZQ010000041.1 coordinate 191,061, forward strand.
TCCCATGTGGGAGAGAGGTTGGCAGTGACGATGGATTGAACTCAAAGCCATCCGTCAGCACGCCTTGCATCAGCGTCAGGTTTTCGTCGCGGATACTATCACTCAGCTCAACGAGCAGGTTGCGCTCGCGCGCCAACTCGGCGATGCGCTCAGCTTGACGCGAGACGACGATCAACTTTTCGTCGCGCGGCATGCCGATGCGCTCGCGCCAGTCGTCAATCGCGTTGAGCAGTTTGCCAGCGTAGCGCGGCGCAGTGTTGAACAATTCCTGCCAATTGCCAAACGTCTCGTCAATCAAGCCGAAGGCAAAGTTCAAGCGCGTGTGGCTGCGCATGTGTGCCGCAATCGTATCCCATTCGATCACGGGTGCGGCATACGTCGAAGGCACCTCGCCGTGCGTGATGGCGTCGCGCCGCAGCTGCTCGACCTCTTTCGCCCATTCGCGCGCGGCGCTCTCGACCTGCTGCCAGTCGTCGCTGACGACGAGCGCCTCGCGCGCGAAGTAGTCGAGCAGCGTGCACCCGTCGTCACCTTCGAGGTACGACAGATAAAATTCCAAATCGTTGAAGCGCTTCGCGTCACTCAACTTTTCAATATCAGATTCCACGTCGCGGCGTGACGCGTCGCTGAATTGACCGCTGTCCAGCAGCGCGCGCACGCGCTCGACGGCAGCGGGACCATACTTGGGCAGCGCCTCGCTCGCGGGCGCGATCAAGACTTCGCTCAAGGGCTCGCGCGAGCGCTGGGTGACCAAATCAAACTGACGAATGGAATCAATCTCGTCGCCGAAGAACTCGATGCGCGCGGGCAGTTCAGTTGCCGGCGACCATACATCCACAATGCCGCCGCGATGCGAGAACTGGCCGCGCGCTTCGACGACCTCAACCGGCTCGTAGCCCATCGCTTGCCAATGTTCTAGCAGTGCGTTGAGCGGATGCGATTCGTCACGACGGATGACGTGCATTGCGTCGCGAAAATGCTGCGGCGCGAGCGTCTGGTGCATGAGCGCGCGCGCGCAGGTCACGACGACGGACGGCGGACGATGGGCGTCGGATGAGGCCCTGCTGTCTGCCGTTTGTCGTCCATCACCTGCGGCCAGCGTGAGCAATGTGGCCAAGCGTTTCTGCCGCACGTCGAGCGACATGGCGTTGCGTTCATAAGGCAGCGTATCGGGTTCGGCGAAGTGCAGCACGCGCTGCGGCTCGCTCACCCATGTGGACAGTTGACGATACCATTGCAGAGCGTGTTCTGGCTTCGGCGCGACGAGCAGTATCGGATGGGTTGCGTCTTGTTGCAGTGCCGCCAGCAGATACGGGCGCGCGGCGCTGAGCAGGTTCAGTGGGGTGGTTGGGTCGCTGGTTGGATGGTTGCTCGATTGCAAGCGTGCGAGCAGCGAACGATATTCTGTTGTCTGTTGAAGTGTATGCAACAGCGCAGATAGATTCATTGACTCAGGTGTTGTCCGCGTGTCCTCAGCGCATCTTATCAATGCGCGGGTCAGGTGTCACGGATTGAACTGATTCATCGCCGTCACAAGCCCCCGCGAGACGAATATCTCTACCGCCTGTGCGGCGTCCTCAAGCGTTTGCTCGATGACGGGCTGCTCGTCGCGTGAGAAGTCGCTCAACAAATAGTTGACGCCGTTGCCGTGAACGGGTCGGCCCACGCCGACGCGCAGCCGCGCGAACTGCTCGCTGCCGAGATTTTGGATGATGGACTTCATGCCGTTGTGCCCAGCACTGCCGCCGTCGGGCCGCAGGCGCAACTTGCCGAGCGGCAAATCAATCTCGTCATACACGATCAGCAGGTCGCTCAATTCCAATTTGAGCCAGCGAAACAATGAGCCGACCGCGCGTCCGCTCTCGTTCATAAACGTCAACGGACGCGCGAGCACGACCTTCTCGCCATCGAGTGCGCCCGCGATCACGACCGCGTTGAACTGCATCTTGCGCGACATGTATTGGTGTTGCCGTGCCAAACGCTCCACGACCATGAAGCCGACATTGTGTCGTGTATGCGCATATTGTGGGCCGGGGTTGCCGAGTCCGACGATCAGTTTCATCCATTACTCCAACAGCAATAGCCCAGTCTGGCGGGACTGGGCTGGTCGGTGCACGACCGCATTGTGCGGCGTTATTTTATTCTAACGGTATTTACTGACGCGTACAAACTTTGAGCGCAGAGTCAGCGAGGTCGCCGAGAAAATTTATCCGGAACTCTGCATCGTCTGCGCTGAGAGCAATTCAGAAAAGCCGATGTTTTAAACATCAGCCGTCAGAAGGCCATGTCGGTCACACGTTATCAATCACCCACCGTGCGGCGGCGAAGACCCCGAACAATCCGAACACCGCCGCGCTCACCAGTGCGCCGAGCACACACGCTTGTCCAACGCCCGGCAGAAAATCCAGATTGAGCAAGTTGCGCGTGCTGCTGGTGTTGGACGTGCTCACACTCGTCGTTGACGTAATCACATCCGTGCTGCGCGCGGCTGACGTCGGCACCGCGATGGTCGGCACGGCAGGCCGTGTGGCGGCGCTGCTTGCTTGCGGTGATGGCGAGCCGCTCGGCGCAGCCGTCGGCGATTCGGTTGGCGTCGCGTCGGGCGTTGGCGTGTTGGTCGGCGCGCGATTGGAGACGACCACGCGCACCGTTACGGGCGGACACGGAAAGTTACCGCGCATGTCCACGACGGTCAGACGCAGTGAGTACGTGCCGTCGGGTACAGCGGTTGTGTCCCAGCCATCGAGCACACCTGCCTGCACCGTGTTGCGATGCACATCGGGCGCGAGATTGCGAAACGCCGAATCGGGCGCGGCGGCGCCGGCTGCCACTTCGATTTTATAGAATTGGAACTGCGGAATGACTGCACTGCCCGTGATGCTGACACGCCCGCGCACCGCGTCGCCCGATGACGGCGAACTGATGACGACGTTGCCGCAATCTTGCAGCAATGGCGCGCCATAGGCGAGCGTATTGAATTGCAAAAACAAAAAGGCGGCTAAGACGAGAACTCGTTTCATGTGCGCTAGTTTAACATATGACTTAAGGTTCGCTCATTTTTAGAGCGGTTAGGAGGAATCAAAGATCAGGTTTGAATACAGGCTCGGCGAGAGACCGAGCAAGTCCAGTACCCGTTGCTGGAGAGATGACAGCGACGTCAGATATCGGCGCACATGCACACCATCTTGGATGATCGTCAGCGTGATGTCCTTGAAAGATTCGAGCAGCTGTTCAGCCGAAGGGCGAGCGGTCGTGCGTTTGGGATTGCC
>JBBPZQ010000042.1:0-34380 GCA_038198935.1 Anaerolineae bacterium
CGCGAATACGCCCGTCCACGATGCTGCGATCATTGACCTCGCGCCGACGATTCTCTTCGCGCTCGGCGTGCCCGTGCCCGACGAGATGGACGGCAAAGTGCTGCGCGAGGTGTTTAATGACGAGGCGCTGCGCGCACGAGGAGACCTCGCGGGTCTCCAAGACCCGCGAGGTATAGAGAGCAACGCAAACGGCGACAACGCCTACAGCGAAGAAGAAGAGGCGCTCGTGCAGGAGCGCTTGCGCGAATTGGGTTATCTTGCATGAAGAGGATGAAGGCTGAGTGATGCATCAATGCAATGGATTCGTTTATACTCCTTCATCTTCTACCGTGAGGAGATTTAATGCCAACAGTTCAAGTTGGTTCACACACCATTTTCTATGAAGAGCGCGGCGGCGGCCACCCGCTCGTGCTGATCGCCGGACTCGGCGCGTCGCGTTTGAGTTGGCGCAAACAAGTGGAGCCGCTCGCGCAAACATTTCGCGTCATCACGTTCGACAATCGCGATGCAGGTGACAGTACGCAAGCGAGTGCCGATTATCAAGTCCTGCACATGGCGGCTGACACGGCCGCGCTTATCAAGCAGCTTGGCACCGCACCGACACACGTCATGGGCTGGAGCATGGGCGGCTTCATCGCGCTCGAACTTGCCATCCATCATCCGGAATTGATTGACAAACTGATTCTGGTGGCCACCTCGGCGGGCGGCGACGCGAACGTGAGCGCAACGCCCGAAACATTGATGGCGCTTATGCGACAGGATGGCGAGACTATCGAGCAGCGCGTGCGCCGCACCGCGCCGGTCATTGCGGCTCCAGGTTTCTATGATCGCCATCCCGACGAACTGGACGAGACGGTTAAATACGCGCTCATCAAACCGATGTCGCTGGATGCGTACATACGCCAGCTCACGGCGTGCGCGCTACACGACGCCGCCAAGCGACTGGGCGAAATCAAAGCGCCGACGCTCGTCATTCACGGCGACTACGATCCGCTCATTCCGTATGGCAACGGCACATACCTCGCCGCGCACATCCCGCACGCGCGCCTCTCGACCTACGCCGACGTGGGCCACTTGCCCCCGACCGAAGCAACCGAGCGCTTCAATCGTGAAGTGACGGAGTTCCTGTCGGGGTAGGCTGGGGTTGTTTCGAACGAGTCGTAACGGCTCGACGCGCACACGCACCGACGTTCCGAGTAGTCGCGTCATACTTGGCGCATCGCAAGTTCCACAGGAGTAACCCCGTGCAGGATGCGAAACGGAAAGTTTCGATTTAAGCCCAAGTTGGGGTGGCTGTCATGTATCATGGTGAGCAACGGGTGAGGCCAACACCGCACCCGTCACCGATAAAAGTCAGGCACGAACGTCATGGAGCGTCTGCAAGAAAAGTGCGCTTGTCCAAGCGACGATGTTTGGGAGGTTTGGTTCGTCGTTTACCATACTGAGCGCTATTCGGCAGATGGCAAGGATGAAGTTCTTTAATTCAAGAAAAAGAGAGACTGTAGCAGGTTCCCAGGCAAAATCAAGGACTGGCACGCTCAGCGTGTAGTCGGCCGAGTGTCGCGGTGCGGGAAAGCATCGCCGCCTCGCGGAGCAGATCGAGCGCCGGGTGAATTTACGTGAAGTCATCAACGCGCTCCGTTATCTATCGCGAACGGGTTGCCATTGGCGCATGCTTCCGCACGATCTGCCACCATGGGAGACGGTCTATGCCGTTCAGTTTGCGGATCGCGTGCTTGCGATGACAGCCACACACGCGACAATACTCGTTCAGGATCAGTTGTTTTTCAGCTTTACTCGCTTGGCGGTAGCGGACATAAATCTTCTTCAGATATTCCCATTTGGCTTGCCGGCTCATTGTTTTGCCCTCCTCAGGTCAACTGAGTAGGGTAACATATTCATATGGCGCGACGATACCCGCTACGGTAACATTTTAGATGGCTTGATGCGACCCGTTTCCCTGTGTACCTATTTCCCTGTATACTCTCCACACCTCACTCAGGAGAACGTCTTGATGAAAAGTATTTGTGTCATCGGTGCGGGCTACGTCGGATTGGCTACGGGTGCGTGCTTCGCCGATCTTGGCAACAACGTCATCCTGCTCGACGTGGACGCGAAGCGAATTCAGAATCTCGCGAGCGGCTTCATGCCGATCTACGAACCGGGGCTGGAAGAGATTGTTAAGCGCAGTGTCAAAGCGGGCCGCTTGCAGTTCACCACGTCGTATACGGAAGCGCTCGCCAATGCCGAGTTTGCGTTCATCGCCGTCGGCACGCCGGGCCGCGTGGACGGCGCCGCCGATCTAAAGTATGTGCGCGCCGCCGCCGAAACGATTGCTAAGCACCTGACGCATCCGCTCATCATTATCAACAAGTCCACCGTGCCCGTCGGCACCGGCGATTTCGTATCGGAAATCATCAGCGCCAACAAAACGAACGACGTTTATTTCGCCGTCGTATCGAATCCAGAGTTCCTGCGTGAAGGCTCTGCCGTGTTCGACTTCCAAAATCCCGATCGCATTGTGCTCGGCTCGCGCGATTCAGAAGCCGCGCATCGCGTGGCGCAGTTGTATTTGCCGTTGCGCGCGAAAATCATCATTACCGACCTACCGACCGCGGAGTTGATCAAGTATGCATCGAACGCATTCCTCGCCACGAAAATTTCGTTCATCAACGAGATCGCGGCCATCTGCGAGAAGTATGGCGCGGACGTGAAAGAAGTCGCCGAAGGGATGGGCTGCGACAAGCGCGTTGGGCGCGCATTCCTCGATGCGGGTCTGGGTTACGGCGGTTCGTGTTTTCCGAAAGACGTGAAGGCGTTGGAGCACATGGCGGAGCAGGCCGGCTGCCATCCACAACTGCTGCGCGCCGTGATGGACATCAACCGAGATCAGCGCGGGTCAGTCGTCGAGAAATTGAAAGAGGTGCTCGGAAGTTTGCACGGACAACGCATCGGCTTGCTTGGGTTGGCGTTCAAGCCGAACACCGACGACATGCGTGATGCACCGGCTATTGAGATTGCGCAGATGCTGCAAGCCGAAGGCGCGCTGGTGAAGGGGTACGATCCGGTCTCGATGGCGGTTGCCGCGCAGTTCATGCCGAACGTCCTCTTAAGTGAAGACCCATACGAACTCGCCGAATCGTGCGACGCGGTCGTAATCGTCACCGAGTGGAACGAGTTCAAGCACCTCGACTTGCTGCGCATCAAGGAAGCGATGCGCAAGCCGGTGCTGATTGATGGACGCAACATTTATGAGCCTGAGCTGATGAGCGAGCTCGGCTTCATCTATCGCGGCATTGGACGCGGTTATCGCAACGACAGCATCACGTCGCTGCTGACCAGAGATGATCACGAGCACATCGGGCGCGCGACCGTTTATTCTGCGCGCAGTTAGTCCGGTTGGTACTTGCTTCGAGATAATCAGAGCGCGGCATCACTGCCGCGCTCATTTGGTTTCCGAGTACCGTGCTGCCGCTTCGTACGTATCGCGCTGTCTGCTATGCATAGCGCCAGTCGTATGTCTTCCGATAACCGAGATCGGTGCTGAACGAGGAGAAGAACTTCGTGCGCGACTTCTGAAGCGGATAGCGGCGCAGGGTGCGGAAGCCGCGCTGCGCAATCGCGGCCGGGTTGTACAACTTCTTGCAAATCCAATCGTAGCCATCGAACAACTGCTGCGGCGTCATCTGCGCGGGCTGGAACACGACGTGTGAGACATCGTACTTGCGCCAGCCATCTTGCGCTTGATCGAACAAGCGCCCCTGCGTAATGAGGTCCTCGCGCTGTGGGGTGCCGGGGTACGGCGTGAGGATGGTCACGCTCACCGAATCGAGTTCGCTCTCGCGCACGAAGTCCCACGTGTCCTGAAACACTTGCGGCGTGTCGCCGTCGAAGCCGAACACGAACAAGCCGACCACACTCAAGCCGTGCTCGTGCATGACTTTGATCGTGCGGCGGTACTCTTCGATCTTGCCGTGACTCTTGCCGCCTAACTCTTTCTGGTTGGCTTGATTGACCGACTCGAAGCCGATGAAGAATTTGTCGAGGTGCGCTTCACGCGCGAGGTCGAGCAAGTCGGGATGATTGCCGACCATCAACTCGGCTTGCGCCGTCCACGAGTGCAGTTTCTCTTTGCGTAATGCTTCAAACAGCTCTACACAATAGTCGGGATTGGTTCGGAAGTTTAATCCGAAGTTGTCGTCAGTCAAGAAGAAGCGCTGCAAGCGGCGGCGGCGAATCTCGTCAATCACTTCGGGCACGGGGCGATGGCGCATGATGCGGCCTGAGACGCGGATGGCGGTGCAGAACGAGCAGTTGCGCGGGCAGCCGCGCGTGATCTCCAGCATCGGCGTCCAGTAGTTGCGATGCTCGTCCATCATGCGGATCACGCGCTCGCTGATGGGCGCCACGCCTTTCAGTTCTGCCCACTCTTCGTCGGTGTAGCGTTTCTGCAAGTTGCCCGCGTCGAAGTCGCGCATGATTTGGGACCAGGTGCGATAGGCTTCGCCGACCACCACCGAATCTGCCCAGACTTCAACCTCGTCGGGCACGAGTGTCGCGTGCGTGCCGCCCACTACGATGGATGCGCCTTGCGCGTGTATAATCTGTGCTTGAGCACGCACCTGATCAATGCCGAGCGTCATCGCGGTCGCGCCGACCAGATCGCCGGGGCGCAGCGTTTCGAGCGGCAAGCGCATCAGGTTCTCGTCCCAGATTTCGACAGGGATACTGTCGGGCACCATGCTCGCGAGGCGCATGAGCGTATACGGCGCGCCGTGCGCCTTGCCCCAGATGCGCCCATCGCGCTTCGGATATATTAATATGATGCGGTTCAGTGCCATTGCAGACTCTCCCGGTGATTCGTGGTGAGGATTGTAAGAGACGCGATGGGGGATGTCAAATGTCAGCAGCAAGAAAGTAGTGCATGATCTGGCTCACACCCGACCTCGCCATCGGCTCTGCGTATCACGACAGCGACAAAGCCGAACTCGAACGACAGGGTATCGGCGCCGTGTTGCAGTTGTACGAGGAGCATGAGGCGTGGCCCGCACACTGGCGCGCACTACACCTACCAATCGCCGTCGGCCAGCCCGCAGCGTGCGACACGTTTCAGCGCGGCACTGAGTTCGTGCAGGCGCAGCGACAGGCTCGCCGCAAGACACTCGTCGCGTGCTTGATGGGCCAGAGCCGCTCGGCGACGTTCGCATTCGCGTGCTTGCTCGCCGACGGCTACACGCCGCAGGATGGGTGGCGTTTGCTCAAGTCGCGCCACCCGAACGCGTACCCGCATCCGATTCTGCTGCAATCGCTGTTAGAATGTATGCACGTCCCACTCAGCGTCGCGGAACTCTACACGACGGTGCTGGAGAATGTGCAGGAGGTGAGATGATCTCTGAACAAACAATTCAAGATGCTGTGAGACGTTTGGCCGAAGCCGCCAAGCCATGCAAGATCATTTTGTTCGGCTCGTACGCGCGCGGCGATGCGCGCGAGCATTCAGATTTGGATTTCTTAGTAGTCGAGAATGAAGTCAAAGATCATCATCAAGAAATGCTGCGACTATCTGATACATTGCGCCCGCTGCACGTTCCTGCAGACGTGCTCGTGGTGGACCAACAAACATTCGATGACTTGATCGGTGAGCACGGCAGCGTCATCGCACGTGCGCAGCAGGAAGGCATCGTGTGCTACGATTCGCAAAACCCGTCTTTGAACAGGTCTGCGTTGCCGAAGCCACTCGCACCCAAGACGATTCCCGCCGAGTTTGTTCAAGCAGCCGTCAATCGGCTTGTCGCCGTGGCGCACCCGCGAAAAATTCTTCTTTTTGGTCCTTATGCGCGCGGTGACGCGCGAGCGCAGTCGGCTCTGAATTTCTTGGTTGTCGAGCGGGAAGTAAAAAATCAAAATGCCGAGATGGTGCGCTTGGATGATGCACTGCGCCCACTACAGCTTCCTGTTGAAGTGTTGGTTGTTAGTGAGTCGAAGTTCAACGAATGGGCAGATATGCCCGGCACTGTCATCTACCACGCCAATCACGAGGGGCAGGTCTGTTACGATGAAGACACAGCACGAGCACGCGAGCGAGTGGCTGCGTAAGGCGGCGCAGGACTTGGCTGCATTCAGGACTTTGCGCGCGGACCCCGCCATCGCCGTTGAGCAAATTGGCTCCCATGCGCAACAGGCAGCCGAGAAAATGCTGAAAGCGGTCTTGGCATTTCGGCTGATAGATTTTCCATTCACGCATAACCTCACAACGTTGATTGAATTGTGTGCTGAAAGTGGCTCCGCCGTTCCCGAAGATTTGATTGCTCTGCGCTTTCTCACCCCGTTCGCCGTTCGCTTTCGCTACACACCCTACCCTGTTGAAGAATCAGAACCATTCGCTGCCGATGCGACGCTCGCGCTGCTTACTCGTTTGTATGAGTGGGCACGCACCATGATCGAGGAGACCCCATGAATGCTGTCACGCATCACACACTACCGAATGGCTTGACCGTGCTGCTGCAAGAGCAACACGCCGCGCCCGTCACGACGGCGTGGACGTTCTATCGCGTCGGCGCACGCAACGAAGTGTCGGGCATCACGGGCGCGAGTCACTGGGTCGAGCACATGATGTTCAAGGGTACGCCCAAATTCGGCAAAGGCGTGATTGACGTGCTCACATCGAAGAACGGCGGCTACAACAACGGCTTGACCGATCTCGACTACACCTGCTACCTGTTCACGCTGCCGAGCGAGCGCATTCAGCTCGCACTCGACATCCTCGCCGACCTGATGGCGAACGCGACGTTTGATGCCGACGAGGTAGAGTCCGAGCGCACGGTCATCATTTCGGAGCGAGAAGGGAACGAGAACAATCCCGCGTACCAACTCTACGAAGAAGTGAACGCGACGGCCTATCACGTGCATCCCTATCATCAGCCCGTGATCGGCTGGCAAAGCGACCTACGCGCAATGACGCGCGATGATTTGTTCCGCCACTATCGCACCTACTATGCGCCGAACAACGCCATCGTCGTCGTGGTCGGCGATTTTGAAACCAATGCGATGATGCAGCAAGTCGAGCAATACTTTGGCGCGTTTCAGGGCAAGTCGTCACAACCGTCTGTGCGCTCGGTCGAGCCGCCGCAAGAAAGCGAGCGGCGCGTGCTGCTGGAGAAGGCTGGCACGACGGCGTACTTCCGCGCCGTCTATCACACGCCCGAAGCGACGCACGCCGACATGCCTGCACTGATCATGCTCGATTCAATTCTGAGCGGCGGCAAAGGCATGAGTTTCTTCGGCGGTGGTGTCGGGCTCAACAAAAGTTCGCGGCTGTATCGCGCGTTGGTCGAAAGCGAACTCGCCGCGGATGTGTCGAGTGGTTACGGCTTCAATCACGATCCCAGTCTGTTCGAGGTAGGCGCGACCGTGCGCGAAGGTCGCTCGCTGCAAGAAGTCGAGGATGCCGTCTTCGCCGAACTCGAACGCATCGCTGACAAGTCGCCCAAGCCCGCCGAGTTGGCGAAAGCCGTCAAGCAGACGCGCGCGCAATTTGCATACGCGACCGAGCGCGTCTCATCGGTTGCGTATCTGCTCGGCGTGCTCGAGTGCATTCACTCCTATAATGATTTGAATATCTTCACCGAGCGACTCGCCGCCGTCACGCCGCAAGATGTGCAGCGCGTCGCGCAAACGTACTTGAAGAAGAGCAATCGCACGGTTGGATGGTTCAACCCAGTTGTCAGTAGCCAGTAATCAGTAGTCAGTAGCCAGACGAAATACGTTCAATCCGGCTACTGGCTACTGACGACTGGCTACTCCAGGAGACTCATGCCGTCACTTCCCAGTCCCGAAAATATCACGCGCGTCGAATTGCCGAATGGCAGCGTCGTGCTCGTCTATGAAAATCACGCCAGCCCGTCGGTGATCGTGCGCGGACATTTGCGCGCAGGCTCACTGTTCGACCCAGACGATTTGCCCGGCGTCGCTGCGTTCACCGCCGAGGTGGTCGAGCGCGGCACCGAATCGCGCAGTTTTCAGGACATCGCCGAAGAAACAGAGAGCGTCGGCGCGGCGGTTGGCGTCGGCGCAGGTGTGCATCTGGTCGGCTTCAGCGCGAAAGGCTTGAGCGAAGATTTGAAATTGCTGCTCGAAATCTTGAGCGATATCTTGCAGCACCCGACATTTCCGAAAGATGAAATTGAACGTGTGCGCGGCGAGATTCTGACCAGTTTGCGCGAACGTGAGGACAGCACGGGCGCGATGGCGCAATTGGCCTTCCGCGCGCTGGCGTATCCGAAACATCCGTACGGGCGCGATTCACTCGGCACGCTCGCCAGCGTGAGCGCGATCAAGCGCAAAGATTTGATGCAGTTTTATCGGCAATACTATCGGCCACAAGGAATGCAAATCGCCGTCGTCGGCGACGTGAACGCGAGCGCCGTGGTCGCACTTGCGCGAAAGTATTTTGGCAAATGGAACGTGAAGGGCATGCCGCCATCATTCGCGATTCCGCCTGTGAAGCCATTGAACAAATTGAAGCGCAAGCACATCAAGATGAAAAACAAAATTCAATCGGACGTGATATTCGGCGCGCCCGCGCTGCCGCGCACGCATCCCGACTTCCTCGCGGCGGAGATGGCGGACGTAATTCTCGGCGAGTTCGGCATGATGGGCCGCTTGGGCGACAATGTGCGCGACCGACTCGGACTCGCCTACTACGCGCGCACACAACTCGAAGGTGCGCCCGGCCCGGGCGCGTGGAGCGCATACGCCGGTGTTAATCCGCAGAATGTGGACACGGCGGTTGAGGCGATGCTGTCCGAGCTGCGGCGCATACAGGACGAACCCGTCTCGAACGAAGAACTCGACGACGTGAAGGATTACGCGACGGGCATTCAGCCGCTGCGCCTCGAATCGAACGACGGCATCGCCGCCGCGCTGCTCGACATGGAATTCTACAATCTCGGGCTCGACTATTTGCAGCGATTGCCCTCACTCGTTCGTGCCGTCACGCCCGAACAGGTGCAGAGCGCCGCGCAGAAATATTTGAACACGGAAACGTATGCGCTTGTCGTGGCGGGCCCATAGGTGTATCACGTGTCACGTGTCAAGTGTCATGGTATGCACTTGGCACGTGACACGGCACACATGACACATGCTTTATTCCGGTGTTGACCTCATCGAACTATCCCGCATCGCCGACAGCCTGAACAAGTACGGCGAGCGATTCACGCGGCACATCTACACGCCGAGCGAACTCGCGTATGCGAGCGCGCGCGTGCCTGAATTGGCGGCGCGCTTCGCGGCGAAGGAGGCGGCGGCGAAGGCGCTCGGCACAGGCATGTGGCGGCACGGCGTCGCGTGGACGGATGTCGAAGTGGTGAGCGAGCCATCAGGCCGCCCAACCTTAAAACTATATGGCGACGCGCTGGCGCGCGCCGAACAACTCCGATGGAAAGAAGTCTCGCTCAGTTTGACCCACTCGCGCGCCCACGCAATTGCGTTCGTCGTCGCCATAAGCGATTAATGATATAATCCCGCACGTGCCCGTCATCTCCGTCCGCAGCCTCACAAAAACATTCCAACTCAAAGTCAAAGCCGCCGGGCTGAAAGGCTCGCTGGCGTCGCTGGCGCGTCCGCAGTACCGCAATGTAGAAGCGGTGCGCGGCATCTCGTTCGAGATTGACGAAGGTGAGTTGGTCGCGTTCATCGGGCCCAACGGCGCGGGCAAGTCCACCTCGCTCAAGATGCTGACGGGCTTGCTGTATCCCACATCGGGTGAGGCGACCGTGCTCGGATTCGTGCCGTGGAGCGAGCGCGGCAAACTCGCGTTTCAGATTGGCTCGGTGTTCGGGCAGAAGTCGCAGTTGTGGTATCACCTGCCGCCCAGCGACACGTTCGACCTGTTCGCCAAGATTTACGAACTCGACTCGCGCGCCTACGCCGAGCGGCGTGATGGGTTGATCGAAAAGTTTGCCATCAAAGGATTTCTGAACACGCCGGTGCGCCGCCTTTCGCTCGGCGAGCGCATGCGCTGTGAGATCGTCGCTTCGCTGCTGCATCGCCCAAAGGTCATCTTCCTCGACGAGCCGACCATCGGACTTGACGTGGTAAGCAAGCAGCAGATTCGCGCCACACTCAAGCAGCTCAACGGCGACGAGAACGTGACGGTCATCCTGACCTCGCATGATGCGACCGACGTGGAGAGCATCTGCAAGCGTGCGATCATCATCAATCACGGCCAACTAATTTACGACGACTGCGTATCGCGCCTCAAGCGGCAGTACCTCTCGCGCAAGACGATTGACGTGCGCTTCGCAGACGAATTGCCGACGGCGTTCGCACTCGACGGCATTCGCATTGCCAAGCAATCGCAGTATGGCGTGAAGCTGGAGTTCGATAGCCGTGAGCACTCGGTGGACGACGTGGTGCAAAAAATATTCGCGTCGCATGAGGTGGAAGACATCAACATCGCGGGCCCCAGCATGGAAGAGATCATCCGCGAGATTTATTCCGAAGCGGAGCGGCAGCAAGTTTCAGCCACGAGCCATGAGCGAGCGTGACCTGCGACGACAGACGGCAGCAGACGGACGGCAGATAATTTCCGTCGCCCATCGTCCGTCGTCCGTCGTCCGCAAGCACTTGTTCGCCAGCGATGCGTTGCTTATCGGCGGCGTGTATCTGCTGTGGCTGCTCGTCGCATACGTGGTCAATATCGTCGTGACGGGTGCGCGCACGCCGCAAGACGTGTTCGATCAGTGGGTGCGCTTCGACGGCATCTACTTCCGCGCGCTCGCCGAATACGGCTACGCCGAAGCCAGTCGGCTCGTGCGCTATCAGCAAGGCTTCGCGTTCCTCAGCGCATTCTTTCCGCTGTTTCCATTTCTGATTCACCTCGCCGCGCCGCTGCTGGCAAACAATTACTCGCTGGCATCTATGGTCGTGCCGCAACTCCTCACGCTTTGTGCGCTCGTCGCGCTATTCAAGTTGGTCGAACTTGATTTCTCGCGCCGTGTCGCGTGGTTCACGGTCTTATCCGTCATCGTATTTCCAACATCGTACTTCCTACTCGCGCCTTATTCGGAAACGTTGTTCTTGCTGCTCGTGCTCATCACATTCTACTTTTATCGTCAGCGCAAATTTATGCCCGCCGGACTCACGGGCATTCTCGTGTCGGCGACGCGCATCATGGGTCCGCTCGTGTGCGGCGCACTGCTGCTCGCGCTCGCGCGGCGCTGGTGGCAGCAGACGCTGACGACGCGCGCAGAGAAATCGTCGCGCTCGCCGCGCGCACTTCTGCGCGAATTCCCTGATCTGTCGTTCGTGTTGTTGATGCCGCTTGGCATTATCGCGTACATGGCGTACCTATGGTTCGCGTTCGGCGACCCGCTGTTGTTCCTGCGCGGTCACGCGTCATCCGAGTGGAAGGTGAGTGTGACGCTGCTCGGACCCCTCAAGAGTCTCGGTCTGCCATTTTATTCATTGCTCGCGCGCGATTGGACGAGCGCGGCGTTCCGCATGAACCTGTTCAACTCCGCGTTCTTCTACTTTGCCATCGCGACGGCGATTTATGCGTGGCGCAAGATCCCGTTCAGTTACTCGCTATATGCGCTGCTCGCCATCCTCGTGCCGACGCTGAGCGGCTCGCTCATCTCGATGCCGCGCTACTTGCTCATCTCCTTCCCGCTGTTCCTCAGCATGGGACTGCTCTTCGACGCGCATCCGCGCACGCGGGTGCTGCTCGTGCCACTTGCGCTGATATCACTCATTGCGATATATTTGTTTTTCAACACAGTTTTTTTAGGATGATGAGTGACGCGTGACATGCTGAGGCGTGCTTGTCACTTTCCACTTTCCATTTTTCACTGCTCATGTCTCACGCGGCAAAATACTTGGCTGTCTTTCGCATCAACCTCTTGCAGCAACTCGCATACAGCGGCGAGGCGTTCGCGCGCAGCATGAGTCTGGTGCTGTTCATGGTCGTGTTCACCGCGCTGTGGACGACGGCATACAGTGTCAGCGGGCGCAGCGAACTCGGCGGTTTCACCTTGAGCGGCATCATCTGGTATCTGGCGATGACCGAAACGCTGATGCTCGCGCGTGCGCGTGCGCACATTG
The DNA here is from genome assembly GCA_038198935.1 of Anaerolineae bacterium. Lineage (GTDB taxonomy): Bacteria > Chloroflexota > Anaerolineae > JACRMK01 > JACRMK01 > JBBPZQ01. The sequence continues at coordinate 12,103 of JBBPZQ010000042.1, forward strand.
ACATCGGCGAGGCGGTCAAGTCGGGCGACATTGCGTACGCGCTCAACAAGCCGTATTCGTATCCGCTGTTCCAATGGGCGAACACGGTCGGCGTGTCGCTGGTGCGCTTCGTCGTGAACTTCGGCGTCGGCGTGCTGACGATGCTCGTATTGACGCAGACGATTGAAGGCAGCGTCGCGGGGCTGTTCGGCTTTGCCGTGCTCGCACTGCTTGCGCTCGCGCTCGATGCGGGCATCTCGGTATTGATCGGCTTGCTCGCGTTCGTGATGGAAGAAGTGCGGCCCGTGGACTGGATTTACCAGAAACTCATCTTTACCATCGGCGGCATGTTCATCCCGCTCGACATCTTTCCCGATTGGCTGCGCGCTGTCTCGAACGTGCTGCCGTTCAAGTATCTCGTCTATGCGCCCGCGCGCACCTTCGTCCGTTTTGACTTCAACTTTTTCGTCGAGTCGCTCGTCGGCATCAGCCTCTACCTCGCCGCCATCGCCGCTGCGATGTACGTGCTGTATGCGCGCGGCACAAAACAACTCGCGGTGAACGGAGGCTAACAACGGTCCGGAGTGCTGAGTCCTGAGTGATGAAAATCTCTTCTCAGGACTCGGCACTCAGGACTCAGCACTGCTATGACTCTCGCCGACGACATCCAATCCTTGATCTTCGCCGAGCGCGAATCGCGCTTTGCCTCGCTGCACCTGCCGCCGCAGTTCGTCGCGCCGAACTATGGCGGACGTTCCATCGTGAATGTGCCCGCGAGCATCGTCAACATCTTCGGTGGACGGATGAGCACGCCGCCGCTCGACGCGCCCATCCTCGCGCCGCTCGCGAACGGCGTGAAGCGCGTGGTGCTCGTGCTGGTGGACGCGCTTGGCTACCGCGAACTGAACCGCGCGCTGGAGCGCAATCCACAAAATGGTTTGCACCTATTGCGGCCAAGTGGCGCGACGCTCGTGCCGCTCACCTCGGTGTTCCCATCCACGACCACCGCCGCGCTGACCGCGCTCTGGTCGGGCTACACGCCCGCCGAGCACGGCTTCATGGGCTATCAATTGTTCCTGCGCGAGTTCAACGTGCGCGCGAACATGATCTCGTTCACTCCCGTCATGAGTGAAAAGATCGCCAACGAAGAACTGCTCGCGGCAGGACTCAAGCCCGAGAACTTTCTCGCGGTGCCGTCGTTGCCGCAGACGCTCAAGCAGCACGACGTGAGCGTGTTCAATTTCATCGAGCAGGCATACACGAAGTCGGCGCTCTCGCGCGTGCAGATTCGCGGGCAGCGCGAGATGCACGGCATCGTCACCTCGTCCGACTTGTGGAGCACGTTGCGCCTCAGCATCGAGCAGCACAAGTTCGAGCGCGCGCTGTTCGTCGCGTACTGGAGCAAGATAGACACGATCTCGCACCTGTACGGTCCCGCGCCGGAGTTCGTGCTCGACGAGATTGACAACTTTGCGTATTCGTTCGAGCAATCGTTCCTCAAGCGGCTCTCGCCACAGGTGCGCGAGGGCACGCTGTTCTTGCTGACGGCGGATCACGGCCACGTGGACACGCCCATCGCGCGCACCGTCTATCTGCGTGATCACCCCGAACTGCGCTCGCGTCTCGTGATGGATCCGACGGGCGAGCCGCGCGCGGCATACTTGTACGTCCGCCAAGGCGAGATGGACGCGGTGCGCGATTACATTCAAGCGCGACTCGGCGATAAGTTCATCGTGCTCGAATCGCAAGCCGCACTCGCGGCGGGTTTGTTCGGCAGCGGACAGATCGCGCCCGAAGCTCGCTATCGCATCGGCGATCTGATCGTGCTGCCGCGCAGCAGTCACATCTTGTGGGAAGAAGACAAGCCGCCGCACAATCTCGGCCGACACGGCGGGCTGAACGCCGCTGAAATGATCGTGCCGCTCATCGCGGCACGGTTGGATGGGTAGCATAGGCAGACCCGCGAGGTTTCCAAAACCCTCGCGGGTCTGCTCTATCAACGAGGGTGATGCAGATGAGTGATCGCAGTGAAGCGATTCGCGCCGTGTTGCGCAGCACGTCGTTGTGGACGCAAGTCAGCGACGAGGTGCTGGACGAGATCGCCACGCGCGCCGACGAAAAACATTTCACGCGCGGCGATTACGTCTGTCTGGACGGCGACCCCGGCCAGACGCTGTTTGTGATCGCGCGCGGCAGCGTGGACGTATTGAAACAAGTCGGCGAGCGCGAACTGCTGCTCAGCACGCTGCACGCGGGCGAGTTGTTCGGCGAGATGGGCTTGATTGATCGCTCGCCGCGCTCGGCCAGCGTGCGCGCCGCGAGCGACTGCGCCTCTCCGACGTGGAGCGCGTGGCGCAATTGCAGCAGAAGTACGACGAACTCGCCGAAGTGAACCGCCGCCTGCAAGAAAGTTATCACGCCACGCTGGTCGCGCTTTCGCACGCGCTCGACTTGCGCGACCAGATGACACAAGGCCACTCGGAGCGCGTCACGGCGTACTCACTCGCCATCGCCCAGTCGCTCGGACTCGATCAGGACGCGCAGGAGGCGCTGCGGCTCGGCGCGCTGCTGCACGACATCGGCAAGATCGGCGTGTCCGATGCCATCTTGCGCAAGCCCGGCTCGCTCGACGCGCGCGAGTGGGACGAAATGCGCCAGCATCCGATCTGGGGCAAGCAGATCATCGAGCGCGTGGATTTTCTGGCGCGCGCGTTGGATGTGGTGTACGCGCATCACGAATGGTGGGACGGTGGTGGCTATCCTCAGCGTTTGCGCGGCGAGCAGATTCCGCTGGCGGCGCGCATCTTCGCCGTCGCCGACGTGTTCGACGCGCTCACGTCGGATCGCTCGTACAAGCAAGCGTGGCCTGTCGAGCAAGCGCGCGCGCAGATCATCGCCGAGAGCGGCACGCACTTCGACCCGCGCGTGGTGAATTCGTTCGTGGCGGTGTTCGATCGCATCCTTGAGACGAAAGGGCAGTAGCACAGCGCAGCGGTTGCATCGGCGTATGCTGTGGCTTCTTGTCATTCTTTGCCCCGCTCAGAGTGACAGACAGAAGACCCTTTAACGGCGCGCTGTGTAGTTACGTCGGGTAAGTGGTTGGGCGCGTGACGAGTGCGGCGGCGAGCAGCAGCAACATGCTTCCGCTCGCGCACATGAATACGCCGAACCAGACGAACACTAAATTCTGCGGCGCAATGGGCGAGCCGTGCCCGATGGAAGCCAGCGTCAGCCAGTTCGCGCTCTCGTCCAGCGACTGGCGGCTGATGAGAATCGTCGTGTGATCCACGCCGTTAATCATCACCGCTTTGCGCGCGCGTCCGTCGAAGAAGTTCGCCATGCTCTCGGCGTCGCCACCCGCGTGGTTCGCCGCTCCCTCGAACGCTTGCTTCACGCCGGCAATTTCGTCCGAGCCGACGAGCAGCAGCAAGTTCTTCGGCAGCGTCGGCGTCGTGTTCACGATGTTGCTGCCCGACAGTTCGACCGTCGCCACAATCTCCGGATGTTTGAGCGCGTACTGCACGACCGCACCCGCGCCCAACGAGTGGCCCAGCAAGCAGATGTGCGAGACGTTCGGCAGCGCGCGCGTGTACCTCACCACTTGATCGAGATCGCGATCCACCGTCGCCCAGATTTGATTGTCATCCTGCGGGAGAGGGTTGTGATTGTCGCCATGTCCGGAGAAGTCGAACGCGACCGCGACGAAGCCCGACTTGGTCAGCATGTTGGCGAACGCGAACATGCGCACTTTGCTGCCGTCGAGTCCGTGCGCGATCACGACAGCGGGCGCGGGGCCGCGCAAACCGTCGGACATAAACACGTCAATCGGAATGCCGTTGAGCGTCGTGGACTTGCGCGTGATGCCCGGCTCAATCGGGATGTTCAGCACGGAGGTCGGCAGGCGCGTGAGCGTCGGATGCGCGAACACACTGCTGACGATGCCGACGAGCGAACCAAGCGCGCACACGAACGCGAGGACGAACAGCAGCGCCTTGATCATGCAGGTTGCAATGCAGTGCGCAAGCGTTGCGGTAATGGCATTCCGGCCAGCATGAGCGCGACGAGCACTGCCAAGCCGAGATACGCGAACCAGTCGCCCGTGCGCGTATAGACCGTGCCGCGCTCCAGCACGACGGGCACATCGGCGACGAGAATCGTCTGCTCGCGCTCGCCCAATTTCGCGCTGGCCAGCACGCGCCCGAACGGATCAATGATCGCCGAGCCGACGCGCCAATCCGAGCGCACGATGGCGACGCGATTCTCCGCCGCGCGATAGACCAACTGCGTGTAGAAGCCCCATGCGCCTTCGGGCCAATCGTGGTTGGACGAGGTAAGGATGCTTGCGCCATTGCTGGCTAGCCGTGACGCGACATCGGTGTACGTGTCGTCGTAGCACACGAAGTTGCTCAAGCCGCCATACGGCGTTTGATAAACGGGGAACTTGCCTGCCGAGATAGAGTATTCGCCGATGTATGCAATCGGATGATTCTTGGCGTAGGGTCCAAGCCACTCCCCCTGCGGCGTCGCCGTATAGACTTCGTTGCGCGAGTCCGGATCGTTCCACAAGTAAAACGTGAACGTGATGTACGCGCCCGTCTGCTTGGCCAGGCTGAGCAGGCGCGCTTGCAGTGCAGGTGTGAGCGCAGGGTCTTCCCACAGCGTCGCTTCCGGCAGCGCGATGATCTTCGCGCCGCGAGCCGCCGCCTCGCGCACCAGTGGCTCGAAGTCGCGCAGCACCGCTTCGTCCATGCCGTGCCAATCGGCTCGATCCCAATACGTCATATAGTCGGGACTGTCGCCCAAGTCTTCGCCCAACTGCACCGCCGCGACACGCACCGTCTGCGTGGGCGTGCTGATGAGACTCTGTCCCGCCACGTGTGCAATCAGGATGAGAGTGAGTGCGATGAGAGCAGGCGCATGCTGTTTGATGTAGGATGCAGGATGCAAGATGCAGGATGCAAAGTCGAGCGATCTTGCATCTTGCATCTTGCGTCTTGCATCTTGTCTCCAGAACGATGCAAGCGCATAGTTCGCCGCAATCACCAGCGCGCCGACGAGCCACTCGCCGCCGAAGGTTGAGAGTTGCACGAGCGGAATGTTGGCGTGCTGCGTGCCGGGAATGCGCGCCCAACTCTGGCCCATTTCGACGATCACACGCACCAGTTCCATGCCCATCCAGCCGAACGCGGGCGCGCTGATAAAAAATTTGAAATTGGTGCGGCGATGAAATTGCATTGAGCCTGCGGGTAATCCCGTCACATAGAAGATGACGCTCACGAACGCAATCGCAACCACAATGAAGGGCCAAACGGGCAGCGGGAATCCCGTCGGCAGTTCCGATGGAAAGACGTGCATGAACACGAGCGCATAGGTGACGAAGATGGTGAGGGCTTGGTAGAAGTTGGAGGTTGGAGACTGAAATCGGGAGATTAGAGACTGGAGATTGGAGCCTAGCAGATTGGGAGATTGAGAGTTTGGCGACTGACGATTGACGATTGACGACTGACGACTGACGACTGGACGTTGCACATCATAGCGCAACTGCGCGACGATCATTGGCACGAGCGCGACCCACGCAAGCCAGCCGAGGTCAAACGGCGGGAACGAGAGATAGAGCAGCACGCCGGACAATAACGAGAGCGTGAGTCCGTTGATGAGCGTGGAGCGTGAAGCGCCTGTCCTGAGCAGCGCCGAAGGATGGTGCGTGGAGCGACGCAATTTGAAAAACAGTACAATCGCGCTGAGCAGGATGGCGAGCAAGCCAAGCACCTCGCCCTGCACGACGACGTCGTAACTGGCGTGCGGGCCGTTCTGGTGCGCGAGCACCGCAGCAGGCAGCAGGGCAGCAACCGCCGCTAATGTAAACAAAACTTTTTTCATCCAGACCCCGTAATATTTATCAGATAACAGCACACTTCACTTTGAAACGATTCTACCATACGTGTCAGACCCGCCGTAATATTCGCCGCCGCTGAGGTGAAAATTACGAACGACTGCGCTGATTGGACGCGTGGTCGTATAATGAGGTCGTCAGGTTGACCGCTTCAGGTATCTGTGATGGCTCGCCCGTCTCGTTTGGCTGCGAACCGATTGACGGTCACGCACAGGAGACATGAATGTCACGCACTCGCGCCTTCGTCAATCTGCTTGGGGCAGTGTGCCTGCTGCTGCTGGCCGTCGGCTGGCTCGCGTACTCACATCGCACGGTGAGCGTTTCATGTCGGCGCGCGAACGGCAGCGTGAATTGCACGGAGGCGGAGCGCATCGCCGATCAATCATTCTGGACACAGCCCGTGTGGACGGCGACTGCGAACGCAGCGTATCTCACCACGCGCGCCACCGATGACGAGAGCAACCCGACTGCCGTCATCATCCGCACGCAGAACGACACCGCTCAAGTGCAGTTCACGTCGGGCACGCTCGGCACGAACGAAGCGAAAGTACAAGACGAGTTGCATCAATTTCTCGTCGTGCGCAAGACTGACCCATCGCTGCAATTCGAGTTGGCGCCGGCCATGACGTGGCGCGAGCTCGCACCGCCTGCGGTGTTGATCGTCGTCGCGCTCGGCGCGATGCTGTACGCGCTGCTGCGGATCATCGCGCCGAGTCAGCCGCGCGCCAAAATGCGGAGACAATCATTATAAACAGCATGAGGCGCGGCGGCTGGTTACAAGGCTTACAGCGGGTGAGCCAAATCTAGCCGCGCGGGTTTCGCCCTCGCGTGTAACGGACACAATGTCAGCAAGACCGTCGCGCCGCAACTGCGCAAACTGCTCGGCGAAGCGGCCGTGCAAATGGACGCCAGCGAGTAGGCTGGCATTGTTAGATTCAAACGTTCGTTCGGGTGTGCAGCTCCCCAACGTGACGGCTTGCGGAGCATAAAGCACGACTCCGCGACCAGCCGAGCGCAGGAGTCCAACTCCTGCGCCAACATTGAATGATCGCAAGTTTCGTAACCACGTTCTCATTTCAAAAGGAGACAGCATGTTTACTCGAAAGACCGTTGCAACCATGCGCGCACGCGCCAATCTCACACTCGGACTCGCGTTGTGTTTGCTGGCGCTAGCGCTGCTGCTCGCGCCGACGCCCATCGCTCATGCGGCGACGATTTCCGTCACGTCCGCTGCCGACGGCGCTGCGAATGCCGCGAATTGTCCTAGCGCCAGCAGTTGCCGATTGCGCGACGCGATTGCAAAGGCAAATGCCGGCGACACGATCACCTTTGCCGTCGCTTGCTGCAACGCGCTGACACAAGGTCAATTGATCATTAACAAGGACCTGACCATCAGCGCGAACGCCACTTGCGATGTTACCATTGACGCTAATAACGCGAGCCGCGCGTTCGATATTACCGCAGGCACGGTGAACCTCAACGGGCTTTGTATCATCAATGGCACGGCGGCGTCCGGTGCTTCGGGCGGAGCGATTCGCGTGGGCAGCGGCGGAACGTTGAACCTGAGCAACGTCACGATTCAAAACAACAAGACGAGCGGCGGCAGCGGCAACGGCGGCGCGATCTTTAACGCAGGCGGGCTGAACATCACGAACTTCGCCTTTTTCTCCGGGAACATGGCATCCAACGTGGGCGGTGTCATTTACAATACCGGCTCTGCGACACTCGCCGGTATCATTGCGAGTAACGGCAGCCGCAGCGTCTGGTTCTTCTCCAACCAAGCAACGTCGGATGGCGGCGCCATCTACAACACGGGCACGATGACGGTCACCAATACAGCCATCAATCTCAGTAACGGAGATGTTGGCGGCGCCATCTTCAGCAGCGGCACGCTGAGCCTCGAACGCAGTTTGATCAGCAGCAATACAGGGCGCTGGGGCGGCGCAATCGTCAATGCGGCTGGCGGCACGCTGACCATCAGTGACAGCACGATTGCTGAAAATACCGGCACGGATCAAAGCGGGGGCATTGATAACGCCGGTACGTTGACGATCCATCGCAGTACGATCAGCGGCAATGGCAATAACGGCGCTAGCGGCGGCGGCGTTGGCGGCGGCATCTCCAATGAGAACATGCTGACGCTGATCAACGTCACGCTGTCGGGAAATCTCGCGCGCACCGATGGCGGCGGCCTCTACAATTCGGGCACAGCCAACCTGAACAACGTCACCATCACGGACAACACGGCGGACAGCGATGCCAACGGCACGGGCAATGGCGGCGGCATCTTCAACACTGGAACGGTGAACGTCAAGAACACGATCGTCGCTGGGAACACCGATTCGAGTGCGGGCACCAAACATCCGGATTGTTCGGGCACACTCAATTCGCAAGGCTACAATCTGCTGAGAGTGAATACAGGCTGCACGGGCTTGACAGACGGCGTAAATGGCGATCTCGTTGGAACGTCTGGCAGCCCGCGCAATGCGTTTCTTGGCGCGCTGGCTGATAACGGCGGCGCCACGCAAACGCACGCGCTCAATCCTGCCAGCCCGGCGATTGACGCAGGAAATCCCGCGACGCCCGGCACGGGCGGCAATGCGTGTGCGCGGCTCGATCAGCGCGGTTTGCCGCGCGGCGGCGGTGCGGGCCGCTGCGACATGGGCGCGTTCGAGCGCGTGTTCGTTTTGTTTCTGCCGTTGATCGTGCGCTGAAAACAAAGACCCGACAGGTTTCCAAAACCGATCGGGTCTGCTCGTCCTTGTAGTATATTGACCGGGCCGCGATCAGCTGCTGCCGCCACTCACAGGTGGATAGAGTTCGAGACGGTCGGCATCCGACACCGATGCGCTCTCGAGTTCGATCACGCTGCCGTTCAACGCGGCGACGCCGACTTCTTCGGCAGGCACACCCAACTGCTGCAACAATTGTTCCAGCGATAGCGCATCGCCGATATGCACGTCGAGCCACGCGCGCTTTTGCGCGTCGTACCAGTTGAGATGTCCGCCGAGATGCACACGCATTGATGCATTCCCACTCACGAACTTTTTCACCGCAGAGGGTGCGGAGAACGCAGAGAAATTTTGAAAAGCCTCAGCGTTCTCTGCGGTTAGATTGATTGGGTCTCCATCGCATCCGCCGCCCACTCAATGCCAAGCGCGCGCAGACGTTCGCGTGTCGGCTTGCCCGTGTCGGCATCCCAACCTTTGTGCGCGTATAGCTGCGTTAATGCCTGAGCGAATGCGACGCGATCCATCGCCACACCCGCGAGCGCACCCGCTTCGGACGGCGTGTAAAGTCGTTCGGGCAGCACGTCGTCTTTACGCGAGAAGCCTTCGCGCATGTTGAACACACGCGCGAGATTGATAGCGCGCTCTCCGACTTGTTGCAGTTCCTGAATCATCACGTCCCAGCCCGTCACCGCGCGCACCGCGTCGGTCATCTCTTGCGCCTCGATGAACGAGCGCGGCGCGGGCCCAAAGTAGCACAAGCCCGTCACTTTGCCCGCGCTGCTCCAACTCTCCATGATGAAATAATTGCGCACCTTCTTCTCGCTCAACTCGCGCGGCGGCAGCGCGTCGGTGATGCCCAGCGGCGCGACGCTCTTGAACATCAGCGAGTTTGGATTGGCGACGACCGGATCGTGGAATGCGACCAGATGATCCGCACCCGTCTCCGACACCGCGTAACCCAGTCCGACGCCAACCTTGCCGCGCGGATCGTGCATCGGCAGTTCTTGACCTTTGACGTGCAGCGCGAAAAATTTTGCTTCGCCGCCGATGAACTCTGAGGCGCGCTTCACGCCTTCGGCGAGCAAGTTGCCGATGCCGTGCCGATGCGCGATCCACTCAATCGCTTGCAGCATCGCGGGTGCGTTGCCGAAACTCAGGTCGAGTCCTTCGGTGTCGTAGGGGCCGATCAGTCCGTGCTCGAAACATTCCATCGCGAACGCGATCACGTTGGCGGTCGAGATCGCGTCGAGCGTGTAGCGTCCGCACAGCTCGTTCGCTTTGGCGACTGCTTGCAAATCGTCAATGCCGCAGTTCGAGCCGAAGCCCGACACCGCTTCGTATTCGGGCCCGCCATATTGATTGCTCACCTCGTAGCGGTCGTGCACCTCGACTTCGCGCTTGCAGCGAATCGCGCACGCGTAGCAACTGCGGCGCGCGGTCAGCAATTCTTTTTCGTATGCTTCCCAACGCAAATTATCCACTCCCTCGAACGCGCCTGCGCGGAAGTTGCGCGTCGGCAGGATGCCGCTCGCGTTCAAACCCGCGACGATGCCGGGTGTGCCTTTGTCTTGCAAGTCCCACGCCTGTGGATGATCTTTGACGCGTCTCGCAAGTTGCTTGCCGAGGTTGCTCACCGTCTTGCTGTCGTGCGTGAGGTCGAGATACTTGCCGCTGCCGCGCACCGCAATCGCTTTGACGTTTTTGCTGCCCATGACTGCACCCATGCCGGTGCGCCCATTGAAGTGGCGCAGGTCGTTGGTGAGCGCGGCATAGCGCACTTTGTTCTCGCCGCCCGCACCGATCTGCAAAACGCGAATCAGTTTGTCGCCCAACTCGCCGCGAATTGTCTCTTGCGCTTCGTGCGGTTCGCGTCCCCACAGATGGCGCGCATCGCGAATCTCGACCTTGCCATCTTTGATCCAAATGTACACGGGATGCTCGGCACGTCCGCGCAGCGTGATCGCCTCAAAGCCAGCGAACTTCAACTCAGGTCCCCAGAAGCCCCCCGCTTCCGATTCGCCGTAGCCGCCCGTGAGCGGCGAGCGCGCGGCAGCCGTGAAGCGCGTCGCGGTCGAGAGCGGCGCGCCCGTCAGCACGCCGTTCGCGAGCACGAGGATGTTGTCGGGCCCGAGCGGCTCGGTGTGCGGCGGCAGGTCGCGCAGGAGCACGTAGGCGGCAAGCGCCTTTGCACCCGGGTACAACCGATACGTCGCTTCGCCGAGTTCCTCGACAGTCCACGTCGAAGTGTTCAAATCAATATGCAGAATTTTTCCCGTGGTTCCGTAGAGCATAAGGTTCTCCTTGCCAAAAAATCGTTTGCTAATTGTATCCACATTGCGCGTGCCTGTCGAAAATTTTATATGATGCACACGCAGCTGGCGATTAATGCACGACAAGGCGCTGTGGAATCACGGCGGGCCCAAATCATTGTGTTCTGTGTCTCGCTATGTTATCCTTTTTGATGATGGATCGAATATGAATTGAGAGGTTTTATGACTGATATTAGTGTCGTGCATACACAGCTGCAGGACAGCGCGCAGGCAGGGGCGGCATTAGGAGCGGAGATTCGCACCACGTTCGAGGCACAGCCGCCCGACGCGCTCATCGTCTTTATCTCTGCCATTCACGATTATGAAGCGTTGCTGCGGACGCTGCATGCTGAGTGTGAGCCGCGCATCATGCTCGGCTGTTCATCGGCAGGCGAATTCACCAGTGAAGCGCAAGCCGAAGGGTCCGCCAGCGCGATTGCATTCCGCTCGTCCGATATTCGTTTCACGGCTGCGCTCGGACGAGGGCTGCGCGCGGATCGTGCAGGCGCCGCAGCGCAAATCGTCTCAGCATTCAATGGATTGCACGGTCATGACCAATTGTATCGCTATGCGCTAGTGCTGACAGATGCGTTCGCCGGTTATGCCGACGATTTGATCGAGCAGCTGACGATGTTGACGGGCGGCACCTACCAATTGTTTGGTGGCGGCGCGGGCGACGATGCCAAGTTCGAGCGCACACACGTCTTCTACGGCACAGAGGTTGTACCCGACGCGGCGGTTGCGCTCGAAATGTTGTCGAACAAACCACTTGGCATTGGCGTGCGCCATTCGTGGCAGCCTGCGAGCGAGCCGATGCGCGTGACGGCGGCGGATGGCTTGCGCCTTTACAGTCTCAACGCGATACCCGTGCTTGAAGTATTCGAGGAGCACGCCGCGCGCACGTCCCAGAAATTCGACCCCGCCGATCCCATTCCGTTTTTCCTCCACAACGTGATCGGCATCGAGACGAGCAACGGCTACAAGTTGCGCGTGCCGCTCGCGATTCACTCTGACGGCAGTTTTACGTGCGCTGCGGATGTGCCGACTGGCGCGACGGTTCATATCATGAATGCCAGCGCCCCCACGACCGTGGCTGGCGTCGGCGAGGCGATGCAATCTGCATTGCGCCAGCTGAACGGCAATCAGCCCAAGGTCGCGTTGTTCTTCGATTGCGTCGCGACACGCTTACGCATGGGGCGCGATTTTGAATTTGAGTTGAATGAAGTGCAGAAGGCGCTGGGAGATGCGCGTTTCGTCGGCTGTAACACCTATGGCCAGATCGCGCGCGCCGACGGTCAGTTCAGCGGTTTTCACAATTGCACCGCTGTCGTGTGCGTCATTCCCGAATAGTCTATCACGTGGACACTGAACTTTATTTGCTGCTCGCACAGTTGGCAGATCGCGCGCGCCGTGCCGACGTTGCACGCTCACTCGCGCAGAGACTGAGAGCCGCTGACCTACTGATCTTCACGCGCGATCCCGAAATCGGCGTGCTGCTGCCCGCGCTCGGCTTCACGCAGACACTGCCCGGCGGGCGACGGTGGCAGTCATTTCTCGGCGAATGTATTCGACTCGGACAGCATCACGACGTGTTGCCGTATCCGACGAGCGAGCAGCAGAGCACGGCACTGGGTATTGCGTCTGGTCACGACGCGGTGCTCGTGCTGTTGAACGGCAACCCCGAGCCGTCAGTGCTGACGCGGATGTGTGTGCTGCTGCCGCTGCTAGCCGCGACGTTTCATGGTGAGCGCGTAGCGCAAGCGGCGGTGGCACACGAGGCGACAGCGCGCCTCGCCGCAGTACAGGCGAATGCGCTCGCAGCTTCACTGGACGCGACACGGCGCGAACTGCAAAGCGTCGTGCGCGAAGCACGCCAGTTAAATGAGCAACTCGATCAGCGCGTTCACGAACGCACCGAAGAGCTGAACGCGGCGAATCAGCAATTACGCATTTTGGCCGATCATTTGCAATCTGTGCGCGAGGAAGAGAAGCTGCGCGTTGCCCGCGAGCTCCACGACGAATTAGGTCAACAATTGACGGCGCTCAAAATTGATCTGCGCAGGTTGAATCGCGCCGTCATCAGCTTGGACGTGCCGACGACGACTCACGATGCGCTGCGAAACGAGATTGATGCGATGACCGAACTGATAAACAACGCGATCGCATCTATGCGCACCATCGTCAGAGACTTAAGGCCCGCCATGCTGGAGGATCTGGGACTGGTGGCAACGGCGGAATGGCACACGCGCGAATTTCAGCAGCGCACCGGCATCACCACACACTTCAGCTCGAACGTGGAGAGCATCGGCTTAGACCGCGAGCGTTCGATGGCGATGTACCGAATCATGCAGGAGTCCTTGACCAATGTGGCGCGGCACGCCGAAGCCACAGAAGTCAACGTCAGCCTGCGTCAACTTGATGGCATGCTCGCGCTCGACGTGCGCGACAACGGCATTGGATTCTCGCACGCTCAGGCACCAACCAACAAGTCTTTTGGCGTCTTGGGCATGCGCGAGCGTGTGCAGATGTTGCGCGGGCAATTCCACGTCGCGGGAACCCCGGGCCAGGGCACTCACGTTTCGGTGCGCATCCCGCTCTAACCTCCATATCCCGAACTGCCCGCGTTTGTTCTACAGGTTTTCACCACATCCAAACCAGCCCTCAGCCGTAGCAGCCCAATCGGTCGTGCCTATCGGTAGAGTAGGCTTCTCCGCTAGGTCCAAGCGGATTCGCAGATTTGTAATTCCCTGCTCTTCGGACAAGCGGTCGGACAGGTACAGCGAGCCAGCAGCCTCCGCAGGTGATTAGCATGGCAGCGCCCGACACTATTCAGACCGATGTGGCTTCCGCAGAAGCGGAGCAACCGTTGGTGCTTCATGCGAAAGCTCTTCGGCAGCGCGAATCTGGCACAGCCAGCCACACGGCTGCTGCACGCGCTGCCCAAAGCCCAAACGACTTGGCTTAGTGAGCGTGCGCGCCGCAAGCCCGCCAAGCCGCACAGGCACGACAAACACCAGCGACGCTTCGTGCGCCAGCTCGATGAGTAGGCGGCGCTGTCACGGCTGTTCCAGCGTGAGGCCGTGCTTGTGCTTGGCGCGGTGACTGCAGGCCCTCGTCCGCACGCGCGCAGACGTGCTGTATCGGGGCTTGGTTTCAAAAAGATTCCGCATTAGAACGTCTGGTTCATTTCCATTTTATGGCAGAGGGGCTTTTTGCTATAATGACTGCCATATGACCAGTAACCGAGTCGTAACTCCTACCCGCCGAGACGAAGACCGTGTCAGCGAGCCGAGCCTGCGCCCACATGGTTTGACTGATTACATCGGGCAGGAGCGATTGAAGCAGAACCTGAGCATCGCTATTGATGCGGCAAAGGCGCGTGGCGAGCCGCTCGACCACATCCTGTTGTATGGGCCGCCGGGGCTGGGCAAGACTTCGATGGCGAACGTGATCGCGCACGAGATGGGCGTGAGCATCAAGGTCACGGCGGGACCCGCGGTCGAGCGCAAGGGAGACCTCGCCGCCATCCTGACCAATTTGGGGAAGGGTGACGTGCTGTTCATTGACGAAGTGCATCGGCTGGCGCGCGAGATCGAGGAAGTGCTCTACTCGGCGATGGAAGATTTTGCGCTTGACCTCATCCTCGGCAAGGGTCCGAGTGCAAGGTCTATGCGCTTGCCGTTGCCAAGGTTTACCCTCATCGGTGCGACCACGCTGCTCTCGCGCATGACCTCGCCGCTGCGTGATCGCTTCGGCGTGATCCACAAGTTGGAGTTCTACGACGACGAGAGCATGAAGCAGATCGTGAATCAGAAGGCGCGCGTGCTTGCTGTGCCCATTGACGAGGGCGGGCTGAACGAGATCGCCTCGCGCGCACGCGGCACCCCGCGCATCGCCATCCGCCTGCTCAAGCGCACGCGCGACTATGCGCAAGTGAAAGCGCAGGGCAAGATCACGCGCGATGTCGCACGCGAGGCACTGAAGATGCTCGACATTGACGAAATTGGACTCGACTCGGTGGATCGCAAAGTCTTGAGCGCGATCATTGACAAGTTCGACGGCGGGCCCGTCGGCTTGGACACGCTCGCGGCTGCCATCAGCGAAGAAACCGACACGATCATGGATGTCTATGAGCCGTACTTGCTGCAACTCGGCTTTCTCGACCGCACGCCGCGCGGTCGCGTCGCGTCGCGCCGAGCGTACCAACATCTCGGTCTGCCCGTGCCCGAGAAGCTGGAGCAAGAACGGTTGTTGTAAATGCCCAGCGTCGCAAGTCCATTCGCATCTGACGTAAACAGATATGAGAGGAGTACCTATGAGCGTCTTAGAATTTCAACAAGCTGAACTGCACGAAGCCGTGCCTCTCAAGATGGATGGGGACGGCGTGTGGCGCGTCGGCGGTTATCGAGTCACACTCGATACAATAGTTGGTGCATTCCAGGATGGCGCAACACCCGAAGAGATTGCTCAACAATATCCGCCGCTACCGCTCGCAGACATTTACGCTGTCATTGGTTACTATCTTCATCACCAGCCAGAGGTCGAAGCGGATTTAGAACGACGGCAGCGCGAAGCCGAAGTGTTGCGGCGAGAGGTTGAGGCGCGATTCGATCAGCGTGGAATACGCGAACGATTGCTTGCGCGACGGGCTCGGATGAAAAATGATTCGCTTGGCAGCTGATCAGAATTTCAACCACGACATTGTGCGTGGCTTGCTTCGGCGCAAACCAGACCTGGATATCGTTCTTGCGCAGGACGTTGACCTGTCAACGGCAGATGACGCAACAATTTTAGAATGGGCGGCGCGCCAAGGTCGAATATTGCTGACGCATGATGTGAATACGATCACCCGCTACGCTTTTGATCGTGTGCGCGCCAATTTGCCGATGCCCGGCGTCATTGAGGTCAAATATTGCTGACGCATGATGTGAATACGATCACCCGCTACCACCCGCTACGCTTTTGATCGTGTGCCCGCCAATTTGCCGATGCCCGGCGTCATTGAGGTCAAACGTTCGACACCAATCGGGCAGGCAATCGAAGACATCTGAATCATCGTAGAATGCAGTTCGGAAGGCGAATGGGAGCAGCAGATTATCTTCGTGCCGTTGTGACGAGTATGTTTGACTTTTCGGATCTGGGTAAGGTACTTATTCTGTTCGGCGGCATCATCGTCGTGCTCGGCGTTGGGTTTGCGCTGTTCGGGCGCGTGCCGTTCATTGGGCGACTGCCGGGCGACATCTCGGTGCAAGGTCAAAGCTTCTCCTGCTTCTTCCCCATTGTGAGCAGCATCGTGTTGAGCATCGTGCTGACGATTGTGCTGAATTTTGTATTGCGTCTATTGAATCGCTAATGCGCAATTCGTAATTCGTAATTTTTACGTATCACGTATTACGGATGACGAGTTAGGAACTTCTCATGCAAGAGCAAATCCAAGCATTCCTCAAATTCATCACCGTCGAGAAAGGCTACGCTCAGAACACGCTCGCCGCGTACCAGAACGACCTCAACCAGATGGCGGCGTACTTGCAGAAAAAACGCGCGGGCACAACGTGGGAGCAGGTGACGCGCGAGGACGTGAGCGATTACATCGAACACATGAAGCTGAAGACGGAGGGTAAGAATTATTCGTCCACCACCGTCGCGCGCAAACTGGCTGCGCTCAAATCATTTTTCCATTTCCTCACGATTGACAACATCATTACGGACAATCCCGCCGCGATGCTCGACTCGCCGAAGGTGCGCAAGTATTTGCCGAAGGCGCTCTCAACCGAAGACGTGGATCGCTTGCTCGCCGAGCCAGCCAAGGACGCCAGCCCTAAAGGACAGCGCGACCGTGCCATCATGGAGACATTGTACGCGACGGGCATGCGCGTCACGGAGTTGATCGCGCTCAATGTGGACGACATCAACGGGCAGGATGGACACATCCGCTGCTTGGGTAAGGGCGCGAAGGAGCGCATCGTGCCGCTCTATCCACAGGCGATGGAAATCTTGCAAACCTACGTCCAGAATGGCAGACAGCAATTTGTGAAAGACCCACTGCAAAAAGCGTTGTTCCTCAACCAGCGCGGCGAGCGCCTGACGCGGCAAGGGTTGTGGCTCATCATCAAAGAGTACGCGCGTCGCGTTGGCATCACGTTTGATGTGACGCCGCACACGCTACGACATTCATTCGCCACGCACATGTTGAGCGGCGGCGCGGACTTGGGCAATGTACAGACCTTGCTGGGTCACGCCAACGTCAGCACCGCACACGTTATAACCAACACCTCCAACGACCGCCTGCGCGAAGTCTATAACGACGCGCACCCGAGAGCAAAGTAGCCGATAGCCGATAGCCGATGGCGAATGGCAAATAGCGAATCGCCATCGGCTATCGGCTAACAGCCATCAGCCATGAGCCACACGTCCGCCTCCGACTTCATCCGCTCGCAGATTCTCCACTCGCCGCGCATCGCCGTCGTGACCGGGTCGGGACTTGGTGCATTGGGCGATGCCCTCACGGATGTTCAGTCTGTTCCGTTCGCAAGCATTCCAGACTTTCCGCGCGCGACGGTCGAAGGCCATCGCGGCGAGCTGTGTTTCGGCGTGCTGCGCGCTAAGCCAGTGTACATCATGCGCGGGCGCGTGCACTTCTACGAAGGCTACTCACTTCAGCAGGTCACGTTCTACGTGCGCGTATTGCGCGCGCTCGGCGTGGAGACGCTCGTGCTCACGAACGCGGCGGGCGGCCTGAATGCGGATTTCGCAGCCGGTGACATCATGCTCATTGCGGATCACATTAATCTCGTCGGCATGGCGGGACACAATCCACTGCACGGGCCTAATGATGCCGCGCTCGGCCCGCGCTTCCCCTCGATGAACCCGGCTTACGATCCGCACTTACGCGCAGTGGCAAAGCAGGTTGCGCAAGCGTTGCAAATCAATTTACGTGAAGGCGTCTATGCCGCCGTCGCGGGACCATCATTTGAAACGGCCGCCGAGTTGCGCGCGCTGCGACTGTTGGGCGGTGACGCGGTCGGCATGTCCACTGCGAGCGAGTGCATCGTCGCCGTGCACAGCGGCATGAAGGTGTTGGGTCTGTCGCTCATCACCAACTTGGCAACGGGCGAACCTGCAAGCGAGCGCTTTACCGCCGACGAACTGCATCACGAGGTGCTGGCGGCGAGCGAGGCGGCGGTGCCGAAGATGGTGAAGTTGATTAGTGGGGTGGTGGAGCAAATCTGACGGAGGACGGTGGATCGTCAACTATCAGTGCAGCGAGCGTTGCAAGAAGGTGACCACCTCCTCCAGCATATCCATCTGGTCGGGTGTCGGCGGCGAGAATTGCAGGTAGTGTTCCTGATTCGGAAAATCGTATCGCTCGTGCGCGATGCCGCGCGCGCTCATGGCATCGGAGAGATGCGGCGTTTGCTCGAACGGCACGGTCTTGTCTTTCACGCCGTGCATCAGCGCGATGGGGATGGGCGGCAGCGCGTCGAGATGATAGACCACCGAGTAGCGCACGTATAATTCTGGCTGCACGTTCGGACGCCCCATTCCGATCAACGCATACGATACCAGGTCGTAAATTTCTTGCGGCTCTAACAGCAGTTCATTTGACTCGAAGCGCTGGCGCAGCAAAAAGATGTCGCTCGCGCCGCCGAGGATCACAATCGCCTGAATCGTCTCAGGCGGCGCGAGCTGAGCCGCGCGCCAGACGTGAATGGACGTGAGACTGCCCGCGAACAGTGCGAGTTTGCTTGCCTCCCCTTTACTGGATAGTTGCCCCGCCTTCGTGTGCGCGATCAGTTTGAGGATGTCGGCGATGTCGTCTTCGATGTTGACCCCGCGCTGTGGCGAGAACGTCACCACGACGTAGCCCTGCGCCGCCATTGTTTTGCTGAGAATGTCGTACATCAGCGTCGAGCATGGATACGCGCCGCACGGATAAATGAACAGCAAAATTGGATAGCGACCCTCCGCCAGCGGCTCATACACATACGACGCCGTGAGCACCGTGCCCGCGCGCACGAACGAGAACCCGCGGCGGCGCACCTCGAACAGCGTCGGCGTGCTGGGCGGCGCTGGCACGTCGGTGTGGACAACGGCTTCGTCAAAAAATTGGGGTGAGTCATCGGCTGTCTGTATGCGTGACGGCGCGCGCTGCATCACGAAGTCGGCGCGCACCGTCGCGTTCGGTGCGACGAAAATGGTGCGCCTGAAGGGACCTACGCGCGGCGTCGCATCGTCGTAGCCGGCGCGCGTCGCCATCGGCACGAACGCGCCGCGCGGCAGTGTGAGTGTGTATGTGCCCGCACCGTCACTCTCGCTTACGAACGTGTGTCCAACTTCGTCGGCGGCAACAACGGTTGCGCCTTCAATGGCTTCGCCGTTCTGATTCAGCACACGCCCGCTGAGTTGGCCACTCGCGCTCGACGGTGTACCGCGCCAGAAACTTTCGGCGCGATACAGCAGCAAGTTGCGCGCGAACATCACCTCGACCTGCGGCGTGAGCGCGAACCACAGCGTCGCCGCCAAGATGAGCAGCATCACGACTAGGGCAACACCACGAGTCCAATTACGCATCACGCATCACGCATTTTGTTACGGCACAACCCGTGAAGGATAAACGTACACGAGAAAGCGTACGAGTTGTCCTTTGACCGTCGCGAGAAATTCCCAGCAACCGACTTTGGGCAGCGTCACCGTCGAGGCATATACATCGCTTTGCGCGTCTTTCCAGAGGATATTCGCGGGCGGCGAACTGCCTTCGAGTAAATTGACTTGCACACTCGGCTGCTCGGCTGCGCGCCACCACACACGATTGTCACCTGAGCGCCACACGGGGCTGTCCGCACGGCCCACCAAGAGCGTCGCGTTGCCAATCCAATACGGCGTGCGCGCGCGCAAGTCGGCAGTCAACGTGGCGGGATCGAGCGTCGTATTCTGCGGACACGACGACGGAATCGGATTCGGGAGCGAAGCATCATACGTTGGATACGGCGGTGCGTTCGCATCGGTCGCGCGATAATCACAACTGCTGAGCACGCTCAGCACGGCCACCATCAAGAGCAGTGTTTCACGCCAAGATGCAAAGCCGCAAAACCACAAAGATATTTGGGGCTGATGGCTGGTGGCTTGGCGCGAGCATGTTGATTGGCTCTCGTATGCGGGCTTGAACATACGCCTGAGTATAATCCGAAATCGCAAATCAAAAATCAAAAATCTGAAATTCCCTCCGTCGGTGCTATAATGCGCGCCATGTACCTGCGTCGGTCCACCGTCAAGCGTAAGAACAAACTGCGTCCCGTCTGGCTCGCGCTCGTCGCCGCGTATCTCGCGGTCGGCGCGCTGCTCCTGCGCGGCAACGGTGAGGGCAAAGTGTTCGCGCCGCTCGCGCCCCCCAACACGCCCA
The DNA here is from genome assembly GCA_038198935.1 of Anaerolineae bacterium. Taxonomy (GTDB): domain Bacteria; phylum Chloroflexota; class Anaerolineae; order JACRMK01; family JACRMK01; genus JBBPZQ01. The sequence goes on from JBBPZQ010000042.1 coordinate 32,416, forward strand.
CCCCCGCCGCGACATTGGAGCAGCGCATTGCGGCAGGCGATGTGTTCTTCAAGTCAGGCAAGCTGTCACAGGCAGAAGAAGCCTATCAGCGCGCCGTCGCGCTCGCGCCGAACAGCGATCTCGCGCTAGCCAAGTATGCGACGGTGCTGGCCTATCGCCGCAAGTTCGGCGATGCGATCACGATGGCGAAGCGCGCCATCGCGGCTGACCCGCGCAGCGCGAAAAATTATGCGGTGCTGTGTCTTGCATTGGACTGGTCGGGCAAGGTGGATGAAGCGATCAGCGTGGGCCAGCAGGCGCTCGACCTCGACCCCAATCTGTTAGATGCGTACGCGTATCTCGGCGAAGCGTATGCAGATCGCAATCGCACCGATCGTGCGCTCGACATGGCACGCAAAGCGGTCGAGTTGGACGACAACTCGTGGCTGGCGCACCGCACATTGGCGTATGCGTACGAGCATCTCGGTAAATATCAAAATGCGGTCAGCGAGTATCAGCGCGCGATTCAATTGTTTCCACAGTTTGCGATTTTGTATCTGGGACTCGCGCAGAACTTGCGCCAGCTCAATATGAATGCCCAGGCTATCACGACGTTCGAGAAAGCGGCGGAGCTTGACGCGAGCAATGCAGAGATTCAGGACGCGCTCGGTCTGATTTATTACGACAAGCAGGATTGGGACAAGGCGCAGGTACGCTTCAAGCGCGCAGTCGAGGCAGACCCTTTTTACGCGCTCGGCTTCGCGCACTTGGCGTGGACGTATTACGTGCAGCGTAATTACGAGGACGCAATTCCCAACTTTGAAGAGGCGATCAAGAAGGGTGCTACCGCGAACGAGTTCAATTACGAGTTGGGCTTGTCATATGCGTTCATCAACGACTGCGAGAAGGCGAAGGTCTGGCTCAAGAAGGCGCTTGCCCTCGAACCCGACAACCTCGCCGCGCGTCAGGGCATGGTGATTTGCGAGGGGCAGTGAATGCCTTTTGAGCGTCATCGTGCGAATGGTATAATCGTGAGACAACGGCACGCATTCGCATGAGCACGGACCCGCACGACCTCTCGATTGAGGAATTGGAACGACTGCTGGAGGACAAGCGCAAGCAGCAGCGCGCGCGCAACCGCTTCAACACGCGCCTCACGCCGAAGCGCAACCTCGTCGAGCAAGGCGCGCAGAAGGTCGCAGCCGTCGGCACGCAGCACAAGCCGAGCGTCAACCTGACGCGCGTGGGCAACCGTGTGCTGTTGGCGGTGGAAGTGTGTGCGCTGCTCGGACTGGTGCTCGTCGTCGTGGCTGTGTTTCTGCAATTGCAAACGTTGAATCAAGAGACACAACAGGTGCAGGCGCAGGCGCGCACGCAGGCGAACAGCGCGCCCGTCGCGCAGGAGACTTTGCCTGCCGCGTCGCAGCCGTCGTCGTCGTTCACGCCGGAACGATTCAAAGGCACACTGCAACAAGTGGTGCCCGTCGCGATTCCGACGCCAGGTCCGCAGCAGCCGATTCGCATTGTCATCCCAGCGATCAAAGTAGATGCGATTGTGGTCGAGGGCGACGATTGGGAAGCGTTGAAGAAAGGCGCGGGCCATCATGTGGGCAGCGCGAACCCTGGCCAGCGCGGCAACCTGATCATCTCCGGGCACGACGACGTGTTCGGCGAAATATTCCGCAACCTCGGCGATCTGAAAGCCGACGATGAAGTCGTGATCTATTCGCAGGAAGCAAAGTTCACGTACAAAGTGAAGAACAAGCGTGTGGTCGAAGCGACTGAGGTGAGCGTCTTGCAGCAGACGACCGAGCCGACGCTGACGCTTATCACCTGCTATCCATACTTAGTACTACTCTGTTAGATGCATGACTGGCGGGACGTAACTTATGAGAAACTCGGCCAACGCTTTAGAACGGAAACACTCGACAACTTGGCGATGGATAGACGCCAGCGAGCGGCGGCGTCTATCGGGCCGAGGGGGAA
>JBBPZQ010000043.1:0-17266 GCA_038198935.1 Anaerolineae bacterium
ACATCTGAAGAATGCCACGCCTGATAACCGTGCCGCTCTGCGTCAAATGGTTGATCGTGGTTTTGCGCGACTGCGCCATCGCCGCGATCTCCTGCTTGGATTCTTCCATCAAGCAGGTTTAGTTGTTAAGCAACTTTGGTAAAAAGGAATAAACCCACGTACGGCGGACTGGTGATAACGCCATCCACGTTGGGAATCACGGCGCACCGACTATCGCCGTGATTGATGTTGACGGTGGCTGCGGTACGCAGATGCGCAAATGCGTCTAAGCGTTTAATAGTATCGAGGCTGTAACGTCGCAAAAACTGATTTGCATCCTCGGTTGGCGCGCAGGTACGGCTGTGCTTATAACACCAATACGGTTCGATTTGAGGTTGCTTCGGGAAGTCCAAATCAAAATGGGTCGTCAAGCGTGCCGACCGCGCGGAGCGAGACAAGATAACGTTGAGCAAATCCTGATAGTGGTACTGCGCAATGTGATCGCGATACGCCAAAAGTTCGCGCAACGCTTGGGGCGCAAACCATTGTTGTAAGTATTCGGATGCTGAGTGAGGATGTGTTGTCGCTGACGGCGCATCCCATAAACCGCGTTGTGCCGAATCGGCTTGCGCTTCACTCTGAACCTTGTCGAGAATATCCAATATCTCTGCACGGACGCGCTTCAAGTCATAGCATTGCGTTTTCGCGCGCGCCAGTAAAACATTAAACGCCGAAACATCATAGCCAACCGCATTGATGCCCAGTTCGTTGGCTTGCACGAGCGTCGTGCCCGAGCCTGCAAACGGATCGAGCACCGTCTGCCCCGCCCGAAAATACTTGCGCAGAAAAACTTCGACTAACTGTGGAATGAATTTACCAAGATACGGATGCAAGCGATGAACGTGCTTCGTCCGTTCGCGTTCTGGCAGATCGCGCTCGCGCCAATTGAGGTCCAGCTCGTCGAGAGACATCTCAGGTGTGACATCGCTCGGCACAGTCGGTTGACCTGAGCCTCGGTAAATTGCCACTCGGCGTTCTTCGTTCGTTAAACTCATAACTAATTTTCTTCGGTACAACTGAAGTATATCCGCCAGCATCGTATCTGCCGTCTTCACGTTGTCAGTTCAGGCATAACGTTAGAATTCCAAACCGCGACGACACGAAGACTGCACGGGTTTCTGTGCGCCCATCGCGTCATTGGGATTGCTTTTCAGCTCAACGTGTGTCCCTCAACCGTGCACTTGCCCTCGTTCGGCTCGCCGAGAATCCACATATCGCATTGCTGGCAGCGATACGCGAACAAGCGAGGCGCGTCGAATGCTTCATCCGTCACGGCGACGGCACTGCGCAGTGCCTCGCGCGACTGCGCGGCGACGAGGGTGGCGGCATTGACGCGCTCGCCTTCAAACTGCAAATCGAGCGCCATGCCCGCGACGATCTTGTAACGGTCGCCGCCGACGTTGGTCAGTGCGCTCTGGTCAATGGTGAGCGTTTGCTCGTTGCTCGGTTCGCTCACGGGATGCGCGCTGAGTGTCACCGTGTCGCCGCCAAAGAAGCCGCCATAGTTGAGCACGTCGTCAACGCGATAGATGGGCATAAGCGATCAGCGAAAATGTTTAGCCGCCGAGAATGCGGAGTGCGTCGAGAATGTTTGCAGTGCTGTGCGCGCTCTGCGCCCCTGCGCTCAGATCAGAAAACTCGCAAGGGTGATCACGATGCCGAACGCGATGGATTCGACATAGACTTTGATAGCGCGACGGCGCAACAAGCGCGCCAATGTTTCATCTTCGATGCGTTCTGCGTCGCCATTCAGTTTGCGCGACCCGCGCGCGGCGAGCGTCACTCAGGTTTTTTCGTATGCTTGAAAGAAGCCCGTCGCCGCCGTCGCCAACGGAAAGAATAAGCCCAAGCGCCACCAGTGGTCTGCGCCGATGGCGATCAGCGCGGCGGCGACGACGATGCTGATTGCCATCATGCGGACACCGAAGCGCAAGCGCTTCATGCGTTCGCGGTAACCAATGTTTTCGAGACAGACCTGTGAAGATGATCGCGCATCTCGCCCGCGCGCGGCAGGCTCGTGTGTCGGCGCGGCGCGCCATACAATCGCTTCCATTCATTGCTCCAACGATTCACGCGTTGAACATCGCGCGGGCAGTGGGCTCATGGCGGACTCAGCACGACGATGGGAATGCGGCGGCGAGCGCGCCGACGGTATGCCTCGAAACCGGCATAGACCGCAACGGCACGCTGCCAGCAGTGATCGTATTCAGCGTCCGTGACTTCACGCGCGCGGTACGTGCGAGTTTGTCCACCCACCGTCACCGCTGCGTCAGGCTGCGCGCGCAAATTATGATACCATGCGGGATGATGCGCGCTGCCGTAATAACTTGCGACCAGCACCAACTGCTCACCGTCCACGATGCCAACCAGCGGCGTCGTGCGCGGCTTGCCAGTCTTCGCGCCTGTTGTCGTCAGCATGATGACAGGCAGACCCGCAATCAGACCGGCCAGACTGATGCGGCCCTGCGAGATGAGCAACAGTGGAGCGTCCACACGATACAGCGTGCGCGCCAGCAGCCACGACAGCCACGAGCGCGCGGCGATGCGCTGCATTGCCTTTTGCCATCCATGATACTGACGTGCACTCATCGCCATTGGTTGTCCGCCCGTCAGTTGCTCAGTGCGAGAATCACGCGACCGTGTGGATGAAAATGATCTACCGATCTGCGTCAAGCGACTTCACAGCGCCAGGCCGCGGGGGCGAAATCACCACAGAAGTTCGCCGCTCATATCTGCCCGAGTCATCCGCACGTTTTTGCGATCGGGCCATCCCGCTCAAATGGCACGGTCAGAGTATAACATTGCTCACGACTTTTCTGAGAGCCGCTTACTCATTTGCACACTGGTTGCTCACTTCCCCGCTGCGATCTCCAACGTCGTGAGGTATGCCGTCATCCCGGCGTCTTTCAAATAGGTGAGGTTGATGTGGTTCACATCGTCGCTGGGCAGGTGGATGAACGAGTTCGCGTCTGCCCACGCGATCATCACGGCGGGTGCGCCACGCGCCAGAAACGATTGGTGGTCGCTGCCGCCGCGAATGTTCGGCTCGAAGATTTCAGGCACGCCCAGTTGCTCTGCGGCAGAGCGCACGCGTGTGAACAGCGAAAAGTTTTCTTCAGAGATGAACACGCCCGCGGGATTGTGATCGCCGAAACCGTCTAGTTGCAGCATCGCCGCCGTCTCGCGCGGACCGAACTTCGGCGGGTTGCGGGCGTAATACTCCGAGCCGACTAAGCCTTCCTCCTCGCCGCTGAACGCGACGAACACAATAGTGTTGAGCGGTTTCACGTTCTGCCGTTTCAACAGGTTGGCAATCTCGATCAGCGACGCCACACCCCAGCCATCGTCGTTTGCGCCATTGTACACGACGCCGTCGGGATCGGTGCCGAGGTGATCGAGATGCGCACCGAGGATGACCGCTTTGTCTTTGCGTACCTCGTCCGCGCCCGGCAGCACGCCGATCACGTTCTCGGTCTGATGTTGGGTGATCGCCTGCAAGTACACGCTCGACTTCGCGCGCGCTTTCGTCTCGAATGACGCCGCATCTTCTTGCTTCATCTGCTCCCGTCGTTCGACGCGCGCTTGGACTTTGCGATCATACTCGTCGTAGAGTTGCGCGCTGCTTTTGCCCGTGCCCGCCAGCAGTGCATCCGCCGCCGCACGCGAGATCGTAAACGTCGGAATGGTTTTGTCGGCGAGGTTGGTGAGGTACGAGCCTTTGAAGTCCATGCGCGAATCGTCGCGCGCGACTGTCAGAATCGCGGCCGCCTTCTTGAAGATGGCTGTCTCTTGCGGGCCGCGCGTGCGGCGAATCGGAACCTGCTGATTGCGCGTGAAGTCCAGCTGCAAGACCATCACAATCTTGTCTTGCGTCTCCAGCGTGTAGTCGCTGTAGTCTTGCTCGGCGATGCCCCAGCCCGCGAACACGACGGGCGCATCGGTCGTGTAACCCGGCCCCGCCAGTCCGCCAACCGACACGCGAAAATCTTTTTTCCAGACGAATGATTGCGTCGTGCCCTGCCCTGAGCCTGTCGAAGGGTTGCCGTTCGCATCCACGATGGCTAGTTCTGGCGTCTCGCGCAAATCAACCCAGTTGATCGGCAGCGCTTGGAAATATCCGTCCGTGCCGCCGGGCTGCAAGCCGGCTTGCTTGAATTGGTCGGCGACCCACTGCGCGGCGCGGTCGTAGTCGGGCGTGCCCGCTTTGCGGCCGTGCAGGTCGGGATTGGCGATGGTGCGGATATAGCCCATCGTCTCGTGCTCGTCGAACGCACGCGCCATGCGCACCAGTTCGGCGGTGGGCCCAAACTGGCTCGCGACGAAATTGATCGCGACGAATGCGGCGGCAACTGCGATTGCATAGCGCCACTTCAGCACGCGCACGAGCGGCACATCGCGCCGCAACAAGATTTGCCGCAAGCCTTCGCCAAGCAGATTGAAGCCGGCAATCGCCCATAGGAACGCGAGCGCCGGATAAGTGATGATCCACGGCGCGCTGAACGCCGCGCCACGCCCCGCCGCGAGCAATGCGCCCCATTCGGGTGCGGAGAAGAATGTCGTGACGTTCGTCGTGCCCACTCGGCCGGGCGAAACTTCAATGTCGCGGATGCCGCCGCCCGCGAACACGCCGACGAAGCCGAGCTCGCCGAGCAGCAGCAGCACCGCGCTCATCTCCAGCGCGAGCATCATCACAAGCGTCGGCAAGATGTTCGGCATGATGTGGCGCAGTACGACCGCAACTTCGTTCAAGCCGATGGAGCGCGCGCCTTCGATGAAGGGCCGTTCGCGCAGCGTGATCGCTTCGGCGCGCGCGAACTGCGCGATTTCCGTCCAGCCCGTCAGACACAGCCCAACGGTGAATGCGAAGAAGCCGCTGCGAATGTCGAACGCGAGGATAGCGATGATTCCGAGGATAAGCGTCGGGAATGCCGACCACGCTTGCGCGAATGCCATCAGCAAATGGTCGAGTGCGCGCTCGCGGTTCCAGCCGGCCGTCAATCCGATCAGCATTCCGTTCAACATGCGCGCGCACACGACGATGAACGTCATCGCCAATGTCTGCTGCGCCCCGAACAAAATGAGCGACCAGATGTCGCGGCCCAGACGGTCGCTTCCGAGCACGAAGGCTGCCATGCCCGGTGGAAAAGGCGCGGGGATGTACTCGCCGTTGATCTTGAGCAGCGTGTTCTGCTGCAGCGGATCGCGCGTCGTGAGCAGCGGCGCGAAGAGGCTGGCCAGCACGAGAGTCAGCACGAGCAGCAAGCCGAGCGCGAGCGGGATCGTGCCGGGCATCATGCGCCACGCACGGCCGGTCGGAGTGGCGCGGTAAGTGGAAATCGTGTCGAGCGTGGTCTCGGTCATACGTGGAGAAGCCTAAACGGATAAACGCGTAACCCGGTTCTCATTCCTCGCGTACTCGTTTACCTCTTTACTCTTGCGCTTGTTCACCCTGATACTGCGCGACGGCATCTCTGAAAAACTCCGGCACCCGCGTCGGCTGCAGCGTCGTCGCATCCACGACGACGAAGGTCAGCTCGCCAGTGGTGATCAACTCAGCATTGGACTGATTGAAAATCTGAAACGCCGCCGTGACGCTGCTGTTGCCAATGCGCGCGATCTGGGCATGCACTGCGAGTTTATCCGCTAACAACGCCGCGCCTTTGTACGACGCGTGTGCGTCGGCGTACACCCAGTCGAGTGCTTGTGGAATGATCACGGGATAACCGAAGCCAAGCACCTCGAGGTATTCCATCAGCGCTTCGTCGAAGTACGTGAAGTAATTGCCGAAGAAAACGTGCCGCTGCATATCGGTGTCGGCATAGCGCACCTTGATCGTGGTCGAGAATTTGTACGGCGTGACGGCGTTGGTCATAGACATAGCAGTAGGGGCGGCTCACGAGCCGCCCCTGGAGTGATTCGCGCAGAAATATTTTACAGTGAATCGGCCAGCCGCTTTAACTGCGCGCTCGCGTTGCCGACAATGGGCGCGCCGTGGCCGAAACAGATCGTGTCCACGTCGAGCGCGGCGAGGCGTTGGATGCTGGCTTTGGCTTGCGCGTCGTCCCACGTCAGCATGGGTATGGAGCCGCGCAGTTCTTTGAGATGCATCAGTGCATCGCCCACGAACAACACTTTCGGTTCGCGCCAATAAAAGCACACATGCCCTTGCGCATGACCCGGCGAACCGATCACGTCAATGCCGCCGTGCATTGGCAGCGTCTCGCCATCGCGCACGCGCTGCGTGATCGTGACGGGCGCAACTCTCATCAGCGGTGCGGCGACTTTCATGACGATGCCCAGCGCGCCCTTCATCATTCGCCCTGCGGCGCGGCCCTCGATCACATCGGCTTCCGGCGCGGATGCATAGGTCTGCACGTCCGACGCATCCACCAGTGCGCGTAAGCCGCCGATGTGATCGGTGTCGGCGTGCGTGAGCAAGATGCGTTTGAGGTCGCTTGGCTGATAACCGAGCGACCTCAGGTATGCCATTATTTTTTTGTCGCTGCCCTTCAGTCCGGCATCAATCAAGCTCAGCCCGTCGCCGCCGATAAGCAAGTAGGCGCCCGCGTTTACGCCGTCCACTTGATGCAAGTTGTCGAGGAGTTTCATGCAGAGGATTATACCACTCGGAAAGACCCGTCAGATTTCCAAGACTTGACGAGTCTGTGGGTTCATTGCCCGAAGGTCGTCGGCAGGACGGTGATCGTGCGCGCGTTGACTTCGCTCGGAATTTGTACCTGTCCGCGCTGAGCCGTGCTGGGCGTTGCGCCGGGCGTGGCTTGGTCTTGCGCCTGCTGCCGCTCAACGCCGACGAGGATGCGTGCGCCCACTTTGATGTCGTTGGCGCTGCCCTGCGCGAACGTCTCGACGGTCGTCTTGTCGTTGAGGTTGACTTTGACCTGCTGCGTCTGCTGCCCGCGCGTCACCGTCACGGTGAGCGTGTTGCCGTCCACTTTGTCCACCGTACCCTGCACGCCGCCGAACAGCGCGGCAACCGGATTGTTATTATTATTTGGAGCACCGCCTTGCGGCACCTGAGCGCCTTGGCGATTGCCATTGGTGCCGCCGGGGAAACGTTGCTGGTCGGCGAAGAACGCCTGCGCCGACGCGAGTCCTTCAGCCTTGCCCGCTGCACGTCCGTAGTCATACGCGAAGTAGCCGACGGCACCCGCGAAGATCATCGCGACCACGATGATAACGACATTCGTCTTCATGTTTTCAACTCCTGATATGAGCTTCCATTCATTGATACTGACGACAACAAGACTTCCGAGACTGCTGGAGTCTCGGAAGTCTTACGGAGGAGGAGGTGCAACAACTGGTAGCCCGTCAATGCGCGTGACTGGCTTGGCTTATGGATGCTTGCGACCCTTGGCGTTGAACAGCTTGTTCAGCAGATTGTCGGCGTTCTTATCCAACATGCTCTTGGCGTTGTCGGCTTGCTGCTGCGTCAGCTTGCCGTTCTTCACCGCCTGATCAATCGCTGCCTTCTCGGCGCTAATGACGGCCGTCTTCACCGTCTGCAAGTCAACGTTCTTTTCTTTAGCGATGTCGGCGATTGACTTGCCCGAATGCAGCGCGCTCTTCAGTTGCTCACTCGTCATGTTGAGCGCCTTCGCGGCGGCGTCGAAGCCGACCTTCAGCATCGCACCTTCGGCCATCGCTTTGCCATGCGCTTCAAGAATGTGTGCGCCAAAGCCAAAGCATTTACCCTGTGCGCTATCAATCTTCTGCTTCGCGCTGTCGGCTTGTTGCTGCGTCAGCTTGCCGTTCTTCACCGCCTGATCAATCATCTCTTTGACGGTGTCCTTGTACGCCTGCTGTAGTTTGTCGGGCGTAGTGTTCAGACGTTGTGCTAGTGCGTTCTGGAACTGCGTGCACTGCTCATCCGCCGCAGTCTGCTGCTCAGCAGTCGCGGCCTGCTGATCGGAAATCATTCCGCTCGTCGTGCTGCTGCTAGCCACGTTGCTCTTCGCCAGCACGACTGTTCCGCCAATTGCGCCGACGGTGACGAGCACAGCGATGACGGCTGCAATGATTTTGGTTTTCATATTTTCACCTCATTCATCCTTTTGAAGGTTGCTTTACACTGTTACTATAGCCTGCCTACATGAGAGCCTTGTGAGAGAAACTTAAAGGCTGAGAGAATGATAGGTGGAAAGCGGAAAGTGACAAGTCGCGTCACTTTCCACTTTCACCTTCCACTGCTATTTGACCCAGATCGGCTGCCAATCGTTGTACTGATTGTTGCCGATGTTGCGCTGGTTGCTGCCGTCGAGACTCATCAGCCAGATTTGCTTGCGGTTCACGTCACTGCGGTTGCTCCAAAAGACAAGCTGAGAGCCGTCGGGCGAGAACGATGGATGCTTGTACCACTCACCGTGACTTTCCGTCAAGCGGTCGTCTTCGTTCGTGTCGCGGTTGTGCAAGTAAATTTCGTCGAAGCCGTTCGCCTCGCTGACCCACGCAATGAATCGCGCATCGGGTGACCACGCGGGATCGTAGTCCACCGTCGGGAAGCCGGGTGGTGCGCCCGTGATGACCTTGTCCTCGTTCAATTCGTTGTTGTGCGTCCAGATTTGGAAATCTTGACTGCGCGCGCTGCCTGCTTGCTTGACGAATAAGAATTGTTTTTTGTCGGGCGAGGTCAGTTCATTGTTCACCATCGTCGTCAGCACGTCTGAGCAATTACACAAGTGCTGATCGCTGCCGTCGGGATTCATCACGTACAACTGCGGATACAGACCGCCGCGATCGCTTAAAAACACGATCTTACCGCGCAACGCGGCAAGGTTGGTTGTATTCGTCGTCGTGTTCGGCAACGGGATCGGCGTCGGCGCGTTGCCCGATGTGTTCGTCGCAACCACCGGTGTGTTCGCAGGCGGCAGCGGATTGCCACCTTTGTCTGTCGGCTGACCCGTGCTGTTGGTTGGGTTGCCCGAACTGGTTGACGACGGACTGTTGCCCGCCGAAGGAATGGACGTCGGAATGATGATCTGGGGAATCGGCACGGCGGTCGGAATGCTGTTCGTCGTGGTGATGGCGCTCACGACGACCGCAGTCGGTGCAGCCGAAGTCGGCGCGGGCGTCGCATTCCTGTCGTTAGTCGCTGGCGTTGTGTTGGCTGCGGGCGTCTGCTGCGTGCGCTGACCGCTCGGCGTGCGTCCCGCGCCGGGCGTGAAGTTGGGCTGCGGCGTGAAGTTGCCGCGCGGTCCGCGAGTGCCCGCTGGCGTTTCGGCTATGCTTGGCGTGGCGGCTTGGCTCACCGGCGCGCCGCTCTGATCCGGCGCGCCGAACGCGCAGCCGCTCAAGGTGAGCAGCATCACCATCAAAACAAATCGAAAGCGCATGAGTATCGAACTTCCTTTCGAACCGCGAGCCGCGTCATTCGACACACTCAGGATGCGAACTTGCAATTTCGCTCGCAAAAGGCGGAAAGCAAAATCGCCACTTTTCAATCGCTACGTCTCACGGCCAGAAATGATCGTAGAACAATGTGTCGTACAGTAACTTACCCAAATAGCACACGAGCAGCAATCCGGTCAGCGGCACTTGCACCTGCACCATCCAGATCGGCGCCCACTCCGCCAGTGGCAGCACCGCGCACGCGCTAGCCAGCAAGATGGCGAGCGCACTCTTGAGGAGCGCGACTACAAACCGGCGCTTCACAGTTGACCGAAGACAGCGGACGGAAGACCGAAGCATCCGTCGCCCGTTTGCTGTCCTGAATCATTCGTATCGCAGTGCGTCAATCGGATTCAAACTCGCGGCGCGATTGGCGGGATAGATGCCGAAGAACAAACCAATCGCTGTCGAGAACAAGGTGGCGAGCAGCACCGCGTCCAAGTCAACGACGGCGTTGATCGTGCCCGATCCGAATGGAATGCCGGAGATAATGCGCGCGAGCAGCCAGCCAATGCTGATGCCGATCAGTCCACCCGTCACCGAGAGCACGACCGCCTCGGTCAGAAACTGGACCAGAATGTCGCGCTTCTTCGCGCCGATGGCTTTGCGGATGCCGATCTCACGTGTGCGCTCCGTCACCGACACGAGCATGATGTTCATGATGCCGATGCCGCCGACGACTAATGAGATCGCCGCGATGCCGCCGAGAAAAATCGTGAATGTGTCGGTGATCTGCGTGAGCGTTTTCAGAATATCGTCGAGGCTCGTCACGCGGAAGTCGTCGTCGCCAAACGTGATGTGATGGCGCTGGCGCAGGATGTCGGTGATCTGACTGATGGCGGGTTGAATCTGCTGCGAGTCTGCCACTTGCACACTGATTTGTGACACGATGGTTTGCCCGCGAAAACGGCCGGCGCCAATCAAGCGCGCCTCGACAGTGGTGATTGGCGCGAACGCCTGATCGTCTTGGCTGCCGAAGCCAGTGCCGCCCTTTGCCACCGTCACGCCGATCACGCGGAACGGCACGCCGTTGATCTTGATGGACTGTCCAACCGCTTCGCCGTCGCCGAACAGCGCGGTTGCCGTCGTCGGACCCAACACGACCACCGTCGAGCGCGCCTGCACGTTCGCCTCACTGATCCACTCGCCGTCGGCGACGGTCACGTTGCGCACGTTTGCGTATGAGGACGTGACGCCCGTGATGCGCGTGCGCGTGTTCTGTCCTTGCCACGTCAACTGACCAGCCGAGCCGAACTCCGGCGCGACGTCGGATACCGCCGGCGCATTCACTGCATCGTTCAACGCGTTCGCGTCTTCGAGCGTCAGCGTCGAGGCTGTGCCCGCGCCTTGATTGACGCCGCCTTGATTGGTCGAGCCCGGACTAATGAACAGCAAGTTCGTGCCGTTCGCCTGAATCGAAGACACAATTTGCGCCTGCGCGCCGCGCCCGATGGACATCAGCGTGATGACCGCGCCCACGCCGATGATGATGCCCAGCATCGTCAATGCCGCGCGCAACTTGTTCGCCGCCAGACTGCGCAGCGCGATGCGTACGCTCTCCCACAGACTCATAGCAACCTCACAACTGAAGTATCAGGTGTCACGTGTCAGGTGTCAGGTGTCAAGAAAATAGAATCGTGACACCTGACACCTGACACGTGACACCAGTTAGCTTGTCCTCACCTCATCAATCGGCATGGCGATGGTGGGCCGCACGTTCAACTCTTCGCGCTCGATCACGCCGTCGCGCACTTGGATGATGCGCCCACAGTGGCGCGCGATGGTCGGGTCGTGCGTGACCATCACAATCGTCACTCCACGTTCCTTGTTCAGCGTCTGCAAGATGTGCATGATCTCCGCGCCCACCTTGCTGTCCAGATTGCCCGTCGGCTCGTCCGCCATGATGATCGTCGGATTATTGACCAGTGCGCGCGCAATCGCCACGCGCTGCTGTTGGCCGCCCGATAACTCGTTGGGGCGATGATGCGCCCGTTCACTTAAGCCGACAGCAGACAGCGCGGCCATCGCCTGCTTGCGCCGCTCCTTCGCGCCGGCATACACGAGCGGCAGTTCCACTTGGTTGAGGGCGGGCGTGCGCGGCAGCAAGTTGAACGTCTGGAAGATGAAACCGATTTTCTTGTTGCGGATCGCGGCGAGTTCGTCGTCGTTCAGGCTGCTGACCTCGATGCCGTCCAATTTGTATGAGCCGCTGCTTGGCTTGTCGAGACAGCCCAGCGTGTTCATCAGCGTGGACTTGCCGGAGCCGGACGGGCCCATAATGGCGATCATCTCGCCGTCGAGCACCTTGAAGCTAACGCCTCTGAGTGCGTTCACTTCCACATCGCCCATGCGATACGTTTTCGTGATGTCTGTGACGTCTATCATGTCGTTTTACGTTGGAGATGCAATGCTGAATCCAATCGCTCGTCTCCAATCTCCTGTCTCTACTTAACCCTCGTCTGCATGAACGCCTTGAACGCCTGTCCCGTCGCGCGCAGCGAGCCATCGGGGTGGTCGAGCGCGCGCGCTTTGGCTGAATCCACGCTGTACCAGATGACGTACGGCAGTGCGAGGTCGAGCGCCTTCTGCATGAGCGGCTGGATCGTGTTCGCGTTGTCGCTCTGCTGACCCATCTCGTTGCTCATTAGCGGCAGCTTGCTCGCGCTGCGCAAGAAGGCGATGGCTTCGGCGAGTGCATCGGGATCGGGCACGTACCAATGAAAGTTCAAGTAGTCCGCGCCCGTCGTCGCATAAATTTTGAGCAGCGCGCGCCCCTTGTTCAAGTCGTCTTGCAGCGGTTTCGGTAATTGCGTCGGCGTGCGCACGTTGCACAAAATTTGTGCTAGCTGCGCGTCGAGCGCGCGGCGCGCAAAGGCACAACCTTGCGCGGCGCGATTCGTGTCCGCGTAGTTTGCCCACGTCAGCAGCACGACTTCGTCGCTCGCCAATCCGCCGTTCGTGCACTTGACGCCTTTGCTGTGTGCGACCTCGCAGGCGGTGCGTTCTTCGATGCTGTAGTCGTTCGGCGTGCCCGTGTAAAAATATACGCTGCTCTCTTCGTTCTCGACGACGAGCAACTCAGGCTTGCGCTTGTCGAGGATGTCAGCCAGTGTGCGTTTATAAAGGTTCAGGTCTTTGGGCGGCGACGTTGGTGCACTCGCACCGCCGTTCGCACGCACCGTCAACAACACTTTCAATCCCGATTGCTCAATGGCCATGCACTCGACACACTTACCGTCCCACTCGCCGACAGTCACATCCCACGGGCGAAAATACGCGCCGCCGAGACTTTTGATCACTGCGATGCGCTTGTCAATGCCGAGCGCATCGGGCCCCAGCATCAACCCGAATGGATTCTGCTTCGCCGCAAGCGGCGTCGGCGTGGTCGGCGCGAGCGTTGACAGCACCACCGGCGTGACAGGCACGATGGTCGGCGTCGCCGTTGCGGGCACCGCTGTGTCGGGCGGCAGCGTCGGAATCGGGCGAGGCGTCGTCGTAGGCGTACTTGGCGTGTTCGGTGTCGCGCACGCCGTCAATGCGATCAGCAGCGAAGCGATGGCGATCAAGCGCAGCATAGGCTCTCCTTAAAATGATAGATGGCTGAAGCAGCGCCAGTCTATCATCTCAGGCGAGCCTCCAACAATAAGGCTCAGATACTATGCTGTGACATGAGAAAGGCGCGGGTCGCCCCACGCCCCTCCCACGCTCGAAACAGATCACCAAGCCTGCGTCGGTTCAGTTCTGAGGGAACGGTTCCGATGAACGTCCCGCACGCTTGGCAGCGGTCTGCAAGCCTAATGCTAATCGCCGCGCATGAAGCGCAGATGAGCGCCGATTGAACCTCCGTTAAGCGCAGACACTTGCGAATCGCGTTAGCGTCCGCCAGGCACGACAGCTCCGCCACCGCCGGGGAATCCGCCGCCGCCGGGGAAGCGATTCGTGTTGGTCGAGTTCGGCGTCGTGTTGATGACGACCACATCACCTTCCTTCAAGCCGCTTACAACTTCGCTCTGCGTGTCATTCTGCAAACCGACCGTGACCGGTGCTTGAATTTGCCCGAGCAGCGTCTGCACCGTCACGAAGCGGTTGCGCCCCTGCGTGCGGATGGCACGATTGGGAACGAGCAGAGCGTCCTCGCGCTTCTCGACTACGATCCCGACATTCGCCGTCATGCCGGTCTTGATGACCGACGGATCGGGAGCGGTCAATTTGATGACGACCGGATAGTTCACCACACCCTGCGTCGTCACACCAACCAGCGCGATCTGATCTACTTTGCCCGACAAGGTTGGCCGATCGGGCAGCGCGTCGAAGGAGATGTTCACGTCTTGGCTGACCTTCACCTTGCCGATGTCCACCTCTGCCATGTTGACCGTCACTTGCAAATTGTTCAGGTCAGACAATTGAATGGCTTGCGTGCTCGCGGCAATCGTTGAGAAAGCGTCAAT
Source organism: Anaerolineae bacterium (assembly GCA_038198935.1). Classification (GTDB taxonomy): domain Bacteria; phylum Chloroflexota; class Anaerolineae; order JACRMK01; family JACRMK01; genus JBBPZQ01. The sequence continues at coordinate 13,893 of JBBPZQ010000043.1, forward strand.
GTTGACTTGGGTCACGATGCCATCGAACGGCGCGACGATTTGCGCGTTGCGCAACTTGTATTGCGCCTGCTGCAGCGCGATCTTCGACGATTCCAACTGTGCCTGCGCGATTTGCAAGTCTTGCTGGGTCGGATTGTTTTGCAGTTTGAGCAAATTGGCTTTGGCGGATGTGAGCGCAGAAGCGGCGCTGCGCACGGAAGCGTCGTTGATATTGCCTACTTGAATGTTGAAGTTGGCGACGGCGGAGTTGTAATCAATCTTGGCTTGCGCCAGCGCCGCCGCGAGCGCGGTGACCGTGTCGGAGGGTTTCGCGCTCGCAACGGCGGTGTCATAATCGGACTGTGCTTTCTGAAGCAAGAGGCTCGACTTGTCGAGGCTCGCGCGCAGCACCACCAACTGCTGATCGTTGAGACCCGCTTTCTTCACCGCCGCGTCGTAGTTGGCTTGCGCTGAATCCACCGACTGCTGCGCGACATTGAGATCTTCTTGACTAGGTCCTGCTTTGACTTGATCAAATTTGATCTGTGCTTGGTTGAACGAGAGTTGCGCGTTTGCTAACGCAAACTGCATGTCCGTCGCGTCGGCTTCCGCCAGCACTTGCCCTTGCTTCACGACATCGCCGAGTTTGGCATACACCTGCTTGACGGTGCCCGTCGTGCCGAAGTTGAGCGTGACCTGTGAGCGGGCTGCGACAGGTCCCGCGCTGTTCACGGTGGCGACCAGTGTGCCGCGCTGCACCGGCGCGGTCTGGACGTTGGTGATGGCGGCGCTGGCGCGGCTCTGATTGTTGTTATAGAGCACAATCGCCGCCGCAACCGCGAGCACCAGCACCAAGAGCAGCACCATATTTCTACGACTCATCATGCCTCCAAAAATTCGCCGAACGGTCGAATGGTCAATGGGTTTGTCGGTGAAGCGACCGAGTGACGGTCCTGCCAACGGACCAGCCGCCTAATTAACTTTCAGTGGACTTCAAGTGAAGCAACATACTCGCGCTCATCACGCGAATTAGTTTGGCTTTAAGCGTACCGTCGGCTTGCTCTACGGCGATCACAATAACGCGCTGGCCTTTGCCGAGATCGCTCAGCGCGATTTTCGTTTTGCCGCTGTAGATTTCCGTGTCGTCGCCGATACTGAGCGTTTTCTTTTCACCGCCGCGCGCGATCAGCGTGAGCGATTGTGCGCCGAGTTCGTCAATCGTCCCAAACTCGCCGTGATGATCCAGAAAACCGCGACGCTCAAGCAAGCTCCAATTAAAAAACGGCGGCGCAGTCAGCGTGCCGCTCTTCACATCGGCACGTGCGCGCGCGGTGGCGACAAAGCCGAGCACGCCACACACCAGCAGTGCGCCAGCCACACCGGTCAATACGCCAATCCAAAAATTACGCATGTTTTAATAGCGACGACGGTGCGGTTGGTGATTGACCTCACGACACTGTCTGCCATCTGCCGTCTGCGAGCGCGCTAACTCAACCGTTGCATCGGCGGGCGGAACTCGGCGATCATGTAGCGCAGCAACCATGCCGTCGTGAGGGCGGAGGCGGTGGTGAGGATGATGCGGCTGAGCGGCGCAAAGTCTGCGAAGCCGGCCAACATCTCGCTGGGGTGCCGCCAAAAAACTTCAGGCACGCTCAACAGCCAGCTCACGTATTCCCACGCCACGCGATCTTGCAGCGCATCCCACGTATCGCTCGCCATCCACGCGAAGAGCAGCGAGGAGCACAACGTCACAAAGGCGAGCGACAGCGCGTGGCCCACGTGCCGCTGCTTCGCGTGCGCGCGCACCTGCTGTTGGATGCGCGCACTCAACTGCGTCGGCACAACCGCACGCGGCAGCTCGCTTAAAAAATCGTCGAGCGCGGCGAACTCGTTCACACGCGCGCGGCACGTCTCGCAGGCACGCAGGTGCGCGTCCACCTCGGCGCGCCTTTCGAGCGGCAGCGCACCCGCGAGATAAGTGTCTAAAAATAATTCAGCCGTTTCGCAAGTCATCATTCAAGTGCGTTCGTCATGCGCGGCGAACCCATAGCACGTCACTCGTCCATTTTGTGCGCGCGCTGCTGCGCCATGATTGTCGGCTCGTCGCGCATCCACTCGACTAAGTGCGAGCGCAGCTGCGCTTTGGCGCGAAACAAATGCGTGCGCACGGTGTTGAGCGGCAGCGCCAGCACCCGTGCGATGTCTTCGTAAGACAGGTCCTCGTTGTAGCGAAGCGTCAACACCGCTTGATACGCCGGCGGCAGTTCGCTGAGCGCGCGGCGCACCAACGCGCGTGTCTCTTCGCGCTCCGCCCAGTCGTGCGGCAGCGGCGCGTCGTCTGCCAACTCGATCTCGCCGTTGTCGTCGCGGCTCAGGTCGGAGAACGTGAGCGGGCGCTGCTTGTGATGCAGCGTGCGGCACAAGTTCAGCGTGATCTGCAAGAGCCAAGGCTTCAGCGGCAGGTCGGTGCGCACTCGCTTCAGCGCACCCAACGCGCGTATGAACGTCTCCTGCACGACCTGTTCTGCCTCGCCGCGATCTTGTGTCAGGCGATAGGCGAGATTGAACAGCGCAGGCGTGTAGCGCTCGACCAGTTGCTCGAAGGCGAACACGTCGCCGCGCAGGTAGCGTCTGACTAACAGTTCGTCGCTCGGTATCACAGCCGCTCCCGTTGTCATACACTCGACCTGTGGATAAAAGTTTCGTCCAAGTTTGACATTTTAGCGTCGGCGTATGAGGCGCATATTAACGATCTATGAACAAAAAGGCGGCTCGCGAGCCGCCCGTACTGACGACCAAAACAAATTGGATGCCACAATTATAAGATAAGTTCATGCCTTTAGTGAAACGGACACACATCCTCCGCCTTGAAATCGGGATTGGCGTAACCGAAGTCGGAGAGAACATCCGAGATGTTTGCGTTCGTTTGCGCCATCACTGTGACTGCTTTGCAACCTGCTGAGATACTATCTGGTGGCGCGTACGCATCCCAGTAAACTTGAGCAACTGCTCTATACATATGATACGGCTGGGCGTTGTGGAATTCATTCCGCGCGGCGCGTGCCAAGTCGCGCTCACCCAGCAACGTGTGAGCGACCATGATGCGGAAGCGCGCGAACGCTTGCAAGTCCTCGCGTTCATCGGTGTGCCTGCCCGATAGTTCGAGTTTGGGATTATTAATCGCTTCTCGGTAAAGCGTGATCGCTTGCCGATAGTCTCCGCGCGCCATCAGCGCGTTCGCATCAATAATCTTGAAAGGCTTTGGTGCATGAAAGGGGCATGAGCGTATAATCTTGGGTTATGCCTAACCCAAACAAGAAAATACACTCACGCCCCAAGACATTATACCGCGTCCAGAACTGGTCTACCTATGAAAAAGCGCTGGTGCACCGCGG
>JBBPZQ010000044.1:0-26626 GCA_038198935.1 Anaerolineae bacterium
ATTCTCCGCAGTCAATGCGATTACAACCAACGCTTCGCTCATCCTTTCGCGTGGGAATGGTCGTGCCGTGATTTCAAGTACTGGCTCAATAATACGCCGTCTCTAATTCGTTGCAGAACTTCCGCTCCAGGTCACTAGCGCGGCGAGTGGAACGTCGGCAGCGGTGGTAAAGGTGAAGGGCATGACGACATGCTACCACAAGTGCTATGCTCGCGCCATGTGTTTGCGCACGATACTCAGCAAGGCGTCGTGCGGGCGGCAGTGCGTGAGCGCGAACGATTGCAGCACCCGATCAATATCCGACTCCGTCATACCTTTGAATTGCTTTGCCCAAAGCGGATGGAGCAGCGCGCCCGTGTACGTCGAGAGTGCGGCGTGACGCAAACCTTCGTGCACGTGCTTCGCGTCCACGTCGGGATCGCTGAGCGTCTCCACGATCAGATCCGTTAGCTCGCGCAACTTGTCTTTCGCAGGCGTCGTCGGCAGCCAGCCCATCCACGAGTCGGTGTCGAGCTCGCGCTTCGCGTCGAGCACAGGTTTCATCAACTGCATGTATTCCGATTCGGGATCGAGTGTGACCCAGCCCATCACGCCGACATCTTTGTACGTCCACGTCGTCCAGTGCGCGCCGAATGCTTCGAAGATGTCAATCTGATCGTCGAGCGCGCGCAGCCGATCGGGGATTTCGTTTTGCGGACCGTTGTACACCGAGCCGAACTCGCCGACCCACAGCGGCACGTCTTGCTGCTGCGCGAACTGCGTGCCGGGCTGTGTGCGAAAGATTTCGTGATAGGCGGGGCGGTCGCGCCAGTTGCCGAAGTACTCGCCGGGATATTTGCCGGGCCCAAATCCGGCTGCGCTGTAATTGTGACTGCTGTAGGCGAGATTGTCTGCGAACGGCGCGGCGAGTCCTTCGAAGCGGCTGCCGAAGCTGTCGCCTTCGAGGAAGATAATGTGAGCGGGATCAATCTGGCGGATCGCGTCCACTACACGGCGCTGCACCGCGTTCAGCGCGGCCCAGTTGTGCGGCGCGTTCGGCGTGTGCGGCTGCGCGGTCATCGGCTCGTTCATTACGTCGTAAGCGGCGATGGTCGTGTTGCCGACGTAGCGCCGCGCGAGTTCTTCCCACAACGCGACGTAGCGATCCTGAAAGTGCGGATGCTCCCACAGCAGTGCGTGGCGTGTCTTGTTGTCGCTGTGCCAGTCGGGATTCTGCGAGCCTTGCACCGAGTGCATGTCGAGGATGACATACAGTTCGTGCTGCGCGCACCAGTTCACTATCTGCTGCAAACGCGCGAAGCCTTTCTCCAGAAATTTGAACGGCTCGGCGTCGCTCTCGAAGTGACGATAGTTGAGCGCGAGGCGCACGACGTTCGCGCCCGACTGCTTGATGAATCGAATATCATCTTCATTTAGAAAATAATCGAGCCAGCGCTCGAACAAGAATTCCGCTTTGCGCGCACCGAGCATTTCGACAGCAGCCATGCGGATGCCGCTCTCGTTGCCGGGGTATCCGTTGATAAAATTCTCCATGTTCATCCAGCCGCCCACCGCCGTGCCGCGCAGTCGCACGGATTGACCGCGCGCATTCACGATTTGATTGCTCTTGACTTGCAATAAGTCCATCATGACCTCATGTGAGATATGGGCGCGCAGTGTCGTGCGCTCCTACACCGTTCTGATTGCAGCATTCCCACCGTGTATTGCCACGGGCACATGTCGCGCGTTGTGCGCGAACATCCGCACCGAGAAGATCATTACACAGTCAGTCCGCGCCGTTCGGGGAGAAACACATAATTGAAAAGCAAACCATGAAGACACGCAGCACACAATGAAAAACTTCGCGACCGTTATTCGTTCGTAGTCTGCTTTACTCTGTCCACTCCAATAGATTTGTCTCGACAATCGGTCGCTCCGCATCGCGCGGCACGCGAAACGTCTTGATCTCGCAGGCGCGGAAGTCTGCTTCGATCACACGCTGCCACTGCGGCAGTTGGATGATCGCACGCGTTGCCGCGCCATGCGTCTCGTATGCACGCACGATCAGGTCGTCGTTGTCCTCAGCGCGCTTCAATGTGGTGAGCACAATGTTGTCTGGCTCGACGGACGCGAACGACAGCTGCTGAGGCAGTGTCGCATTGGGATGCGGGCTGCCGATCAGCGTGATGGGCCGCTGATTGAGTTCCGCAGCACGGCGCACCGTGCCCGCCTGCTCCCAACCGCCGACGTGCGGCAGCAGTGTGTACGTGAAGTACTGGATGCCTTGATCTATGAAGGAGTATTGGCCATCCGACTGCGGCACCAGTGGGTCGTGATGCGCGTAGATCGGACTGCGCAGCACCGTTAAGCCGATATCACGAATGTTCACGTCGAACGAATACTTGCCGTCGTTCAAAATGCTCAATCCATACCGCTCGCCGCTGTCGCGCGAGACACCTGTCACGTCGAGCCAGTGCTGCCCTGGCTCTTCCTCGCCGTTCGCCTCGCGCACAATGTGACCGTATGGAATTTCGTACGTCGCCTGCATGAAGTTCAGATTGAGCGGGAAGCGCAGCTTCAGCAGTTTGAATCGCTCGCGCCAGTCCACCGTCACGCGCACGTCAATCTGAGCGAGTTCGGCGTACAGTGTGAAGTCTTGCATCAACTGTGACGCGCCGTACACGCTCACGACGCGGATGGTCGCCTTCACAGGACCATGCTCGATCAGCTTCACGCTCTGCGCCATGAACGCGCCACTCACGCGATCAAACTTGAAGACGTTATGGCTCCACGTGTCGCTCGGATCGTCAAGGACAACCGGCTTGGCTGCATCGCCGAGAAAGACTTCGAGATTTTGTTTCTTGTCGCGCAGCGACTTGATGTGACCCGTGGCCCTATCAATCTCCAATCGCCAGTCTGCATTCTCCAGCAGCGCGTCACTCGCAATCCAACCCCCAGCCCAACCCTCCACCGCCTCGCAGGGGAGGGAGTCCACTGCCCGCCCCTGTGCGCGCTCTTGGCTAACGGGTGCGGGACTAGGGGTGGCGGTTGCGAGATGATAGGTGCGATAGCCGAGCGGCGGCAAGTCGGCGACGAACGACAAGCGATAGCGTCCGCCAGCCGTCGCAAGCGATTGCACGAGTTGCAGCGGCACGATGTTGCTCTCGTCGTCCATCAGCACCTCGCTGTCGCTCACGCGTCCGTACTCGAGCTCGACACTGATCTTGCTCTGCCACGCGTGCGGATTGAACACGACGATCGGTTTCGTGTCGCTCGTGCGCACGTTCCACGCAAGCGACTGCACCGCGTTGTTCAGCGCGCGCTTGGCAATCGTCATCGCTGCGCCGAACTCATCGCGCGCGTCGTCGTAGGCGGGCTCGATGCTCGTGCCCGCGAGGATATCGTGAAATTGATTGAACAGCACGTCCTTCCACGCGCGATTCAACTCCGATGGGTACGGCTGGCCCGTCGTCCACGCGGCGATGCTGGAAAACTTCTCGGCGGCGAGCAGCAAGTTCTCCGCGCGGCGATTCCACTGCTTCACGCCGGAGTGCGCGGCGTAGCAGCCGCTCGCGTGATGCTGTAAATCGTCGTGCACCGTCGGGATGGGCAAATCTTGGTTCGACACGCGCTCGAAAAATTGATTGGGTGAGCTGAAGTTCAGTTTAGGGAAATCTGGATTGGCAGCGAGCGCGCGAATGCTTTCGATGTTTTCACGCGTGGGTCCCCCGCCGTGATTGCCGACGCCATAAAAGCACATCATGTCGGTGAATGGTGCTTTGAATTCGGCGGCGCAGCGACGCACATGCTGCTCGACCGCTTTGCCCCACGTCAGATACTCGAACGGGATACGGAACGCGAGCACGCGCGAGCCGTCGTCCGACTCCCACCAGAACAGGCGCGACGGCAAACCCTTCTCGTGCGGCATCGGGCGCAGGAAGACGTAGGTATCGAGTCCACTTTTTTTCAAGATTTGCGGCAGCATCGCATGATGCCCAAACGAGTCCACGCAGTAACCAACCGTCGCCGTCACGCCGAACTTTTCTTTGAAGTAGCGCTGACCGATCAAGCCTTGCCTCACGAACGATTCGCCGCACGGGATATTACAGTCAGGCTGCACCCACCAGCCGCCGACCAGCACCCAGCGTCCTTCGGCGACACGGCGTTGAATCTCGGCGAACATCTGCGGCTCGTTGTGCTCGACCCATTCGTAATACGCCGCCGACGACGACGTGAAGATGAAGTCATCATACTCGTTCATGCGGTCGAGCGCAGAGCGCCACGACGCCTTGACCTCGTGAAAGCCCTCCTGCCATTGCCACAGCCACACGGGGTCAATGTGCGCGTTGCCGATCATGTGTAAGGTTTTGTGTTTCATGGGCACGGGATGTAGCACAACCGTTTGCGTTGTATCAAAGGGCTGAGTTTCACATCCAAGCGTTCGTCCGTTACTCGCTCGCGTGATGCTGAACGCTATCTTATCACAAACCGTAGCGACAAATGAGATGATGAGTGAAGCGCTGCAATGCAGCCGCCACACTGCTGTTATAATGAAAGCGATAACTCAACTGATAGGAGGCTGCCTTGCCTTCGTTCTCCTTTTTACCCTCACAGCCGAAGTTCTTCGACCTGTTTGAAAAATCCAGCAGCACGCTCTATGACATCGCGCGCGCGCTGCAAGACTTGATGAACAACTATACTGACGTGCAAGCCAAGTGCGCACGCATCACCGACCTCGAGCAACAAGGCGACGCCATCGTGCACAACGTGACCGATCTCGCACACAGTGCGCTGATCGCGCCGCTCGACAATGAGGACTCGCAGCGTTTGATTGTGGCGCTCGACGATGCAATTGATGCAGTCGAGGCGACGGCGGTGCGCATGAGCATCTTTCGCGTCGAACAGCCGACAGAGATCGCGCAGCAACTGGCAGAACTGATCTCGCGCGGCGCGGAGCAAGTGTGCGACGCGATGCCCGGCTTGCGCAACCGCAAGCATCTGGAAAAAGTCAAGGATCACATCATTCGCATCAACGATCTCGAAAACGAGGCTGACCAGTTACTGCGCACGGGTCTCGAACAACTCGTTGATCGGCGCGACGATATGTTCAACCTCATTCGTTGGAAAGAGATTTACGAGTATCTCGAAGAGACGACGGACCGCATCGAGGACATCGGCGATGTTTTGCAAAGGGTGCTGATCAAAAATGCCTGACACGATCCTCATCGCAGTCATCGTAATCTGCGCGATTGCGCTGTTCTTCGATTACGTCAATGGCTTTCACGATGCAGCCAACTCTATCGCCACCGTCGTGACGACGCGCGTGCTCACGCCGGGGCAGGCGGTGGTCTGGGCGGCGTTCTTCAACTTTATCGCCGCGTTCACATTCGGCACCGCGGTGGCCAAGACCATCGGCAGCGGCTTGATTGACGTGAAGCAAGTGGACAACACGGTGATTCTGGCCGGTTTGCTCGGCGCGATCCTGTGGGACTTGTACACGTGGTACGCCGGACTGCCGACCAGTTCCTCACACGCATTGATTGGCGGCTACGCTGGCGCGGCAATTGCGAAATCCGGTGTCGGCGTGATCATCACGTCGGGCTGGACGACCACGCTGGCGTTCATTGTGATCTCGCCGCTCGTAGGACTGGTGCTGGGCGGGCTGTTCATGTTAATCATCTATTGGGTCTTTCAACATCGCTCGCCCGCGGAGGTGGATCACGTTTTTCGGCGCGGTCAATTGTTTTCGGCTGCGGCGTTCAGCCTCGGACATGGCACGAATGATGCGCAGAAAACAATGGGCATCATCGCGGGCGTGTTGTTCACGTCGGGCGCGCCCGCATTGAAGGCGCTTGTGTCAGACCCTGACGGCAAGTTGTCCATTCCATTCTGGATCGTGCTGCTGGCACACGCCGCGATTGGGCTTGGCACGTTGTCCGGCGGCTGGCGCATCGTGCACACGGTCGGCTCGAAAATCACCAAGCTCAAACCGATGGGCGGCTTTGCCGCAGAGTTAGCGGGCGCGCTTGCGCTGGTCGGCTCAGCCACGCTGGGCATTCCCGTGTCCACGACGCACACCATTACCGGCGCCATCATTGGCGTTGGCGTGATGCGCCGACTGACCGCCGTGCGCTGGGGTGTAGCAGGACAGATCCTGTGGGCGTGGGTACTGACGATTCCCGCGGCGGCAATCGTCGCGGCAATCATCTACTTCGTTCTCAGCACACTGCAACGCTTGATCGCATGAAGCGTGTGCTGTTCTTATGCACGGGTAACACCTGTCGCTCGCAGATGGCAGAAGGCATCGTCAATCAACTGTGCAGCAATCAATGGCAGGCGTTCTCGGCGGGCACACACCCCGGCGAGAGGGTGAATCCATTCGCGGTGCGTGCGATGAGTGAGAGCGGCATTGACATCGCACGAGCGCAACCGAAAGCACTCGACGCATTTCATACGGAGCCGTTCGATCTGGTCGTAACCTTGTGCGATTCAGCCGCAGCGGAGTGTCCGTATTGGCCCGCAGCAGGCCGCCAGTTGCACATCGGCTTCCCCGATCCTGCCGACGCGACGGGCAGCGCGGACGAACGCCTGGCAGTCTATCGCGCCGTGCGTGATGCAATCCGCGCGCAAGTCATTCCAGTGTTGGATCAAGAAACCAGTTAGACCGTCAGTGCGGCGAAGCAATCTCCCTGACACAAAATGAGATCGCTTTGCGCGAAGCATATGCGCACGCAATGACGTTCGCTTTTCACCCTTCATCCTTCTGGCTTTACCCTTTCCTTCGGCACTCCCACAATCAATCCAATGGGGCCCAGCGCGAGCAGCGCCATCGTCAGCGGCAAGCCGAACACTTCCGCGGCGACCCCAAGCAGCGCGGGTACCAGTCCACTCACGATGCCCCACGCCGAAGTAACTGCTATGCTAATGCCCGATTGATTGGGCATCGCCGAGTACAATCGTCCGCGCAGCACCGCGTACCAACCCGACGCAGCGACGCCGATGCACGCGAGCAAAACATATTTCACGATCACGTCGGGCACGAGCAGCAACAGCGCGTACAGCGCGAGGACGACGAGCGCGCTCACGCGCACATACGTCAAGCCCTTCACGCGGTCTATGAGCGGAATGACGAGCGCGTGTCCGATGAGCCCTGCGACGGTGAGCGTAGTGACGGCGAGCGCGGCTTCAGCTTCGCTCACTAGCACCACGTCGGCGAAGTAAAGCGCGACGAACCCAATCAGCACATCGCCGGCCAAGTCGGCCAAGTCGAGCAGCACGAGCCAGCGCAGAATCTGCACATCACGCATTGCGTTCACGGCGGTGCGCAGACCTTCGCGAAAATGAAGTGGCTCACCCTCGCTCGGCTGTGGGAAATTGCGCTGCATTGCCACCAGCAGCGTGAGCAGCAGCATGATGACGGTAAAGACGAAAAAGAGTGGACGCCAACTGCCAAGCGCAGCCAGCAGCGCCGAGATCAACAGCGAGCCGCCCACCACGCCGATGCTGCCGAACAACGTCCAGCGCACCATCAGCTGATCGTGCCGCGTCGGATTCAAATCCATCAGCGTCGCCTGCGACAGACTGACGAACGCGCCGCTGGCTGGGAACATGAGCGTCAGCGCGAGCAGCAGCACGACGAAGCTCTGTCCGAGTGCAATCAGCGCGATGCCAACGGTGAACGCAATCCCTCCGCCGACGATGAGCCATTTGCGCCGCCATGTATCGCCGAGAATGCCGATGACGGGTTCGACCAGACTGCTCAGCAAGTGCGGCACGCTCAGCAGGATGCCGATTTGTTCGTAGCTCAGTTGCAAGTCGTTGCGGATGGCTGGCAGCGCCGCACCTTGCGCGCCATACACCAACTCGTCGAGCAGTTCGATCAACAGCAGTGTGAAGGTAAAGATCAGAGCGGGACGCATCGCGGCTCCTAAAATAAAAACCGCAGAGATGCAGAGAGCACAGAGCAATTCAATTTACTCTGTGTCCTCTGCATCTCTGCGGCTGATTAGTCTCAGTAAGCGATCAGTTCAATTTGGAGACACAGGTCCTCAACAGTTCGAGGTTCGCCATGGCGAACGGTTGTATCTCCAGCGCGCGAAGGAACGCGGCGGCGGCTTGGTCGTAGCGATGCCCTGCGAGGTGACACAAGCCGATGCCATGCCACGCGCCGAAGTGCTCGGGTTCGAGCTGCACGACGACTGCGCAATCGGCGAGCGACTCGTCATAGCGTTTGAGCATATAGCGCAAGGTGGCGCGGCGGTTCCACGCTTCGGCGAAGCGCGAATGCTGTTCGATCACGCGCGTCAATTCGTCGTCGGCAGCCAGCAGCTCACCGGCTTCGATCAGTGTTTCCGCGTGCAGCAGTTCGGCTTCGGCGGCCGGACCTTCTGCGCCAAACCACAACTGCCACAACTGTTGCGTCGCATGGTTGCGCACGCTTGCCTGAGGGCTACGAAGTTGCGCGAGCAGTTGCTGCTTGTCCATACGCAGTCGTCAGCAGTCAGTTGCCAGTCGTCGGATAGATCCTTCAGATAACTGACAACTGTTTACTATCTCAACACTGCCATGGGGAAATATTGCTTGGGGTCAACCCAGCCTTTGCCGCTGCCGTTGAGCAAATCGTTGAGCGAGCCTTGCCAGATCGCGTAGTGCAGATGACAGCCGAGCGTCCAGCCCGTCATGCCGATGGTGCCAACCACGTCGCCTGCCTTCACATCTTTGTCGCTCACGTAGTTGGCCAGGTGCGCGTACACCGCGTACTTGTTCGCGTCGAACTGCTCGATGGCGACCAAGCCGTGACCCGTTGCGCCGTTCGCGACGCCGCCGTCTTTGCAGTTACCATACAAGCAGCCGCGATAGACGATTGCGCCATTGAACGCCGCCTTGACGGGCGTGCCACACGGCGCCAATAAATCTTCGCCGGTGTGTGTGGGTTGGCCGTTGCCGATGTCTTTGCCATAGGTTGGCGTCCACGTGAACTTGTCGAGCGGCATCCGAATGGGGCCGCCTTGCGCGTTCATCGCTGCCGTGCCATTGCTAAATTTTTCGTAATACGCCATCACAGCGGGAACGTACTTGCGCGTCTCGGCCGGCAGATACATGTAATACTTGTCGAAGTCGTTGACCGAAACTCCGGCTTGCCGCGCCGCGCCGCGCACGCCCGCGAATCTCAGGGACGGATTCGCGGCCGCGTCGGCGTCACTCAAACCCGGACCGGCGTTATATGCAGCCAGCGCCGCGCGCACATTCTTGAACATCTGCAAGTTTGTCGCCAGAATGTGCACACCCGATTCGAGATTCATGTTCGGCTCGAAGGGCCCATCGAGCACTTGCATCAAACCGTTCGCGCCAGCCCACGAGCGCGCTTGCGGGTCGCCGCCGGACTCTTGCATCATCACCGCCGCGACCAGCAGTGGATCAACACCGTACTGATGTGCCCTTGGCTCCAGCGTGCCCCACCACTGTGTCACGGATGACGGGACTACGCTTGGCGGTACGCTGGCCACATTCAGCGCACCCGAGCCAAGCAGCGACAGCACGACCAATAAAGCAATTAAACAAATCACCAACAACCGCATGAACAAACCTCAATAGCCAGACGATCAGGAGCGCAACGCACGAGGGATGATTGCTGAGGACAAAGCACGATGCGTCCGTGAACAAACCAGTGGTGATTATACATCTACTTTCGTTAAGCGTGTAACGGACGCTTGTACTAGAACATCGGTTCGGTTTGCAGTTGTGGTAAAATAGCGCCTTGCTTTATTGCTATAGCGCGTTTCACCTTGAACCTCGTAGCACAGTACATCCTGACGAGCGTGCCGACCCTGTTTGGCGTCGGGTAACGCACGCAGCACAGGGCTTGTATCGAAAAATATTAGGTGTTCGGCAAGTCGAGATCAAAGCGCTCGAGGTGATGCATGAGTTCAGATAGCGAGTTCCCAGTCCACTGGGAGAATCCCGACGACGCGAACTTATATTGGACGCGCGACGCGGTGCACGAGCCGAGACCGTCGCTACCCCTGCGTCGTTCCTTCAGCAGGCAGATTATTGGACCCGGTGTTGAGCGCACCATGCAGGTGTATCAGATGCCGGGGCAATCGCGCTCCATTCTCGTCAACGGCTACATGTTCGAGACGAAGATCGCCGATGCGCCTGACGTGACTAAGCAGAAACAGCAACGCGCGCACGCCATTTTGGATGAGCATATTGCTGACCTGCCGCGCCGCTGGTATGACGAGTTCGAGCCGGAGTTGAGGCGAGACCTCGCCGCGTGGCGCGCCTTCGACTTGCCGGACGCGACGTGGGACGGACTGGCACAGCATTTCGCCCAGATGACGGAGCGCATGGTGCGTCACTGGGAGATTCACTTCTTCACCGTGTTCCCGGTCCTGCACTCGACGCGCGTGCTCTCGCAACTGTACGAAAAACTGACGGGCGATCACGACGAGCAAGCGCCATACATTCTCGTCGCGGGCTTCCCGAACAAGACGACCGAGCGCGACATGGCGTTGTGGCAACTGACCGAACTTGCGCGCCAATCGCCTGCGGTGACAAACGCATTCACCGCGCACGCGCCGAATGTATTGATGCCAGTTTTACGCGCATTGTCTGATCCGGCGTCGCAGAATTTTGTGGCTGTGTTGGATGATTACCGCTCGCAGTATGGTGAGCGCGGCGAAGGCTCGCTCCATCTGCCGACATGGCACGAAGATCCGACGTTCGTGCTGATGGTGATCAAAGCATACCTCGCGGGCGCGCGGCGTGAGCCGGCCACCGAGTTGCAAGCCGTCGCGAACGAGCGCGAGCAGATGATCGCCGAGACGCTGACGAAAATTCCGGTGAGCGAGCGTGACGCCTTCATGCAAACATTGCAGCGCGCGCAAGCCATAGCGCCGTTACGTGAGACGCACGCGTTCTACATTGATCAAGCGAGTGTCGCGCACTTCCGCTACGCTGTCGTCGAGATGGCGAAGCGGCTGGCGCAAATGGGTGTGCTCAAAAAACCAGACGACGTGTTCTATCTCGAATTGAACGAACTGCGCGAGGTGATTCATTATCCCGAGTCAGCCAACGTGAAAGCGTTGATCGCGCAACGCCGCACCGACCACGCGCGCTGGTCGCAACTCGCGGCACCGTCCGCAATCGGCACGCCGCCCACAGAGCCGCAGAGCAGCGATCCAGAGCAGGCGAAGTTCTTCCGCCCGATCAACACCGACGTGCCTGCGGGACACATCAGCGAACTCAAAGGTGCGGCTGGCTCACGCGGACTCGCGCGCGGCCGCGCCGTCGTGGTGCTGAGTGAGAGAGAGTTTGCGCGCGTGCAGCCCGGCGACATCCTCGTGTGCGCGACGACCTTCCCGCCGTGGACGCCATTGTTCCGCGTGATCAGTGGGTTGGTGACCGACGCGGGCGGCGTACTCTCGCACGGAGCAATCGTCGCGCGCGAATACAAATTGCCAGCCGTCGTCGGCACTGGCATCGCCACGCGCGTCATCGGCGATGGCACGCTGCTCGAAGTGGACGGCACCAAAGGTGTGGTGAAGATCATTGAGACTGGGGACTAGCGACTCCGTTGAATCCGTCAGTCTCCAATTCCCAATCTCCAGTCTCGGTCGCGTCTAAACTCCGCAGGCTCGACTTGGCTGCCGTCGCGCTCGGTATCATGCTGCTGCCGCTCAACTCGACGATGATCGGCAGCGCGCCGCCGTGCATCGCCAAGTCGTTGGACGTGGACGTATCGTTGGGCGCGTGGCTCATCATCGCGTGCCTCTTGGCCACTGTCATTGCGCAGCCGACGCTCGGCAAGTTGGGCAACCGCGTCGGACATCGGCCCATGTTCATCGCCTTCAGGTGCGGCGCTCACGCCGAGCAGCGCCGCGCTGCTGCACAATCTGTACGCATCGCCGATTGGCCCGCCATCTTTTATATCAAGGTACCCGTGAGTCGCGCCGCCGTCGCGCTGACGCTGTACGCGATCCCCGCGCGCTTGCCCAACGCGCCGATCACGCGTCGCCAGTTTGACGTGTGGGGCGCGACGGCATTGGGCCACGCGCTGCTCGGTCTGCTGCTGGATTTGCTGCTCGGCCCGCGCAACGGCTGGGCCACGCCGAAAGTGATCGGTTCCTTCGTTGTCTCCATCATCTGCGCAGTGCTGTCCGTCATGCAAGAGCGGCGACAGCCTGAGCCGGTCGTACATCTGCAATTTTTTCGTAATCTGCATTGAAGCGCGGCGGTCTTATCAACATCCGAACACCCGCGACTGGGAGTATCTGGCACAACACTTGATGGAGTTTCAAACGTTCTACCATCGGACTGCGCGACCGTTCCAGTGGAATTTCACGCGCGCTGATTTGGAAGAGGGTTTGCGCCAGCTCAACGAACCCCACATGAACTTACGGGTACTGCGTCACAGATGAGCGTGCTGCTTAGTTTGACGTGATACGAACCCGACGCGAGCCGTTGCGCTTGGGCTTTGCTGCAACCACTGGGGTCGCTACGGTCGCCACCAGCGGCATCGCCGCCGCACGCTGTCGTGGCAGCGCGACGGCCGCCGCCGCGCGCTGTTTGTTCTGCGTCTTGCCTTTGCAGCACTGGTTCAATTGCGCGACCAGTTTGTCGCCTTCCGCACGCGACAAGTGAATCGTCTTGTTGCCCGTCATCCTGACGATGGTCGGTTCCTGCGGATCGAGTCCGCGCTCGATGCGGATGACGTAATCGAGATTGATCCACACCGGCAGCACATTGTCTTCGTGAATGATCGCAAAGTCAGCCATCGTATGCTCCTATTATCTGATGCAATAGTTTGAACGCGCGTGGCGGCGGCGCCGTCGCCAGCCAGTTGCGAATCTGCTGTGCGCATTCGCTTGCCGTCGCGCTGGTACTGTCCACTTCAAAATCGTAATTTCCATGCGCGTGCACGCGTGCATGGAAAACTCGCGCACCGCCCAACGCGCGATCAGCGCGCTCGCGCTCGCGCTGCATCGCCACCGCCAGATCGCAGCGCACGCCGACGAAGTACGCAGGCAAATCGTGCAATGCATTCACAGCGGCACGCAACACATGCGCATTGTAGATCGCATCCTCGGCAATGGCGTGGTTGCCTGCGCGTACATACGCGCCAATTGCTGCATACATTCCCGCGAGCACGCGAAAGCCCATCGGGCCTATACACGGCAACTCGGCCAGTTCGCCATCACGAAACACAAGCAGCCAACCATCCGCACTCAACGGATTCACGCCGTCCGAACATACGAAGTAACTGCGCGGCAACTGCTGTAGGAAATGATCAATACCCGTCAGCAGGTACGGTTCGTGCAACAGGGCTTGGAGTTCGCGCGCAATGGTGGTCTTGCCCGCGCTCGACGTGCCGTTGAGGACGATGATGTTGCCTGTGCTCATTTGCCTAACAGCGTCGTGAAGAAAGTTGTCAGCCGCTGCTCGTACGCTGCAGGCGCACTCACCGCCGACTCGACGTGACCCGCGCCGTCCACGACCCACTCACTCGCGTTCGCATGCGTCTGCTGCGCGAGCGCGAGCAACTCGCGGTGATGACGCGGATCAACTTTCTTATCGGCGCTGCCCTGCACAAAAACGAGTGGCCGCCCATTGTCGGCGCGGATGCCTTCGAGCGGCGAGTGCGCGAGCAAGTCGTCGTTGCCGATTACGCGGCCCATCACGATACTGCCATTGGCGATGAGCGTCGGCAAGTTGTCGCGCGCCAGTTCGTCCGCCACTAACTCGCTCACGTTGGCGAACGGCGAATCGAGCCACGCGCCACTCATACGCGGCTCTTGCGCCAGGGCGACCAGTGTGCTCGCGCCGCCCATCGAAACGGCGAACAGTCCAATGCGCTGCGGCGCAAAATGTTTCTGCGTTTGCAGCCAATCCCACGCGCCGAGCACGTCGAGATATTCGCGGCTGCCGAAGGATGCGTGCCTCGTCGTCACGTCCGACTCGCCGTGATTGCGTAAATCAATCAGCAGCACGTTGTAGCCGTTGCGATACAACATGCCGGCGGGGATCAGCACGTTCGAGTCGCACTTGCATTGCCCGAAGCCGTGCGTGAGCAGCACGACAGGTGCAGACGGATCGCGCTCGACGTACCAGCCCGCGAGCGTGACGCCGCTCTGCCGACTGGGGATGCGCACCGACTGATAGGTTGCGGGCATGAAGTATGGCGCGGTGTTGAACGGCGTGTACACACTCGTGCCGCGTACCTTAAAACTCTCCGGCTTGTTCGGCAGGTTCACACTCGCGCTCGGCGTGACCGTTGTGAGCCGCTCGTACACGTAGTAGCCAAGTCCGAAGTAGAGCAGCATCACGAGCGCGAGCACGATGGCGATGATGGCGATGACTTTACGCAACATGCTTCACCTACTCACTTCGTGTGGACAATTTGAACCGCAGAGGCACAGCGGGCACAGAGCGTTTACGGCACTCTGCGTTGTTGCGGTGACGTCTGTGTCACTTGAACAATGCAATCGTCTCAGCAACCACTTGTGCCTGTTGCTCTTCCCGGCTGATGGTCGCCGCATGGTCGCCGTCCTGCATCCCATACCACCCGAACTGTCCGTGATTGCCGCCCTCAATTGCGACGTAGCGCGTCGTCGCAGATAGCAGTCGCCGCGCCGCGGCGATCTTGTTGGGGGTCGCCAGCCCGTCGCGCGTGCCGAACAATGACACGACCTTCACGCTTGCTGCGGACAGATCATCGAAGTCAGCGGGGTACGCAGCCCACAAGAACAGACCTTGCACCGCGCGCGGATGCTCGTGTGCGAAGTGCGCAGCCATCACGCCGCCGAGAGAGTGTCCGCCGACCGCCCAGCGCGTCACGTTGGGAAACGCCGCGATCACGTCGGCGGCGCGCTCTGGTGCGAGTACCGCGAGGTTGAGCGGCATCGGCGTGATGACGGCGAGGTGGCCCTGCGCCGCAATCGCGCGCGCGGTCGGCGCGTACGCGCGCGCATCCACGCGCCCACCGGGATAAATGATGAATCCCGTACTCGGCTGTTGCGCGGTCGGGCGAAACACGATCCAGTTGTCAGCCATCACCAACACATGCGCGTCGGATTGTAGCGCGTCGAGTGCAGGCTGCATCGGCGGCGATGCTGCCATGCCCCACGCTACAAAGCCAAGCACGGCGACGAAGGCCATTGCAAGTGGCAGCAGCCATAGCCAGCGCCATCGTCGCAACATTTACGACAGCCCGACGACTTTGCCGGCCTCGTCAATATCAAGCTTCTGGAACGACGGCTCGCTCGGCAGGCCGGGCATCGTCAGCATCTCACCGCACAGTGGATAGATGAAGCCTGCGCCGACCGACGCGCGAATATCACGGATGGGCAGCGTGAAACCCGTCGGCGCGCCCTTCTTGTTCGGGTCGTGCGACAGCGAGAGATGCGTCTTCGCCATGCAGATGGGCAGTTTGTCGAAGCCGAGCTCGTTATACAATTTGATCTTCTTCTCGGCGTCGGGCTGATACTCCACGTCGCTTGCACCATAGACCTTCGTCGCGATGATTTTGATTTTCTCTTTGATCGGCAAGTCGAGCGGATAGAGAAAATCGAAATGGCTTTCCTGATCGCACGCCCTCACGACAGCTTGCGCCAACTCTGCGCCGCCCGCGCCGCCTTGCGCGTGCACGTCGCTTAGGTATGCGCCCTCCGCGCCTGCCTCGCGCGCGACATGCTCGACGAACGCGATCTCGTTGTCGCTGTCGCTCGCGAAGTGATTGACGGCGACGACGCACGGCAAGCCGAACAGTTTCGCGTTCTGAATTTGCTTGCGCAAATTCGAGACGCCTTTCTCCAGCGCGGGCAGGTTCTCTTCCGCGATTTCTTTGGGCAGTGCTTTGCCCGCGACGACTCGCCCCGCGCCGCCATGCATCTTCAATGCGCGCAGCGTCGTCACGACGACGACCGCGCTCGGCTTCAAGCCGGAGTAGCGGCACTTGATGTCCATGAACTTTTCCATGCCCATGTCCGCGCCGAAGCCCGCTTCGGTCACGACGTAATCGGCGATCTTCAGCGCGATCTGATCGGCGACTATCGAGTTGTTGCCGTGCGCGATGTTGGCGAAGGGCCCACAGTGAATGAACGCCGCGTTGCCTTCGAGCGTCTGCAACAAGTTCGGCATGAGCGCGTCTTTGAGCAGCACGGTCATGGCGCCAGCCACTTTCAGATCGTCCGCTGTAACCGCTTTGCCTTTCGAGTTCGTGCCGACGACGATGCGGCCCAGTCGCTTGCGCAGATCGTGAAGATCAGTCGCGAGCGCGAGCACTGCCATCACTTCGGACGCCACCGCGATGTCGTAGAACGTCGCGCGCGGTTGACCATTCGTCTTGCCGCCAAGCCCGACCATTACCTCGCGCAGTGTGCGGTCGTTCAGATCCACGACGCGCCCCCACGTCAGCGAGAACGGATCAATGTCGAGCGCGTTGCCGTGAAAGATGTGCGCGTCAATCGCCGCGCTCAGCAGGTTGTGTGCGATGGAGACGGCGTGAATGTCGCCCGTCAAGTGCAGGTTGATGTCTTCCATCGGCACGACCTGCGCGTAGCCACCGCCTGCCGCGCCGCCTTTGATGCCGAAGGTCGGACCCATCGAAGGCTGGCGCGTGCACGAGATCGTTTTCTTACCGACGTGCTTCAACGCCTGTGCGAGTCCTATCGTCGTGACCGTCTTACCTTCGCCGAGCGGCGTCGGCGTGATCGCCGTGACGACAACATATTTTCCTTGTGGACGGTCGGCGAGCCGCTTGGCTACGGCGAGAGGCACTTTGGCTTTGTACTTGCCGTAGAATTCGAGGTCGTCGGTTGAGAGTCCATAGTCGGCGGCGATGTCGGCGATGGGGCGCAGCGTTGCGGCTTGCGCGATGGCGAGATCGGAAAGCATCGAGGCTCCTTGTGTGAAAGTGTTGAAGGCGCACCTGCGCCGAGCGGCGCTGGCGCGATACAAAGCATCGGACGACAGACGGCGGACGGCATAGTTGCCTACCGTCCGCCGTCCACTATCTATTGGTTGGCGCGATTGTAGCACCGCGCATGGCTGAGTGTCAACGATTTGATTTACTCAACGCTTGCGCCGTGCTGTGGATCAAGAATAAAAGCGCGCTCGGCTTCGTCAAGTCCTTCGTTCTGAATGTCGCTCAACAAGAATCGCGCGCCAGATATTTTAGCGGGGCGGTGGCGATGTGCGAACTGTGCGACGGTGAGGAACGTGCCGCGCAAATCCGCCTCGCGCAAGTCGGCGCCGCGCAAGTCCGCGCCCTCGCAGTCGCAGCCCGACAAGTCTGCGCCGCGCAAGTCCGCGTCCACGAATTTCGTGCGCGTGAAGTTCGCGCCGTGACAGTGTGCGCCGCTCAAAATCGCGCCGCTCAGGTCGCACGCTTTGATCTGCGCGCGCTCGACGTGCGCGCCTGACAAATCCACGCCGCGCAATCGCGCAAACTTCTCGTCCATGATCGCACTCGCATCGCGGAAGTCGCGCGTGGCGAGTCGCCGCTCAAACTCTGCTTCGCTCATTGGCTTCGGATCGTAGCGCTGCTCCAGCCACGGGTCGGCGTTGTTGTGATATGCCGAGGTGCGCTCCCAGAAGCCGAGTTGATCGTCGGACAGCAACTCGATGCGGTGCAGCCACTTCACACTCTTGTAAAAGTATTTGCCGTCGGTGACCGCGCGCAGTGGCGCACCGTGCTCACGTGCGAGTGGTTGGCCATCAACCTCGTGCGCGAGCAGCACATGCTCACGCGCGTAGTCGAGCGCCAGCGAGCTGTCGTGCATGCGCTTCGAGTGCGCGACAAAGCGCACGCACTTCGCAACGGGCAGCGGCTCTGCCATGTCGAGCAGCGTCGCCAACTGCACGCCGCGCCAATGATGGTCGAGATGCGTCCAGCCCGTGACGCAGATCGTGTCCCACGTGCGCTCGACTTGTGGCAAGCGCATGAAGTCTGCGAGAGAGAGTTGTAGGTGGTGTTTGACGAGTCCGCCAATCTTCAATCTCCAGTCTCCAATCTCCGAGGGCTTTCTTTCGCCGACGACGGGGAACTTGCGCGTGAGGGATTGATTCGGAGTAAGACGATCTTGCATGAGCACCACAGCCGCTTGCGAAGCATGCGAGGGAATCAAATTAACTTCGCGTGCTTCGTGTCTTCGCGGTTCAATGGTCATCCACAGCCGCCTTGCTTCTTCACCGCATCGCTGACCGTCTGCGACTTGAACAGGTTGCCGACAGCGGCGTGAATGCGATCAACATTCGGCATCAGAATCCAGTAGCCTTGCACAGAGTACGTCTGATACACCATCGGCAAGTCAATCGTGAGTGCGTGCAGGTCGGATACTTTCAACTCGCTGCCGAGTCGTGCGAGCGGCAGAATCTGACTCGCGGGGATGTCGGTCTGCACGAGTTTGGTTGCGGCGTTCCACAAGGCGGGGATGCGCAGAAACATGTCGGCACTCAGCAACTTCTCGCGCACAGCCAGCAGCACTTTCATCTGCCGCCGCATTCGATCATACACACTCGTGCTCAGACGCGAGCGCGAGAAGTCGAGCGCCATCTGTCCATCCATCTGCACTTTGCCCGTCGGAAAATAAACGTGCCGAATGCCGTCAGGCTTGCTCGGATCGGGATAGCCTTCGCTGAGCGGGCAGTCCACATTGACGGTGATGCCGCCGATGGTGTCAATCGCTTTCTGAAAACCGTCGAAGTCCACACGCACGTAATAATCAATCGGCATGCCGAGATACGTGCCGAGCACCTTCTTGACCAGCGGCGGTCCGCCGAATTCGTCGAGCGCATTCACGCGATTGGGCGCGTGGTTCGGAATGTCCACCCACATATCGCGCGGCACGCTGATCGCGCCAGCGCTTTTGGCGACGGGATCAATGGCGACGACGATGATCGTGTCGGTGCGCCACGTCGGATCGCCCGGCCGATGATCGCTGCCGAGTAACGCGATGTTGATGGTGTTGGCGAGCGCGAGCGTATTGCTGAACCATTTGGTGACGGTTGCCGTCGGCAAGGGCGTGATGGTGGGCGTCGCAGTGGGCGCGGGCGGCGTTGGCGTCGCAAATAGGATTTGCGACGTGAGGACGATGGTCTGCGTGATGGGAGTTTCGGTTGGCGTCGGCGTGGCTCTCGGCGTCTCCGTGTCTTCGGCGATGAGCGTCGGCGTGTCCATCGTAAGCACGTCAGCATCGCGCGACGGCACCTCTAGCGTTGTCATTTCCGACATGCCTGTACTAAAGAGGGTGACGCCGACCACGATCAGTGCGAGGTTGAGGAAGAGTTCAAATCTCTTCATGCAAACTCCTCAACGAACGGCTGCAAGCACGCGATTAGTTTCGCCATGCGCTCGGCGACACGCGCCAGATAATCGTCATCGTAAGCGGCGAGCGGAAGCGTTTCGTAAATCTTGCTCCAGCCCTTGTCCCAGCGCTCGAACTCCACTTGCGCGCCAAGTTCGGCTTTGATCGCGAAGCAGTGCGGCATGAACTGTTCCATGAGCGCGTCGTTGTTTTCACGTCCGCGCCGCTCGAAGTGCAAGCCGATCTCGAAGGCGTTGATCCGCTGATATGCCGACGCTTCGTAGTGGACCGTGAACTCGCCGAAATAGACTTGCAGCATCCAGTTGCGATGGCGCGTGCTGAATTTGCGCCACGCTTTAGGCAGGTGCGGCTTCAATTGCGCGGGCAGCTCGCGAAAGAACTCACTCGAACGATAAACTTTGCTCATAACGCAAACGCGATTATAGCACAGGCACTTCCGCCATGGCAGGGTGCGGCGGGCGTGCGCATTCTTTAAGATTGTTGAAAACTTTTTTACAATGACACAAGGCGTGGGCGACACGGTCGTGCTGTCGTGCGTAGATAGTAGGTGGATAAACTTCTCCACACTGTTGATGGAATAAACTTTGCTTGTTCTATTGACGCCCAGTGGATACAGGAGTATAGTAGCAACTGTCCCGACTAGTTGACTAAAATCAACTTGCGAAGACAATCGAAAAACCTGATTCAACTTTTGGATTCTTCCGCCGAGCAATCGGTGGTAGAGCCAGCTGTGAATTGTGAGTAGCAATACTTGCAATGCGCAATTTGCGATCTTGATCCCAAAAACGTCAGGGTTGCGTTCAGTTGACGAAGGATGCTTGAAGCGCAAGCCGAGGGCAAATTGATTGTTGGAACAGGATGATTATTGAGACTGATCGGGACAACTTTTTGTAACCCAAGACGCCCGCTTCCGCGAACGGAAGCGGGCGTTTTTTGTCGCTTGCTATCATGCCAGCAATCACGATATAATCTGCCAAACCTGATGGTATTCATGCCTCGCTCGTGATTGAACTCGTATGTCCGTGCTCGAAACGCGCGACCTCAGCAAAGATTTTCGCGGCTTCCGCGCCGTTGATCACGTCAATCTGCGCGTAGAAGAAGGCACGGTGCATGCGCTCGTCGGACCGAATGGCGCCGGCAAGACGACGCTCTTCAATTTGCTGACGGGGATGCTCAAGCCGACTGAGGGTCACATTATCCTCTTCGATCAGGATGTGACGCAACTGCCGCCCGACCAAATCGCGCGGCGCGGCGTGGCGCGCTCGTTCCAGATTACGAGCCTGTTCGAGCAACTGACGGCGCTGGAGCACGTGGTGCTCGCGTTGCAATCGGCGACAAGCCTCGGCTATCGTTTTTGGTCTTCTGATCGCGTGCTCGACAAGTTCGACGACGAAGCGATGGCGCTGCTCGATCAAGTGGGACTCAAAGATGTGGCGCAGCGTCAAGCGGTTCATTTGCCGTACGGCCAAAAGCGCGCACTCGAAGTCGCCGTCGCACTCGCGCTCTCGCCGAAGCTGCTGCTGCTCGACGAGCCGACGGCCGGCATGGGCATCGAAGACGTGCAGCGCACGATCAATCTCATTCAGCAGGTGCGTATCGGGCGCACGGTGGTGCTGGTCGAGCACAACATGGGTGTCGTCGGCTCGCTAGCCGACCGCGTGACCGTGCTGCGCTACGGCAAGATTCTCGCCGAAGGCAAGTACGACGACGTACGCAACGACCCGCAAGTCATTGAAGCATACTTGGGACAGCAAAATTGACGACAGACGGCAGTCGTCCACCGTCCGCCGTCCGCCGTCGGTGAATGTGATGCTCAAGATCGAATCTCTCTCCGCGTGGTATGGCGAAGCGCAAGTGCTGCGCGACGTTAACCTCGACGTGTCCGATGGGCAATTGGTCACGCTCATCGGGCGCAACGGCGCGGGCAAGAGCACGATGATCCGCAGCATCATGGGCTTGCATAAGCAGCAGCAAGGGCGCGTGTCGGTGGACGCGCATGACGTGAGCCACTGGTCGCCGCATCGCCGCGCGCGCGCGGGACTCGGCTACGTGCCCGATGATCGCGGCGTCTATTCGTCGTTGAGTGTCGAAGAGAATTTGCGACTGCCGCCGAACGTCGGCGACGGCGCGTGGAGTCTGGAGCGCGTGTATCAAATGTTTCCCGTGCTGAAAGAACGACGCAAACATTCGGGCGCGAAGTTGTCCGGCGGTGAGCAGCAGATGCTCGCTATCGCGCGCGTGCTGCGCATGGGCGCGCACACGCTCTTGCTCGACGAGCCGACCGAAGGACTTGCGCCCGTGCTCGTGCAGCAAGTGGGCCAGATTCTGCGCGAGGTCAAAAGTCACGGCATTACGATTCTGCTCATCGAGCAAAACCTGCGCTTTGCAACCTCCGTTGCGGAGAAACATTACGTGATCGCGCAAGGCGAAATTGTGGAGGTGATGTCGAATGACGAGATGAAACGACGGGAGAATGAATTGCTAGCATTACTCGGTGTCTAATGAATGCGTAGTGCGTGAGGCGAAAGGCGTATGTTATGGATCACGCATTATGGATTACGAATTTCTCTTGGAGGAGAATACGCGATGAAACGATACATCTTGTTGCTGCTCATGATTGGCTTACTCGCGCTCGTCTCGTGCGCGCCACCCGCTGCGACGACTGCGCCGACGACTGCGCCAGCCGCCCAGAACACAAGCGCCCCCGCCGCGACCAAGGCGCCCGCTTCCACGAGCGCACCCGCCGCCGGCAGCGTGAAGTTGTCCGACGGCAAACTGGTCATCGCCGTCATCAACGATCAGTCGGGTGTGTATGCCGACCTCGGAGGCAAGAACGTCGTCGTCGCCGTGCAGATGGCGGTGGATGACTTTCAAGCAAAGTATGGGAAGGACGCGCTCGGCGGCTCTGTCGAGATCATCAGTGCCGACCACCAGAACAAGCCCGACGTGGCGAGCAGCAAGGCACAGGAGTTCATTGATCGAAACGGCGCAGACTTGATCCTCGACCTGCCCACCTCGTCGGCAGCATTGGCTGTGCGCGATGTGGTCAAGGACAAGAAGCGCGTCTATATCAACATCAGCGGCGCAACCACTGAGCTGACGGGCAAGGACTGCAACAAGTACACCTTCCACTACGCCTATGACACGTTCATGCTTGCCGCTGGCACCGGCACCTACGTCACCCAGAACGTCGGCAAGAAGTGGTACATCATCTATCCGAATTACGCGTTCGGACAGGACATGAACAAGTCCTTCAGTGCCGCCATCACCGCCAACGGCGGCACGGTGCTCGCATCCGATCCATCGCCGTTCCCGAACCAGACCGGCGACTTCTCTTCGCTGCTGCTCAAAGCGCCGTCCCTGAAGCCCGACGTGCTCGGCGCGATGCAGGCGGGCGGCGACCTAGTGAACGTCGTCAAGCAGTACAACGAGTTCAAGCTGAAAGACCAAGGCGTGAAGTTGGCTATTGGCTTGCTGTTCGACACCGACATCAAGGCGCTGGGCCCGGATGCATTCGCGGGTGTGGTATACACGACGCCGTGGATCTGGAATCAGGATGAGCCTTCGAAAGCGTGGGCGGACAAGTTCAAGGCGAAGACCGGCGTGCGCCCAACGTTCGCGCATGCAGGCAACTACTCCGCTACGACGCAGTACCTCGAAGCGATCCGACGCGCGGGCTCGGACGATGCCGACGCCATCGTGAAGCAGCTCGAAGGCTTAAAGTTCAGCGACTTCATGATTCACAACGGCACGATTCGCCCGGAAGACCATTACGTCGCACATGATGCGTTCCTCGCGCAAGTGAAGCCGTTGAGCGAATCGAAAGAAGACTTCGACTACTCGAAGATCATCGGCAACCTCGCCGCCGACAAAGCCTCGCGCCCCGTCGCCGAGAGCGGCTGCGTGATGCCGAAGTAATTAGAACCCACTAGTCAGTCGTCAGTGGTCAGATCGAAAGCCCTCAATCTGGCCACTGACTGCTGACTACTGACCGCTGACAACTTTCATGGAACCCAGTTACGTTCTGCTGCAAATCTTCAACGGTCTGGTCAACGGCAGTTTTTATGCGCTGCTGTCGTTGGGGCTGGCCGTCATCTTCGGTATGTTGCGCGTCGTCAACTTTGCGCACGGCGCGTTCTACATGCTCGGCGCGTTCGCGGCATACATCATGCTGCAATCGTTCGGCATCAACTTCTGGATCGGCATCATCGTCGCTCCGCTGCTGGTCGCCGTGCTGGGCATGATCCTCGAACGTCTGCTCATTCGCCGCTTGTACGGATTAGACCCGCTTTACAATTTTTTGCTCACTTTCGGTCTGACGCTCATGCTGCAAGACGCGATGCGCTTGCGCTTCGGCAATCAGGGGCAGCCTTATCGTGCGCCTGCCGAACTGGCAGGCGTGGCGAACTTGGGGCTCATCGCGTTTCCGACCTATCGCTTGTTCGTGATCGTGTTCGCATTGCTCGTTTGTCTCGTCGTGTGGTATTTGATCGAGCGCACGCGCGTCGGCATGGTCGTGCGTGCGGCGACCGAGAAGGCTGACCTCACGCGCGCGCTCGGCATTGACGTTGATCGCTGGATCACGCCCGTGTTCGGCTTCGGCGTCGCGCTGGCTGGACTCGGCGGCGTGCTGGCTGCGCCGATGCGCAACGTCTCGCCGCTGATGGGCGCGGACCTCATCATCGTCATCTTCGCCGTCGTCGTGATCGGCGGACTCGGCTCGATACTCGGCTCGATCATCACGGGCTTCCTCGTCGGCGTGGTCGTCGCATTGGTGACGGGTGTGCTGCCGCAATTGCTCGCCACTTTCTCGCCCGACCTCGCGCGCGTGCTGCCGCTCACACAGTTGGGTGACACGCTCGTGTTCGTGCTGATGGCGATCATCTTGCTCGTGCGACCAGCAGGCTTGCTCGGCACGGCAGAGGCGCGATAGGGGAGGAGACCTCGCGGGTTTTCGAGACCCGCGAGGTCTGTTTAGGAGTTGTATTGAACGGCTCGCTTAGACGATATGGCATGTACGCGCTGGCAATGTTGCTCGCGCTTGCGCTGCCGCAAGTCCTCTACCCCGTGCTCGCGCTCGACATCTTGTTGTGGGCGCTGTTCGCGGTTGCGCTCGACTTGCTGCTGGGCTTCGCGGGTCTGCTGTCGTTTGGGCACGCCATGTTCTGGGGTGTCGCTGGCTACGCGGCAGCCCTGCTCGCGCGCAACGCGCAAGCGCCGTTCCCCATCGCCGTGCTCGCGGGCATGCTCGTCGCCACACTCTTGGCGATACCCATCGGCTGGCTCTCCATTCGGCGCGCGGGCATCTACTTCGCGATGGTCACGCTCGCGTTCGCGCAAATGGTGTTCTTTGTCATCAACGAAGCGCGCGACATCACGGGCGGCGAGAATGGTTTGCAGTCGGTACCGCGTTTGCTGCCGGGCGTTGACTTGCATTCTTCGGTCGTGTTCTACTATGCGGCGCTGCCGTTCATCTTGCTCGGCTTTTGGTTTGCGCATCGCGTCGTGCATTCGCCGTTCGGTCACGTGCTGATCGCTATCCGCGACAACGAAGCGCGCGCGCAGGCGCTTGGTTATCCAACGCGCCGCTACAAGTTGATGGCGTTCGTCATCTCAGCCGCGCTCGCGGGCATGGCGGGCGCATTCCTCTCGCTCAGTCACGGCTTCGCCTCGCTCGAGTTCGTGCATTGGACGACATCGGGCACCGTCGTGATTATGACGATCCTCGGCGGCATCGGCACGCTGTGGGGTTCGATCCTCGGTGTGGCGATTGTCTTGCTCTTACAAGACTGGCTCTCGACGGCCAACGTCGCCATCTCATTGCCCGCTCTCGGCACGACGAGCATCTCGTTTCAAGACGCGCCGTTCGTCATCACGGGCGCGATCTTTGTGTTGATTGTGTTGAACTTCCGACGCGGTGTGTGGGGGACGATCCTGCGCTTGCGTGATGAGCCGCAAGCCTTCACGAACTTCGTGCGCAACCTGACGCGCTCACGCGAGCGTGTTGTCGCAGCGGAGGCGAAGACGACGCCACCTGCATCTTTGCGTGACTAGAGGAAACCGCGATGGCAACCATCGTCTTCTATGGCAAGACCTACAACAGCGTGGACGAGATGCCGGCGGACGTGCGTCAAGCATATGAGCAAACGATGAGCACGTGCGGCGCGATGGGCGCAGGCTTGCTCGCCGACGCGAACAACAACGGCATCCCCGACATGCTGGAGAATCTGGGCGCGACGACGATGAGCGTCAGCAGCGCGAGCAGCATGATTTTATTCGAGGGTAAGACCTATAGCCATGTGAACGACCTGCCGCCCGATGCCAAAGCCAAATACGAAGCGGCAATGGCGATCCGCGTGCTGACGGTGACGACCTCGGCGGCGCGCAGCCAGCACATGCAAAAGGTGACCAAGGCGGCGACGAAAGAGTGGGCGCGCTTATTTCTGTTCACGACGCTGGCACAGGCGACGAGCGCGGATGTGCTGCGTGACGCGCTCTGGCTGCGGGCGACGGGGGATGAGGCGGAAGCGCTGGTCAAGGTGGCTTAGGGTGCATGCTCTCGCCATCTCACCCGTGCACCCTAAATAATGTGCGTTGCCTTCACAGGCGCTAGCCGACGACGCGCCGGCAAGGCGCGTAAAGCTCTGGGGGTTCCTTCTCTGATGTGCCTTGTGGCCAGCTGGCGTGAGCGGTAGAGCTCCCCGCGAGGAGGGGAGCGATGCAGCATTACCAGTGTGAAAGTGATGCTATAATGGTGCACACGTTTGGCTCGGCTGTTCGGGAGATCGTCATGTCCCTCAAATTATTCCTGTTCTTGCCGCTGGTACTCTTGATGGCATGCTCGCCTAATATGGCGCCGGCTGTAACCTCTCTACCCTCCAGTGTGCCAACGGTTCTGCTTTCTCCGACGAGTGCGCCAACCTTGATCCCGACACAGACTCCAACCAGTACACCGCACCCAACAGCTCCGGCAACAGTTAGACCCACTGAAGTCGCAACTACCACAGCAACCCCAACGCCCCAAGAAACGCCGACACCGACAGTTACGCCAAAATCAGAAAGAGCAATTGGCAATATCCCAATTCGTGGTCAATCTGCCACGGAAAGCGGCTATGTGACGCTCTTGACATCAAGTAACGTTCCCACCGATAAAATTGCTGGGATTGACAATAGTGAAGCTGTAGACTTAAGGTTCGCTCATTTTTAGACGAGAATGAAAGATTAGGTTAAGCTCTGGGCATGAGCCCAGAATTGAGTATTAGAAGCGAACGCGTTGATGATATTCCCGTATTGCTGGCGTTTCAGGAGCAGATGCAAGTGGC
>JBBPZQ010000045.1:0-51473 GCA_038198935.1 Anaerolineae bacterium
ACTGACGATGGGCGGCATGGAGTTGACGACGTTCTGGGGTCATGCGCTCGCGCTTGGCATGCGCGAGTGGATAGATTGGCGCGTGCGCGATGGGCGCACGATGCCGCAGATCGCGGCGGAGGTCGAAGCGCGCGGCGGCACAGCGGTCATGGTCCGTGTGTAGGCAAAAAAACCACTGGCATTACCGCCATCCTGTTGAATCAGGTCGGCGTCCATAAAAGCTGGGCGTCTGTCATTCCAGTCCGCGAAGGCCCGAATGGGAAGTTGCGACTTCAGCAGCGTACCGGGTCTGGTGCCGCCACGCGTGTGTGATAAGGGACGACGTTCGTGCGCGCGCATGCGATCCATCGTGGCAGGACTGATCTGCTGTAAGCGTTGATAACACGCACGACTGACACGCAGGTGTTTGTGTCGCCAGAGGTTGTTCAGGTCATTGTCCATCGCGACGCGCAGGCGCTGCGATCCAATCTGGTCAAACAGTTCGGTCAACCATAGCGCCGCCCATTTATCTTCATCCGTATAAATGCGTCGGCGCTGACGACGGATCGGTTGAGTGTTCTCGCGCCAACGACGCTTACCGCGTAAGCGGGCACTGGCGTGTTTGCGAGGATAGCCACTCGAGTCAACCCGTTCGTCCAAGAGCTGGCTGCGCGCGCTCCGTTTGACTTTGCTATAACGCTGGCGCAGTTGCGCCATATATTTTTCACTCGGTTTGGTATGACTCCCAGACGCGCCTCCACTTTTGAGGCGGGGGTGTGCGTCACTTTGCCCAAACCGATGGTATCTTTTTCTCATGAGGCGACGATAGCATTTCGTCGTCTTTTTTTAATGAGGTGACTCGGGCTCACACCGTTGCGCAAATGTCCACTGAACTGTGTAGGACAATCGCGTCTCAAGCTGGGGTACACTCGTGGGCATCTTCCACAGGAGCAGAGTGCCATGCGATCACAAGCGACCACAGCGATCAGTGAGCATTTTAGTCAGGTTAGCGACCCGCGCGTTGAGCGCACATAGTTGCACGCCTGGCTGGACATCATTGCCATAGTCATCTGTGCCGTCATTTGCGGCGCGGACGGACGGGTGGAGGTGGAGCAGTTTGGGCGTGAGAAAGAACCTGCGTCGCTAGTTACTTCTCGATAGTGTAAGGTGCCTTACATGACCTAACGAGTAACGGTGCTAAGATAACTTCCGTAAGGTCGCGCGTGCGCCAGCACCACGCCTCCCTCAATCATCTGCATGGAATCTATTGAACCAAAGTGAGCCATTTGCATCATTTGCAAGTCTATATTTCAGGAACGTGTGTCGGCTGCGCTGAAGTAGCAACGCTAGCGCGCGAAGTGGCGCAGCAGTTTCCGTCCGTGCACGTCGAACTGATTGACGTGCAAACGCCCAACCTCGTGCTGCCCGACAATGTGTTTGCCACGCCGACGTACCTGTGGGATGGCGCGCTGTATTCGCTGGGCAATCCGACGCGCGAGGCATTGGCGGCGCTGATTGCCGAAGGAGAGGCATGAGCAGCAAGATCGGCTACCTGTCGTCGCAAGATATTTTTCGCGACCTGACGCAGGACGAGATTGATACCATCGGGCGTCTGACGACGATGACCACCTGCACGCACGGCAAGGTCTTCTACCAACCAGAGGACAGGAGCGAGGTGCTGTTCCTGCTGAAGAAGGGACGCGTACAGTTGTATCGCCTCTCGCCCGGCGGCAAGAAGATCGTGACCGGCGTCATCGAAGCGGGCTCGTTTTTCGGCGAGATGGCAATCCTTGGCCAAGGCATGCACCGCACGTTCGCCGAAGCCGTGGACGACTGTGTGTTGTGTGTGATGAGCCGCAGCGATGTGGAGCGCTATCTGCTCAGTCATCCTAAAATCGCCGTGCGGCTCGCCGAGGCGCTCGGCAAGCGTCTGATCGAAACGGAGTCACGGCTGGAAGACATGGCATTCAAGAGCGTGCCAGCGCGTTTAGCAAGCCTGCTACTGCGCTTGGCACACAACGGCAGCGACGTCGTCGAGGGGCACACCCATCAAGATTTGGCGGAGGCGATTGGCTCTTACCGTGAGACGGTGACGCAGACGTTGAACGAGTTCAAGCACGACGGACTGATCGAGATCGAGCGCAAGGCAATTACGCTGCTGGATCGCGAACGACTGGAACGCGTTGCCAATCCCTGAAGGGGTACGGATGCAGATCGAGTTATTGTATTTCGATGGCTGTCCAACGTGGCAGCAAGGTCTGGAGCATCTCACGGATGCACTGAAGCGCGAGAGCATGGACGTGCCTATCACGCTGGTGAAAGTCACGGATGATGCCGACGCCGAAGCCAAGCGCTTCCTCGGTTCACCGTCCTTTCGTGTAAGCGGCGCGGACTTGTGGCACGAGGCGCGTGAGCAGTACGCGCTCGGCTGTCGCGTATACTACACGCCGCAGGGACTTAAAGGTGTCCCGACCGTCGAGATGCTGCAAGAGAAATTGCGCGTACTGCACGTGGCAGCAGCATGAGCGCGATGCTGCACGGCGTGGCGCAGTTGGATGCGGCGCTGCGCCAGTTCGTCAGCGCGGACGGGCAGGTGGACTACGCCGCGCTGGACGCGGACGGCAGCGTGGCGGCGTGCGCACGCGAGCTCGCCGCATATGACGAGCGCATGCTGCAAACGCGCGCACAGAAACTCGCGTTCTGGATCAACGCGTACAACTGTTTGGCGCTTGTTGGTGTGCTGCGGCGCTTGCAGCGCGACCCGCGCTATCGCGGCGTCATGCAGGCCGGATATCTCGGCGCGCTGCGCTTCTTCTATCTCGACCGCTTCGTGGTGTGCGGACGCTCGTTGAGCCTCAGCAGTATCGAGAACAAAATTTTGCGCGGCGAACTGCGCGAGCCGCGCATCCATTTCGCGCTCGTCTGCGCGTCCACCAGTTGCCCACCGCTGAAGCGCGGGTTGTATTCCGCCGAGCAGATTGACGCCGAGCTGGACCTGGCGGCACGGCAGTTCATCGGCAATCCGAAGAATGTCCTCGTCGAGCGCGAGACGCACACGCTTTGGCTCTCAACCATCTTCAAGTGGTACCGCAAGGACTTCGAGCGGGAGGCAGGTTCCGTGCTCAATTTCCTCATGCGCTACTTCGACGACGATGCGCGCGCATACCTCGAGCGACACGGCGCGCAAGTGCGCCTGCGCTACTTCAAGTATGATTGGTCTCTCAACCGATTGCGGTAATCATTGAGCGGCGCCGCGCAGCGGGCCGAAAGTGTTCACAAATTCAGCATGTTTCTCAAGACGCTCCTCACGTTCATCAGCTTGCTCTTAGCGCTCTCGGCCATTGGCTTTCTGTTGTTCCCATCGCACATGTTGGCGGTGGCCGGCATCGCGAGCAATCCACAAACTGATTTTCTGTTGCGAACGGCAGGCGTGGGATTGGCAGCGCTCCTTCCGAGCGCATGGGCTGCGCGCACGGCACCCGCTTCGCCACTCTCCCGTACTGTGCTCGCGGGACTGGCAGGCTACATGTTTCTGAGTTCTGCGGTGGATTT
Organism: Anaerolineae bacterium; assembly: GCA_038198935.1. GTDB lineage: Bacteria > Chloroflexota > Anaerolineae > JACRMK01 > JACRMK01 > JBBPZQ01. The sequence continues at coordinate 3,532 of JBBPZQ010000045.1, forward strand.
TCACGCATACACGCAGTCGCTCGTCAACTGGAGTTCCATACCAAGTATTGCGTTTCGGATCGTATTAGGCGCGGTCATTGTCTGGCAAATGCTGAAAGAAACGAAACCCGATCATCCCAATTCTTAACAAGGTGTTGCGAACGTCGCTCCATTCCAATCGGTGAGGACCTACATGGCTCCGCGACGCACCTGGGGTCTTCCGCTTTGAGTTTGGTGCTTGTTCTGCGCCACACTGCATGGCGCCCTGGGCGAGGTGGTTCGCGAGTTCAGGCAACCTGAAAGGACACCTGAGCCTATGGCACAGCAACGCACGAGAGGTTTGCGTATCCCGCACTGGCTGCTGCGGCTCATGTTCACGGGCCAACTCACCGAGAAAGCGTGCAGCCATCTCAACGGGATACAGGTGACGACGCCGACAGTGCACGTCTGCCAGGAGTGTGTCGCGCTCGGCGATACGTGGCCCGAGTTGCGCATGTGCATGATGTGTGGTCATGTCGGCTGCTGCGATCAGGCAAAGAACAAACATGCGCGCAAGCATTTCGAGCAGACGGGCCATCCGCTGGTGCGCTCCATCCAGCCGGGCGCGGACTGGATGTGGTGCTATGTGGACGAGGCACTGCTCGCCGTGCCGCCCACGTTGGATGCCAGCAACAATTCCCCAGTGGCACCCCGTTGAATCCTTCCCACATGTAAGCAGCGTTACAGACGCACCGACCACCGCCGTATAGAATAATTGCACAATTGTATATCGCAGTTCGTCATCTCGCGATGAAAGGAGGTGATACGTATGCGTTCGCAAATCGTGAAAGGTGTAATTGGTGGATTAGTCGGCGGAATGGTGTTCGGGGTGATGATGCAGATGATGGGCGCGCCGGCACCCGACGGCAAGAGCATGCCGATGATGCAGATGGTTGCGATGGTCGTGCGCTCGGACAATATCGGCGTCGGCTGGCTCTATCATCTGTTCAACAGCGCAGTCATCGGCGCGGTCTTCGGTGCACTGCTCGGCAGCCGCGTGCTGACGTACGTAGGCGGTCTGCTATGGGGCGCGCTCTACGGCTTCGTCTGGTGGATCCTCGGCGGGTTGATTCTGATGCCTGTACTATTGGGCATGCCGCCGTTCGCGCCACTGCTGATGCCGCCGATGCAGATTGTCGCCATCGGCAGCTTGATGGGGCACGTGATCTACGGCGTCATTCTCGGCGGCGTGTTCGCGTGGCTCGCACAGCGCAGACAAGTGCTGCAACCTGCGCCTGCACGCTAACGGTACGGTCACGTAAGCAAACACAAAGCCGAGTTCAACTCGGCTTTGTGTTTGTATACAATGAGCGCAGCAGTAGGCGCGGTGACTCATCGAGGAGAATGATCATGGCAGAGCAAATTGTTGTCTATGGCACGTTTTGGTGTCCCGATTGCAAACGCGCAAAAAAGTTTCTGGGCGAGCAGCAGGTGCCGTACGAATGGGTGGACATCGAACAGGACGATGAAGCGCGCGCGCTCGTCGAGCAGTTGAATGAGGGCAAGCGCATCATTCCGACCATCGTCTTTCCCGATGGCTCACAATTGATCGAACCCTCCAACGCGGAACTCGCCGCCAAATTGGGCATGCAGCTGAAAGCGCGCAGCGACTTCTACGACTGCATCATCGTCGGCGGCGGCGTGACGGGACTGACGGCGGCGCTCTATCTGGCGCGCGAAGGCGTCGAGACGCTCATCATCGAGAAGAGCGGGCTGGGCGGGCAAGCCGCCATTACCGAGAAGGTCGAGAATTATCCCGGTTTTCCCGACGGCGTGAGCGGCGCGGAGTTGACGCAGCGCATGGTGACGCAGGCGCGCCGCTTCGACGTGGAGATTTTACAGGCGCAAGACGTGAACGAAGTGAAAGCGATGGAGCCGTACCGATTCGTGCGCACGGGCGATGGCACGTTATACTGTGCGCACGCGCTACTGATTGCCACTGGCGCGGACTATCGTCGCCTGAACGTGCGCGGCGAGGACGAATACATTGGCTCGGGTATTCACTTTTGCGCAACCTGTGATGGGCCATTCTACAAAGGTGCGGACGAACTGTTGGTGATCGGCGGAGGCAATACCGCGGCCGAAGAAGGCATCTACCTGACCAAGTTCGCCAAGAAGGTCACGCTGATCGTGCGAGGGGATCAACTCAGCGCAAGCCGCATTGCGCATGACGAAGTGCTCCGCACGCCAGAGGTCGATGTGAAGTTCAACACGGTCGTCAAAGAATTTCGTGGCAATGGCAAACTGAGTAACGTCGTCGTCCAAAATCAAAAGACGGGCGCCGTCGAGGAACTACATCCGTCGGCAGCGTTCATCTTCATCGGACAGCAGCCGAACAGCCAACTGGTCAAGGGCTTGGTGGAACTCGACGATCACAACTACATCGCGACGGGACATGATTTGCGTCACCTGCTGCAAGACTCTGCCACCTCACGCAAGAAGCCCGAACGAGCGCCATTCGACTTGGAGACGAGCGTGCCTGGCATATTCGCGGCGGGCGATGTGCGCAAAGGCGCAACAGCGCAAATCGCTTCTGCTGTCGGCGAAGGCGCAAGCGTCGCGCTCGCCATTCGCGATTATCTCAAACGGAAGTAGCGGATTCGCTTGTGCGCTGCACCCGCTCGACATCCTCGCACAGTACGAAGCCGACCAAGACGCCATCGCCGGTTGTGACCAGCGCGCCCGTGCGCTCCTCGTGCTTCTTGAAGTAGCGCATCAATTGTGCGGGCGACGCGAACGGCCGATAGGTGCGCGGACCCGCTTCCATCACCTGCTCGACAACGGCGCTCTCGTCGCCGCGCAGCGCCGACTCACGTAGTAAGCCGAGCACAACGCGCTGCTCGTTGAGGACCACGCACACGTGCCAATCGTTCGGCAAGCGCGAGCGCACCACGCCGACGCGCTCATTGAATACGCAAGTCGGCATGTCCCTGCGCGCCAAGTCGCCCGCGCACGGCGCGCTTGCAAATGCGCCCTCGATGGGCAGACCGCTGGCGAGCCAATCCATTTTGCCCGCGCTGTAGCGATACACGTGCGTGAATCCCAAACTCTCAAGCCGCCACGCGGCTCGCGCGCTCATGTCTCACTGCGTATCGTGGCAGTACGCGATGATGAGCTTGTCCTTCGACAACTGCTTGGTCGAATGCGCGTCAACTATTTCCAACGGAATGTTCAGCGCGCCGGGCAGATGGGATTCCTCGTACTCTGATGCGGGCAGCACGTCTAACGCCAATGCGCCGCTGTCGAGCAAGCGGCGCACCTCGTCACGTGCGATGTCATTGGGCATATTCACTCCTCAATAGCTACGGCGGTACGAACCTTACTGCTCCATCGTAACAATCTGCTGTGCGACCTCGCGCACGTCCTTGCCGATTACGTCTGGCAACGGCGCCAATGGATTCAGCACCTTGCCGTCGCGCGTGACGAACGCTGCCGCACAGCCCGCGCGCATCGCGCCGAACACATCCCAATCATGCGCGGCGACCAGACGTATCTCGCTCGGCTCGACGCCGAGCATTCGCGCGGCGTGATGATACACCTCCGCGGCGGGCTTGAACTTGCGCACTGCATCCACGCTGAGCACCTGCTCGAAATAGGAGCGCAGCCCTGCATGGTTCAGCTGCGCTTCGGCCGTCTGCGCCGCAGAGTTGGTGAGCGAAGCAAGACGAAAGCCAGCCGCGCGCAGCTGCTCCAATCCGTCCTTCACGTCGGGATGCGCCGGCAGCGTGCGCACCCCGCCGAGTATTTGCGTGCGCTGCTCGTCGGCAAGCGTCGTGCCTCGCTGCGCTGCTACCATTTCGAGCGCCGCCCGTCCGATTGCGCCGAAGTCCTGATACGCATCGGTGATGGTTGCCACCAGCGCCAATTGCAGCATCTGGTTGAACCATTGCTGGCGCACGGAGCCATCGCCGAACACGCGCTCGAATGGCGCGTCCAGCGCGCGCAGGTCGAGCATCGTTTCAATGACGTCGAAGACAATCACACGCGCCATAACGACCTCCTCAATTCAATGGGCCTGTCTCATTCTACTGCAATCGTTAAATTAGCGGCGAGGTCGAGTTTGGCGGTGCGCTTCGATCAGCCAATCCGTCGCAAGCAGCGAGTGGGTCGTCGGCCTTTAATTCTGTGCGACGAGTTGATCGAACGAGCGCACGACCTGCTCGCGGCCGGGCCAGCCCGGCAGTTGCGAGACGACTTTGCCGTGTCGGTCGAATAACACAAAACTCGGCGTGCCGCGCACGTGATATTTTTGGATCGCGGCGGACGAGGCGGGGTTATCCACGTTCAATTTCACGATCTTCACGTTGCCATCGTACTGAGATTGAAGCTCACTCACGGTGGGCTTAATGCTCTGGCAGATCGTTCACCAATCGGCGTGGAACCAGACGAGCGCCGGCTCACCGAGCTGTCCCGTTTCCGCCGCGCGCAGACTGCTCACATCGGTGTCGCTCGTATCCGCCCACTGCGCGTTGGGATGCGCTTGCGCGAAAAGCTGAAAGCCGACGAACGCGATCAGCACGAGCGCGCCCACGCCAAACAACACGGCGTAGCGGCGACCATGCGTGCGCCCGTCGGCGCGGCTGAGAGAACGATGCTTGTTCATTGAACCTCGCTCATTTGTAGATGATCGTGTTCGGTTTGAACGCTGCCCACGCAAACCAGAAGTGATCGAAATGCACCATGGGCATAAGCTGCTTGCCTTTGAGCGCGCCGTCCACAGCTTGCCCGAGAATGTTCCAGTGGCTCTGCGTCTGCTCGTCCACGAAGCCGCTCGCGTCGGCGCTGAAGGTGAGCAGCTTGCCCGCCAGCGTGCGCTCGAACACACCCGTCGCGCCAATGTCGCGTGAAGCATTAATCGCCGCGCGGTCGAGCGCCGACGTCGCGCCGCTCTGCCAGATGACCACGAAGGCTTGTCCCCCACGCGTGTCGTTCACAACCTTCGCTTGCGACAGTACGGAGTACGGGTACGCCACATCTTCGCCGCGAACGGTCAGCGCGACCACCCGCTCCATCGGCTTCAGGCGCGGGTCACTCGTCCCATCGAACAGGAATGGCGACGCGTTGATGTCGTCATAGCCCGCGTATGGATTGCGCCCGTAGGCGCGTGCGAATCCGGTCTCGCGTGAGAGCACTTTGCCATCCGCATGCGCTTGCTTGAAATCGGCAAACGAAACGATGGATGCCGGCAAAAATTTCAGCTGCTTGCCCGTGAGGTCGCCTGCAATCGCTTCGCCCGTGAATTGCTGCCACCAACTCTCGCTCTGCCGATCCCACATGATGAGATCACTGTTGCGCAGTTTGCCCGTCGTGCCAAAGTCATACGTCGCGCCGTCGAGGGTTCGCTCGAACGCAATCGCCGAGTTGCACAATGGACAGAATGTGATGAGCACAGGCATACCGCCAACCAAGTCGTTGACAATCTCATGCCAGATAAGGATTTGCAAGGGATAGGCGCGAGCGTCAGCGCCGCTGCTGAATGCAATCACGGGCTCATTGTCTTTGAGCCACGCGGCCGCTGCATCCGCAGTAACGAACTTGGGATGGTCAAGCGGCGGGATGCCGTCGCGCGGCGGTCCGCCCGACGTGATCTGCGCGTAGGGGACGCTGTGCCGCGCAAAATTGGTGCGCCACTCGGACACTTCGAAGTGCGGACGCTCAGCCGCATCGAATGCCACGAGTGTTGCGCTCGCGGCGGGCATACTTGCGGGCTGCGATGTGGTGCTGGCGCACGCGGCACAGGCACACAGCGTCAGTGCGCAAACGAGCACTCGTACACAATATCGCAAAAATAACTGAGGGAACATATGCTTTGATGTACTTTGATATTATCACCTGACAGGCTATTAGGCTGTAGGCAATCTTACATTGGCAATACACCATCGTGAGCAACCAACTGACAGCCGCTTTACCCCATCGGTTGACTCACTCGGGATTGAGGACCCGGTGTAGCTTGCGTCGCGAACGCAAGTGCTGGACGGTCCCCCGAGCGTCACGGACTGTGACCGTCGAGAGCATTTTGCGCTGTGAGCGCCGTAACAGGAAAACTGTAACCCGCGTCCGCCGAATGTCCCTGTCCTGCGTGCAGCCCTGGGGGTTGCGCAGCGCAACGTGGTGCACGCAGGATGCAGTGGCGCGTGTCATGCACGGCGCCGCGCCTCGCAAGCTCTGTGCCGCAGGCATTCGCCTGCATACCCGCCTACGGCGTGTGGCACAGGGAGAAGACGCGACACAGCGTAATCGTGACGCAGCCATTTAGCACCGGGAACGCAATCACTTGCCCCGTCTTCGGCGCGCCAAGGGTTGATGGGGTACGGCAGGTATCGGCTGCGCGAGGAGTTGATGCGGCCGCGCTTGACTGACGTATCGGATGGAGTCGTGAGGATGCGCACCATGTGGCGCACGCCCAACACCAGCACGGCCGTTGTCTTGGTAAATTGGAGTGCTCCAGTAGGCGAGCCGGCGCAAATAGTCCAATGCCTATTTGTCGCTACTGCAACGAAATGTCTGTTTTAGCACAAACCGAGAATTGCTGAAAAATTTCGGTTTTGCTTGACACCACTCGTCCATTTGTGTTACAAGTGCGCCAACAACAAATCCCGTTTAGGAGTTCTGACATGAAACATCCATCACGTTCGTTGAGTCTGTTCCTCTTGCTCGTATGCATTCTGATTGCTGCGTTCGTCGTCGCGTGCGCACCGTCCAGCACCAGCGCGCCTGCGACCGTCGCGCCTGCGGCAGGCGGCGCTACGCCTACGCGTGCCGCCGCCACGACCCCCAGCGGCACCAGTGCGCCCAGCAGCGGCGCGAGCGGCTCATCGCTCGGTCCAATCGCGAAAGGTTCGGCGCAATTGAGCGGGCCCGTCGTCATCGCGCTCAACATCGAAGTCACCGGCGCGGGCGCGCAGACCGGCGACCTCGGCAAGAAGGCAATCGACATCGCCGTCGAGAAAGTGAATAAGGCGGGCGGCATCAACGGTCAGCAGATCAACCTGATCGTCGAAGACGCGCAGTCGAGCAATCAAGGGGCGCTCGCGGCGCTGAATAAGGCGCAGGACGACAAGGCGGTGCTGATGATTGGACCCGTCAAGAGCACGCAGATTCTCGCCATCAGCGAGCGCATCAAAGAACTCTCCATGCTCTCGTTAATCGGCGGCACCAATGCGACCTTGACCAAGCAGGGAAACCAATGGCTGTTTCGATTCCGCCCCGACGACAGCATCGCCGCCAATGCGATGGTCGCCTTCGCGCTGAACGATTTGAGCGCCAAGAAGATCGCCATCCTGCACGACAGTGATGCGTTCGGTACCGGCGGCGCGGATATTATCGAAGCGGCGCTCAAGGCGAAAAACCTCAGCACGGTTTCGCGGCAGAAATACACGACCGGCACGCAAGACTTCACCGCGCAACTGCTCGCCATCAAGAGTGCAGGCACGGATACGCTCTGTCTGTATGGCACCAACGTTGCCGACGACGCGGTGATCATGCGGCAGGCAAAAGAGCAGGGGCTGAAGATCAACCTGATCGGCTCGCCTTCGTATGGGCAGGCGATCATCGCCGATCTGCCCGCCGACGTGACCGACGGCTTGTACGTGGTGAACGACTACTTCCCAGGGCGCACAGCCGAGTACGCGGAGTACGAGAAGGCGTGGAAAGATAAATACAACAGCAACCCTGACACGCTGTCCGGCTGGTATTGGGACGCGATTCATCTATCGGCGCAGATCATCGCGCGGGTTGGCACCGACAAAAACAAGATTCGTGAAGAGTTGTTGAAAACGCAAGGCTGGAAAGGTTCCGTCGGTACGTTCAACTTCACGACCAACGGCGATGGACGCGATTCGGTGGACATCATGCAGTATAAAGGCAAAGCCGTGCAGTTTGTAAAGACGGTGAAGGGCGGATAACGAACTTCGCTCGTGCCAACATAACGGATTCATTTCATGCGGGCCGCACTGAACGCGCCCCGCTGCGTTAAGGATAGCCGATGGAAGACCTGATTCAACTGCTGATCGCAGGGCTGGCGTACGGCTCGGTGTACGCACTGATCGCCCTCGGCTTCGTGCTGATCTACAACGCGGTCGGCATCGTGAACTTCGCGCAGGGCGAGTTCGTGATGGTGCCATCGTTCATCTCGATTGTGTTTCTGAACAAGTTGGGTTGGCCCTTCATCATCGCCTATCCCGCCACCTTGCTCGTCGCCGCCGTGTTCGGAATCATCTTTCAGCGCGTCGCATACTATCCACTGCGGCGTCGTTCTTACCTGCCGGTGGTCATCAGCACCATCGGCGCATCCATCCTCTTGCAGAACGGCGCGCTGGTTATCTTCGAAGCGCAGCCGTATCGCCCCGTGTCGTTCTTTCAAGCGGGACAGGTGATCGAACTTGGCTCCGCGCGCATCGTGCCGCAATACCTGCTCATCATCTTCGTCACGCTGTTGATGGTCGCATTCCAATATTGGCTCTTTGAAAAGACGATCATCGGCAAACAATTTCAGGCGACCGCGCAGGATCAGCAGACGGCGCGCCTGATGGGCATCCGCGTGGATCGCATGATCGTCTTTACATTCATCTACAGCGCGATGCTCGGCGGAATCGCGGGCTTGCTCATCAGCCCGCTGCTGCTCGTCTATCCGCTGATGGGTGGCGGCATCGCGCTCAAAGCGTTCTCGGCTTCGATTGTCGGCGGCTTTGGCTCGGTGCCGGGTGCTATTCTGGGCGGACTGATTCTCGGCATCGCGGAGAAGATCGGCGCGCGTTATATTTCGTCGGAGTACGAGCAGGCGATTGCGTTCATTATCCTGATCGCCGTGCTGCTGTTCCGTTCGCAGGGATTGTTTGGCGAGAAGGTCTCCGAAAAGGCGTAGCGATTGGGAGCACGTATGTCATCTCGCAAAATCATCTATGGCGCATCGCTGCTGATCGCCGCGCTCATCATCCTGCTGCTGCCCAACCTGCTCGACACCGGCAACATGACGCACGTCATCCTCGGCATGATCTATGCATTGGCGGTGCTGGGCTTGCATTACATCCTGGGGTTGACCGGGCAGATGTCGCTGGCGCAAGCGGCGTTTTGGGGGATCGGCGCGTACACGTCGGGCATCCTCACCACGCGCGTGCCGGGCTTCTCGCCGTGGCTCGGGCTGGTGGCGGGCGCGTTCATGGCGACGATGTTTGGACTACTGCTGGGCATTCCAACGCTGCGCCTCAAGGGACACTACCTCGCGATGGCGACGATTGGCTTCGGCATCATCGTCAACCTCATGCTGCTCAACTGGACGGAAGTCACGGGCGGCGCGGATGGCGTGCGTGCGCTGCCGTATTTTTACATTCTTGATTTCAAGCTGGACACCTTGAGCAAGTATTACTACCTGGTGCTGGCGTTCCTGTTGCTGCTGGCGGGCGCGGCATGGCGGCTGCGGCGCACGCGCGTCGGGCGCAGCCTGCTCGCCATCCGTGAAAACGAACTTGCCGCCGAAACGATGGGTATCAACACGACGCTCTACAAAGTGTTAGCCTTCTCACTTGGCGCGTGTTACGCGGGCATCGCGGGCGTGCTGTTCGCGCATCTGCCCAACGTGCGCTATATCAGCCCCGACACCTTTTCATTCGCGCAGTCGGTTACATTTCTGGCGATGCTCGTGCTGGGCGGCAGTGATTCGATCTTCGGCGCGATCTTCGGCGCGATCTTCCTGAACTACTTTCCCGAATGGCTGCGCGACCTGAAGACGGGCTACCTCGCGGTCTATGGCGCAGGCGTGATGTTGATCATGGTCTTCCTGCCCGTCGGCGTGGTGGGGTTGATCGAGCAGCTCATTCGCAGTCGCCTGCTCAAACCGAGACCGCTCGCGCCCAAGCCCGAACTGGTGGCGCAGGTTGGTACGCCCGCATCCGCGCTGCGGGACAACGGCGCAGCGACAAGCGACGGAACCATTCTCTGGCTCAAAGAACTGCGTAAAGATTTCGGCGGCATCCGCGCGGTGGATGGCGTTTCGCTGCAGGTGAAGTCTGGCGCGATTCACGCGCTCATTGGGCCCAATGGTTCGGGCAAGACGACCGCGCTCAATGTGATCAGCGGCATCTATCGTCCATCGGGCGGCGACATCCTCTTCCTGAATGAAGCGATTGGCGGACGAGCCGCATGGCAGTTGACGAGTCTAGGGCTGGCGCGAACGTTCCAAAACATTCGCCTCTTCCCCGAACTGACGGTGCTGGAAAACGTGATGATCGGCCAGCACGTGCAATCGCAACTCAACTTCATTCAGGCGCTGCTGCCCTTGCCCCGCAGCCGCATCGTCGAGCAGAAAATTCGCGCTGAAGCCGTTGCCGCGCTGGAGTTCGTCGGCTTGTCGGACAAACAGCATGAGCTGGCGAAGAACCTCGCCTACGGACAGCAGCGCCGCGTGGAAATTGCGCGCGCGCTCGCCGCGAAGCCGTTACTGCTGCTGCTTGACGAGCCCGCGGCGGGCATGAACAGCCGCGAAACCGAAGACCTGCTCGAACTCTTGCGCCAGATTCGCGAGCGCGGCACGACACTGCTGCTGGTCGAACACGACATGAATCTCGTGATGAGACTTTCCGATCGAGTGACCGTGCTCAACTTTGGCAAAGAGATTGCCGATGGCGAACCGCAGCAGATCGAGCGCGACCCTGCGGTGATTGAAGCTTATCTGGGCGCTGAGGTCGTCTATGCTTAAGTTACATGCTGTGGCGGTGGCATACGGGCAAGTGCAGGCGCTGAAGTCCGTTTCGCTGCAAGTGCAGGCTGGGCAGATCGTCACCATCATTGGCGCAAACGGCGCCGGCAAGAGCACGACGCTCAAGACTATCTCCGGACTGCTGCGCGCGGCGAGCGGCACGCTGGAGTTTGAGGGCGCCGACCTCGCGCGCGTCAGCGCAGAAGAGATTGTGCGGCGCGGCATCGTGCATGTGCCCGAAGGGCGCAGGCTCTTTCCTGGACTGAGTGTGGGCGATAATCTGATGCTCGGCGCATCGGTGCGCGCGGACAAACACAAAAATTGGCGAGCCGAAGCGAAAGACGACATGGAGCGCGTCTTCACGATCTTCCCGCCGCTGCGGAAGCTGGCGCATCGTTTGTGCTGGACGTTGAGCGGCGGCGAGCAGCAGATGTGCGCGATCGGGCGCGGGCTGATGGCGCGGCCGCGCCTGCTGTTGCTGGACGAGCCCAGTCTGGGTCTTGCGCCCGTGCTCGTGCAAGAAGTGTTCAAAACCATCGTCGCGATCAACCAACAGGGCATGACCATTTTATTGGTGGAACAGAACGCGCGGCAGGCGCTCGCCATCGCGCATCATGCGTACGTGCTGGAGACGGGCCGCACCGTGTTGGAAGGGCGCGCGCAGGACTTGCTGGCGAACGAGAAAGTGAAGCAAGCATACCTCGGCAGCACGCTCAAAATCACCGACCCGACGCTGGCGCAAGAGATGCAGATCGCCGCGCAGCACACCGAACATCAGGGATAGCCACGCGCGGACGTACAGCAGCGACGAGTATGGTCTCCACGAAAAATCGTTTGACAGGTTGAGTTTCAAAAAGGTAATATGGTCACGCTCAGTTCAAGTGTCCACCGTCCCCTATGCTTCTTGTCTATCGCAAAAGGAGGAAAGCATGTCCGATCAGAACCAACAGCACCCGGTTGAGCCGCCGGAGGAGTCCCTCACGCGCCGCGATTTCATCAAGCTGGGCGCGAGCGCATCGGTGAGCGCGCTGCTGCTCGCGGCGTGTGGGCCCGCACCCGCCGCATCGCCCGCCGCGCCGACCCAGGTGAGCGGCAGCATCAAGCAGCCAACGCTGAAGAAGGGCGGCGTGTTCAAGATCGCGATCATTGGCGAGCCGCCGGCCATCGCCGACGCGATGTTCACGACCGCGACGGTTACCTCGAACGTCGCGATGCAGTTCCTCGAAGGCTTGTTCACACGCGATGCCAAGTTTGCGCCGAAGCCCGTATTGGTCGATCAATATACCATCGCCCCCGACGGCAAGAGCTATGAGTTCAAGCTGCGCAAGGGCATCAAGTTCCACAACGGCAAGCCGCTCGATTCGGCGGACGTCGCCGCGTCGCTCGAACGCTGGGGCATGCTGACGGGACGTGGGCAGACGATCTTCAAGCGCCTCGACACGATCGAAACGCCCGATGCGCAAACGGTGAAGATCAACTTCAAAGACCCGACCGGCATCCTGCTCGATTACCTCGCGCTGCCCGAAGCGTTCATCCTGCCCGCCGAGATCGCGAAAGCGGCTGGCAAGGATGCGCTCAAGAAGGACCAATTCGTCGGCACAGGTCCGTTCAAGTTCACCGAGTACATCGCCGACCGCTATATCCGCATGACGCGCAACGACGCATATGCGCCGCGCGACGATTCGCCCGACGGCGCATCCGGCAAACGCGAAGCGTACTTCGACGAAATCCAGTTCATCCCCGTGCCCGATAGTTCGGTGCGCGCCAATGGCATGATCAGCGGTGAGTATCATTATGGCGACTCGCTGCCTCCCGACCAATACGACGTGTTGAAGAGCAGCCCCGGCGTGGTGACGATCACCGTCAAGCCGTACTACTGGTACTGCCCACACTTTAATAAGAAGAAGGGTCTGTTCACCAACGTGAAGATGCGCCACGCAGTCGCGGCAGCCATCAACGCCGAAGAAGCGATGATCGCCGGCTTCGGCAACAAAGATTTCATCCGCGTGGACGGCGGCATCAACGCGCCCGAGACGACGTGGTACAGCAAGGCAGGCTTCGAGTCGTTCAACAAGCCCGACCTGAACCGCGCCAAGCAGCTGCTGCAAGAAGCGGGCTATAAGGGCGAGACGATTCGCTGGCTGGCGACGAAGGAATACGATTACAACTACAAGATGGCGGAGTACAGCAAGCAGAAGATGGAAGCGGCCGGCATGAAAGTGGAACTGATCGTATCCGACTGGGCGACGCTGGTGAAGAACCGCGCCAACCCCGACGTGTACGAAATCTTCCTGACCGGTCACGCCAGCTACGTGCATCCGGCCACGCATCCGTTCATGGCGGATAGCTGGCCCGGCTTCTGGTCGAGCCCCGCGCGCGACGCCGTGCTGAACAAGATCATCGCCGAGCCTGACCCTGCCAAACAAAAACCGCTCTACGACGAATTGCAGGCGGTCGTCTATCAGGAGATGCCATTCGTGAAGTGCGGCGACAATTTCCTGCTGCGCGCCATCCGCAAGGACATCGTCAACTACCAGAACATCCCCGACTACTATTTCTGGAACGTCGGCTTCGCGTAAGTTTTTCGTAGGGGCGCAGTCACCGCGCCCCTACTACAATCGTGTTATGCTCCGCTACACGCTGCGGCGTTTGCTGCTCACCATCCCCGTCATGCTGCTGGTCGCCACGGCAGTTTTTTTGTTGCTGCGTATCGTGCCCGGCGACCCAGCGGGCGTCATCCTCGGCTCCGACGCGACCGAGGAGCGCCGCCTCGAACTGCGCCGACAGCTCGGTCTCGAAGACCCGCTGCCCTTGCAGTATGTCAATTGGTTGAGCCGCATCGCGCGCGGCGACCTCGGCCAATCCATCTTCCTTAACCAACCCGTGACGAGCGCGCTGCTGGAGCGCGTACAGCCAACGTTGCTGCTGACCTTGCTCGCGTCATTCGTTTCCATCGCCATCGGTCTGCCAACGGGCATCATCGCCGCGCGCTGGCGCGGCTCGTGGCTGGACATCGCTTTGATGGGCGTGGCGATCATGGGCGCATCCATTCCAACGTTCTGGATGGGCTTGAACTTGATCCTAATCTTTGCCGTATTTCTGGGCTGGTTTCCCGTCGCGGGCTATGAGCCGCTGGAGAAAGGTCTGTGGGAATCGTTGCGCTACATGATTCTGCCGGCCTTTACACTCGGACTGGCGTCGAGCGCGCTGCTCGCGCGCATCACGCGCTCGATGATGCTGGATGTGCTCGGCCAGGATTACGTGCGCACCGCGCGCGCGAAGGGGCTGGCCGAGCGTTGGGTCGTGCTGCGTCACGCGCTCAAGAACGCGTTCATCCCCATCCTCACGACCATCGGCATCATCATCGCGAGCCTGTTGGGCGGCGCGGTAATCACCGAGCAGATATTCAACTTGCCGGGCATTGGTCGTCTGCTGATTCTCGCCATTGGGCGCCGCGACTTTCCCGTTGTGCAGGGCACGGTCTTGGTGATCGCCGCCGTGTATGTGCTCATCAATTTGCTGATTGACTTGCTGTACTCGTTCCTCGACCCGCGCATTCGTCATGCGTGATAATGAATGTGCCCCTTCAGGATTTGAACCGTGACTGAGCGCGCTGCGACCTTAACGCTCCCACAACTGATCGAGCAGCCAGCCACGCATCGCTCGTGGCTGGCGACTCTGGGGCGTCGGAAAAACATCACGCTCGGCGGCATCGTGCTTGTCGCCATGATAGCGATTGCGCTGCTCGCGCCGCTCATCGCTACCCACGATCCGCTCAAGTTGGTTGTGCAGGATCGCTTGCAGTCGCCGAACAGCGCGCATCTGTTCGGCACGGACACGCAGGGTCGTGATGTGTTCAGCCGCGTGGTGTATGGCGCGCGGCTCTCGCTGGGCGTCGGCTTCGGCGTGTCGCTCAGTGTGCTGATGGTGGGCACCTTGATCGGCTTGCTGGCAGGTTACTTCCGCCGACTCGACACGCCCATCATGCGTGTGATGGACGGCATGATGGCGTTCCCCGGTATCATCCTCGCCATCGCGATCATGGCGGCGCGCGGTCCGAAAGTGGAGAACGTGATTTTGGCGCTGAGCATCGTTTCGACGCCGCGCCTCGCGCGCGTGGTGCGCAGTGTCGTGCTCTCTTTGCGCGAGACGCAGTTTATCGAAGCGGCGCACTCGGTCGGCTGCACCGCTCAGAAAATTATTCGCTCGCATCTGCTGCCGAATTGCGTTTCGCCGCTCATCGTGCAGATCAGTTTCATCTTCGCCGAGGCGGTGATTGGCGAAGCATCGCTCTCGTTTCTGGGCGCGGGCGCGCCGCCCGAAGTCCCGTCGTGGGGCAGCATGCTCAACGACTCGCGCGTGGTGCTGCGGCAAGCGCCATGGACGATGATCTTGCCCGGCGTGGCGCTCACGCTCAGCGTGTTTGCGCTCAACCTGCTCGGTGATGGGCTGCGCGATCTGCTCGACCCGCGCCTGCGCCGCCGCTAGATTGCGATGACATGAATCAAAGAAACTATCAGCGCTCTGCTTGGAATGACAATGTTAGTGGTTACTCACAAGGAGGAGATATGCTGCGAGTCGTTTGCCTCATCGTGTTTGGAATGGTTCTGTTGGGTGTCGTCGCGTGTGGCGCGCCAGCGTCGCCCGCTTCGGTTGCGCCGTTGCCATCGGTCGCGCCCACGTCGGCGGTGGTGCCGGAGCAGAGCAAGCTCGGCGGCACGTTCAACGTCGCCGCGATCACCGATCCCGAAACGCTCGACCTGCATCAGACCTCGAACCCGGTCGCCTCGACTATCTTCGGCTGGATTTACGACACGCTGGTCTATCAAGACCTCGACACCTCGTATAAAGGTTTGCTCGCCGAAAGCTGGAGCGTCAGCGCGGATAACAAAACGCTCACCTTCACGCTGCGCAAGGGCCTGAAGTTCACTGACGGCTCGCCGTTCAACGCCGAAGCCGTGAAGTTCACGTTCGAGCGCCTGAAGCGCGTCGGCGCGAAGTCGCCCATCTTCGAGACGTTCAAGAACGTCACGAGCATGGATACGCCCGACGACGCGACGTTCGTGCTGAATATGGCAGAGCCGTACGCGCCGATCTTCCACGACATGGCGACGAGCTACGCGGGCATCCTCTCGCCGTCGGCGGTGAAGGCGGCGAACGACGACATCGGTCGCAAAGCCATCGGCACGGGTCCATACAAACTGAAGGAATGGCAGACGGGACAGTTCATCACGCTCGAACGCAACGCCGATTACAAACAGTTCCAGGCATTCTATGCGAACAAGGGCGCGCCGTACATTCAGGAGTTGCGCTACAAAGTCATCCCCGAACCTACGACGCAGCTGGCCGCGCTGGATGCGGGCGAGATTGACCTGTTGGGTCTGCGCGCGCAGGACGTGCCCAAGTACGGCGGCGACGCGCGCTTCAAGATTTACGATAGCTACACCTTCGGCCTGACCTATCTCGGCTTCGACACTGCGCGCAAACCGTTCGACGATGCGAAAGTGCGACAGGCACTCTCATACGCCGTGAACAAAGACGAGATCGTGCAGGTGGTGTTCGAAGGCAAGCTCGCCAAAGCGCAGTGCTGTCCGATTGCGGAAAGCATCCAGGGCTACGATCCGAAGTTGAAAGAATTTGAATTGAAGTACGATGCAGCCAAGTCGAAACAGCTGCTCGATGGCTTGGGATACAAGGCCGCTGCGAACGGACCGCGCGCGTCGCCCGATGGCAAACCGTTCCAGCCCGTGCTGTACACGACCAATAGCGACACGCACGGCAAGATTGCCACCCTCTTGCAGGCGCAGTTCAAAGCCGTCGGCGTTGATTTGCAAGTGAAGCAGCTCGAGTCGGGCGCGCTGCTCGCGGCGACGCCGAAGGCGGAACACGATCTGTACCTGAACGGTTACTCGTGGAACGAGCCGGACATGTTCAGCCTGTTCCTCTCGTGTGACCGCGTGAAGTCGTCCAATCGCGTGCTGTACTGCAATCAGGATTTGGAAAAATTGATCAAGGCGGGCCGCACCGAACTCGATCAAGCCAAGCGTATGCAAATTTACGTCGAGGCGCAGAAGCTGACGATGCAGGAAGCGCCGTGGCAGCCGTTGTACATGCCCGTCAACAAGACCGCCGTCTCGACGAAAATCAAAGACGTCAAGCAGGCGCAGTCCGGCGGCTTGCTGTTCCACGATGCGTACATTGCAAAGTGACGCGCTACATCATCCGCCGCCTGATCCTCGCCATCCCCGTGTTGTTTGGCGTCTCGCTCGGCGTGTTCCTGATGCTGCAATTGGTGCCGGGCGATCCCGCGCTGGTGGTGGCGGGCGACAGCGCCTCACCCGAAACGATCGCGCGCATCCGCCACGAACTCGGCCTCGATCAGCCGCTGCCGATCCAATACCTGACTTTCCTTGAGCATCTGCTGCATGGCAGCCTCGGCAAATCCATCCGCAGCAACCGCGAGGTGATGACCGAGATTCTCGAGCGCTTTCCCTACACGCTTGCACTGGCGCTGGCTGCCGTCGTGCTCTCGACTGTGTTCGGCGTTGCGATGGGGATATTCGCCGCAATCAATCGTGGGCGCGCGGCGGACTTCGTGACGATGGGCATTGCCATCATCGGTTTGTCCGTGCCCACGTTCTGGATCGCGCTGCTTTTGATCATGCTGTTCGCGCTCACGCTGCGCTGGCTGCCGGTGACGGGCGCGAGTTCGTGGCAAGCGCTGCTCATGCCTGCCGTCGCGTTGAGCCTGCACTCGGCGGCCGTCAAGGCGCGCATCACGCGCTCCAGCATGTTGGAAGTGATGGGGCAGGAGTACATTCGCACAGCGCGCGCCAAAGGCTTGCGCGAGCGCGGGGTCATTCTGCGTCACGCGCTGAAGAACGCGCTGATTCCAATCTCGACTTTAATCGGTTTGCAATTCGGCAGTCTGCTCGGCGGCGCCTTCATCATCGAAACGATCTTCGGCTGGCCCGGCGTCGGCCGGCTGGCGGTGCAGGCGATCTTCAACCGCGACTTCCCCATCATTCAAGGCACGGTTTTGCTGATCGCCGTCGCGTACCTGCTTAGCAATCTGGTCGTGGACATCGTCTATGGCTGGCTCGATCCGCGTATCCGTTACAACTAACGGTCCTGAGTTCCGAGTTCTAAGTGCTGAGTCGTCTTTACTCAGGACTGAGCACTCAGCACTCAGGACTGCAGCGCGTCGTCTGCGCCGTTCGCCGACGGCATCGCTCGGTCTCGTCCTCTTTACGTTGCTGCTGTTGATGGCGGCGCTCGCGCCCATCATCGCGCCTTACGATCCGATCACCATTCTGGTGCGCGAGCGATTGCAGCCGCCGTCGCCGGCGCACCTCTTTGGCACCGACGATTTCGGTCGCGACGTTTTCAGTCGCGTGGTGTGGGGCTCGCAATTGGCGGTGCGGCTGGGCGTGTTGTCGGTGCTGGTCGCCGCCACAGGCGGCGTCACGCTCGGATTGGTCGCAGGCTACTACGGCGGTTGGGTGGACAACTTGATCTCGCGCGTGTTGGAAGTGATGCTCGCGTTTCCCGGTCTGTTGTTTGCGATTGCCATCGTCGCCATCGTTGGACCCGGGCTCGACAACTTGATCGTCGCGCTTGGCATCTTTGGGTGGCCCGGCTACGCGCGCCTCGTGCGCGGCTCGGTGCTGAGCGCGCGGCGGCGCGAGTACGTCGAGGCGGCGCTGGCGATTGGCGCGCCCGCGCGGCGGGTGATGCTGCGGCACATCTTGCCCAACGTCGTCGCGCCGGTGATCATTCTCTCGGCGACGCGCTTTGGCGGCGCGCTGCTCGCGGGCAGCGGTCTCTCGTTCATCGGCCTTGGCGTGCCGATCCCGCAGCCCGAGTGGGGCGCGATCATGGCGACCGGGCGCGACTACATGGATCGCGCGTGGTGGGTCACTGTCTTCCCCGGTTTGCTGATCGCGCTCGCGGTGCTCGGCGTGAACCTGTTAGGCGATGGCTTGCGCGATATCTTAGACCCGCGACTGCGAGACTAATTCATTAACTCCTAAGGATACGGGCTGTGCGAGACGGGTGCAAGTCGCCTTCCGCGAAGCGGAATGGATGCAGCACGCTGCTGTGCTCACCCATCAACACCTTGGCCACCTCTCGACCGACGCCAAGCATTTTGTAGCCGTGATTGCTATCGGCGATGACGTACACGTTGGCTCGCATGAAGTCGAACACGGGGAATGAGTCTGCCGTTAACGCGCCGATGCCACCTGAGGGCGCCTTGTGGTACGCGAGGCTGCATCCTTCGAAGCGTTCGAGACAGTGCGCCAGTCCCGACGTACCTCACCTTCCTGCCATCGCCAGAACGTCCACATATCAATCCCGCGATGCACGTTTCCGTCGCGCCCCTTGATGTCTATCTTCAGCGGCAGGTCAAGTTTGCTCCACAGGTTTCTCACCCAGGGACCTGCACCGACGACGACATACTCCGCTTCAATCGCGCCGTGGTCGGTCGGCACGCGCGACACCTAGCCGTCGCCATTGCACTCGAAGCCTGTCACTTCCACGCCGCTCAAAATTTGTGCGCCTTCGGCTTCGGCTTTTTTCGCCAAGCCAAACATCGAAGCGGTGTTGAAGACAAAGCCGCCTTGATGCTCGTGCAGGCAGCGCGTCAGCCCGTGCGCTTTCCAGTCGGGGAAGATGCCGCGCATGTATTGGAAGACGACATCCTCGCCGCTGACCAGCGATGAGCGATAGCCGCCGCGCTGCTGGCGCTCATAAATCGAGTCTATGTCCTGCGCCTGCACGTCGCTGACCAGCGCCATAGAGCCGACGTCGTGATACTGGAACGCTTCGGGGACCGATTCCCACACGTCAACGCTGACGCGGATCACTTTGCCCATCGCATTCCTGCCAATGGGCGCAATGCCGTAGGCATGACCTGTGTGTATGTGTAATAGCGTGTCCCACACAAACGCTGCGAGCGAGCGTGCGCCAATTATCGAGAAGGCGGGCAGCGCGCTGATGTCGCGGCGCACAATCAACTGTGTTGTCTTGGCGAAACTGGTTTGCTTCGCCATGTGATTGGCAAACGCGCTCGGCGCAAAATCGAGCGCGCATAACTGGCTCAGCACGTCTCGGCTGCGCGGGCCCACCAGCCGCAACTCTGCCCACGCCTCGCTCATGTCCGTGACTGTGACGAATTGATCGGACTCGTGGGCGAGACGGCGCAACGTTTCAATACTTTCGTATTCATTGACAACGCGTCACTCAAGCGACTACCATAATAGCAAATCATTCGTCCGCCGATTCGCCTGCGCATCCGCTCGCACACTTCGCTGCGACGGTACAGACGCCGCGCATTGACTGGACGAACACCATTCGAACCAGGAGGGTCTGTGATGAAAGCCAAAGTGTTCGTGCTGTTGATCGGAATGTGTAGTCTGCTGGCGCTGGCCGGCTGCGGCGCGTCGAGTGCCAATCCACCATCGGCTACAACGGCCTCCACCGGCGTTGCGCCCAGCGGCAGTCAACCCACTAGCGTCATGACGACGACCGGTGCGCCCGCGGCGTCCACCCCGACTTCCGCCGCGCAGCCGACCAGCGCGGCGGCTGTGCCAAGCGGCAAGCCCAACGACGTCATCCTCAACTCGCAGCGCGCGCTGTTAAACGTCAAAGCGTATCGCACGCGCATGACCAGCACGCTCGCCAGCGGTCGCAGCAGCACGACGCTGATCGAATTCATACAGCCCGATCGCGTACATATGACACTGGGGTCGGGGGTGGAATATATCGCCATCAAGTCGCAGGGCACCTGGCAAAAGGTGAATGGCGTGTGGAGTAAGTCGGCGTCGGACATGGGCGATACCATCTTCGCCTTCCGAGACCCGAAAGTGATCGAGGAGTTAGAGAAGAGCATCGTCGTCGAGCAAGCCAAGTTCATCGGGCCCGATCTGCTCGACGGCAAGCCGATGTTTGTTTACCAGTACGGGACGGCGCTCAAAGGCGCGGGCGCAGGCGGTAGCGATCTGACGGGCACGTACAAGCTTTGGGTTGGCGTCACCGATAGTTTGCCCTACAAACTCGAAGGTGAATCGGACTCGGTGCTGACGAAAGGCGAGAAGACCAAAATTTTGACGATCTACGAGTACGACCCGAATATCAAAATTGAAAAGCCGATCTAACTGCGTCGCTCACTTGATGTGGTAGAGCGCGGCGGCGCGGCTGCCTGAGTCGTGCTGTGTTGCGTCATGGTGTCGCAGTCAAAGCAAACAATCCACGCCAGCCAAGGGACAGCCGACGATGGCCATCACCTTCTCACGTACCGGCGAGCGTACCTATACGACCATCATCACACACGATGACGGCGTCAGCATTCGAGTCCCAAGTTTTGACCTCTGGCGTGGCTGCCCCGCGATCTGGACCAATACGTGGTTGAGCGCGCGCTGGGACTCACGTGGGGCTTCTGGGAGTGCGTTGCTGCGGGCGCCGTGCTTCCGGGGATGACGGTGATCAGTGGGCGGCAACCACCGCGCGATCATAGGCGATCATCCGGGACGCGGGGCAGCATGGGTCCGAGACGGAAGTGCTCGTGGGGATCTCGGATGCGTTCAGCACTCCCCAACGGATTCTCGCGTGCCACGCGTTGCATCAGCGCGATCGTTTCCGCCCTCACCTTTGTGGGGCGCAGACGTGGCAGGCACTGCTGCTCTGGTTGGCGTTGCGATGGATGCTGTCGTCGGTTGTGCATTGGGCGCGCAAAATGGAACGACGTCAGTTGGGCACTGACGTCGTTCCAGCGTGATGCTAAAGAGCGGAGCGCACGATCACTGGCGTCTGATGAGCGGCAGGTAGAGTGGGATGAGCGGCGACAGACCCTGCGACAGCAGATGTGCGCTGTTCGTGTATTAGTCAATGAGATGTTGAACAGCGTAGCATGTAGGGGCGAAGCATCTGCCGCACGTTGATACGCAACGACAGAGTATGATTCGGCAGATGCTTCGCCCCTGCGAAGTTCAACATGTTCTTGACCATTACAAGATGTGCGCTGTTCGCTTCGTCGCTCGCGTCCGCCAGCAGCGCTTCGATGATGTATGCGTGGTTCGGCTCGAGCAGCGGCGCGTGATCGGGCGGCGTGACACTGCCGCCGACGTCGAAGAATACGTCGAAGAAACGGTCGCTACGCGGCGGGATGGTCAGCGGATCTGTCAAAAGTTCGAGTACGAGCGGCAGTTGGTTGCTCACATCCGCGTTGAGGTCGTCGAGCATGAGCGCGTTGTCGGCGTCGAGCAGGTTCAGCGTGAAAAGTGTTGTGGTCATGGGATGCTCGTTGACGACGCGCACGCGCAAGTGTGTGCGATCAATCCAGATCCACTCCAAGCCCGTGAAGCGCGGATTTGGCGTGACAGTCGTGTTGTCTTTCGTCCAAACGAACGGCGGTTGGCCCGAGGCGTCGAGTCGCAGCAACGGTGTGTCGGTGCACAGTCCGATCTGCACACGGTCACTGTCATAGACCATCGCCCCGCTGAAGTTGAGGCGATAGGCGTTGGCGGTCGAATCATAGCCGCTCGTGTTATCGGGTGCACCGAACGGATTGAGCGTGCCTGTGTACACCGCGCTCACGCTTTTGACGCCGGCCAGCCGCACGTGCAAATCGTTCACGTCCTGGCCCGTGTTGTTTTGAAAAGCCCACGTCGAGCAGTAGCGCGGCGTCGTGAGCGGGGCTGAGACAAACGGCATCGCCGCCTGAAGCGACGCCGTAGGCAGCAGCCACCACATCACCCAATCAAGCCGAGCGCGAGGCTGAGGCTCAACGCAAGCAGCGCACGTTTGAGATGACGAGGCATGTGACCTCCTGTACGGTTAATCTATCACGCCCGCTGGTACGTAAACGCGCTGGCCCGTCACGCGCTCCACGTCAATGGCGATACCGGTCGGCTGCCCGCCGGCGGCGATGGTGCCGGGCACCTCGGCTGTGTACACGACGTCCACGTCGAGATCAATCGGGCTGACGATGACGAGATAGCCGATAGTGAGCGCGCCCGGCAACAGCGTCATGCCAGTTTGATCGGCCATCGCCCAAATGGCATTGCAGTCGTCCATCGTCGCGGTGTCCGGCCCCAGTCCAATAGAGAGAATCTGGCTAGGTTGGGCGACCTGTGGCTCACGGAAGGCGAAGGGTACCGGTCCGGTAGCCGTCTGGCGTGTGCCAACCAAGACGACCAGCTTCTTCCAAATTTTCATGTCGCGATAGTTGTAGTTGTGGATATTGATCTCGGTGGCGTAGTTGCCGGGCTTGACGGGCGGCTCGCCGACTTGGCCAGCCGCGCCTGGATTCTGATAGCCGCAGACGAACTTGGCCGCGAACGACCAGAAGTACTGTCCTACCGTCACTTGTTGCGGCGGACTATTGAGCGACGTGTCCGTCGTATCCAGCGCAGCGGAGCCAACCGCTGCTTGCGGCCGCATAGCGACGACACCCAAAAGCAGCGCCACGATCAGCAGCGCACCCAGCGCCAGCCATCGTCCAATGTTGCGAGATATAAGTGTGCTCCTTCGCTCGCCGGGCTGCGGCGAGCAATCATCCGGAAACGACTTCGCGAGCGTTGGCGGTGCAGACGGTGCAATCAATCCATAGGCGTGCTCACCTCCTTTCGCTGTTGGGATGATGCTTCGGTTCTTCGCGCGTAGTGTATCCGTGTTGCCTGTGCGCTGCCTACCGTGAAGCAACCAGCGACGGGATATTTACCTGATAGGTCGCGAAGGTCGTCGAGGCGTCGCTGCGAAGCATTTGTGGAGCATTTTGTACTGCGCAGCACGCCGTGCGAGTGCCGCGTCCGTAAAGCGCGAATGTAAATGCGCTTGTGCTGCCGCCGATTCAATTGCCGAGTAGCGCTTGGCGCGGCGCGGCAGACCGTTCCACAGATCGCGCACGCGATACACCACACACATACCGCCTCGACCGCGCGGGGTTTCAATGCGGGAGCAATCTGCCAGCGGCGATCCGATGGCGCGCGCAGAGCGGGGGACCGCGCTGCACAGGTTGGCGTCAGCCATTGTATAGTTGGCTCGTCCCGTCGAACTGGCATCCAGAACTCCTTTGCTGGACAATGCATTGCGATTACATGCCCATTAATAAGCAAATGCAACCGCGTGTTGTGTATTGTTCCGACCTGTGATACATTCAGCATCGTTTGTCATGCAGACGGATTCAGCAGGCTCCAGTGATCTCAGCGGAGATTGAACGCGGCACTGGAATTCACGGTGCCTGAACGAGTGGCTCGCGTATGAAGCGCAGACGATTTGAGGATGACCATCGCATCGCGCTCACGTTGACGTGTGCTGTGCTGTGCGCGCTGTGCATCATCGCACTGAACGCACCGGCCAATGTGGTCGAGTCACTCGCGCTGACGCTTGAAACGCCCACACCCCGCCCCACGTGGACGGTGGTGTGGCTGGACCCCGCCACGCCGACGGCGACGCCAACGCCGACCGCAACGCCCAGCCCGTGCGACGAGGTGTTTCAACTGGCGGGCGCACTGGACGCCGAAGGTCGCAAGCAACCGGAGTATGTGCGTATGGCGATGAGTGCCATCGTCGTGCGCGAGGCGCGTAGTCGCCAGATGAATATCTGCGCGTTGACGGAGCGCACGAACTTCCTCAGCGTCTGGCACTACGCGCAGCGCGATCCATTCTCGTGGCACGCGCAGCAGTTCGCGCGACCGAGCGAGTCGTCGCTGCGGATTGCGCGCGACGCCCTAGCAGGTCAATTCGACGCGCTGCGCAACGGTGCGATGCACTTCGACGGCGCGCGTCAGCAAGGAGACGAGTGGGCGTGTCGCCCCGAAGTGATGTGGCGCGGCGGCACGACGTGCTTTTATCCATAGGCATGAGCGCGCCACGCGTCGTGGCGAATCGTTCAAGCACTTGCAGCGAAGCCTGAGGAGTGAGCGCTCCCGTTCAACACGATGTATCTGAAAGCGGATTGCTGTTTGCTCATTGCGGCATCCATTTACCTTCGCGTATGGCTGTGATAGAATTAGTACATGATATATTCGTTTCGGAATGACGACATGATTCAGATCCTGATTACTGACGATCATAAATTGATGCGTGAAGGGTTGAAGAAAATCATCGCCGAGGAACCCGATATGCGGATCGTCGGTGAAGCGCGCAACGCGCAAGAGGCGCTCGCCTATGTGCGCGAGCATGGAGATTTGGATTTAGTGCTGTTGGACATTTCAATGCCCGGTCAGAGCGGTTTGGAGGCACTGCCGCAGTTGCGGCAGGCGCGGCCTGACGTGCAGGTGCTGATGTTGAGCATGCACACCGAGGAGCGTCTCGTGCATCGCGCGCTGACGACCGGCGCGGCTGCGTATGTGAACAAGGACAGCGCCGCCGATGAACTTGTGGACGAAATTCGCAAACTCTTCTCGCAGAACACTTCCTCGATCGTCGCCGCATAATTGAGCGGTCTCTCCGTTTCGCGACCGGGCGGGCAGCCTTGTACGTGCGGCCAACGCATTGCACAGTCTCTTTCGGCTTAATTCCCTTATACCTGCTATCGCGCTAGACGACTGCTGTCATATCAGCATGGGCACGATGGCGCGACAATATGCGTTGACACTGCACGAGCCACATGTTACACTCAGCGTGTCATGAAGGTGCTATTCTTGTCTCTCAGTCTGGTCATGCTGATGTGTCAGGTGCATTGGTCGTGTTGTCCGCTGCCCATGAACAGCGCCATGCAGGTGCAACCATCAGCACAGATCAGCATGCAAGCTGCCTCCGAACCCATGCCCTCCATGCTGTCACTGAGCATGCATGGTAATTGCTGCAACGTACTACCCAGCATTCACATGATGTCCGCGTCGCCAAGCCACGAAACCAGAACACCCGCAGCCTTCATCAGCCTTCCTCCACTCCATTCGGCGTTCCCTCGTCTAACAGATCCGCCGCCGCGCGCATTCTCCCTTTAGCATTTCCGGCCCTTTGCACTTGACGTGCCCAAAGCTCACGCGCAGATTTGCGGTGAGTTGAATTTCTGATATCTCCAAGCACAGTCACTCTGTTATAGGCTGTGCCTTGCGCACGGTCATGAGGTCATCCGTGTGCAGAGCCTATGATGGCATCGAGCAATGATGCTCCTACTGAAAACAGCGTATCCATAAGAGATTGACCATGCAACTCCAACTCAATCCCGCCTCTCAACAACTGGTGAAGCAACTTGATCGCGCAGTCGTGGCGTTCGCGCGCCACGCGCTGCGAAACTTTCTCATCGTGTACGGCATCTGGGTGCTCGTGCCATTCGCCGCACCGCTTTTGATGGAAGTCGGCGCGACGGGACCTGCTCAGGCTATCTACAACGTGTACAGTCTCTTCTGTCATCAACTGCCGGAGCGCTCGCTGTTCTTCTTTGGTCCCAAGCCGATGTACACGTTGCAGGAAATTGGACAGGTTTGGTCAACAGCCAATCCGCAGGTGCTGCGTGAATTTATCGGCAGCGCGCAGATGGGATTGAAGGTGGCCTGGAGTGACCGCATGATTTCCGCCTACGGTGGCGTGTGGTTGGCAGGATTGCTCTACACGGCGTGGGGACAGCGCGCGCCGCGCTTGTCGCTCAAAGCCTGGGTGCTCGTCGGCATCATGCCCATTCTGCTGGACGGCACGACGCACATGGTCAACGACCTGCTGGCAGGCACAAGCGGCGCGGGCTTCCGCGACACGAACGACTGGCTGCGAGCGCTCACGTTGAACGCGCCGCCATCATCGTTCTATTACGGCGACCAACTGGGTTCGTTCAATTCGTGGTTGCGCTGGCTCACAGGGTTCCTTTTCAGTTTCACTACCGTGTTCGCGCTGTTTCCGCTTATCGGGTCGTCGTTACAGAAGACCGCTAGCGATACGGAGCAGCAGGTATAGCGCAGTCAACAACGAGTGAGGCGAGAGGTGAAGCACATGAAGCACGACACGCTTGAGATGACCCTCGGGATGCGGGTGGTGGAACTCGTCTGGTTCGCCTTAGTCGGCTCCGCACTGCTCATGGGTCTGATGCCATGGCTGTTGGACACGAGCGGCACGCTATCGGCGTTATGCGCGGCGCTGTTATGCGTATCCTTCTGGGTGTTAGTCATGTGTGCGAGCCTAATACTGATCGCTGAGTTCATGCGCGTTCGTCTGACACGCTAGGGCAGAAATACAAGAGGAAGCAATGTCATTCTCCGACTATTACGTACTCCTGAGCACCTTCGCCAGGGAGTTCACTATTCCTATTAGCGACATCGCGGATGCGATTAATATTCCACTGGCGAGCGCCCTGCTGTTCGGACTCATCGGCGCGCTCAGTCCCTGTCAGTTGAGTTCGAATCTGGCCGCACTGGCCTGGGTCTCGCGTGGCGCAGGTGGTCGAGGGGCGGTGGCGCGCTCGGCCATAGCGTATGTGTTGGGCAAGATGACGGTCTATATGTTGGTGGGCGGTGCGGTCATTCTGCTCGGTCTGCAATTGCAGCAGTCTGCTATTCCTATCATTATCGCCGCGCGCAAAGCGATGGGGCCGCTGTTGATAGTAGTGGGATTGATGATGCTGGGTATCTTCAAACTCAACGTTTCGTTCGGCCATCAAATCGGCGCATGGTTTGAACGGCGCGCTGCGGGCAAGGGTGTGTGGGGCACATACCTGCTGGGTGTCGCCTTCTCGTTCGCATTTTGCCCGACGCTGTTCTGGCTGTTCTTCGGGCTGACCATTCCATTGGCCATCACATCGGCGGGCGGCGTCATCTTTCCTGCGGTGTTCGCCGCCGGCACGACGATTCCACTGTTCTTGTTCGGCGCGCTCATCACCATGGGTCTCGGCAGCATGGGACAGGTGCTAGCCAATGCACGACGATTGGATGTGTGGGTTGCGCGCGCGGCCGCCATCGTCTTCTTGCTGGTCGGCTTGAACGAGACCGTGCTGTATTGGCTGTTGTAGGATGGTAGATATGGTGCACTTCAGAAGCGTCTTCCTCGTTGGCGCGTTTTCCATCACGAGTGTGGTGCTCACGGCGTGTGGTGTTATGGCAAACTCTGCGCCGTCAGAATCACCCGCTATCGTCCAGTCGGGCGGTTCGGTCAGCACAGACAACCAGTCCGCACCATCGTTCACGTTGAAAGATATTGATGGCAAGATGGTTTCACTCGCAGACTATCGCGGACGGCCGCTGCTGGTCAACTTCTGGGCGACGTGGTGCGTGCCCTGCCGCGCCGAAATGCCGCATCTAGTCGCAGCCTATGAAAAGCATAAGGCTGATGGTTTTGTGCTGCTCGCCATCAACGCCACGACACAGGACGACGCGGCAGCCATTCAACCGTTTGTTAAAGCATTCGGCATGATGTTTCCCGTTCTGCTCGACAGCGACGGCGTGGCTTGGCGCGCATTTCGCTTGCGCGGTTTGCCGTCGAGTTATTTTGTGAATGCACAGGGGATTTTGCGATTTACTTACGTGGGCGCGATGACTCCAGAATTCATTGAGGAGCGCATCGCCGCGCTGAACGGGCGGTGAGTGTGATAGATAAACTAAAGTCTCTCGCGCCGTGGCTGCTGTGCTGTGTGCCGGGTGTCGCAGTCGCTGTCGCCCTCGGCTTAAGCCTGACGCTGGCCTTGCCTACATTTGCGCTCGCGCCGAGTAATCCATGGATTTATGCACTCGCGGTGATGGCGCTCGTGTGCCCACTGACCAAAGTAGTCGGCGTGTTGTTCCTGCGGCGCTCGGCGAAGCATTGCGCGCTCGCGCCACAAGCGAAATCACAGCAGTTAGCGACGCTCAAACGTGAAGCCGAAGTCTTGCAGCAGCGCATCAACCAGTTAGACAGTCGGTAGTCCTGGCCTGACGGGAGTGTAACTCCCATGGGCACAACAACTTCAGAGACAAAAGGAGAAACTCACATGGAATCACTGCTTCCCTATCTAATTCCCATCATGGTGCTGGCCTGCCCCATCAGCATGGGCTTCATGATGTGGTACATGAATCGCTCGCATGGAAAGGGCATGGGTGGCATGAATATGCGGCCACCTGTAAAGCCTCAAGCGGACATGCAGCCCGCCGAGCGCGACGCGCAAGTAGCGGCGCTTCAGTCGCAGTTGCAAACGCTTCAGGAACAGATCCAATCCTTGGAAGCAGCGCAGTCAAAGCCTGAGGCGCACCAGCGATGAGTCGTCAAGAGAAATGGCTGGCGGCCATTTTTGCAGTGCTGGTGCTGGTCGTCGTGCTGCTCGCTGTGAACCTGTGGATTTTGCTGAGCACGGCGAACCCGCTGCGTATGATGCCCATGATGCCGATGACGGGCACGGTGCCTTCAGGCATGGGCGCGGCGCCCGCAGGCTCGATGAGCAACGGCGAGCGCATTTTCAAAACGGGCACGAACGCGCGCGGCGAGTCCGTGCCCAACAGCATGATGACGGGCATGGGCGGCTGTGTGATGTGTCATGGCGCGGATGCGCATGGCGGCCAGATGATGGGCCGCGAGGAGCCTTGCAACACCTTCAAGTGTTTGAGTGCGAAGGGCTACAGTATGGAGTTGATTAAGCGCGCCATCACGCAGGGCATCGGCGCGGACGGGCGACAACTCGACCTGATGATGCCGCGCTGGCAGTTGAGCGACAGTGATTTGAATGATGTCGTGACATACTTGAAAGTTTTACCCTGACGGCATTCGAGGACTCGATGAGCAAACGCAAAGCGCGCAGCATATCGAGTACAGCGCGACCTCTCTCGCCACGCACCCTCTTGATTTTCGGCGGTCTGGTCATTGTGCTTCTCGTGGGCGCGCTGATCTGGTTGAATCAGTCGGGGAGCGGGGGCGCCGCGCCGCTCGCCACGCTCAACACGCGCGACGTGCATTCATTGGCGTTCCAGCCGGGCAGTCCCGACATCATCTTCTTTGGTCATCACAACGGATTGATGAAGAGCAGCAACGGCGGCAAGATCTGGCAAGCGATTGCTGCTGTCCAACAGGACGCCATGTCCTTAGCCACTCAATCCGCTGCACCGGACGTGATCACCATTGCCGGTCATGGTGTGTTGAGCCAGAGTACCGATAGCGGCAAGACCTGGCGCGCGCTGTCCAGCAATTTGCCCGGCACCGATATTCATGCCTTCGCCGCTTATCCGAAAAATCTACAAACGTTCTATGCCTACGTGGTCGGCTTCGGACTGTTCAAAAGCATGGATGGCGGGGCGCGCTGGGACAGCCTGAGCGCAAGCGCGCCGCAAAGCACGATGGGCATTGCCGTTCAGTCCGATGACAAAGAAACGATTTACCTGGCGACGATGGATGCGGGTTTGCTGCGGAACACTGACGATGGCCGCTCGTGGATACCGCTCGGTGCGAATACGCTCGGACGCGCGGTGATGGCCGTCGCCATTACGCCGACGACAAGCATCCTGTACGCTGCTAGTGAGCGCGGCTTGTTCAAAAGCGCCGACCGTGGCGAGAGCTGGCTACGCCTGGGGCTGAACACGACGGGTCTCGTCGCTATCGCGGTGAGCGACAGCAAACCGCAGCGCGTGATGGTGGTCAATCAGCGCGGCCAAGTTTATCGCAGTGATGACGGGGGGAACACGTGGAACAGCCAGACATAATGCGCTCAAAGACAAAAACTTATTTTCAAGTCATCGTAGTCGCCATCGGTCTTGCGTTCGTCGCATTGTTTGCGGTCAGCCTGCAATTGAGCGCGGCGGGCCAACTGCGCTCAGGCGCTGCGCCCGATTTCACCTTCGCGCCATTCGACGGCGCGCAATTCAAGCTGTCGGATTTGCGCGGCAAGGTGGTCGTGTTGAACATCTGGGCGTCGTGGTGTATTCCGTGCAAGGACGAAGCGCCGATTCTGGAAAGCGCGTGGCGCGCTTACAAGAATAAAGGCGTAGTCATTCTCGGCGCGGATTACATAGATACGGAACCTGCGGCACGAGCGTTCCTCAACGAATTTGGCATCACCTATCCCAATGGCCCAGACATGGGCTCCAATATCTACCGTCTGTATCGCGCACGCGGTGTGCCCGAAACGTACTTCATTGACCGACGAGGCAATATCGCGCGGACGATTATCGGCCCGATGGGCGAGGTACAATTACGGAGCGCGCTCGACGAACTGCTGGGTTAGGGAGCGCAATAACGGAGGGCGGGCAATGAGAATTCGACCAAACATTGTGGGCAAAATGTTGAATGCTATCTTCAGTCAACGCATTCGCAGGACAACGCGAGCCAAGCACGCGCTTATCACATCGTTTGAATCCGCCCAACACTGGCATTGTTGCCATTGCGCCTAAACGGATGCGGCTCTTACCGGCTCTGCTCATTCTGTGTAGTTTTGCCTTCATGGCCTGTGCGGCGCAGCCGCAGTTCAAAGGACGCGCTTTCGCCTACGGCGCTGCGCCGAACTTTCAACTGCTTGACCAAGACGGCCAATCCATCAGCCTCGCCGAGCAGCGTGGCAAAGTCGTGGTGCTCGCGTTCATGTATACTCACTGTCGAGACATTTGTCCGGTCACCGCCGCCGAATTGAGTGAGACCTATCAGCAGTTAGGTGATGCGGCCAAGCGCGCGTCGTTCATTGTCATTTCGACTGACCCCGAGAACGATAACGTCGAGACCGCGCAGCAATTCACTCGCACGGCCGGGCTCGAAGGCAAGTGGCATTATCTAATGGGCGCACGCGCGCAACTCGAAGCCGTCTGGAAGGCTTACTATGTGCCCGCGCAGAAGACCCAGAGCACGCCAGATGCGTCAGGCACTGTGCGCGAGGACGTGATTCACTTCACCAGCATCCTGCTGATTGATCCACAGGGACAGTTCCGCTTGATCCATGATAACGACTTTGACCCGGCCGATCTGGCTCATGATATTCGTGCGCTGCTCGACGAGCAAAAGATTTTCTAACGAAAGGAGTCGGCGATGTCTCAGCGAATGCACTTCGGAACTTCTGTATTCATGCTCGCGCTCGGAGTATGCTTTCTGGTGCTCGCGCGCGGTGTATCAGCCCAAGAGGTGCTGTATGCGCCAGCGCCGCCTGCAAGCGCAGAGGTAATGACTGCGTCGGATAGCGTTTCACCGAATCTCGTGCCTATCACGACAGACGAAACGACCGCGATGAACTCACCGAAAGCCGAGACGGTTTCGCTGGCGGATATTTTGTCGCTGGACTGGCTGCTCACGGCGCGCGCGACTACTGCGGCCGAGCAAGCAAGCGCGGCCAGTTATGGGGACACGGCTGCTACGCCAGTGGTAACGAACGAGGTGACCACTAATCCGGCAGATGTTGCGCCCCAGCACGCATCGGCCAATTCAACTGCGCCTTCACTCGTCGTCGGCAAGTGGATTGACGTCAACATTTCCAAGCAGACGATTACCGCTTACATCGGCTCACAGCCGATCAAGACGGTGCTCGTCTCGACGGGGATCGCGCGCCATCCGACGGTCGTCGGACGTTTTGCTGTCTATGCAAAGCTTCCTTCACAGACGATGACGGGCGGCTCGCGCGCGCAGGGCGATTACTACAATCTGCCGGGCGTGCCGAACATCATGTATTTCTACAGCGGCTTTGCCATTCACGGCACCTACTGGCATCGCAACTTTGGCCATCCCATGAGTCACGGCTGCGTCAATCTCACGCTGGCCGATGCTGCATGGTTCTACGCCTGGACCCCGATGGGCACTCCCGTGGTCACCCATTATTAAACGCGCGACCACTGTCGCGCGCAACGAGACACAACCGCAAAGAGAATTTGCTTTGGGCCTTTGGCTACAACGCAACGCTCGTTCCTGTTGCCGCCGGCGTGCGCTTCCCATTTGTCGGCGTGCTGCTCAACCCGATCCTCGCCGGTGGTGCGATGGAGTTCAGTTCATTGTCGGTGCTCTTGAACGCGCTGCGGTTGCGAAGGTTCAAAGCGCGCTATGCAACGGCAACGAGATGATGAATACAACAATCGGTGCTCCTCGCTCAGACTATGCGAGCGGGCGCAGCAAGCTCATCATGTAACTAATGCCAGACTGAGTAATCAGAAGGGCTTGCCTCGCATCGTCACTCCATCATAGACCTTTGCTTGCATCCTTGTGCGCTCCATTCAATTCACAGTACAGCGCGTCCGGTTCGCAACCGACACATTCCAGCTGCAGGGTTGCGTGAGCGATGCCATATTGGTGTACGAGTATATGGTTGATTGCGCTCTGAAGCGGCGCGCCGTCGGCAATGAGAATGTTTTCGGTGAGTACGTGCATCGAGAGCGCACGCAGGCTCGAAGAAATGCTCCACACATGCAAGTCGTGTACACCACGTACGCCCTGGATGCTCATCACGTCACGCACGACTGCGCTCATGTCAATATCGCGCGGCGTGGCTTCCAGCAGTATATCCACGGTCTCACGCACGATACCCCATGCGCTCCATAGAATTAGCAAGGCGATTAACACACTGGCGGCAGGGTCGAGTCCACGCCAGCCGAAGAGGGCGATGCCAATACCAGCGAGAATCACTCCGATGGTCGAAAGCGCATCGCCCGCCATGTGGATGAATGCCGAGCGCACATTCACGTCGTCTTTGCTGGCGGACTGCAAACTCCAGGCGATCCCCGCGTTCAGCAAGAACCCAATCGCGGCAACGCCAATGATAATCTGCTCCTGAACTGCTGGGGGCGCAGATAGCCTTTGCAGCGCCTCATAGCCCACAAGCAGAGCGAGCGCAATCAGTGTCGCGGCGTTCACCAACGCGACCAGTATCCCGACGCGATGATAGCCATAGGTGCGCGCAGTGTTGGCGGGACGCAAACTCATTCTCAAGGCCCACCAACTCAAGGCGAGCGCCAGCGCATCGGAAAAATTGTGTGCGGCGTCGGTTAGCAGGGCAAGACTATTTGACACCAGTCCCGCGAATGTTTCGAGCAGCACAAAGGCCAGCGTCAGGAGCAGCGCGACAGCCAAACGTTTGGGCGTTGTGTTGTCCACGCTGTGTGCATGTGGATGCGTTCCAGCCATCTGAGTAGACTTCAATTTTGAATATTACTTCTGCCGCAACAGGCGGGAGGAGTTAGCGAGAATGCCGAGATCGGGCAATGACTGCGCGGCGGCTGCGAAGATCGGCGGCAATAAGCCAAAGGCGGCTAGCGACAAGCCAATCGTGTTATATAGGACTGTAAAGCCAATGTTGGTCTTTACGACGCGCATGGTGCGCTGCGCGATACGCAATACGTCAGGAATCAGCAGCCAGTCCTCGCGCATCAACGCCACGTGTGCGGCCTCGATCGCCACATCGCTGCCCGCTGCGCCCATCGCAATTCCTACATTCGCCTGCGCCAGTGCGGGCGCGTCGTTCACGCCATCACCGACCATTACCACCGTATGACCCTTCGCTTGATATTCTTTGATAATGCGAATCTTATCTTCAGGCAACAGGTTGGCGCGATAGCTCACGCCCAACTGTTGAGCAAGCGCAGCCGCAGTTCGCTCATTATCACCCGTCAGCAGTTCAATGTGTTGGATGCCCAATGCCCGCACCGCCGCAAGCGCTGTAGGGACTTCGGTGCGCAACGTATCGGCTGCGGCCAGCACGCCCGCGAGCATGTCATCTTGCATCATTAGCAGCAGCGTTTTGCCTTGCGCTTCCAGCTCGTCTGCGAATGGTAACGACGCCGTGACCAGACGACGGTTGCCAATTGCCACCACGTGCCCGCCGATGTTTGCGCGCACGCCCATCCCAGGCAGGGACTCAAACTGCTGCGGTTCGGATAGAGTGACGTGGCGCTCTGCGGCTGCTTGGCGCACCGCCTGCGCCAGCGGATGTTCGGAGTAGCGCTCGGCTGAAGCCGCCAATGACAGCAGCGCCGATTCGGATAAACCATTGAGCGTGACCACATCCGTAATGTGCGGGCGACCGAGCGTGAGCGTACCTGTTTTGTCAATCAGCAGCACGTCAGCGCGGGCGAGTATTTCCAAATACTTACCGCCTTTGATGAGCAAGCCACGCTTGGCGGCAGCGCCGACCGAGGCCAAAATGGCAATAGGCGTCGCCAGCGCAAACGAGCAGGAGCAAGCGACGACTAAGACGGCGGCAGTCGCGAGTGGGTCACGTCGCAGGAGAAACGTGAGCGCCGCCACGCTTGCGACCACGGGTAGATAGTAAGCCGAGAACTTATCTGCGATGCGTTGCACTTCCGCGCGATGGGCTTCGGCTTCTTCGACCAGTTTGATCACTCGACCGAATGTCGTATCTGCCCCCACATGCGTGGTGCGTATGCGCACGCTGCCCAGCCGCGCAAAGGTCGCCGCGAATACTTTCGCGCCAACACCCACCTCGACGGGCATGGACTCGCCTGTGATCGTGGCTTGATCCACCGTGGCTTGACCGCCGATGACCTCGCCATCCACAGGAATCTTTTCGCCTGGGCGCACAATGACCGTCTCGGCAATACTGACTTGCTCAATCGGCACTTCGCGTTCAGCGCCAGCGCGCTCCACGCGTGCCGTCTGAGGAGACAGCGCCGTCAAGTCTTTGACCGCACGCCGTGCCCGCTCAGTGGTAAATTGCTCCGCATAATCTCCCACACGCATGAAGAAGACGACCACGACGGCGGTCGCCCATTGTCCGACTGCCAATGCCGCCAGCGCGCCGATGCTCATCAAGGTGTGCGCGATCACTTGACGATTCAGTGCGGCGCGCATGACGTTGCGAAAAATCGGCCAGCCAGTGACCAGCACGATCACGAGACCGATGGCAAATGGCACGCGCTCGGTGAGTTGCTCGAAGACGCCCATGCCCTCGCCGACCACGATGATAAACAGTATTACGCCGAACAGCACCGCCAAAAGCGTCATGATCCGCCGCGTGAAGTTTTCCAACGGCGGGCTCACAGATACCCCAGTAGTAGAAGAGGGTACAGTGTAGCCCGCGCCCACTACGGCTTGGCTGATCGCAGTCAGGTTGACCTGCTGCGGGTCGAGTCGAATGATGGCCTTCTCCGAGGCGAGCAATACGTTCACCGAGTCCACGCCCGGCAGTTTAGCAATCGCCTCTTGGACGTGCACAGTGCACTCGTGGCAATCCATGCCCCGAATCGGGACTTCAATCGTTTGCGGGGTGCTCATGAGCGACCTCGCTCGGCGATATTGTAACGGGTGCACAGATACACACCCTTCGCGACATCGGCTAAGAGTTCGTCCGCCAGATTCAATAGCTTGGCCACGCGCTTATCGCTCAACTGGTAACGTACGAAGCGGCCCTCCTGGGTGGAGACCACCACCCCGCAGTCGCGCAGACAGCTTAAATGGTTGGAAACATTTGACTGATTCAAGTCAGTGCGCTCGACAATTTCACCCACTGTGAGCGGGCCGTCACGCAAGGCTTCGAGAATGGATAAGCGTGATGGGTCAGAGAAACCGCGAAAGAGTTTGGCTTTCAAGCCATCGGCTTGAGCCTGAGCCGTCATCAACATAAGACCTTCCTCACATCATCATATTATCAACTGATGATACGATAGTGGCATCTCAGTGAACAGTCAAGTTTGGCAGGTCGGGAGTGGCTCCTCTTTTTCTGGTCACACATCTTTCAACGAAAGCGAGAGCGAAGCGGAGTGAAATTCTGGATAGTCATACGGAACGCCAGCGGCTTTGCTCGTATAATACCATCGTGAGCATTGGGCTGGCCACGCCGTATGTGCGGATTCTCCGCAGTCGCACGTATCGCTTCCTCTGGTTCGGGCAGGTCGTGTCGAATTTCGGCGATACGCTGCATTACGTCGCACTCGTCGTGCTCCTCTTTCGCTTGACGGGCTCGGGCGCGGCACTCGCGACGCTCTCGCTCGCGCAGATCGTCAGCGGACTCGTGCTCCGGCCATTCGCCGGCGTATTCGTTGATCGCTTCGACCGACGCACGCTCATGATCATGGCAGACCTGATTCGCGCGGCGCTGGCGGCGGCGCTTGCGTTCACCGAGAATGCGCCGCTGGCCATCGCGCTGGCGGTTGGCATGACCGTCGCGGGTGTGCCGTTCGTACCAGCCGCGCGAGCGCTTCTGCCTTCGCTCGTGAACGATGATGACCTGCTGGCGGCGAACACCGTCAGTCACTCGACGGAGCAGTCCACGCAGATCGTGGCCTCTGCGTTGGCCGGCGCACTGCTGCTGACGTGGGGCACGACCCCCGCATTCCTCCTCAACGCCGCTTCGTTCGCATTCTCCGCAGCAATGCTCTTGCGCTTGCCACGACAAACGAGACCAGACGGAATACAAGCGCACGGGGACGATCACAGGCTTCTGGACCGATGCCCAAGCCGGCTTTGCTTACGCTCGCCGCGATGCGTTCGTCGGCCCACTGCTCGTCATTCAAGCCTTGGCGGCGCGCCGCGACCGGTGGCACGTCAGCTTTGTTGGTCGTTCTGTCGGCGCGCCACTTGCAGTTGCCGCCCGAGGGATTTTCCGGGTTGCTGCTGGCGATCGGCATTGGCGCGCTGGTCGAACCGCATCTGCTGCCGCACGGCTTCGGCGCGTATCCGCGCCTCATCTTTTGGCCGTATGTGTGGCGGGGCATTGGGGGACATTCTGATCGCATTGCTGACGCCATTGCCCATTGCGCTCGGGTTGCTCTTCCTCTATGGCGTCGGCACGTCAACTGGCGCCGTGACCTGTTCGACCGTGCTGCAACGCCGTGTGCCCGACGCGGTGCGCGGGCGCGTGTTTGCTACGCTCGATGTTATCTGGGCCGCGTGGGAGATTGCCAGTATTGGACTGGCTGGGTTGATTGTGGATCAAGTGGGAATCGTGGCGGTGTATATCGCGGGAGGGGCACTGCTCGTAGCGGCTGGCGCGCTCGGACTGTTGCTGCGGAAACGTGTTTAAGATTGCGTCGTCAAACGGATCCTCAACCGCGCGGAACGCGCGCCCGATAGAGTGAAAGCGAACCGACAATCGTCATGAAGTGCGCGGTCTCCTCAACGGCTTCAAAGCCCGCTGTCCGCATCATCGCCGGCAGCAACCCTGTAACGTTGTCCGCGGCTTGTTCGAATCTGACCATGACGAAGGCGACTAACCGACCAAATGCGGAACGCGGTTTGCCAAAGTCAACGACGTGTAACTCTCCGCCGAGTTTCAGAACTCTCACGACCTCAAGGAACGTGCATTGCTTTTGCTCGGTCGTCAGGTGATGTAGCACCAGGCTGGACAGCACGCGGTCAAACGAATGATCCGCATATGGCAACTGCGAAGCCATTCCTTGATCGAACTTGATGTCAGCGCCGGCTTTAGCCGCCTTGGCCGTTGCAATCGCCAGCACTTGGGGATCTGCGTCGAGCCCGACGACTTCCGCTTGTGGACACGACTGCTTGATCTGTATCGTGAGCGTGCCGGTGCCGCACCCCAGCTCGAGCACACGGTGCCCCGCTTGAATGCGCGCCTGTTCCAGCAACTTCTGTTTGAAGCGCGCCTCCCGCATGCCCCAGCGTTGCAGTGGATCATACAACGGTGTCAGCCAGTGTTGCCCAAGCGCGGGTATATATTTGTCGTTTGTTGTCGCCATGAACTTCTCGGTTGTTCAATCCTCAAGACTTGCCCGTGCGGCGAATGCGCTCAACGCGATAAACAACAACGCGACGGGCACGAGCGGCACATACAACGACAAGTAGGCAAACGTATTACCGATCCACGCGCCACTGGCGAACGTGCCGTAAGTGAAAACCGCCAGCAGGCACAGCGAAACGCTCAGCGTCACGGTGCCGAGCCACCCGTACCAACGGGCTTTTCTGAAGTAGCCATAAACGAACAGCAGAGCCACCAGCGCATTGAGCAGCCCGACCACCGCCAAACCATTCAGAAACTGCGCTGCCTGAAGTGACCAGCCATCGAGAGGCGGAGGAAATAAGGTGAAGTTGGAATTCAGCAGGTACAGCGCATTCACGCCGACGTGAACGGCTTGATATAGGCCGTACCAGATGACCAGCAACTTCATCCAGCGGCTCTGCAAACGCGATGAACGATCCATGACATACACGGAACGGAATGGTTAAGATGCGCCCGCGAACTGCGGTCCCAGCGACTCGGTGAGCAGCGCCAGCATGTTCGCGTCGCTCCCCAGATAGATGACGATGACGCGCTCCTTGCGGAAGAAATGGGGCGGCGCAATCCAGTTGATGCGCATCGTTTTCGGATTGCCATCCGGCCCAATCGGGCTTGCGTCTTCGCTTGCGGCTATGAGTCCATCCGTTCGCAAGTCGGTATCGTCGTAATTGAACGATTGCAGTTCGGCCGGCTGTTTAAGGTTGTCTCCGCTCACGCGCAGCCCCGTGCCTTTCGCGCGCAGAAAAGGCTGCTCGATTGAGCCAATAATCTCTACTGTCAAGCCTTTTGCGCGCAGCGCGTCCACGAAACTGACGTGATCCTTGACAGGGCCGCCGTGCGAGACAATCGGCGTTGCCGCGCCCGCCGCACGCGTCGGCTCTGAGGCGGCTGGAACTGGTGTCGGTGAAGTCGTCGCCGTGCCACACGCCGCCGTCATGATAAGGACGCTAAAGAGTGAGATGCTTATCCATTTGGAACGCTGACCCAACATGACTTGCCTCCTGAAATTAGTTTGTCAAAAGTGATGGCGGAGGCGTTTGGGACTTTGTTCCCGTGAAGGATTCAAATAGCGAACGCCCTCCAATCCAGCGGAGGGCGCTTATGCTCGTACGCAATACTGTTGGAGCGTGACCGGTCATCGGCATAGAATGTGAGGTCGCGGCGGCGTCGGCACGCGTTCAGCCGCTCGCGGGTGGCTTGTCGTGTTGCTCGTCGTGCTTGGGATGGCCGTACTGGTGTGGATGCGCGTCAAACTTGTCCACGCATTCCTTGGAGCAGAAGTAGAACGTCTGCCCCGCATGTTCGCGCTTGGCGAATGCGGTCTTGGGATCAATTTCCATTCCGCAAACTGGGTCTTTGACCATCATACTGTCTCCTATAGATGGGGTTCCATGTGCATATCGGCCGTCTCGAATGCGCCTTCGGGTTCGCGATAGATGATGAGTTGCACGGCGGCGGCGAGCAGCGCGAGTGGCCAGAGCCACGCAAAAATATTTGCGCCCGTGACGAGTTCAGCCGCTCTGAGCACCCCGGCAATGATCACCGTGACTCCCAGTATGCGATGCAGCCGCACCGCTCGGTTCACGGCATGCCCTGCGCCATGCTGCATATGTATGAAGAAGAAAACTCCAACCAGAATGGCGGCGAGCGGCCAGGCAAAGCGCAACCCGCTGAGTTCTAGCGCGCCCGCCACCGCGATGGCAACCGCGATAAGCGTGTGCTGACGTTGCTGAGGATCGTTCCAGACGGCCGACCAATCGGAGACCGGATGGCGCGGATAGATTAAGATTAGCAGCAACACTCCCGCGACCAGGAACAGGAGCGGCCAGGCCGTTGCAGCCCAAGCGATGCCGAATGCGCTCAGGAGGGCTAAAGCGCCGACCACTGCTAGCACAAGCCCCTCTACCCAATGGCCCAGGTTCGACAATCGGCGCATCGCGTCCGCGCTGTGAGATGCGAAGCGGTGGGTTTTCATTCGGCGCGCCTCCAATCCGCCTCTACCTATCTACTGGGACGACACGCTTTGCAATCGGACATCCCAGCAGGCAACTGTCTATGCAGATGCAGGCTTGCTCACGTACTTCTCTGGCTCTTTATCAAAATCGCGCTTGCAGCCACTCCCACAGAAGTAGTACGTCTGCCCTTTGTACTCCGATTTGAATGTGGCCGTCTTTTCGTCTACATCCATGCCACAGACGGGGTCTTTCGTCATGTGATTCACCTCCTCTCGTAGTCGAAATGTTTTCAGCGCATCAACGATCAATGCTTGTCATCGTCATCATCGCCACCGGGCAAGCAGTAGTCCACGTCGTCGGTCGGTTTGAAATCGCCGACGAGAATTTCACGCCTGAACGGCCTGCCTCGTTCCATGTCTTCGGCGCTCACATCAAACGTGAATTGCTAGCCGCGCCGCAAATGTTTGCCGTCAATGCTCACATCCTTCTGCGCATCGAACACCGACGACCAGGGACAGCACGCTATGACTCGTTTCCTAACGATGGCGTTCCATATCCGCTTGCTAAGCGCTCATGGTGAGCCGTCAGACGATGCGGGTCTTCACCACTGTGACCGCAGGGATCCACGTGGACGTTGATCGCCGCCAGCCGCGGCTGGGCGTGGAACAGCGCGTGGCGTACCTGCTCGACAATGCGATGGCTCTCGCGCGTCGGCAACTCCTCATCAACCAGGATGTGCAACTCGGCCTGGAGTTTATGCCCAAGCCAGCGCACGCGCACGGCGTGCACATCGGTCACGCCGGGCACGATGGCAGCTGCTCGCTCGATCCCGTCTACCACTTCGGGCTCCACGGCATCCATCAGACGACGCCACATCGTCAACGCTGTATCCTTGACGATGAAGAGGATGGCGAGCGTGATGAGTAGTCCGACGATGGGATCCGCGAGTGGAAAGCCGGCGAACACTCCCAACGCCCCGCAGAGCACTGCCAGAGAGGTGATGCCATCCACGCGCGCATGTTGTCCGTCGGCAATCAGCGCCGCCGAGCCAATTTCGCGCCCAACGCGGATGCGGAAGATGGCGACGGCTTCGTTGCCGAGAAAGCCGACGACCGCGGCCAGCATGACCCATGCGATGTTGCGTAGCGGCTGCGGGTTGATGAGTTTGAGATAACTTTCGTACGCGGCGACCAGCGCGCTGAGGAAAATCATCGCCACGATCACCACGCCAGCCACATCTTCGGCGCGGCCATAGCCGTAGGTATAGCGGCGGTTGGCGGCCCGCCGCCCCAGCACAAACGCGATGCCCAGCGGCACGGCAGTCAAAGCGTCGGAGAAGTTATGGATGGTGTCGGCCAGCAGGCCAACACTGCCGCTGACGAATACAATCACAATCTGAAACGCCGCGGTAGCGCCCAACCCCAGCAGCGAGACTTTCAGCGCCCAAATGCCACGCTCGCTTGTTTCCAGCGCCTCGTCTACTTTCGCTTCGCCGTGGCTGTGACCGCCCAGAAAAGGTAATTGCTTCAACCAACCCAGTCGCCCAGGCGCGTGTTCGTGTTCATCTGCGTGCGGATGGTCGTGAGTGTGGTC
This sequence comes from Anaerolineae bacterium, assembly GCA_038198935.1. Taxonomy (GTDB): domain Bacteria; phylum Chloroflexota; class Anaerolineae; order JACRMK01; family JACRMK01; genus JBBPZQ01. The sequence continues at coordinate 45,338 of JBBPZQ010000045.1, forward strand.
ATGCGCGTCGTCGTGTGTGTGATCTGCGTCTGCACGTTCGTCTGGTTTCATCGTCGCCTCCAGTGTTGCAGCATCACGCGTTTGCGCGCAGCGCGTCGAACTGCGAAGCGCAGCCTATAACACTTTCGTTAGCGCGATACATTGATAATCATCGTCAGCCCACCGCCGCCCTGTTCCTCGACGTTGTTGTTGGTCGTGTGATGGCCGATATGACAATGAATCAGCCATTTGCCCGGCTCGCGCGCCGTCCAGATCACGTCGTAGCGTTCACCCGGCCCGACGTTCACGGTGTCCTTCTCCCACTGCGCGGCTTCGGGCACCGGGTTGCCGTCGGTCGCGACGATCTTGAACGGGCCCCCATGGATGTGCATCGGATGCACGAAGTTGTTGTTGCTGCCGATAAAGCGCACGAGCAGTTTTTGCCCCACCTTCATCTGAATCGTATCGGTCGAGGGATAGGACTTGCCATTGATGGTGAAAAAGTTCGGCAAGCCGCCTTCCATCAACATACCCGGAAAGGTGTAGCCTTCGCGCTCCAGCCATTCCTGCAATTGAATCGTGTACTCCAGATCGTAGGCGGGCGTGGTGGGCGCATTTTTGGGATCAATGATCAGCGCGCCGTACATCCCCAGCGCGACCTGCCGATCCGCTTCTTTGTGCGAGTGATAAAAGAAGGTGCCCGCTTGCTGCACCGTGAATTCATAGGTGAACGACTGGCCGAGTTGAATCGGTTCCTGCGTGATGTCGGCGGGGCCGTCCATGTTGTTTGGCAGGATGAGGCCGTGCCAATGCACCGTGGTCGGCTCCGGCAAATGGTTCGTGACGTTGAAGCGCACGCGGTCGCCCTGCGTGATGCGGACGCGCGGGCCCGGCACTTGCTTATTGAACGCGTACGCCATCACTTGCTTCCACGGCAGAATGTTCCACTTGATGACGGACACGTCGAGGTCATAGACCTTGACGCCGTTTTCGAGGCGCGCTTGCAACGTTTGATCGCCGCGCGCATCCACAGGCGCGGTGTAACTGACCGCGCGCGGATCCACCGCCGCCATGTCGCGCATCGAAAGGCCGGGCGTGTCGCGCAGCATGATCATGCCGGGTGGCATAATCGCGCCGCCTACGTCGCGTGGGCCCAGGCTCAAGTTGGTCGTGGTCGCCGAGTAGGCCACGCTTGCCAGCAGCGCGACGAGCGAGATCGCCGCCCACGCGACTTTCTGGGTCGTCGTGGCGCGCGTCGCCGGGTTCGTGTCCATCTGCATGCCCGCGTGCGCGTCGCTGCCGGATTTTGGCGCGTCCTTCTTTTTCTCTGATCGTGATTTGCCGTCCGTTGTAAGTCCCCCTTGCGGGGACACGTTCGCCTTTTTCTCTTTGCCCTCGGACTTTGGTTTACCTTCGTGCTGGCTGTGATCCTGGCTTGGCATATTTACATTCCCTTCATGTCTTTCATACCCGACTTGCTTCCACTTGCAGACGGAGCCTTCCTCGCTGTCTGCTGTTTCATCGCTGGTAATTGTATACGCTCGCGTTCCGCCTCGACACTGTGCCCGCCTTTGTCCCGTGTGGCGCACGCCTACAGCGTGCGCCGCGTCTGCGCTTTGCGCAGATGCGACACGGGATTGCCCAACGCGCGCTGCGTGCCCATGCCGTGCTTGAGGCCTTTATTCACCAGCCACATATTGACTGGCAATGCCGTTAGCAGTCCCACGATCACCGCCGCGGACATCGCGCCCCAGAAGACCAGTTCGGTTGGCAGCATCGCGCGCATATCGCGCCCCATCATCAGCAGCACCATCGTCGGAAACATGCCCGCCATCATGAAGTTCATCGAGACCCATTCGGGGTAGATGGTCTGCCGCACCGCTTGGATGTACGAGCCGCCCAGCATGTCTTTCATGAACAGCGCCTGGAAAATCAGCAGGCCGAACGCGAACCCGCCCACGTACTCGATGATGAGGTCAATGCCCATCGGCAAGCCGAGCGCGGCGGTGATGGTTGCGGCGGCAATGATGCCCGTCGCATCGCCTGCCACGCAGTGAATCGTGGAACCGAGGCTCTGCTTCCAGAACGGCGTGATGAATTCTTCGTGCGTGCCCGGCGCAGGCTCCTTGCACGAGAGGACGTAGAGGAAAAACCCGACGGGGCCAGTAAACAATGTCACCAGAATCCAGCCCAGGCGCATCACCTTCATTTCGGGGTTATTGGTGATCGCATCATAGGCGACGTAGATGACTGACGCTGCCGTGAGCGTGAACCACACCAGCAGGATCACGTCAATCCACGCGAGGGGGCCGAACAACGGAAGGGAAAGATTAGTCATAGTTAGTCCTTGAAAAATTCCGTTTGCTCATGCTCGTGAGGCTGGCTGTCATGTTGTGCGTGACGAGTGATTCGCCGCACATCACGACAGCCAGCCAAGCGCGATGCGTTAGCTGTGCGGCAGCGCGACGCCCATCTGCGCCAGAATGCCGACCAAGCCGCCGTTCGGCACCGCCTCAACCTTGTAGTTCGAGAGTTTGTCGCCGCGCGCCGTGACCCAGACGCGCTCCTGCGGCAATGCAATATGCTTGCCCGTGGCGGGCACGTGCGGGATGCCAGGGATTGGCACGACGAAGTCGCCTGTGTGCGTGCCGGTAAGGGACACGCTGCCTTCTGCCATGTCATCCGCCCCGCCCGCTGCAACGTAGTTGAAGCGAAAGTCGGGCATCGCCGCAGCCAGCGCGCGGTGGACGCCAATCCATTGTTGCGCGTCGAGCGGCACGGGCGTTGCGCCGCTGAAGGTGAAATCGTCTGTGAGCAGCGCGAGCGCGCGGTCCCATTGCTGCTGATCAATCGCATCCAATACCTGTTGCGTCAGTTGCTGTGCGTTCATTTGTTGCTCCTTTTGTTTTAGGTAATTGTTTTACATCTTCATCCCCGCCATCTCCCGACACGACTGCGCGCAGCGGTGGCAGACTTCCGCGCAGGCTTTCATTTGTTCGTCATCGCCAAACTGCTCGCAACTCTTGGCGCAGCGCTCGCAGGCGTCGGCGCACAAGCCGCATGCTTGCATGTGCAGTTCCGAGCCGCGCAGCATAAAGTCGGCGCTGGTGCGACAGGTATCGGCGCAGTCCAGCAGCGACTTGATGTGAGCGGCTTCCACGTGCTTGCCGCCCATCTCCAGGCAGTGCGCGAGTGTCGCCACGCAGATGTTGTGGCACTCCGTGCAATTCTCGATACATTTTTGCATAGCGCCATTCATGCTATGACCCATTTCGTGTGGCATGGTTACTCTCCTTGTAAATCATATGCTTTGATTTGAGGTACTGCGTTCGTGTGCTGAGGCGCAGCGGCAGAACGCAGCTCAACCCGCCGATGTTGCAATCTGTTCTATGGGCTCATCCACGGCCTCCTTTGAATGCTTCTCAGGATCTTCGTCCTCTACGCGCAAGACGAATTTGGGATTGTTTAGTGCTTCTGCATCGCGCGGCGCAAATCGTCCACGCGAAATTTGTACGTGGGCTTCTCGCGCACAACCTCACTGTTGTATGCGATGCCACGCGCCAATGCGAAATCAACATCGCCGCGCGCATCCAACAGTGATTCCTCGGCGTGTACCGCCTGCACCCGGCCGATAAACAGCGTGTGTGAATCGAGTTCGATTTCGCGCTCGACCACGCACTCGATGTTGACGGGACAATCGGCCAGCAGCGGTGTCTTGATTGTGAGCGCAGGCGCGAGGTGAAGTCCAGCGATGGAGATTTTGTTTTCCTCGCGTCCTGTGACGACGCCAACGTAATCGGCCAGTGTCGCCTGTTGGGGCGACGGAATGTTGACGACAAATTCGCGCGTCTGCCGGATGAGCGCGTGCGAGTAGCGCATGGGCCGCACCGAGATGGCGAGGCGCGGCGGCTCCGCAGAACACGACGCGATGCGATTGCAGGTCATGACATTTGGAGTATCGCCGCCCGTCGTAATCAACACCACCGCGACGGGGAAGAGCGTGGTGTTGGGTTCAAGCACGCGCTTCGGCACGGGCTTCTTCCCCACCCACGTCGCGGGTCTCAATCATGTTGAGTTTGCGCGCCAGCAGCCACAACGCGCCCAGCGTGATGAGGAGGCTGAACACTTGCGCGTCGCGCAGTCCCGCGAAGGTCGCCGTGCTGTCGCCGCGAAATGCTTCGAGGAAGAGTCGCGCGCCCGCCAGCAGCGCCGTCGTCGCTAAGAACAGGAAACCATCGAACGGACGGCGCGTACTATAGCCCCATGTGGCGCGCCATCCGGCATGCTGCAAAGGCACAACGTGCTGCACAGAGTAGCGCCACGCAAACACAAACACCGCAAGCGCAGCCACGAACTCGTACACCTGCGTCGGATGCCGCCGTTCGCCCCACAGTTCGATGGCCCAGGGCAGGTTAGGGGCCGGCGCACCAAAAGCGTCACCGCTCAACAGATTGCCGAGGCTCACGACGGCTGAGACGAGCGCCAGCGCAGGCGCGAGCGCGTCGAGAAAATTTGCCAGGTTCACCTGCCGCCGCTGCAAATAAATGTATGCGGCGAGCAACCCAAACGCCGCACCTGCCACAGGGTCCAGCGCAGATGGTGTCAGCGCGAAAACCTGGGTCAGGTCAGGTTGATAGGCGCTCCAATAGCGGGCGACGTGCGCCAGCCGCGCGCTGACGATGCCTGCGGCGAGTGCGAGGCTTAACGTGTTGGAAACTTCGCCGTGCAGAAAGCCAAGCCGTTTGCCTTCGCGCTCGGCGACTTCCATCCCCAGCCAGAGCGCGGCGAGCAAAGTGGCCAGCACAGACGAAACGACGAACGGTCCCAGTTTCAAGACAGGCAACATTACAAACCCTCTTCGGTCAGCAGCGCATCAATTTTGCTTTCGATGGCAGCGCGCGTCAACGGGCCGCCAATCGCCATATCACGGACGACGCCCTTGCGGTCCACGAAGAAGGTCGTCGGCAGCGCGCTGACGTGATAAAGTCGTGCCACAGTCGCATCTCTGTCCATCAACAGCGGGAACGTCAGTCCGAGTTGCTGCGCGAACGATTTAACTGATGCGTCGTCTTCTTGCTGGTCTACCGCCAGCACCACAAAGCCCTGCTCGCGCCTGGACTGATAGACCTGCTCGATGGCCGGCATCTCCGCGCGGCACGGGCCGCACCAGGTCGCCCAGAAATTGACGAGCACAACATTGCCCTTGAGCGCGCGCAAGTCGTAGGCCTCGCCGGTCACGGCCTTTAACGAGATGTCGGGCGCGGTAAAACTCACGCGTGGCGCGATCCGCTGCTCATTGCCGGTAACAGCCGCGCTTGGCAGACGGTTGACCCACGTCCATACCGTGCCCAGCACGAGCACGACGGCAATGAGCGCATACATTTTTCCCCGGCTCATCATTTTCATTGAGAACCCTCGATGCAATCTCAATAGTGGCTAAAGACAATCGTGCCCAGCGGCGCCAGTTGTAAAACCACGCCGCAAATGGTTTTGACGTGCCTGAGATGCACGCCGTACCTAACGCGCCCTCCTGAGTTCTTTAACGAACACTTAACTTGACTTTAGCCATTTGGGAAGCGTTATCAGAGCCGTGACAACTCTTGATAAGAGTCCTAAATGCCACTGCAACGCTTGTTTGAGCGCTGCCTAATACCAAAGTATTATCAGCACCGTTTGGCTGATGAATTATTGCATGTCGCTGCCAGAAGTGACATGCAATAATTCCAAAGGCTTTGAAGCATTGCATTAGACATGCGGTAAAACAGCCTTAACGTGAGCCGCTATATATTTGGTAGTCCGTCAAATGGCTAAAGTCCAGCTTAAATATTACAACGGATAAGACTTTGCGGCAACCCTAGATAATCGCGACGCGTGCGAAGGCGATGGTCTGGCAGCTGGATGGTAGAGCACTAATCTGTGGCGACTGACCAACGATGTGTGGATGAAGCGATGCTGCTTATCTGCCATGTGGGGAACGATGGACCGTCGAGAATAGCCTGCGAGTCAAATAGTCCTGAGCTGGACTTTAGCCATTGATGGGGTGAAAAAGGTTGCAAGGTAAGCTGGTAAGATAGTTCTCTCCAGAACTGTCTTACCGAGGCTTACCTTGCAGAACGAGTATACCAATATCTTGGCGTTGTTTGCGCTGCATTTCACG
>JBBPZQ010000046.1:0-7015 GCA_038198935.1 Anaerolineae bacterium
GGCTGACCGCGCGGCGATGAAGTCGCCGCGCTACGGTACGACGCCCCGTGAACGGGGCTTGCATTCAGCCCGTTTCAACGGGCGTCGGCTTGTAGCCCGCCGCTTGAGCGGCGGGCGTTGCGCCAAATTGAGAATTGCTGTGCTGCGTTATAATGTGCTCATGTGCATGGGAGACACCGCATGAGCGCACTGCCAGCCTTCACGCTGGACGATTTGCACGGACGCACGCACGCATTTCCTGCGGCGCGGCCCGCTCTGCTCTGTTTCGTCAAAGAAGATTGCCCGACGTGTGGCATCACCCTGCCGCTGATCGAAGCGACGCATCGCGCGTACGGCGAGCGCGTCGCAGTGTGGGCGATTGGTCAAGACAACGACCATTCGCTGATCGTCGCGCGCCATCAACTCACGCTGCCGATGCTCGACGATTCCGCACTGCGCGTCTCATTCCTATATGAAGTCGAGATCGTGCCGACGATCATTCTCGCCGATGCCAACGGAAATGAATTGCAGCGCTGCTACGGATTCCGACAAACGGATTGGGTCGAGTTGTTCGCGCGACTGTCGCAATTAACGCGCTTGCCCACGCCGCACGTTGATTGGGCGAGCTATCCCGAATGGCGGCCAGGCTGCGGCTCGAAATCGGTCGAGCCAGAAATCGCGGAGCGCTTGCAAGCCGAAGCGGACGTAGGGGCGAAGCATGCTTCGCCCTTGCGCGCGCGCCGTATCGAGATCGCGCCGTCGGACGACGAGTTCGAGTTCATGTTCGACCAAGGACTGACCGATGGCTTGCCCGTCGTGCCGCCGACAGCGGAGCGCGTGCTGCGCATGTTGCAAGGCACACGGCGCGATGCACAAGCGGTCGTCGCCGTCGTGCCGCCCAACCTTGCGCCCGCGACGGTTGAGAAGGTCGCAGTCAACGCCGTGATGGCTGGTTGCAGACCGGAGTATCTGCCGGTCGTCATCGCCGCACTTGAAGCAACCTGCACGGACGAGTTCAACATTCACGGCGTGCTTGCGACGACGTGGGGCGCGACGCCGTGCCTTGTCGTCAATGGACCCATTCGTCAGCGCATCGGCATGAACAGCGGCGTGAACGCATTGGGCCAAGGCAACCGCGCCAACGCGACGATTGGCCGCGCCGTGAAGTTGGTGCTGCGCAACGTCGGCGGCGCAAAGCCGGCCGGCATCGAACGCTCAACGCTCGGCTCGCCCGCCAAGTTCACGTTATGTTTTGCAGAGTGGGAAGAGATCAGTCCGTGGCAACCGCTGCACGTCGAGCGCGGTTTCGATAAAGATGAAAGCGTCGTGACAGTGTTCGCGCTCGAGGCGCCGCACGGCATTGCCGACCAAGTGGCGCGCACTGGGCGTGCGCTCGCAGGCAGTTTCGGCCTTGGACTCGAATCGGTCTGGCACCCGAAGTATCACAACTTCGGTGACGCGCTGCTGGTCGTCTGCCCCGAGCACGCGCGCACGCTCGCGCAAGATGGCTGGACGAAGGACGACGTGCGCCGCCGCATTCAGGAAGTGACAATGCGGCCACTGCGCGACTTGCTGCCCGATGAGGAAACGGGGCACGCGATCAATGTATCGCATTCCAATTTCAGTGGTGAGCAACTGAATCAGCGCATGCCCAAATTCAAATCGCTCGATAACATTCACATCGTCGTCGCGGGCGGCGACGCGGGCAAGTTCTCCGCGATACTCGGCGGTTGGGTCAGCGGCGCGGGTGGCAGTGTGCCCGTCAGTCGGCAGATTGAGGTATGAGAGGGATTCTACTTGTTGCGTGGTGAGGACGACACCATCTCGCGCCATTGACTGTCGGGCAACTGCGCGAGTTTCATCACGAGGCGCAGCGCTTCATTCACAGCGTCCGCGTCTTTGAACGCTTGGGCAACATCGGAAGCGAGCAGGACATAGTTAGTGCCTTCAGCATAACGCTCAGCATACGGATTGGGTCGTGCCGACTTGAGCAATTCTTTCATATCGTATTCAGGACGCAGGTCGTCGTTCAGTTCATCCGTCTGTGGATTCTTCATAATCGTCTCGTTCCTTGCGTGTCAACTGTCGCGCGCCGATTATGCGAATGTTCTCTTCACGCTCGGTGAATGACACGAATAGTAGTCTCATTTGATTAGACTCACCAACCAAGATCAATCGGGTTTCGTCTTCAGAATGGTCGGGGTCGTCAGCCAGTTTTGCGAATGAGTCTCCAAAGACGGTCATGGTTTCTGCGAACGTGACCCTATGCTTTTAAACATTCTCCTCTGCCTTCTGAGGGTCCCACTCGAATTGCATAGCGCTATTGTATACTGTGGGTGAGTGAAGTCAAACGCGCTGCTACGATAAAGCCGAGGCGCATTTGCGCTTTCGTCATAGGCGGGGAGGCAGACAAGATCTCGGCAATTCTCGGCGGCTGGCTCAGCGGCGCGGGCGGCAGCGTGCCCATGAGTCGGCGGATTGTCATTCGCAACGCTTGATGCGCACTCCCCAACGGTGCTAAGATACTTCTCGTTCGGCACGATCTAAAAGCAAAACCCTAAGACACACCACCAAAAAAATCTTCGTGCTCTTCGTGTCTTCGTGGTTAGATTTGAAATTAGGAGAGCCGTATGGAACTCGCAATGGTCGGACTTGGACGCATGGGCGGCAACATGACGCGACGTTTGCTGAAAGGCGGTCATCGCGTCGTCGGTTACGCGAATCACAAGAGCACGGTGGACGAGCTCGTTGCTGAAGGCGCAGTCGGCGCGTACTCGCTCGTCGAGGTGGTTGGCAAGTTAGAGCCGCCGCGCACGGTGTGGCTGATGGTGCCAGCAGGCAAAGCGACCGAAGACACGCTCACGCAATTGAGCGAGCTGCTTGCGCCGGGCGACACGATCGTTGATGGCGGCAACAGCAATTATAAAGATTCGGTGCGCCACGCCGAATTCGTGCGAGGCAAGGGCCTTCACTTCATTGACGTAGGCACCAGCGGCGGTATCTGGGGGTTGCAAGAAGGTTATTGCTTGATGGTCGGCGGCGACGATGAAGTCGTCAAACGACATTATCCAATTTTCCAGACGCTCGCGCCCGCGCCCGACAAAGGTTGGGGACACATGGGCCAGGTCGGCACGGGCCACTTCGTGAAGATGATCCACAACGGCATCGAATACGGCATGATGCAAGCCCTTGCGGAAGGCTTCGCCATCATGAAAGCGAAGAAGGCATTCGAACTCAACATGAGCCAGATCGCCGAACTGTGGCGGTACGGCAGCGTCGTGCGCTCGTGGCTGCTCGACCTTACGGCGGCGACGTTGAAGAACGACGAAGACCTGAAGGACATCGAGGGCTATGTGATGGATTCGGGTGAGGGACGCTGGACGGTGTTCGAGGCGATTGACCTCGACGTGCCCGCGCCCGTCATCACGCTTTCGCTGCAGACGCGCATCCGCTCGCGCGAAAGCGATCCGTACACGGAGAAACTGCTCGCCGAGATGCGCAATCAGTTCGGGGGCCATCCTGTGCGCCACGCCGCGCGGCGCGAGCAAGTCATCCCGCAAGATCAGGTTTCGTCCGAGCGTCCGCCGAGCGAATCCAAGTCGCAAGAAGAAGCGAAGAAAGAAGGCAGCCCAGCATGAGCAACCCACACGACAAAGACAAGCCAACCACCATCGTCATCTTCGGCGCGTCGGGCGACCTGACGCAGCGCAAACTCATACCCGCGCTGTTCAGTCTGCATCGCAAGAAGCGCGTGCCGAGAGGTCTGAACATCATTGGTGCGGCGCGCACCGAGCAAGACGACAACGGCTTCCGCGAGGAAGTGCAGGAGGGCGTCAAAAAATTCGCGGAGTATCACTTCAGCGAAGATGAATGGAATGACTTCGCGGATCATCTGCACTACTGCGCGGGCGACTTCACGAAAGACGACGCCGAGAAGCAACTCAAGCCTGTCATCGAAAAATTGGAAGGTGGACCCGCCAATCGTTTATATTATCTCGCAACGCCGCCACAATTCTTCGCGGGCATCATCAGTGCGCTCGCGCGTGCGGGCATGGTGGATCAGCATGATGGCTTTCGCCGCGTCATCATCGAGAAGCCGTTCGGGACGGATTTGAAATCAGCGCGCGCGCTCAACGAAGAACTGCATCAGCTGGTGAGCGAGCAGCAAATCTATCGCATTGATCATTATCTCGGCAAAGAGACGGTGCAGAACGTGCTCATCTTCCGTTTCGCCAACGGCATCTTCGAGCCGATCTGGAACCGCAATTACATTGACCACGTGCAGATCAGCGTGCTCGAAGAAGTCGGCGTGGGCCACCGCGCGGGCTACTACGACACGGCGGGCGTGCTGCGCGACATGTTCCAGAATCATTTGCTGCAATTGCTCGCGCTGGTCGCGATGGAGCCGCCCGCGTCGTTCAACTCGAACGCGATTCGCAACGAGCGCGCGAAGGTGTTGAGCGCGGTGCGTCCAATGCACGATTTCAAAACCGAAACGGTGCGCGGCCAATACAAAGGCTATCGGCAGGAAGAAGGCATCAAGCCCGACTCGCAGACGCCAACCTACTCCGCGCTGCGCTTCACGATTGACAATTGGCGCTGGCAGGACGTGCCCTTCTATTTGCGCTCCGGCAAAAGTTTGAAAGAGAAGCGCACTGAAGTGGTGATCCAATTCAAGTGTCCGCCGCACCTGATGTTCCCCTCGTCGAAAGACCATCACATGACGCCGAACATGCTGGCGCTGTGCTTGCAGCCCGACGAAGGTATTCACCTGCGCTTCGAAGCGAAGGTGCCCGACACGTCGGCGGACATGCGCTCGGTGGATATGGATTTCAATTACGAGGAATCGTTTGGCTCGCGCTCGATCCCCGAGGCATACGAGCGTCTGCTGCTCGACGCGATCCACGGCGACGCGGCGCTGTTCATCCGCAGCGATCAGATCGAGTACTCGTGGGAGTTGATTGATCCGATTCTGAAAGCATGGGACTCAACCGACGCGCCGCCGCTCGCGCTCTACGATCCCGGCACCTGGGGACCGACAGAAGCCGACGAGTTCGTGGATCGTGATGGGCGCTGCTGGCTGATGGGCTGCGGTGATCGCTCAAAGGAAAAAGGCGCACTCTCGCCGGTGGCGGAGAAGTAGCCTACATAACAAAGGGCATCACAGAGGCACAGAGGACATATAGCCATACTATTTGCGTGTTCCATTGACCTCAGACGCGCGATCATATGAGGCGCAGGCACACACGGGTGTGGACGGCGCGGGCACTGCGGTGCTTCCGCTGTGCCACAGGGTTCGAGATTGACGCGCGCGATGCCACGCCCGAGCAACTCAAAGCGCTGCACGAGCAGACGGGGCCGTATTGCGTCGTGATGCAGACGTAAGTCAAGCCGCCGATTGAAACCGAGTAGAGTTGATCGTAGCGGCGACTCGCCGAGTCGCCGCTACTTATTTCTGACAAAAAACGGATTACTCAACGCGCTCATCACCAATTGCTCGTGGCCAAACATCTGCACGTGCTCGCTCACTTCGGCGCGCACGTACCGCTTCGCATCGTTCACTGCAACCTTGTGTGTCCAGTCCTCCGTTTCGATCTGCACCTCGCGCACAATCGCGCCATCGGCGATGACGCGCAACGTTTGGCCCGCTGCGCTACGTACAGTGCACGTCACCTCCAGCGAATCAGCGCGCGCGAGCACGTCGCCCGTCAAGTGTGTGCCTGCCTCGCTCGTGCCCGTCACGATCAGTTGCGGTCCGTCCACGTCGGCGGAGATGAAGACGTGCCCACGCCGAATCGCGTCGAGGATTGCGTCTGACGACAGTTGTTCGGCAAGCATCCACGTCGTCGGCTGGCCCAGCAGATGCGGATTGCCCTGCATCACTTCGACGGGCTGATGATAATCGCTGCCGCCGACGGCGATGACGCGCCGCCCCGCTTGCAGTAGCGAATCCCACCATTGATACGCGACCGTGTTGTGAAACGGCCACGGCGCTTGCCACACTTCGATGCAGTCGAACTCCACCGCATCGCCGTATTCCCACGGTGGCCCGTCGGGCTTCGGGTGATTGACCGACGTGAGATAACCGCGTGCGTGCGCCGAGGCGACGATGCGCTGCATGTCGGCCGCCGTGCGTGCGCGGAAGTCCACCCAATCGCCAACGCCCCACACGTTCATGTGGCCGTAGTAGGTCGTCACTTCTTCGGCGGGGATGAGCAGCAGGTCGTCGGTCCGATGCGAATCGAATTCCAAGTTGTGCGTGATGGTGTTGTGATCAGTCACGGCGAGAAAGTCGAGTCCGCGCGCCCGTGCCGTCGCGATCAACGTCGCGAGCGAGCCTTTGCCGTCGCTGTGATGCGTGTGCGATTGCAGATCGCCGCGATACCAATGTGGCGGTTGGCGGTTGGCGACTGGCAACTGGTGAGTGGCGACTGGCAACTGACGACTGACGACTGACGACTGACGACTGACGACTGCTGTGAAGTCAATCGTGATGCGATAGTCACAGCCCTCGTCGGCGACGCGATACAAGCCGAGGATGACGTGCCAGCGTCCCGCTTGAATAAGACCCTGAATATAGCCGGGCGCCGTCTCGAACTCGCCGACGAAAATGTGCTGGCGGTCACTGCCGCTCCAGCCGCGAAAGCCTGCGCCGCGCAGAAACTCGTGTCCGCGCGGGTCGAACAAGCCGATGTCAATCGTGTTGCCCACGCCGGACAAGTCGCCGTGATGACGTGGATGCGAATATGTGTAGCGCACGTCAACGCGCTCGACATTCGCAGGCACGTCGAATGGGACGTAGTAATAATCGCACGCGGCTTTATCTTGCGGCGTAATGTGTCCTTCGATCAGGAGGAGATCATGCATGAGCAATAGTTTAGAGGTTTGAAAATTGACGAGTAGCGTCACGAGAAAATGTTACCGAAATGAGATCGTCACCTCATGAGAAAATGTTACTCAAGCTTGCTGGCGGGGATGCGTACAATCATTTGGTCAATGCGCTGCTTGAGTGTGACGACATCCAGTTTGGCATGAA
>JBBPZQ010000047.1:0-11498 GCA_038198935.1 Anaerolineae bacterium
CCACGCCTGATAACCGTGCCGCTCTGCGTCAAATGGTTGATCGTGGTTTTGCGCGACTGCGCCATCGCCGCGATCTCCTGCTTGGATTCTTCCATCAAGCAGGTTTAGTTGTTAAGCAACTTTGGTGAAAAGGAATAATAAGGCGACCGAGAGAAGCAGCGTCGCCGCGAAGCGCGGCGCGACCGTTGACTATTGGTTGCGCCACCACGAATACACTTGGTCAGCGGCGCGATCTTGCTCGTTCCTGTGCAAAGGAGAATACGATGAAACGCAATATCTTGTTGATTCTTTCGCTATTGTCGCTGTTTTTCGGCGTCGTGCTCGGCGGGTTGGCATTGCCGCTGAGTGAGACGACGGCCTACTCCGCGTTGCCGTCCGTCTTGCTGAGCGGCGGTGGTGGTGGTGGCGCGAACATCAACTCGGACGATGATGAGATGGATGCCGGTGCGCGCGCGAACAGTCTCCTGCCGCTGCCCGAAGGCGGCGGCGATGCGACCACGAGTGGCGGTGTGAGTGTGGACGGGTCGGCGCTCGGCTCCAGCACGCCGATCATGAACGCACAAGTTCAATCGCAGCCCGAGCGCGACAATGATTCTGAGTTCGTGCCGCAAACTCCGGTTGATCCGAATGCGCCCGTCATCGCCGCGCCCGACGTAGCGCCCACGTCGCCAAAGCCCGCGCCTGTCTTGCAGGGCAATAGCGCGCCGAGCGCGGTGGATATTTCGCCAAGCGCATTCGTCTTCGAGCGCAATTCCGATCTCGGTGCGGTCACGACCAGTCCCATCGGCGAGGTCAGCCATGCCTCGAATGGGCCCATCGTGCTCATGACATACAACTGGGGTGCGGCTCGCTCGAACAATCTGGGCCAGACGTGGACGTTCTACAATCCTGCGACGTTCTTTCCAGCGCCGCCGGCGACAGTGGCCGGTGCCTTCTGCTGCGATCAAATCGCGTATTACGATCAGAACCACGACACGATGTTTTGGGTGTTGCAGTATGGCAACAACATCACGGGCAATAATGCTATCCGTATCGCATGGGCAAAGGGTCAGAACGATTTAGCCAACATGCACTGGTGCTTCACCGACTTCACGCCGCAGCAGTTAGGTAGCACTTATGGACCCAACGGCACCAACTACGACCAGCCGAAGTTCGCGCGCAGCGACAATGACGTGTATCTTGACATTCAGCGTTACGGTACCGTCGGCGGCGCAACCATCATTCGCATCGCGAACTCGGAATTCACGACGTACCCGTCGTGTGGTGGTGTGAACTACCAGTTCTATATACCTGACAATACCGTCATTTACAGTCCCGGTTTCGCGCAGCGCACGAACAGCGTCATGTACTTCGCCGCGCACGTGAGCACCAGTAAGTTGCGCATTTTCTCCTGGCCCGAGAGTGTCTCATTCAGCGGCATCACCAGTAACGACGTGAACCACACCGCCTACTTCGCGAACTATCCGAACCGCTGTCCGCGCAACGGCGGCTCGGCGACGTCGGACTGGTGTCAGCGCCGCTCATTCGGGAGCGGCTGGGCGCACAGCGACCGCATCTTTACCGGCTGGCTCGCCAACGGCGTGCTAACGTTCATGTGGGACTCCACGCAGACGTGGCCAGGCTCAACCTCTGCAGGCAGTTGGTTCAGCATGACCTATCCGTTTGTCGCGGTGGCACGCATCACCGAGACGACGATGGCGCTGGCCAGTCAGCCAATTATCTACAGTCCGAGCACTGCGTGGGTCTATGCCACGGCGTCGAAGAACGATCGCGGCGACGCCGCTGGCACGCTGATGTGGGGCGGAGGAACTTACTTCGAGAACTGCGCCACGTGGATTTGGGACGGATATTCACCGGATCCGGCTGTCTCCGGCTGGGAGGTGTATTACCCCCGTTACAGCAACAGCGATCCGAGTGACACGCTGTCAGGCGATTACTTCGCCTCACGACGCAACGGCTTCAACGGCAACACGTGGAGTGGTTCGTGCTACACCATCGTCGGCAGCAGCACCAGCGTGCACGCCTACTACCTGTGGTTTGGACGCTTCCGGGATTTCCATGATGTGCTGATGCCCTTCATCCGACGCTAAACACATCTGCCGCATACACAACCGCAACGGGCGACTCATCCAGTCGCCCGTTGTATTTGCTCGAAGGCATATACTGCTGCGCCGAGCAAGCCGACGTCGTCGCGCAGCTCCGCGCGCACAATCTTGACGCCTCTGCCGAGCCTGGGCATACAGCGCGACAGCGCGACCTCACGCACCGGCGCGAACAGCAATTCACCCGCGTTCGTCACGCCGCCGCCAAGAATCACAGTCTCTGGATTGAACACGTTGATCAGACTCGCGATGCCGATGCCGACGTACTCTGCCGCACGGCGAAAGACTTCGCTCGCCAGCGCGTCGCCCTGCGCGGCGGCGGCGCTCACCATGCGCGCGGTAATGTGAGCGCGCTGCTCTTGCAGTGATGACGGTTGTCCGTTCGCCAATCGTTCCTCCACGATGCGCGCGATGCTCGTCCCCGATGCCAGCGCTTCGAGATGGCCGAAACTGCCGCAGCCACAGGGCGGCCCGTTCGGCTCGACGACCATGTGGCCCGCCTCGCTTGCCAAGCCTTCTTTGCCCAAAATTAATTGGTCTTGGCTGACGATGCCGCTGCCAATGCCAGTGCTGATCGTGAGATAAATCAAGTCGTGGCAGCCGCGTCCCGCGCCGAACTGCCATTCGCCGAGCGCAGCCAAGTTCGCGTCGTTACCTGCATAGCACGGCACGCCGAATTCTTGCGAGACGATCTCTCCAATCGGGATGTCCGTCCAGCCCGGCATGTTCGGCGCGGAGTAAATCACGCCCGTGTACGGATTGATCGGACCCGGCGCGGACAAACCAATTGCTTTCACTTCTTGTTGTGGCGCTTGGTCGAGTGCGCGGTGTGCCGTCTGCTTCAAACGCGCGATCACTTTGTCCGGTCCTTCGAGCCGCAGCGTGTCGGTGCTCGCGCGCGAGAGCAGTTGTCCGTCGCGCGCGACAACCGCTGCGCGCGTCTGTGTGCCGCCGAAGTCAATCGAGAGCACGGCATCAGTCGTCATAGCGTCTCCAGCAATTCAGAATACGATGCGCGAATCGAATCGTCGTCGCGGAAACCAAACGCCTGCATCAACTCGCGTATAATGTCATGCGCGTCTTGCTCCTCCCCTGTGGCATAGGGGAGGTTGGGTGGGGGTTGCTCCTCCCCTGCGGCATAGGGGAGGTCGGGTGCGAGTTGCACGGGCACTTCAAATTCAATAAACGTGCCGAGTCCGCTTACCACGTCCAAGTGAATGCGCGCGCCGCGATACCAATATAATCGCCGTGACTTTGCCACTTGCACGCGCGCGCCCAACGCGCGCGTGAGCACGTCGCGCATCGCCGCGCAATCGGCGACGGGCGCCACGAAGTAATCGCTCCAGCGCGTCGCGTCGCCTTCGGGACGCTGGTAGAAAATCAATTCACCTTGCACGTGATTGATCTCGCGCAGCTTGAGGCGTCCGCTCGGCGCGACAAAGTAGGTATCGAGTTGATGCAGCTCTCCGCCAAACGCCGCGCCGAGTTGCTGCGCGATCTGCTCCACGCGTGAGAGGTCGGCAACGCGCACTTTGAATTCGAGGTTGCGCACGAAGTTGATTATCTGTGAAGACAAAAGTCAATGCAAGTGGCAGAGTGCGGATGATGAGTGACAGATCGAAAATTGTTCGCGACGATAGACGATAGGTCCTCAATCGGCAGCCCATTGCGACTCGCCCGCTGCCTTGCCTCGCCACGAACCGTCATGCTAGAATCAAAATGCGTGTGCATGCACGCAAGGAGGCTGCATGGCGCTGCCTGAATTTCCACGTGCTCGCCTGTATGCGAGCAACAATTACAACGAGCGTCCGACGGCGATGCCGATCAGCGCGATTGTGCTGCACGCGACGGTCGGCGAGGCGGGCCCTTCCCTCGCGTGGCTCTCCAACCCCGAATCGTTCGTCTCCGTGCATTACCTGATTGATCGCGATGGCACGATCTATCAGATGGTGTCCGAGTCATTGCGTGCGTGGCACGCAGGCCCGAGTTTCTACAATGGCTTGAGCGATTGGAATAATTTCTCCGTCGGCATCGAGATGGTCAACCGTAACGACGGCGTTGACACTTACGAGCCAGAGATGGTCGAGGCATGTCGGCAGTTGTGCATCTACCTCGTCAAGAAGTACGCGATACAGCCAAACGTGATCGTGACGCACGCAATGATTTCGGGCGCGATCACGGGCAAGTCCGATCCCAAAGGCTTTCCATTGAAGGAGTTCATCATGTCACTCGCAGCGCAAATTCCCAACGAAGTGAGATTGGCGGCGTGGCGCACGCTTGGCATTGATTACAACCCCGACGCGATGCTGCAAAAGAAAGCGCGCGAGTGGGGCTTGGGCAGACCTGTCACGAACGAGCTGCGCGTCAGCGTCAACGGCGTGCGTTGGGCGTATCAAGGCTTTGAGGGTGGCATCGTCGCGTGCGTCGAAGGCGATTGGCAAAACGTGCGCAAGATGGATTGGATCGGCTAACGCAGCGCGTCCGCATTCACGGCTGATCGCGCCGAACGTGCGCACGAGCGCGTCTGCTTTGACGAAACGACCTCGTAGCGAAATTATCTGCGAGGTCGGTTCGTGTTTGCCAATCGAACCAGCGTTCGCCCGCAGTCCCACGATAGTCTTAACAGAATTCTTCGGCGCGGGTGTGCGTCAAGATTTTGTGCTGTCCAATCTCCAAAATGCCGTGAAATAAATTTCACGGCTGAAAACTTGGAAGTTGGCTCAAGCCAACTGACGGACGCGGCAATCGGCTTTAGCCGATTTTCAAGTATTCAGCCAACGAATTGAATTCGCTGGCGTTCGCACGTGCAAAGCCATGCACAACCCTGACGCCCACCCCTTCGGCGCGTGCGCTTGCCCCGCCTCGCAAGATACGATATGATTGCTGACGATGACCCCCGTTCGCGAACAATATCTGCGCATCAAAAAACAATATCCCGACGTGATCGTGTTCTTTCGTCTGGGCGATTTTTACGAGACGTTCGACGACGACGCCAAACTCGTCGCGAGCGAGCTTGACATCGTACTCACCTCGCGTCCCGTTGCCAAAGGCGAGCGCGTGCCGATGGCGGGCGTGCCGTATCACGCCGCCGAAAGTTACATCGCGCGCCTGATTGCGAAGGGGCATAAAGTCGCCATCTGCGAGCAGACGAGCGACACGCGGCAAGACGGCTTGATGCCGCGCGAGATCGTGCGCGTCGTCACGCCGGGCACCGTCGTCGAAGCGAACCTACTCGACGCGAAGCGCAACAACTACCTCGCGTCTGTCGTCGCGCAACATGAGCGCACGGCGCTCGCCTATTGCGACATCACCACCGGCGAGTTCGCCGTCACGCAGTTCGACGGTGGCGATGCGCTTGGCGCTATGCAGCGCGAACTGGAACGCCTTCAGCCCGCGGAACTCATTCTCTCGGACGACGAATCACTGAACGTGATACTTGACAGCTGTCACTTGACTCGCTTTCCCGCGTGGCACTTCGACGCGGACACCGCGCGCGCCTCACTGCTCGCGCATTTTCAAGTCGGCGCGCTGGAGGGCTTCGGCATCGCGGGTGCGCCGACGATGATTATTGCGGCGGGCGCCATCGTGCAATACCTACAAGCCACACAGTCGAGCGCGCTCACGCAGTTGACCGACCTGCGGACCTACTCCACCGACAAGTTCATGCTGCTCGACGCTGCCACGCGCCGCAATCTCGAATTGACGCGCAGCATCAAAGGCGAGTCGAAAGGCTCGCTGCTCGCGGTGCTCGACCACACGCTCACGCCGATGGGTGGACGCTTGCTGCACACGTGGCTCAATCAGCCGCTGCTGGAGCGTGACGCCATCGAGGCGCGGCTGGATGCCGTGCAATTTTTGTTCGAGCGCACGCTGCTGCGCGCCGAGTTGCGCGATACATTGAAAGGCATGTCCGACGTCGAGCGACTGACCAATCGCATCGTGCAAGGCGTCGCCCTGCCGCGCGAGTTGGTCGCGTTCAGAGCGAGCCTCGAAAAAATTCCGGCTATCGCGCAACTGTTGAACCGTGAACGTAGCGACTTAGCACTGATACGTCTTTACAACGTGCATGAGAACGCCTGCGCTGACGCGAGCGCGTTGATTGCGAATGGCATCAGCGACGAACCGCCCGCGACGCTGAACGACACGGGCATCATTCGCGCGGGCTACTCGGCGGAACTCGACAGCATTGCGCTCGCTGCGCGCGACGCGAAGACCTGGGTGGCCAACCTCGAGCGCGGCGAGCGCGAGCGCACGGGCATCCGCACGCTGAAGGTCGGCTACAATCAGGTGTTTGGCTATTACATCGAGCTCAGTCGCGGCCAAGCGGAGCACGCGCCCGCAAATTACATTCGCAAGCAGACGCTTGCCAACGCCGAGCGCTTCATCACGCCCGAACTGAAAGAGTACGAGGCGCTCATCCTTAACGCGCAAGAGCGCAGCCTCGACCTCGAACGGCAGCTCTACAAACAACTGTTGACACAAATCGGCGTGTGCGCGTCAGACCTGCTCGCCGCGGCGCACGCCATCGCGCAGCTCGACGTGCATCTTGCGCTCGCCGAAGTCGCCATGCTCAATCGCTACGTGCGCCCGCGCTTGACCGATGCTCGCTCGCTGCACATCACGGCGGGCCGCCATCCCGTCGTCGAACTGAGCGCGCGCGACGAGCCGTTCGTGCCGAACGATTTGCAGATGGACGACGGCGAGTTGATCGTGCTGACCGGCCCGAACATGGCGGGCAAGACGACGTTCCTGCGGCAGGTCGCGCTCATCACGCTGATGGCGCAGATCGGCTCATTCGTGCCGGCGGACGACGTGACGCTCGGCATCGTGGATCGCATCTTCACGCGCGTCGGCGCGCAGGACGACATCAGCGCGGGGCAGAGCACGTTTATGGTCGAGATGGTCGAGACAGCCAACATCCTGCACCACGCCACGCCGCGCAGTCTGCTCATTCTCGACGAGATCGGGCGCGGCACGAGCACCTACGACGGTCTCTCAATTGCGTGGGCCGTGATCGAATACATTCACAACCATCCGCGCCTGCAAGCCAAGACGCTGTTCGCCACGCACTACCACGAATTGATCGCGCTGGCGGATCGCTTGCCGCGCGTGCGCAACTACAACGTCGGCGTGTCTGAAGCCGAGGGACGCGTGACGTTCTTGCGCAGGATCATGCGCGGCGGCGCGGATCGCTCGTACGGCATCCACGTCGCGCAGTTGGCGGGACTGCCGCGCCCGATCATTCAGCGCGCCGAAGAAATTTTGCAGGAGTTAGAGCAGGGGGCGATTGAGAAGCGCGGCACTCGCAAAGCGCAGCCGCAATTCGCGCTCTTCTCGCTCGACGATCCGCTCATCGCCGAGTTGAAGTCGCTCGACCTCGCCGCGCTCTCGCCGCTCGAAGCGCTGAACAAGTTGTATCAGTGGCAGAGCGAGGCAAAAGGGAAGTGAACAGTGAACAGTGAACGGTGAACGGTGAACGGTGAACGGTGAACAGTGAACGGTGAACGGTGAACAGTCAACCGTTACTCCACACTGTTCACTGTTCACTGTTGACTGCACACTGGTGTCTTGACCCGCACGACCAAAACGGACATAATGCTGTTATGGATTACCGAAACTACATCACCATCGAGCCTGATAAGCGCGGCGGCAAGCCGTGTATTCGCGGCTTGCGCATGACTGTGCAAGATGTACTTGAATATTTAGCCGCAGGGATGACCGAATCTGAACTCTTGGATGATTTCCCCGATCTGACACACGAAGACATTCAGGCGTGCCTCGCTTTTGCTGCTGATCGCGAACGCAAACTCATCACTGTGCCTGCCGCGTGAAACTGCAATACTGCTCACCGTTCACTGTTGACTGTTCACTTTTTCAAGAGTGGCAGCCACAACATTGGAATGCAATTGCACGTCCGCACCTGCCCCGAATTGACATTGACCATCAGCCCCGATTCATCCACCGCTTCAAAGTCTGAGCCGTGCACGAGCCGCAGTTCGTTCAACAAGCGGTCGTCGTTCCAGTTCGCGTCGTGCGTGCCGCTGAGGTACCAGTCGCCGCTCGAACTGTTGTCGGCGACGAACATGCCGTACTGCTTGAGCGCGGTCAAGATCACTTTCACCTGTGGATTGAGCGACGGCGTGATCGGATACGATGCTTTCAGTCGGAAGCGCAGTCCCATCGGCGGCGGATTCGCGCACGAGCCGTAATCGGCGCGATGGCGCGCGGGCCAGATGTAGCCCGCGGAGCAGTGCACAGTGAAGCGCAGCGCGTGCGTGATGACGCCTGATACTACTTCGTCGTAGCGCGTCAGCCCCGGCAGAATCGGCAGCCCCGCTGCATCCGCCGATGTCCAGCCTGCGGGCCGCAAAGGCGCGTTCGCCGTCAGCGTGAACACCGCGCCCGAATCGGCGTTCCACGAATTGTCCGGCTGCTTCCACGCGTTGAATAACTCGTACAACTTGCAGTTCGTCGTGTCCACGACCAGCACGTGGCGGTCGCCCGTGTTCGTGATGTAGTTGCCGCCCTCGACCGGCGCATCCGGCGGAATCGGGAACGGGCCCGCGTCGCTCTCGCTGCCGTATGCCGTGTAGTTGATCGGCACGAGTGGCTGCGAACCGTTCACCGTCGCATACGACATGCCGATGTGGTAGCCCGCCCAGTCGCCTGCGCCGAAGTCCGGGTGCAGTGGCTTGCTCGCGCCAATCGAATTGACGTAAGCCGCCGACTGCGGATGCACCGGCAGCGCATCCACGCGCGCGTTCCACACATTGTCCGTCGGAAACATCGGGCAGCCCGCGATGTTGGCGCTCGCACTTGGCGTGCGCAGCGCAAGCGCGAACACTGCAATCATCACGATGAACGTCATCGCAAGCAATGTCCATACTCGTACCTGACTTCGCATCATCCTACCTCGCAATCTGTGTGCGATGACAACGGACGAGTCAACGGACAAACGGATGCTGCGATGAATATCCGTTTGTCCGTTGCTTCATCCGCTGTCGCCGTTCTTTCAAGCCCTCGCGGGTCTCCTCAAGCCAGCATACCGAACGACATCGCGTCTCACAATAGGACTATAACCCGCTCCCAACTCATAGTATAATGCGACCCATTGCATGAAGGACATCCAATCGTAATGGAAAAATCTATGAACGATTACCGAACACAACTCCAAAACAAATTGCGCGAACTCTTCCAGTTCGACAGTGCCGAGTTGGACTTCGGCATTTACCGCATCATGAACCAGAAGCGCGCCGAAGTTGAAGCGTTTATTTCGAAAGATTTGCTGGACGCAGTTAATGACGCGCTCTCCGTCTTCACGGCAAGTGCGAGCCAGAATGCGGAGGCGGAAATTGCTGTGTTAGCAAAAGAAGTCCGCCAAGCATACGGCGCGAACGCCATAGACGCGAACGGCAACCTATCTGTGCTGCCGCAATTCATGCAACTACCATTGGTGCTGCAATTTACGGCAAAACAGGAAGAGGCAAAGCAGATGCGTGTCTCTGCCGAGCAGGAAGCGCAGGTCTACAACGACCTCTACACCTTTTTCGCCCGCTACTACTCCGACGGCGACTTCATCATACAGCCGCGCTTTGGCCGTCCCAAGTATCACATCCCGTACAATGGCGAGGAAGTTTTCTTCCACTGGGCGAACCGCGACCAGTATTACGTCAAAACGACCGAGACGTTTCGTGACTATGCCTTCCGCGTGCAACCCGGCGGATTCACGGTGCACTTCAAACTGACGGCAGCGCAGACCGAGCAGAACAACAACAAGGGCGAGAATCGCTACTTCATTCCGCGCGCCAAGTCGCCCGTCGAATTTGATAAGGATACCAACACCTGCACGCTGTTCTTTGAGTATCGCCCGTTATCAGACAAAGAAAAAGAAACCAATGTCAAGAACAAGGTGCAGGAAGGTATCAACACCAGCGCAGCGCTCGCACTCGTCAACTCCGTGTCTCACGCCACGCTCAAAGGCTTGCTGTCACAGGGAACCGCCGACGATGACCGCTCGCTCTTATTGCGGCATCTGACCAAGTACACGCGCCGCAATACGTCCGATTACTTTATTCACAAGAACTTGCGCGACTTCCTGGAGCGCGAGTTGGAATTCTTCATCAAGAACGAAGTCTTTCTGCTGGATGACCTCGGCGGGGAGATGGACGCCGACACTGAGTCGTATCGCCGCCTGTTAGCGCGCGCCAAAGTCGTGCGACAGATCGGACGGCGCATCATTGCGTTTCTCGCGCAGATCGAGGATTTTCAAAAGCGGCTGTTCGAGAAGAAGAAGTTTGTGGTGCGCACCGACTGGTGCATCACGCTTGATCGTGTGCCCGAAGCGTTCTATGCCGAAGTGGCAGCGAGCAAAGAGCAATGGGCGGAGTGGGAGCGCCTGTTCAAGGTGAAGAAGCCGAAGGGGAATGGGAAGGCGACTTTGAAGTTCTTGAAGGATCATCCTTCGCTGGTGCTCGATACACAATTCTTCGATGACGATTTCAAAGACCGCTTATTGGCGACGATTGATGATCTCGACGAGCAAACCGATGGCTTGCTCATCCACAGTGAGAACTTTCAGGCATTGCGCCTTTTGATGGAGAAGTATCGCGAGCGCGTGAAGTGCATTTACATTGATCCGCCGTATAACACCTCAAGTAGCTCAATCCCATATAAAAACAATTATCGGTATTCATCGTGGGTCACGATGATGTACGACCGCCTTGACCTGCTTCATTCCACTCTGCCCAAGGATGGGGCAATCTTCGTCAGTATTGACAAGACTGAGCGCACGCTACTTCAACATGTCCTGGATGATTTGTTTGGGACGGACAATAAGGTTGAGGAATTGATTTGGTCGATGAACACTAACAACAGTCAAGCGCCAAACTATTCAACATACCACGAATACGTGCTGGCCTACGCAAAAGACCGACCGACAGCTGAACTGGATAGAGCAATGTTTCGCGAGCCAAAGCCTGGGTTTGAGGAAGTGATGGCGCTAGTGGCGCGCCTAAATCCGGCCTACCCGCCCATAATACAAATTGAGGAGGAAGTTAGAAGACTCTACGAACTTCATAAGATATCGTACCGCGAAGAAGTCGAAGGCGCAGGATTGGATTGGGACGACGAGAGAAGCAATGATCCTTGGAAGGGACTGTATAACTACAGCAACGCTGAGTACCGGGATAGTGAGGGGAAACTGGTATTCGAGCATGAGGCGAAAGAGAAGCAGGCTCGAATCTGGATATGGCGTGAGGACGACGGTGTCAAGTAATTTGTGTAAATGGTCTTGAGTCAGTGCGTGCTGGTTAGGGTAACGAGACTCTGCCTTCGAACACAATGGCGAATTGCTGCAAGGCGCGGTGCCAGTCACGAATGGGCATCGTCCACTTCTGG